>CAZLBC010000061.1:0-24572 GCA_964557575.1 uncultured Planctomycetaceae bacterium
ATCGTGACCTCGTGTTGCGGGCCTTCGCGCGAACTGTCACGCCCCGCCTCGTCCGGCGGGGAGCCCATCATAAAGCTCCCGGCGGGAATCCTGACGAACTTCATCGTTACGCCCTTCGGCAGCGCGACCGTCAGCGTCTTTGGCCCTGACGGGGCGGCGGCGACCGCCGTGTCGCCGGCCTTTTCCACCGCCTCCCGGCAGGCCGCCAGCCGCTTCTCGGCCCGTTTTTTCAGCAAGACGCCCAGCCCCGGCAGGGCCCGCCGGTACCAGGCCGCCGCGTGGGCGCGGATATGCGCCGCCTCCGTCGCGCCCCTGCCCTCGGCAAGGTCCCACCACGCGTCGGCCAGCCGGTTCTGCTCGGCGGCGTCGTCGACGCCGCCCAGTTCTATCCGGGCGACCGAGCAGGCCGGTTCCCGCGCCGACCGCGCCAGCAACGGCAGGCCCCGCTCCCAGTCGCCCTTCACGTAACAGTAGAAGCTCCCGGCGGTGTGATTGGCCGACGGGTCGTTCTCATCCTGTTCGAGCTTCTCGAGGGCCTGCTGCACCCTCGCGTACTGCGCCGCCAGCTTGTTGACCTCCGCCTGTGTCCGCATCGCCCGCCGGGCGAGTTTCAGGTCGCGGGCCTTCCGGGCGCACCGGGACGCGCAGTCGGCCAGTTGCCGGGCGCTGTCGTAATCGTCGGCGGCTATCGCCCCGCCGACCGCGTCCAGGCACATCGCCGCCACGCGGGGCTGGGACTCCTTGCCGGCCGCGGCGAGGAGCTTTTCCGCGGCCTGTATCTTCATCGCCGCGATAGCGGCGTCGAATGCGCCGAGGCCGTCCAGGGCCGCCGATGCCTTCTCCACGTCGCCGGCGCCGGCGGCGAGGTTCAGCGCGCCGGTCAGCAGGACGTACCGGCTCGCCGGGTCTTCGGCCTCGCCGGCGTCCTTCAGCAGCGTCGCGGCGAGCTGCGCCTTCTGCGCGGGTTTCGCGGCCTTCTTGATGTCCGCACCGTAGACCTCCGCCACGAGCGTGCGGGCCTGCGACAGGTCCCGCTCGCCGGGGACGGGGTGTTTTTCCCGGCCCCCTTCCGGCGCCGCGGAAAAGACCGCCGCCGCCGAAAAGAAAACCCCCGCCGCTGAAATGATCGACATCACTATCATTCGCATCGTTCGCTCCTCTCGTATCCCGGCAGATCAACCCGGTGTGACATAACCCGCATCCCGGTCTTTGCAATCGCGCGTATGCTCGTATACAGCGGAGCGGACGCACATGATCAACGTGTCATCTCGGCTATATCCATATCTTTCTTCAGGAGTTCGTCGACAACGGCCGACACGTCCCGGTTTTTGCTTTCGGCAATAGTATCTACAAATGCCTGAATATCTGAATCCAGGTAAACCGGTATATTCAGCCTGGCTTTCTCGTTATAAAACGTGCCTCGCTCCGCTTTTGAAAAATCATATTCCTTTTTCATGTTGTTTTTCTGGATCCCATTCAAAATCATACTGCATCCTGAACTCCATCAACAGAAAGTGGTTTTATGATAATCCATTACAAGCGTGAAAACAACGGTTAACCCGCGTCACGGTTACCCGTGCGCGCCGGCTGCCGGATCTAAACTACAGGGCGGGAAGATAACGCCTCATTGGACCCGTCGTTTTCCATCCGAGCCGGATGCAGTAATGAGCAGGGTTACTCTTTTTCGAGGACTCTCTTCAACTGATCCTGAATGCCAAGGCGATCGGCCCAGTCGGATACAACATCCATATCGATACGTACAACATGCTGACAACCGAGCCCGTGACCATGTAATTGATTCCCGCCTGTTCGAGGGGGCGGGTGAATACCAGGAACAGCTCAACCTGATCCATAGAGAAACACCTCCTTGAGACGGCGGTCTATCTGCTCGTCACTCCAGTCATCATGCTGCTTTTTCAAGGCGGCGCGCTTCCACTCTTTTGCCTGCAGGTACATCGAGGCAACCTGCCTCAACTTGTCGGCAGGCGACATTTCGCGGAAGATCCTCAATTCTGCGGGAGTCAACTTCATGGGAATAGTGTAGTCGGTTGCGACGTTAAAAAAAAAGTATTATTTACGGGCTGCTGAACAATCCAGAGCCTGCCTGTGAAAGGACATTTTTCCGCACCTCATCGTCAGCCTCCATCGACGATTCGTATAGAATCGCCTGCTTCGACTTCCTTGACGTGCGAAAAACGTGTCTCTTTCTCGTCGACGGCCGAATTGTTCAGCAGGCCCTGTTTAGAGCCTGTCCGAGTAACCCCCCGTCGGCCCGAGGCCGAGCGAGGCGGCCGCGGGCAAGGAAGGCGAAGCAGGCAACCCGTCTCCGGGTTGGCGATGCAGCCCGACGCCGCAGCCGGCCGAAGCCAGGTGGTTATTCGGACAGGCTCTTACTCGAACCGACCGATGTGGCCTTGAAACGGTATATGACGCCGCCCTCAAAACTATTTCTTATGCCGCGATAGACATCGCCGTCAGTCATTAAGGATGATCGAATGCGCCTCGCGGATGAAAAAGGCCTTGCATTCCTCCCATCTGAACGGTTCAAACATTTTCGGCGGCGGTTCCTCCTCGGCATCCGCGAAATACGTCAGGCTTTTGAGAATATGATACGTGTTGATCCGTTCCGCGCCGTACTTGTCCGGAAGCATAACGAAATAGTCGCGCAGAACGGGCCCGTCGCGCAGGATCGTATACAGGTCGATGAAATCCTTTCGGCTGCCGCGGTTCGCTATGGCGATCAGTTTCATCAGCGCGATCTCTTTCGTGTCCGCGATAGAGAAAAACAGGTATGGCTGCGTATCGAAGATAACGGGGTCACGCACCTGGAAAAAGGAGATCTTGACACCATCGACCAGCACGGTGAGGGTTTTCTCGCTGTCTTGCAGGGTTTCATACGGTCCAGCCGAACCCAGCGCCTCGTGCAGGGCCGCTGTTGCCATGCCCTCGCTGCGGAAGAAATCGAAGTCGTCCGAGATGCGATGCCCGAGCCTCAGTGCCAATCCCGTACCACCGGCGAGTATCCACCCGTCAAGGGCCTCGTTGTCGAGCGCCGCTAAGTCGGCCAGGATCTTTTGACTGTTTGCCGGAAGGACCTTTTCGTGCATGCGATGTTCTCCTTTTCCAGCATGCGTTCCCAGAATACGGCCGTCTTTGCACACGTAAAATCGATCTGCGACGTGATATCCAGGAACCGTCTCCTGCCCAGGTACGATATCAGCATGCGGGCATCGTCCAGGGTGCCGAATTCCAGTACTCTTCGCGTCACCCATTTCGGATATGAATCAAGCAGCGATGCGTCAAGGGGACTGTCCCAGAACAGGCGTTTGAGCGTGTCGACGACAGTGTTCTTTTCAGGACTGCCAACTTCCTGTTTCAACGGCACGAGGTCGATTTCGAGGCGGCACCCCAGGGCACTCGCCATTTTCCTCAAGGTATACAGTTCGAATCGCCGCCAGCCGTTTTCGTAACGCGACAGGGTAGCCGGTGACGTATCCGCGCGCGCGGCAAGCTGAGACAGTGAAAGTCCCTTGTTAAGGCGCTGCCGGCTGAGCAACTCTGATATGCCATGGTTCATACTCTTATCATATATGATAATACCATATCTTGCAAGTTTCTTTACTGTTTTTCAGCTCGCGACGCCGGGCAGTGAAGGCCGGAAGAATGCCCTGCAGTGCGCTGCTGGCCGGTTACAGCACCGAAAGAAGATGCTCGCGCGTCAGGAGGGCCGCGTCACCGGGGCGCTCAAGGAAATCGGAAACGTCATCGACCAGCGCCCGGCAGTCAATATGATCGAGCTTCTCCGCCACGCACCGCTTCCAGTCGTGCGCGTCAAAAACACCCGCCCTGCGTCTGGTCCAGCGCATGCTGCAACTGGCCGATGTTCGGCTCTACCGGCGGGCGCTGCGAGCGATACCAGAGAAGATCGTACCAGTCGCGCCCCTTGTGATACCGGCGACATCATAAGGGACGACGCCACCCGCAGGGCAGTGACATTCAAATAACCGCTCTGTCCGGGTGGGCAGCGGCGCATAACGGTTGGCCCGGCGGTTTCCTCGTGTCATAATAGGGCATGAAGATATCCCCGTGGAAACGCTTCGGCCCGGGCATCCTCCTCGCCGCCACCAGCATCGGCGGATCGCACCTGGTCCTCAGCCCGCGGGCCGGGGCCTCGTTCGGGTTTACCCTGCTGTGGCTGGTGCTCGCCTCCCATCTCTTCAAGTACCCCGCGTTCGAGTTCGGTCCGCGGTACGCCGCCGCGATACTGGGCTGGATGCCCACCGGGATCGACGTCTCCGTGTGGCACTCGTTCTGGACGCTCGAGAAGATGAAGCAACTGGATACCGGCACCGACCGCCTCGGGCAACTCCGGATGACCATGGCGGACATGCGGACCGGCTACGCCCTGTCGGCCGTGACCGGAATCATGTTCATGTGCCTCGGGGCCGTGCACCTCGCGGGGCGGGGCGGAGAACTCTCCGGGATCGGTTTCGCGGCGGCCATCTCATCGGCCTACACGGACATCCTCGGCGCCTGGATGTACCACGTGTTCATGCTGACCGCCTTTTTCGCCATGTTTTCCACCTCCTACACGGTCATCGACGGGTTCTCCCGGTCGTTTTCAGAGGCCGTCGCCGAGTTGGGGGCGCAGACCGGCAAAAAGATCCTGTACGGCGGATTCGTCGTCGCCTCTTCGCTCTGCGCGGCGATCATGATATACACCGTCGGAAATCCGGTGACACTCGTCACGGCCGCGGCGATCATCAGCCTCGCCATCGCCCCCGGCCTCTGTGCCCTCAACAACTACTGCGTTTCCCGGCACATCACCGATCCCCGCTTCCGTCCCCCGCGACCGACGATGTGGATCGGCCGGGCGGGCGTCGTGTTCATGGCGGCCGCGCTGGGGCTCTTCGTGTACGTGACAGTATTCTCGTAATATGCATGCACGATCGGACCGTCCGCGGCGTGGATACATTCACCCCTTTTGACGGTTGCGGGAATCGGCCTTTGGCCGTATAGTGCTGCAGAAAACATGTCCTACAGAACCGGGAGACTGCATGATGACAAATCGCAACAGCCGGTGTGCCGTTCTCGCCCTTGCCTTCTTCTGCGCCTCGCTGGCCGTCACGATACCCGGGGCCGACGCCGCGAATAAGAAAAAGAAGAAAAAGAAAAAACCGACCCCCGTCTATGCCAGCGTCGACGATCCCAAGCTGCCCGCCGGGTTCAGGTTCCAGGGTGAGTATACCGGCACGCTCGGCGGCAGGAAGGCCGGCTGCCGGGTGGTCGACCTCGGCAAGGGCGCGTTCCACGCGGTCATCTATTTCGGCGGTTTGCCGGGCGACGGCTGGGACGGCGAACACCGGGCACTGATGGACGGAACGCTGGACGGTGAAAAAGTCACGTTCGTCCCGGCCGACGGAAAGAGAACATACCTCGCCGGCCCCCCGGACCGGTTTTCGGCGACGAAACGGTTTCCCCCCGAGGGTCACGTGAAGTGCACGGCCGTCATCGCCGGCGACACGATGACCGGTAAGACCGACGCGGGCGCGGCGATCGCATGCAAAAAGACGCGCCGCACGAGTCCGACGATGGGCAAAAAACCGCCCGCCGGGGCGATCGTCCTCTTCGACGGGACGAATACCGACGCCTTCCGGGGCGGCCGCCTCGACACGGAGACGAAACGTCTGAACACCGACGGCAAGGACATCCGCACCAAGCAGAAATTCAACGATTACGTGATGCACCTCGAGTTCATGCTCCCCTACCGCCCGCAGGCGCGGGGCCAGGGCAGGGCGAACAGCGGGTGCTACCAGGTCGAGATGTACGAAGTCCAGATACTGGACTCCTTCGGGCTCGAGGGCGTGAACAACGAGTGCGGGGGGATCTACAAGAAGGCCGACCCGAAGGTGAACATGTGCTACCCGCCCCTGACCTGGCAGACCTTCGACGTTACATTCACGAACGCGAAGGTCAAAGACGGCAAAAAGGTCAGGAACGCCGTGATCACCCTCCGGCACAACGGCGTGGTCATTCACGACCATTTCGAAATCGACGGCAAGACGGGGGGCGCCCGGAAGGAGCCGGAGGGGACGCCCGGTCCGATCAAGCTCCAGGGCCACGGCAATCCGCTCCAGTTCAGAAATATCTGGATCCTGGAAAAGTAATTCAGACCCATCAGGAGAAACCCGCAGGAGGACTTCCAACCATGAGAAACGGTGTATCAACAATTACGGCGATCATCAGCCTCATCCTGTCACTCGCATCCCCGGCCATTGCCGACGACTGGCCCCGCTGGCGCGGGCCGTCGGCAAACAGCATCTCCGCCGAGACGGGCTGGAACGCGGCCGCCGTCAACAATCCGAAGGTCCTCTGGCAAACGAACGTCGGCGCCGGGCACTCCTGCCCGACCGTGAAGGACGGCGCGCTCTACATCCTCGGAAACCGGAACAACGAGGATGTCGTTCAGTGCCTGCAGGCCGCCGACGGCAAGCCGTTGTGGCAGTTCAAATACCCGTGTGACAAGGGTAACTACGACGGGCCGCGGGCGTCGGCCGTTCTCGACGACGGCGTCGTCTACACCTTCAGCCGGAACGGCGACCTCCACTGCCTGGACGCGAAGACCGGCGCCAAGAAGTGGCACGTCAATGTGATGAAACAATTCGGCGCCAAGAATATCCGCTGGGGCTTCGCCGGTTCGCCCGTGATCGCGGGGAACATGGTTTTGGTGAACGCCTGCACGCACGGCATCGCGCTCGACAAGAACACCGGGGCCAAGATCTGGGCCGGCCCGCCCGGCAAGTGCGGCTACGCCAGCCCGGTCGTCTTCGCATCGGGCGGCAAAAAGCTGGTCGCGACCTTCGGCGAAAAGGGAGTCTACGGCGTCGATCTCGCCTCCGGCCGCAGGCTCTGGTTCCACCAGTGGGTCACGAAGTACGACGTCAACGCCGCCGATCCCATTCCCGCAGGCGGCGGCAAGCTCTTTGTCTCCTCGGGGTACAACCGCGGCTGCACGCTGCTCGATATGTCCGGTTCACGCCCCCGCGCGGTCTGGGAAAACAAGAACCTCGCCAACCACTTCGCCAGTTCGATATTAATCGACGGCCACCTCTACGGCGTGCACGGCAACACCGGCTCGGGCCGGCTCCGCTGCATCGATGTCGGCACGGGTAAAATGAAATGGTCTCAGGGCGGGGGTTTCGAGAACCTCATGGCCGCAGGCGGCAGGCTGATCGCCATCGACAAGGCGGGCGTCCTGACAATCGCCGCGGCCGACCCCGGCGGCTTCAAGAAGATCGCCGCGGGAAAGGTCCTCACGCCGAAACACAAGAAGTGGACCATGCCGGTGCTGGCCAACGGCCGGATCTACTGCCGCAACAGCAACGGCGACCTGGTCTGCATCGACGTCGAATAAAAAGGGGTCAGAACTATTTTAAATCAATGGATAAAAAGAACATAAAACAGTTCTGACCCCTTTTTAACGGTCCAGCCAGGTCACGAAATAGGCGCAGACGCGGTCGGCTATCGACTTCGCGGCGCCGACCCCCCGCACCCGGTCGATGAGAATCGAAAAGGCCAGCCCGGGCTTGCCCCCGCCGTCGAGAATGTACCCGCTCAGGGCGACCACCCCCGCCACGTAGCCGGTCTTGGCGGCGACGCGTCCCTTCAGCCGGTCTGAATCCATGCGGTTGCGAAGGGTGGTGCGGGCCTCGCCCGATCGCGGGAGACACGCCAGCAGCTCGCGTCCCGCCGCACGGTCCTGCACGGCGGCAAGCAGCTTCGTCACGGCGGCCGCCGTCACCCGGTTTTCACCGCTCAGCCCGCTGCCGTCTGAGACGTGCAGATGGTCGGCCGACAGGCCGTATTCCCGCCGCAGCACACGCTCCATTATCCGCGCACTGCCGGACCAGGTCCCGTCGCCGGCACACAGGAACAGGCATTCGCCGGCGAGGTTCAGGCTTCGCCGGCACGCCCGCTTCAGTACCCGCTGAAGCGGGGTGGCGGTTTCCGCGATCAGCTCGGCATGCGCCAGGCGCACCATGTTTTCGTCGACCAGCCGTATCCCCCCGGCGATTTCCACGCCCGCCCGGGCGAGACGGTCGGCAAACACCCGGGCGAGCAGTAACGGCGGGTCCTCTGCGGGAACGGATATGGGGTCGCGCGACGCCGTCCGGTACCGTCCGGATATCGTCAGCAGCGCGCCGTTTTTGCTCTCCGAAAGCGACCACAGGTGCCGGGGGCCCTTGCGCGTTTGGTTGCTGACCCCGATATACCTGCTGGCGGGCGTGACGCGCGGCCGCACGGCCGGGCCGTTGCCGACAAACACCACGTCGTAACAGTTGTCGTGGAAATTCAATTTCGCCACCGGCGCCCCGTACCACTTATTATGGTGCCGCCGCGGCCAGGCGGGGGGACGAAACGCCCTCTTTTCAAAATGACGGCATATGACCAGGTCGCCCGCTATCTTCTTCCCGACCGCGTTCGCCGCGGCCGCGGACCACGCGTCGAGCGGCGCATAAATTGATTCGCCGGAAAAAGACGCCATGACCGGATCGCCCAGCGTGGGATCCCATCCCCCCGCGACCACCAGGTCCCGCCCGGCGCGATACACGCGCGTCCGAAACCGGTAGTCGCTCTTGAGTCTCGCCAGTGCGAATGCGGCGGTCAGGAGTTTCTGATTGCTCGCCGGCGCGGCCGGGGTATCCTTCCGCCGGGAAACGATCTGCTCGCCGGACGGCACCCGGACGACCGAAAGATGGATTCTGCCCCGCCCGGATGACTCGTACTCGTCGACCAGGGACGCGATTGTCTCGGAAGAGGCCCGCGCGACTGCCGGCAGCAGCGCAGCAGCATACGAACCGAAAAGCACCAGTGCCCGCAGGAAACAGCGCCTGCCGCGGAATGTGCGAATCACCGTACCGATGGTATCTCCTGCCAGTGTGCACGCCGCCGGGGTCTCCGAAGCGCGGATATTCACTGTATAACATCGACCGTGTGAGTCAAATCCATGAATTCCTCTTTTATTGTCCGATACCCGGTTGTTGCCAACGGCGGCAAACGGCAATATGATATTTCGTATGTCCGGAACACGCGAAAAATCCAACGCCGCTTTCAAGCGGGCACTGCACTCGCTGGTCGGCGGCGTCAACTCGCCGGTCAGGGCCTTCACGGCGGTCGGCGGAAATCCCGTGTTCATGGCCAGGGCCGAGGGGGAAACCATAACCGATATAGACGGCAACGAGTACATCGATTACGTGTGCGGGTACGGACCGATGATCCTCGGTCACTGTCATGAACGGGTAACGACCGCGATCAACAAGGCGGTCCGCAATGGACTGGTCTTCGGTGCCCCCGCGGAGACCGAGACGAATCTGGCTAAGCGGATCATCTCCGTCATGGATGCGGTGGAAAAGGTCAGGTTCATAAACAGCGGCACCGAAGCCGTTATGACCGCTATTCGCCTGGCCCGGGGGGTGACGGGGCGGGACCTGATCGTCAAGTTCAACGGCTGTTACCACGGCCACAGCGATTCGCTGCTGGTAGCGGCCGGCAGCGGGGCGATGACGCTCGGCACGCCGTCCAGCGCCGGCGTGCCGAACACGGTCGCCCACGACACGCTGACCGCCGAATACAACGATGTCGAGGGGCTCGAGGCCCTTATGGACGCCCGGGGAAAAGAAATCGCCGCGATCCTCGCAGAGCCGGTTGCCGGCAACATGGGGGTGATTCCCCCCGTGCCCGGCTTCCTTGAATCGATACGCTCGCTCTGCACCCGACACGGCGCGCTGATGATCGCCGACGAGGTTATGACCGGTTTTCGCCTGGCGGCCGGCGGCGCACAGGAAGTGTACGGATTCACCGCAGACCTTACCACCATGGGAAAAATCATCGGCGGAGGGATGCCGATCGGCGCGGTGGGAGGACCGGCCGATATCATGGACCACCTGGCCCCCCGGGGCGACGTGTACCAGGCGGGCACCCTTTCCGGGAACTCCTCCGCCATGTGCGCGGGGCTGGCAACCCTCGATGTCATCCTCGGTCAACCGGATTTCTACACGAATCTCGAAGAGATAGCAAGCCTGCTCGAACAGGCCCTGGCCGAGGCTGCCCGGGAGGCGGGAATAGCCGACCGGGTGTTTTTCAGCAGAGTCGGTTCGATGCTGAGTTGCTTTTTCACTCCCGAGAAGGTGACGGATTTCACGTCGGCATCGACCGCGAACACCCGCGCTTTCGCGGCCTTTTTTGCATCGATGCTGGACAACGGCATCTATATCGCCCCCAGCCAGTTCGAGGCCATGTTCGTTTCCGCATCACACACGATCAAATCCGTCCAGGCCACCCGCAGAGCGGCGGGAGACGCGTGTGCCGCGGCGGCGAAATATTTCACATGAAACCCATCGGTAATCCAACGCCGACGACGACCGCCCTGCTCCTGGCCTCCCTGATGCTGCTCCCCGCCGGGTGCAATACGAAGAACGATCCGAACCAGGAGATCAAGGACGTCGGCAGCAAGATTTTTACGGGTACGAAAAAGTCCTCGGACGGATCAATCAAGAAATTCGTGGACATGGTCAAGATCCGCGTCGGGACGATCGAGGTGCCCGCCGGATCCGCCAGCAGGTCGGGGAAGCTCTGGAACTATCTCGACGAGGAACCGGTTGCGCTGAAGTCGAGCGTGCTGGGGTTGAACGGGTTTCGCGTTGGCCTGGGGATAGAAGAAACCTGGCCGGAAGTGATGCGCGCCCTGAAGGAACTGACGGCCAAGACAGTGAAAATGACTGACATCCAGACGGCGCCCGGACAACCCGCGCCGGTCGTCGTCCAGGAAAAACGCCCCGTCCAAACCATTTTTTCGTACACCGACAAGGGCTTCCTGAAGGGAAGCGATTACCCGCCGGGAGATAACCTGTTATTGCTGTGCCCGACCATAAACGAATACGACCGGGACTCCGTGCTGCTGACGATACAACCCCAGATACGCACCACCAGGCACTACCGGCTGTCCACGACGAAAGACGGGTATACGACACTCGTCAGGCGTCCGAAGATATTCGATTTCACGTCGATGACCTTCAGCCTGAAGGTGTCGAAGGGCGATTTCCTGATCATCGGTCCCGGCGCACAGTCAAGCAGGCCTTCCAGCATGGGACATCATTTTCTGACGCGAAAAAAGGGAGGTATCACCTTCGAAACGGTCCTGGTGCTCCGCCCGGAGCTGACGCGCGTCGAATTCAAGGAATAGTGCCCTGCCAAGACTGCACCTGCGGTTCAAAGCCGCTGTGGCGTGGATTGTTGACGGAGTACCGGGTGCACCGCGCCGACCACCCGCTGAACGGGGCATCAGCGCTTCATTGAAGCGGAAACCTGCTCCGCGACGGCAAGGCCCGACAGGAGCATGCCCCCGAAAATCGGCCCCATCCGCGGACCGCCGAGGACCGCACACACCGCCATGCCGCAAATCCAGAGCCCCGGGTACACTTCCGTCACGTTTTCAGACACGAAACGCTCGCCGGCCGCGGCATCCATCGGTCCCTCGACGTCATAGTCCCCGCGGTCGCCCGCTATCTGCAGCCCCCGGTCCCGCAGGAACCCTACCAGCGCGGCCTCGTGACCCGTCGCGTCCACAACGGCAGCCCCGGAAAAGGCAATGGGATCGACGGGAAGGTTCCCCAGGATCGTTGTCCGGTTGGCCACGACCCCGGTAACTCTCCCGTCAGAGAGACAGAGATCCTCGGACTCCATCATGTTTATCAGCGTCGCCCCGGACCGTATGGCCTGCAGACATAATCCGGAAGCCAGTTCGACGGCATCCACGGTGTAGAAACCCGCTCCCCGTTCCCTTCCGCTGATACCGAAATCCCTCAGCAGCTCACCGGCGTCCTCCTGGACCACGACCTCGTTCATGCCGATGCCGCCGCCCCATATGCCGCCGCCGGGAGAAAGCCGTTTCTCGATCACCACCACGTTGAATCCGTCTCCCGCCAGTTGTGACGCGGCCACGAGTCCCGACGGCCCCGCACCCACGATAATCACGTCGCTTTCGATGGCGGAAGAGAGCTTTTCGTGCCACGCGTCGAGTATCGCCCGGGAAATCTCGGTTTCTTTTACGTCTCTCATGTTCTCTCCATTCCAACCGGTCGTACATCACGGTATATCGCCGGGCGGTGTTCAGCCCGGAACAAGCCATACACTGTACACTTCTTCCTTCCCATGGCAACCTTCAAACGAGATCACACCAGGTTCTTTGCGCCGGCGTCGATCAGGCACGCCAGCAGCCGCGCGGCCGATTCCCGGGCGGTGGTGCCTTCCGCCTCCCGGCGAAGCATGCCGCTTCCGTCCGGCCGCGAAACCATGGCCGAGGCGACCCACCTCCCCGCGCCGCCGGTTTCCCGCCTGACGTAGACGGCAAGCGAGCTGCCGCAATCGGCCCCCAGCGCGGCGACGACGCAGCGCTCGGCATCAAGCGCCGCACCCGAATCCGCGTGGTGCACGGCACCCAGTGAATCGACGAGCCCGGTGTTCGCGGCGGCGGCCTGGATCGCGAGCGTTCCCTGGCCGGCGGCCGGCAGGACCGCGGCGGTATCGAGCGGGCAGACAGCATCGCGGTGCGCGGCGAACATCCCCGCGCGGTGCAGACCCGCGGCGGCGAGTACCACGCCGTCCAGTTCCGGGCGCGGACCCAGGGCCTTGTCGATGCGCGTTTCGATGTTTCCCCTGATACCGGTGATTGCCAGGTCCCCCCGGAGCGCCCTGAGTTGAACCGCCCGCCGGGGGCTGCCGGTCCCGACCCGCGCGCCCGGGGGAATCGCTTCCAGGGTACCGTAACGGCTCACAATGACGTCGGCCGGATCACCCCGGGGGGGAACGGCGGCGATAACCAGGCCATCGTCCATCACCGCGGGCATATCCTTTGCAGAGTGAACCGCTATATCCACCCGGCCGTCACGGAGAGCGGACTCCAGTTCCGCGGTAAAAAGGCCCTTGCCCCCCGCCGTCGCCAGCGGCCCCGCCCGACGGTCGCCGGCGGTATCAAACGTCACCACGGTGGTTTCCCATGAGGGAAACGCCCGCCCGAGCATATCGGCCACCAGTCGCGTCTGGACGCGGGCAAGGCGGCTGCGGCGGGTGCCGATTCTCACTGTTTTTCCGGTCGACATGGAAGGCGGCGGTCCATTACGCCGAGTAGCGATCGTAGCAAACCACTTCTTCGAGCGCTTTCCTGTCTTTTGCGGGCGGTACCTCCCCGGCCGGATAACCGAGGGTAAGCATTTCAATGATCGTGTACTCGGCGGGTACGCCGAGTATGTTCCTGCATTCATCCTGCTTGAAGTGCCCGATCCAGCAGGTGCCGAGGCCCTCGACCGCGGCCGCGAGGGTCATGTGGTCGAGCGCAATCGCGCAGTCCACGGGATCCGACGGCACGCCGCAGAACATGGTGTTGTTACCCGTGCCGACGACCGCGATAATCACCGGGGCGGCGGACATCCACGGTTGCTCCGCGGCCTCGACCAGGGCCGTCTTCACCGCCGGATCCCTGACGACCACGAACTTCCAGTCCTGCCGGTTGCGGGCGCTGGGGGCCATCCGGCCGGCGTCGAGCACCCGCTTGAGCTTCTCACCTTCGACGTCATCGTTCCGGTATTCCCTGACACTGTAACGCCTGTTGATCGCCTCGTACAATTCCATCTCTCTTCTCCTTGAGTGTCGTCAACATCGAATGCGCCCGGCTCCCGGAACAGGACTCACCGGTTCTTCCGCTTTTTCCCGCGGGGTTTCCGGCCCGACCGGGCGTCCCGGGCGGCCATGAATTTCTCCAGGGCCTCTTTATCCTCACGGTTCCTGAATGCCGCCAGCGCACCATCGCCGGTCTCTTCCATCCACTGCTCCAGGGCACCGCGCAGCCTTTCCAGGTCGCAGGCCGCCTGCGGGTCGTCCACGAGATTGACCCGGCAGTCGCGATCCCTCTCGAGGTCGTAGAATTCCTCCACGACCCGGAACCGGAACATCTTCACCCGTTTCGCTATCTTCGGATCATCTTTCGCCGCCTTCACCATGGCCTTCATCGTCCGGCCCGACTGGGACTCGTTTCGAAAGACGCGCTTCCCGTCCGACCAGGGATTGAAGATGTAGAGGAACTGGCCGTCCTGCACGGCCCGCATGGGATACCGCCTGCGGCCGGCGGTCTGGTGGAACTGGGTGAACACCCGTTCCCTGCCGGCCTGCTGCTCGCCCTTCAAAACCGGGACGAAGGAACATCCGTCCATCCCGCCGGGGCGTTCGAGGCCGGCGGCATCGAGAACCGTCGGCATATAATCCACGCACGAGATAAAGTGCTGCCGGTCGACATCCCCGGGTTTCGTGACGCCCGGCCAGCGGACGATCCAGGGCGTCCGCGTACTGTGGTAAAAGCAATTGGTCTTGGCAAAGGGGAGGGGCATCCCGTGGTCTGAGATAAACATCACCAGGGTGTCGCCCGCGCGGCCGGCGTCCTTCAACGCCTTCAGGATCGCCCCGACGGTGTCGTCGGCCCGCCGCACCGACGAATAATATTCGGCTATTTCCCTGCGCACGGCGGGAAGATCCGGCAGGAATCCCGGCACCGATACCTCGTCGGGTGTATACACCCGCGAGGGAGCGGGGATATCGTTGAGTTTCTTTTTCCACCTGCCGGCCTCCTGGTCGCTGCCGGAAAAGGGCCGGTGCGGATCGTGGGCGTTGGCCATCAGGTAGAAGGGCTTCCCGTCCTTCACGGCCGCGTCGAGGAATTCCCGGGCGTAGCGGTAGTAGAGCGACGGGGCGCGACCCACCCCCAGTTCGCCCATGTCGTAAGACAGGTCCCACGCGAAGCCGGCTTTCGGCGTGGAGTGCCCGACCTTGCCCAGTATCCCCACCCGGTACCCGGCCGCCTTGAACCGGCCCATCACGGTCGGCATATCCTCCCGGTCCTTCGGCAGGTGCTCGAAACCTTCAATACCGCTCCGGTGCGGATACCGACCGGTTCCCAGGACACCGCGGCAGGGCTGGCAGACGGCGATCGTCACGTGGCCGTGTTCGAACCGCAGCCCCTCGGCGGCCAGCCGGTCTATGTTCGGCGTCGTCTCCGGCACAGTACACCCGTAGGCGCCGACCGAGTCGCAGTTCATGTCGTCGACCGTGATCAGCAGCACGTTCAGCGGGTCGGCGGCCTTGGCCCGCGCGGTCCCGGCGACAAGTCCGCCGGCAATCCCGCCCGCCGCGGTTCGCAGAAAACAGCGCCGATCCATGGATTTCTTCATCGTCGTCATCTTGCCCGTCTCCTATCTCTTTGAAGGCCTGCTCGTACGCCGCGCGATCGGATGCAGAGAAACAGCAGAAATACACGCGCTGGACCGTGTCGTATTCCCGAAGAAATGCGGCCGTTTCCGCGAGGGCTCCGGCACGCTTTTTCGATCGGGTACCCGCCGGAAGATAAAGCATAGGTGCACGCCGCCGTGAATGCAACGGCCGCGAATATTTTTCACCGCAGTACGTGGACTGAAAGTCCCGGATTGCGTATACTCGCCGTTTCGCGTGTGGCGCCGGTCGCCGGGGTGAGACCGGTTTTTTCTTGAATCGACCGGTGGTTATTATAACAGGAAAGGAAAGGCTGTCATGGGCGGTTTCTTCGGCGTTGTGTCCCGGGACGATTGTGTCGGAGACCTGTTCTACGGAACGGATTATCACTCGCACCTCGGCACCCGCCGGGGCGGGATGGCCGTGCGGGACGCGGGCGACTTTACGCGCTTTATCCATAATATCGAGAACGACCAGTTCCGGTCGAAGTTCGAAGACAACCTCGGCCTGATGCACGGGAACCAGGGGATCGGGGTCATCAGCGACTACGAGGATCAGCCGCTCATTATCGGGTCCCATCTCGGCGTGTACGCAATCGTTACCGTCGGCGTGATCAAAAACGCCGAGGAACTCGCAAAAAACGCGTGCGAAAAACGCTCGGTCCACTTCTCGGAAATGGGCGGGGGCGACATCAACCCCACCGAACTGGTCGCCACGCTCATAAACCGGGAATCCTCGTTCGAGGACGGCATACAAAACGTGCAGGAATCCATCGAAGGGTCCTGTTCCGTGATCCTGCTGACCGAAGAGGGCATCTACGCCGCGCGGGACAAGCTCGGCAGGACCCCGGTCGTGATCGGGCGGAAAGACGGGGCGTGTGCCGCGACACTCGAGACGTGCGCACTGCCCAACCTCGGTTACACCGTCGAGCACTATCTCGGTCCGGGCGAGATCGTCTTCATGACGGAAAGCGGATTCGAAACGGTCGTCCCCCCGGGCGACCGGATGCAGATCTGCAGCTTTCTGTGGGTCTACTACGGCTACCCGGCGTCACACTACGAGGGCATCAACGTCGAGGAGGTCCGGAACCGCTGCGGTGCGGCGCTCGCCGACAAGGAAGATGTCGCCATAGACGTGGTCGCCGGCATCCCGGATTCGGGCACCGCCCACGCGATCGGGTACGCCAACCGATCCACGATCCCCTTCCAGCGGCCGTTTGTGAAATATACGCCCACCTGGCCGCGGAGTTTCATGCCCCAGGACCAGCGGGTCCGGGATCTCGTCGCCAAGATGAAACTGATCCCCATCCCCGAACTGATACGGGATCGGAAACTGCTCTTCTGCGAAGATTCCATTGTCAGGGGCACCCAGCTCAAGGACACGATCGAGCGGCTTTACGAGGCGGGGGCAAAAGAAATTCACATGCGGCCGGCATGCCCCCCGCTGGTCTACGGCTGCAAGTTCCTGAACTTCTCGCGTTCACGGTCGGAACTCGACCTCGCCGGCCGAAGGGCAATCGAGGAAATCGAGGGAAATATCGGCGAGGTGCCGGCGGACTACACGGACTGCGCGTCGGGAAAGTTCTGCGGCATGGTCGAGAAGATCAGGGAGCGGCTGAACCTGACGTCCCTGCGGTACCAGGAACTCGACGATCTCGTCGCGGCGATCGGCCTGCCGAAGGAACAACTCTGCACCTACTGCTGGGACGGCGCGGAATAGGGCGTCAGGTTCCGCTTACCGGTCAATGCCCGGGTCGTAGACCTTCTTCCCCGCGCGGATCGCCGCGCGGTTCCGCATCTCGAACCCCCGGAGCTTTTCATACTTCCGGAGCCGATCGCGATCTTTCTCGCACGGCACGAATCCCTCCATGTCCGCCCGGGGCGTCTTCGCGAGGTTCGCCTTCCCCTCCGCGATGATCGCCAGGGCCGCGCGGTACTGCGGCGACCCCTTCTTCAGCTTCGCCAGGCACGGGCTCTTTTCCGGCCGGTCGAACGAAACCGCCGTCCGCTGATTCTTCCCGTGGCGGGTGACGAATTTCGCCCCCGTCAGTTTTCCGAGTTTTTTCAGCTTTCCGTTGTTCACGGGGCACCGCCCCGTCGGATTGCGGGGATAGGCCGATTCGTAATAGGGGTAATAGGGCGCATTCAGATCCATCCAGGTGATCACCGTCTGCACCTCTTTTTCGGTCAATTCCAGGTCCTTTTCGTGTTTCGGATGATTCCCGCGTATCACGCCGGTCAGCGTGCTGGCGTGAGATCCCCAGGAACGCGGCGGGCGTATCGCCGCAGGCCCCCCGCCGACGCAGTTGATAAACCCCCGGGACCACAGGTCGACGTAGGACGCCGAAAAGCACACCGCCCGATCCCCGCAGAGGCGCAGTTTCTTTCCCGCCGGTTTTCCGAAGTCGTGGCACTTCACGCAGCGGGCGTCGAAGATCGGCTGGACGTCCCGCTGGAACGAGAATATCCGCGTCTCGCCCTGGAAGCCCTCCATCGGGTCCGGCGGCCGGCCGAGGGCCGCCGGCTTGACCCGGTCCCGTCCGGGGACGTCGCGAACCCGGTTCTCGTGGCAGCCGACGCATCCCTGCCGCTCGCCCGACTGGATGATCGTCCCGGACCGCATCGACTGGATCATCATGCCGTTTTCATCGAGCAACTGGAAAAAGACGAACCGGTCCGCGGGACATGAGAAATGTGCCGAGCCGTCCGGTTCCACCGGCACCGTCCCCAGGACCCGCTTGTTCTCGAAACTGTGCCAGTTGATGCCCGGGCAGTGAACGCCCTGGCCGCCCCAGGAAGGGTGTGTCCAGTTTTTCTTTTCCGGCGATTCGACGACGCGGAGATACCTGGCGTCGCCCCGCTCGACACCGTCCATGTGCGTGCCGATGTAGACGTCCTGAATGTAGAAGATGCCGTTTTCGTTCTTGAAGTCGCGGGTGATCGGCTTGACCGGGGGGTTCTTTCGCGGCGCCAGCGGCATCGGGTCGTAGCAGCCCGGCGGTTCGGTGTGCAGCAGGATCTCGTTGCCGAACGTGTCCAGCAGGAATATCCCCATCTGCTCTTTCTTGCCCACCTGGCGGGAGGCCAGGAAATAATCATCATCCAGGGGATACGGATCCTCGTACTTGGGCTTGACTTGCTTGAACATATCGTAGTTGCCCTTGCCGACGAGTGTTACGGCATCGGCCGGCCAGGTCCCGACGACCGGCTCACGGCCGTCGACTCCCCTGCTGCGGTCGATAATCGCCACGGCACCCCACGGCCGGTCGTGGCAGGAGGTGAAGGTGCAGAGACAGAGTTGCGTGCCGGGGATGATCCGTCCGTCGATAACCCCGCCGGGCGAGTTGGTGTTGTTGCCCCAGTAAATCGCGTGGTTCGTGCCGTCCGGGTTCACCACCCAGAGGCCCTGCGCGTCGCCGAAGTTCCGGTCGACGTACTCCCAGCGGTAGTACAGTATCCGCCCGTCGGGCATCACGGCCGCGTGGCCCTCGAAGAGCGTCGACTTGCCGATCTGGTAGATATTCGCGCCGTCGCCCTCCATGCGGTAGAGGTTGCCCATGATGTGCCGGTTGCACATGCAGTACTTCGGCTCCCGGGACGAGGTGAAGATGATATCGCCGCCGGAAATGTAGACCGGGTCGATATCGAAGACGCCGGGCATGGCGGTCAGTTGCCGCAACCCGGACCCGTCGGCGTTGATCTCGTAGATATGGTAATCGTCCTCGATATTCTTGCGCATCGAAAAGACGATCCGCTCGCCGTCGAAGCTCACGCCCGGGTCGCGGATGGTGCCCTCCGGCCCGGGATCGTGAATAATCGTGACCTTCCCGCCGGCGGCGAAATCGATCTTCTTGAGCGCGCCGCCCCCCCGGTAACTCCGCGTGTTTATCTCGCCGGTCTGAAACATCGTGGCGGTGTTGTGATGGTCCCGCCGGTATTGGGGCCGCGTGACGAAGACCAGCGGCCGGCCGGAGACCAGCGGGTTGGCGACCAGCGCCTCCCGGCGGATCTCGTCGAGTTCGGCCGCCGCCGCGCCTTCGATCCGATCGCGGTACGCCCGGCCCTTCGGATAGCGCTCGCCGAACGTCTCCGCGAGGTCCTTGACCGCGGCCAGGAGGGACGCACGGTCTCCGCCGGGCGCGGGCGAGAGCGGCCCGTGCTGCACCTTCTTTCTCGTTTGGAATCGCTTCTTCGTCGCCGCCGCGTCGACGCGGCCGGCAAGCCTGACGTGGTCGAGCGTGACATGTCCCCAGCCGCCGGTGTTTCCGTCGAAGATCCGCAGGAAGACCGGTTTCCCGACCAGTTGGGGCACGTTCCACTCGACCGCGCGCATTGTCTGCGTGTTGCCGCCGCGGGCGTACGCCACTTCCTTGCCGTCGAGCGTGCACAGGGCGACGTAGGTATCCTTGTGTTTGCCGCCGCCGACGAGCAGTTGAATCTTCGGACCCGCGAGTGTCACGACCGGCGACTCGGCCACCCCGGTGTACGTGTCGTTCGGCCTGCCGTTTTTCTGCTCCAGCGTGGAGAGGAAAATCTTTCCGTGGTTGTTGTAGGGTTTGTTTGAGTGATGGAAGACCCGGCGATCGCAGACGAATGTATCGAACGACCCCTCGACCACCTTCCAGCCCTGGAGGTCTCCCGATTCGAAATCAAAGACGACCGCTCCCGGCTCCGCCGCGACAGAGAGCGCGGCACAATACAGCAACAGGGCACTGGCGCATCCGGCAGGTTTCATTGTTGTCTCTCCGTTACATCATAACCGAGGCGCCGCGAAATCTGCAGCGCGTGTTCGCGGACTATCGGACCGTACTCATCGAATTTCTCTTCCGGCAGAACCACCGCCGCGCCGCTGATCCACAGCGAGGCGACGACAGCGCCGCTGTAATCGAGTACGGGGGCACCGACGCAGTGTATGCCCTCGAATTCCTCTGCACGGTCGACCGAGTACCCCCGCTCCCTGATCCCGGCCAGCTCCTTTCGAAAGTCGTCGCGATCGGTGATCGTCCGCTCGTTGAAACGCTTGAAATGCATCTGCGTCATGAGTTGTTCCCGCCGCTGCCCGGGAAGGAACGCCAGCATCGCCTTGCCCGGGGCACCGCTGTGCAGGTAAAAACGGGTCCCGAGGTCGACCGACAGTTTGAACGGATGGCCGCCCGGCGCCTGCTCGATCATGACGCCCTCGGCGCCGTACAGGGTTCCCAGGAATGCCGTGGTGTCGGTTACATCGCGGAGATCGCGCATGATATCCAGCGCGTTCTCTATGATGTCCTCCTCGCTGACTGCCGTCAGGCCGTAGGCCAGGAACTTCCGCGTCAGCCGGAACCGCATGGTGTCATCGTCCCGCACGAGGTATCCCTCGGACATGAGGGTGGTGGTTATCCGGAAGACGGAATTCTTTGGGAGCTTCAGGTGCGTGACGATATCGGTGAGCGTCGCACCGCAGGGATGATCGGCGAGGTACTCTACAACCCGGAGTGCCCTGACGAGGCTCGGTATATGGTAGCGGTCGGTCTCGTTTGTCTTATTACTGCGACCCATTGTGCTGTTATCCGTGCCGGCCATCTGTTCTATAAAACAAACCATGTTTATAATATATAATTATGAAGTGAAGTCAAGCCACTACCATTATATGAGCCGTGATTGTTTAGCACATACTGCTCCTGATTGAGACTGCAGGAATACATGGTGCGTCAGTGTTGGTTCACCTGCGCGCCCGACGAGCGATTGCGTGGCACATGAGCCGCGTTGAGCGAATCGGGTGTGCAGGCGGGCCAAAAGAGGCGTGCCGGGTAACGTGCGGTTTTAACAGGGGCAGTATAAAAAAAAAGCGGCCGTAAAAGGGGGAGAAAACGGCCGCTTTTACCGCCCGGCAGGGGGGGACCGGACGGCGATCGATCACTGAGTGATCGATCAGCCGCATTATATACATGGAAACATATTTAAGCAACAATTATTTATCAATTTTTTTTTAAGCCGGCCCGAAGCGGCAACCAGGCTCCCGGTATTTTGATAAACCATATTACTTGTTATAGTTATCCCATTTCGACTGCAGGTCGGGAGCCCGTACCGTCTCGAGCAGGTAGTCGCCGAGTTCCTCGCTCGTCCCCCCCTCCGGGCGCCCGGTCATGACGACCTTTTTTTCGTACTGGCCGCACACGTCGAGGGCCATTTCGAGTTTCCTGCCGAGGTCGGTGTAGCCGATATGCTCGAGCAGCATCGCCCCGGCCCTGATCATGCTCGACGGGTCGGCGTACTGCGCCCGGTTTTCCTTGACCATGCGGGGTGCCGATCCGTGGATGGCCTCGAACATTGCGTAACGCTTGCCGATATTGGCACTGCCGGCCGTGCCGACACCCCCCTGGAACTCGGCGGCCTCGTCGGTCAGGATATCCCCGTAGAGGTTCGGCAGAATCATGACGCGAAAATCCCTGCGCCGCTTCTCGTCGACGAGTTTCGCCGTCATGATGTCGATGTACCAGTCGTCACACTCGATGTCGGGGTACTCCCCGGCGATCCGATATCCGACGTCCAGGAACTTGCCGTCGGTCGTCTTTACCACGTTTGCCTTGGTGACCAGCGTCACCCGGTCGATGCCGTTTTTCTGTGCGTAATCGAAACCGAGCCGGATGATCCGCTCGGCCCCCTGGGTAGTGATAACCTTGAAGTCGAAGGCGATGTCATCCGTGACATTGATGCCGTGGCTGCCCAGCACGTAGGCGCCCTCGGTATTTTCACGGAAGAACATCCAGTCGATGCCCTGGGACGGCACCTTGACGGGCCGCACGTTCGCGAAGAGATCGAGATACCGCCGCATGGCGACGTTGGCGCTCTCGATGTTCGGCCACTCGTCGCCCTTGCGGGGCGTCGTGGTCGGCCCCTTCAGGACGACGTGGCATTTCTTGATGTCTGCCAGGACATCGTCCGGTATGGCCTGCATGCGCTCGGCCCGGTTCTCGATGGTCAGCCCCTCGATCGTGCGGAACGCGATGTCGCCGGCGCCGACCGCGTCGGCGAGAAGATCCTCGAGCACCCGCCGCGCCTCGGCGGCGATGAACGGCCCGATGCCGTCACCGCCGACCACCCCGATGACGATCGGCTTGACCTGCGCGTAATCGATAAACTCCTCTTCGCGCTTCATCGCCTCAACCCGCTCGGCCTGGGAGCGTATCAACTCGCCAAAATGATTTTGTGCCTTCTCGATCGCCTCTGTGTCCATTGAAATCTCCAGTAACGTGCTGACGGATTGCTCACTTCCGTACCGTCCGGCGACGGCACGAGCCGGGGAGTATACCACCTGGCGACATGTGCCGCAAGCGGCTCAGCCGAGGACGCCGGCCCGCCGCAGGGATTCAAGGATCAGCTTCTCGAGTGAAACGGCGGACGACGCCTGAATATACGTCCCCCCCCGCCGCAGGGTTTCACGCTCTATGGCCGATCGTCGCCGTTCCCAGCGACGGCCGTAGGCCGCGCGCAGGGCGGCAGTGACATCGACCCCCGCGCTGGCGTTCGTTTCCGCGTCGTCGAGGCGGAGGTGTCCGTCAAGCGCCGGTTGCGACTCCTCGGCCGCAAAGGTGTGCAGGACCACCAGTTCCCGGCCGCCGGCGACCAGCCGGTCCAGCGCGGGGGCAACGGCCGGCAGCGGCGTCCACATATCGCTGACCAGGACCACCCAGCCGGTTCCGCCGAACCGGACATCGAGCCGCTCGGCCGCCGCGGAAAGGTTCGTGTCACCACCGGCAACCAGCCCGGCGAGCGATGCGAGCAGGGGAAAAATCCTGGCCCGGTCGCGGCCCGTACGAACGATATCGCCGGGCCGGTCGGCAAACGGCATGAGGATGACCCTGATGCCGCTGCCCATGGCCACGTACGCCAGCGCGGCACACGCCCGGCGCGCATAGTCGAAAAGTGCGCTGTTGCCTCCGGGCGCCATCGAGGCGGATGTATCCAGCAGGATCGCCAGGTCGGCCTCGCTGTGACGGTGAAAAAGGCGAATCAGCAACTTCTCGAGCCTGCCGTAGCAGGGCCAGTCGATAAACCGTATGTCATCACCCGGGGAGTAGGCCCGGTGGTCGGCGAACTCGAGCCCGTCACCCAGTCTCCGCGACCGAAACTGCCCGCTTCCGGCACCGCGGGCCATGCGCCCGGCGATCAGGTACAGTTTTTCCAGCCGCGACAGGAAATCCTTGTCGAACAGGATTTCGCTTTTCCGTGCGGCGTTTTTCATTCCGCGCACGCCCCCGCGCTCCGGCAGATCAGTTCCATCTCCCGGTGCGCGATCAACTCCGCGCATTCTTCCGGATCCCCAACCTCAAGCAGCGGCCCCGCGCCGCCCATGCCCTCGATGATCCGCACCAGGCGTGCGAGCACGTGCAGGTGCGTCCGCTCCTCCTTGCAGCAGATCAGGAAAAAAAGCCGGGTCTGCTTACCGTCCCGGGAACCGAAGGGTATCCCCGAGGGCGTCAGGCCGACCGCGATAAAGCTGCGATCAAGCAGGTAGGGCATCGTGCGCCCGGGATGCGGAAAGGCAACGCCGGACAGGATGGCGGTGCTTCCGTCCAATTCCCGTCCCCGCAGTTGATCGTAGAGGTACTCGCGATCGTGAACCAGTCCGGCGTCGGCAACCAGGCACACCAGCCGTTTCAGGACCGCCGGCGCCGTGCGGGCCGCGAGCGGTATCGCCATGTACCGTTCGTCGAGGAGCGGACAGACGATGGGGATGTTTTCCTCCATCCCGTGGTGCGAAACAACCCCCCGCTCTATGTCCGCAAGCCGATCGAGGTCGAAGTCGTGCATGCGCTGCCATACCCAGTGATCGATTTCCCCTTTCCGAAACACGTAATGCTTATGGCCGATTCTCCGACAGGGAATCTTCTCCCGGGACGCGAGCCGGGTGATTTCCCTCAGCCCCATACCGAGGTATGAAGCGAGTTGTCGCTCATCCATCTTCTCATGCGGCATGATCGATCCTGTCGAATACTACTATAAGCGCTTGTCGGAAATATCGATGCAGGCTGATGACGCCCGGCGGCGATGTGAGCCGCTCGAATGCCACAGCAGCATCGCATTGTAACTGACGCGAGCCGACACAACACGAGCATCCACGGGTAAAAGCGGCTTTTACCCGGCGAGTCAAGCGTCGCACCGAGAGCGAGCGAATCGTCGCCGGGCGAAGAAGCCGAAGCAGCCGGCTCTGTGAAACGAGCCGGCGATGCAGGCTGATGACGCCCGGCGGCGATGTGAGCCGCTCGAATGCCACAGCAG
>CAZLBC010000061.1:24672-28239 GCA_964557575.1 uncultured Planctomycetaceae bacterium
CGGGTAAAAGCTGTAGAATACATCAGGATTCTCTCTTTTCAAACCATCCGGGAGATAAAAATGGAACAGCAGGAACAAAACACGGGCGTGAGCCAGGAAACCGGTTCGGAGAAGATGCTGGGGGGTATCACGATTTTGATGTTTGTCGTGGCGGTGATTACGGTAATGGCGATCGGCATCAGGTTTATCTCGGCGGGGGTAACGGCCGATCATCAGGCCGACTGGTGGACCGAACCGCTGGCAAGTGCCATGGAGTTCCTGTTGCTGGGCCTGATCGGCATCGCGGTGCTGGTGACGGCGCGGATCCTTTTTCTCTCACAGAAGATCGGGGAGCAGGGCAACATGTACCTGAGCAGAATCCTGTCGGCAGCCTGGGACCAGGAACAGGTCGTCAGAAACATGGCGGACCAGGAACAGATTTGCGACAAGATCAAGGAACTGGCGTTCAGGTCGAAAAATCTCGACGCGCTGCGAACGTCGATCGACGAACTGCTGGAGCGGCACGATTTCGAGGGCGCGCAGGCGGCAATCGACGAGGCAAAGGCACTGGGCATGCTCGGCAACGACGCCGACAAACTGCAGGCGGCGGTTGAGAACTCAAAGAAAGCCGGGCTCGATGAACGGATCGAGAAGCAGGTCGGCAACGTCCAGAGCCTCATCGAGAAACGGGACTGGGTCGAGGCGAACAGGGAGAGCAAGCGGCTGCTTTCCAACTATCCCGACCATCCCCGCATCACGGCGCTTTCGGAAAAGATCAAGAGCGCCCGCAGCGCGTACAAGGCACACCTGCTGAAGCTCTACGGCGACGCGGTCAGGGTCGAGGACGTCAACAAGAGCTACGATCTGCTGAAGGAACTGGACAAGTACCTGACGCCGCAGGAAGGCGAGGCCCTCAAGGAATCGGCGCGCGACGTCTTCAAAAAGCGGCTGCACAACCTCGGGGTGCAGTTCTCCATCGCCATAGCCGACTCCCAGTGGGACACGGCGATTGAAACCGGCGAGGAGATCATGCGGGAATACCCGAACAGCCGCATGGGCAAAGAGGTGAAGGAAAAGATGCCCCTGCTGCAGCAGAAAAAAGCGGCAAAGGGACGCCAGCCGCTGATTTCGGGCCAGGACGAACTGCCCGACGGGCTCATGGATGAACCGCAGCCGGTCTCCCCACCGGGCGGAAGCGAACCCGCGCCGGCCGGTGAACCGCAGCCGGTTCCCGTCAAACCGGCCGGTGAGGAACCCGCCCCGGCAGAACCGCCGACCGACGAACCCCGGCCCGTGTCGCCGCCCGAACCCGCGCCACCCGCGGAGGAAGGCGGCGGGCCGGAGGAACCCGGGGACGATACCAGGACCTGATTACTCCAGTTCCGGAGAGAAGTCCATAAACGAACCGCCGTCGTCGCCCGCCGGCTGCGGGGGACCGTATCGGGCGTTTTCGATCTTCTCTTTCCACGCGGCGACATCCTCGTGGTCCGGTATCAGCGCAGCGGCGATGTCGATATACTGCATCGCCTTGCCGAGTTCATGGCCGCCCGGCTTGTCGGCAAAATAGTAGCACTTCGCCGCCTCCAGGGCCGCTTCGCCGCGTTCCGGGGGATAGTCCGACGCCGCGCCGAACGATTCCGCGGCGGCATGCCAGTCCCCCCTGCCGGTGTGCAGCCGCCCCAGTTGCCGCAGCACCATCCCCCGGGTGATACCCGACGTCAGTTTTTCGGCTTTCTCAAGGGACGCTATGGCCTGGTCGGTCTTATCCAGCCTGATCTGGACATCGGCCAGCGTGCACCACACGTCGCCGCTGCCGGGTCGTATCTCGACGGCGAGGCCGAGATACCGGAGGGCTTCCTTCAGCCGGCCCTGCCGCAGGGCTATTTTGCCCAGCCCGGTATACACCAGCCCGCTCCGGCTGCCCGTCTCCCGCGCCTTCAGCAGGTACTTCTCCGCCGCGGCGTAATGCCCCTCGTCCAGCATAAACAGACCGTACATGCCCCAGATCTTTTCCCCGGCCTCCGGGTGATCGGCGGCCCGGCGAAAATACTTCGCCCCGTCTCCGCGGTTCTGCTGCTCGTAACACTCGCCCTTGTACCACAGCGCCTGCGGCTGGCCGGGCACCGCGGACAGGACGACGTCGACGTGCTGAAGACACTCCTTCCATTTCCGCATGCGGATACAGCACTCCGCCAGCATCAACCGGGGTTTGACCGCGTCGGGGTGATCTTCGACGTACGACCGCAGCATCTTCACCGCGTCGGGAAAGTTCCCCGCCCGTATCATGTCCTCCGCCACCGCGACGCGCATCTCGCTCTCATCGACGGGCGGGGCGTCGGATACGCCCGGGGAGGTATCCACCGGGCGGGTAACCATGTAGACGGCCGCCGCCGCCGCGATCGCGGCCGCCGCCAGCATCACCACGGCAAACAGGTTCTTCATTCGGTCATTGCCGCCCCCCCGCCGCGCTTGTTGATTGTTGTCGTCAGTCACTGCCGACCTCCGTGTCCATGAGTGCTTCCACGGCGGAAACAACGTCTCCGCTGCGCATCAGCGCCTCGCCTACCAGGACCGCCCGGACACCGGCGCCGGCCAGGCGCGCCACGTCTTTCCCGGTCCATATCCCCGATTCCGATACCACCGCGGTCCCCGCCGGCACCCGGGGCAGCAGGCGGAGCGTGGTTTCGATAACCACGTCAAAGGTCGCCAGGTCCCGGTTGTTGATACCCAGGACCCAGCCCTCGGACGGTCCCGGCAGGGCGCCGGCGACCTTCGCGAGTTCCGCCTCGTCGTGTATTTCCAGCAGCACCCCCATGCCCAGTTCCCCGGCGAGGGCCCGCATGTCGGCCAGCAGGGACGGCTCCAGCGCGGCGGCGATAAGGAGCACGGCGTCGGCGCCCGCGGCGCGGGATTCCCAGACCTGGACGGGATCGACCAGGAAATCCTTGCGGAGGACCGGCAGGCCGGCCGCGTCCCGCGCGAGTTGAATATACTCCAAAGCCCCCATGAAATACGGCTCATCGGTCAGCACGCTCAGGGCGTCCGCGCCGGCCGCCGCGTAATCGCGGGCCAGCGCCGCCGGATCAAAATCAGCGCGGATGACTCCCCGTGACGGCGAGGCCTTCTTGATTTCAGCGATCAGGTTCAGCGGCCGGGGGCCGGTTTTGGCGACCGCATCGACGAAGTCGCGGGCGGGCGGCATGTCCCCCGCCGCGGATACGAAGTCCTCCCGCTTTCCGGTCGCCACGAGGCGGGTGACCTCTTTTCGCTTGGTTTCCAGTATCCTATCCAATATAGTGTTCGCCATTGCCAGCATCCTTGACCGAAAACATGCATCCGTCAACACCCGTATCATTGTACCGTATTATCGCGTCTTCCGACACCGCCACGGCACCGGCGAGCCGGCCGGCCGGGGATCCGTACGCCCTCCATACCCTCCAGTACGCGATACTCGGGCTCGGGGCCCTTCTGCTGATCGGCTGGCTGGTCCGCTCGCTGTCAAGGCCGAGAAAGTTCGGCCTCGCCGATGCGCCGGGCAGAAAAAACAATCTCACGCCGGTCCATGTCTTGGGGATCTTCATCCTCTGC
>CAZLBC010000062.1:0-28025 GCA_964557575.1 uncultured Planctomycetaceae bacterium
TGCGCGGGCGGAGCGACGGTCCTCCCTTCGGCGGTGGCCGGGGGATGATGCGCGGTCGGAGCGGCGGCTTTATGAGGAGGTGGCAGTAATAGCCCGGTGTCACTGAGATAACACACATCGATGTTGTCTGCATCGAGCGGGCGGCACTGTCGACATCCCCGACAGTGCCGCCCGCACATTTTTTATAGTGGAATCGACACTAACGGCAAAAAGTGTGTTACCTGTCGCAATTTTCTCACACTATCCGGTTGAAGCCCGAAGGCGTGTCTTTGGGTAAAGCGTAATACCGTACGTGAGGAACAGAAAGATGAAATCAACAAAGAACTTGATGAGGTCAGTCTTCTTCGTATCCGTATTTCTGACCACTGCCGGAATACTGTCTGCGGCCGGCGGCGGCAGGCGGCATCCGGGCGGGCCGGGGGGAGGGGGTGGAATGTACAGCCGCAGGGGCGGTGGCCGGGGCGGACCGGGTGGCGGTATCTTCAGGGGCCTGGACCTGTCCGAGGACCAGCAGCAGAAGATCGCAGAGATCAGGAAAAAATACATGGAGAAGATGCACGAGGAAATACAGTCAGTTCTTACGGATGAACAAAAAAAGAAACTCGAGGAACGTCGCCCCGAACGACCCGAATTGAACCTGACCGACGAGCAGAAGGAAAAGATGGAGGCGGTGCGGCGGAAATACCGCGAACAGCTACAGAATGCCGAGACGTTTGAAGAGAAACGGGCTATCCACAAGCAGATGCGGGATGCCATGAGCGATATTTTAACCGAGGAACAGCAAGCCGCCATGGAGAAGTTCCGCAGCAGGTTCGATCCCGGTCTGACGGATGAGCAGAAGGAACAATTGAAAACACTGCGAAAGAAGTACGGCGAGCAACTGCGGGCCGCCGAGTCTCCCGAGAAGCGAAAGGAGATCTTTGAAAAAATGCAGGCTGAGATGTCGGCATTTCTCTCCGAAGAGCAGATGCAGAAGCTGAAACGCGCCCGCATGGGCGGCGGGCGGCGAGGCGGACGGCCGGGGCCGGGCGGCGGTGGTTTTGGTGGGAGGCGGGGAGGTTCGCGCGGCGGCTTCGGCGCTGAACGGTAACGCTGATCCCGCACACCGGCACGACGCATGAAAAAACCGCCGCACTTACAATTGAATAGTTGTGAGCTTTATTCCGATACCGGTTAATATGACCCATTGTGAACGAGGCCGACAGATCAGACATACAGGCGGCAATCGGCGGTGACGGAGAAGCTTACGAGCGGCTTGTCAGACGCCATGAATCGCAGATTTCTCGCCTGATGTGGCGGTTCAGCAGGGATCCCGGCGTGTGCGAGGAGTTGGTCCAGGACGTTTTTGTCGAGGCCTATTTCAGCCTGGCCGGCTACCGCGAGGAAGCACCCTTCGTTCACTGGTTGAAGCGCATTGCAGTACGCAGGGGTTACCGATTATGGAAAGAGAAAAAAAAGCAGCAACGCCAGGTGCCCCTGATGGACGCGGATGGCGCGGAAGCGGTGGCCACAAAACCATCCGCCCGCGAGGCCGCCGGGGTCCTCGACGCGCTCCTCGCGCGCCTCGCGGTCAAGGACCGGCTCGTACTGACGCTGTTTTATTTCGAACGCGCCGGTATCAAGGAGATAGCGAAGATTACCGGCTGGAGCATTCCGATGGTTAAAATGAGGGCCCACCGGGCACGAAATAAACTTAAAATGATAGCCGAGAGAGAAAAGATCCTAGAGGAATGGTCATGAACACGTTGGATAAAATCGACAGGCTGGCGGGAATCGCCCGCGGCGAACAGGTTCCCGTCGACGGTGTTTCGGGCGCGGTCGTTCAGCGCATTATGGCTGCGGCACCGCGGCGCCGCCGGATACTTCCCTTGTCCTTTTTTGCCGCGGTTTCCGGCATTGCCGCCGCCGTGGTCCTTGGCATCGGCCTGCACCTGTCGGTCCGATCGGTTGATCCGATCTGGAACATGATAGCGCCGGTACAGGACGCGCCGTTATGGTAGAACACCACCAGGTTGATGAGGTTGATGATCCGCAGGGAGCGATGCCGCCGCCGCCCGGATACGGCAGGCAGACGTGGCTGACACTGGTCCTGGGTGCGGTCATCCTCCTGAGCGGCATCGGTATAGGCGTCGGCGCTTCGCTGATCTTTATGGACGCGGGGAAACCGGTGGAAGCGGGTGATGCAACTTCGTCGTCGCAGGAAATGCCCATGCGAATAGCCAGTTCCATTTCTGAAGAACTCGGTTTGGACCGGGAAACGGAACAGGCAGTGCGTGCCATGGTTGAAGAGCGGCACCATGCGATATGGGTTATCAGGAAGAATGCGAGCGAAGAGATACGCCTCGAAGTCGAAAAGTGGAAGGAAGAAATGAAAAAGATTCTTCCGCCGGACAAATACGAGCAATGGGAACAGAGGGTCGATGAACTCAGCCGGCGGCGGGGCAGACCGTTTCGCCGACACGGCCATGGTCGCCACCGGCCGGGGCCGCATTCCGGGAAGCCGCATTCAATGCGCAAAGGGCCGGGATTCGGGCCCGGTATGATACAGCGCCTGTTCGAAACGCGCGACAAGGACGGCGACGGGCATCTGGCCAGGGAGGAAGTGCCGGACTTCCTGTGGGAGCGGATACGCACGGCCGACAAGAACGGCGACGACCGCATCAGCCGAGAGGAGTACAACGCATTTCAGCGAACGATGCGCACGTATCGGGGGGGCGGGGGACCGCGTCCTTTTTCCGGCCGTCGTGAAAGGGGGGACGATCATCAGGAGCCCGGCGATTCCCAGAAACGCGATGATCGGTAAGCGCCGTTCCGGCGTGCTGCCGCTCAGCTTCTTGCTTTTTCGAGTGCCGCCATCGCCCGGGAAGCGATGGACCGGGGATCGAGGCCGGCAATGCGGGCCTGGTGTTCTCTCGACGCGTGCGGCACGAACCTGTCGGGTATGCCAAGGACGGTAATATTCCTGGCGTCAAGTCCCCGGGCATTGCACAGTTCGAGAACCGCCGAGCCGAATCCTCCCGTCCGTGCGTGATCTTCTATGGTGATCACGGGGCGCCCCGCCTCCAGGCGGCCGGCGATCTCCTCCTCGTCGAGGGGCTTTGCGAACCGCGCGTTGACGACCGCGAATTTCATGCCCCGCGCCGACAGCATGTCGGCTGCGTGCAGCGTATTCTTCAACAGGGCCCCGTACGAGAGAAGCGTGCCGTCTCCGCCTTCACGGACGACATGCGAGCGTCCCGTTTCGAACGGCGGAAAATCCTCCGCCCCGTCCGGCAGGAATGCAAAATCCCGCGGATACCGAATGGCAACCGGTCCATTCTGCACGAGAGCCCATCGTATACAGGCCATCAGTTCGGGACCGGCGGCGGGTGCCGCCACCGTCATCCCGGGCAGCGACCGCATGGCCGCGATGTCCCAGAATCCATGGTGTACCGCGCCGTCCTGGCCGACGAGTCCCGCCCGGTCCATGCAGAACACGACCGGCAGGTTCTGCAGGGCACATTCATGGAACACCTGGTCGAGTGCCCGCTGCATGAATGTCGAGTAGATTGCGACAACGGGTTGGAGACCGCCCTTGGCCATGCCGGCGGCGGCGGCGACGGCGTGTGATTCGCCGATCCCGACATCAAATGTCCTATCCGGAAATGCCTGCTTGAACTTGTCCAATCCCGTGCCGTGGAGCATGGCGGCGGTGATGGCGACGAGGCGCGGATTCTCGTTTCCCAGGCGGACGATGGATTTTGAAAATACTTCAGTCCACGTCGGATTGCAGGACAGGTCGAAGACCGCCCTGCCGTTTTCGATCTTGTGGGCGGAAGGACTGTGAAACCGTTGCGGATCCTCCAGGGCGTATTCGCACCCTTGTCCCTTTACCGTGTGAACGTGGAGTACGGTGGGCTGGTCGAAATCGGCGAGATGGCTGAGTACGTTGATCAGGGAATGGATATTATGTCCGTCGATCGGGCCGAAATAGTTGAATCCGAGAGCCTCAAAGAGATGGTTGCCGTGAAGGGTGGTTCTCAGGCCTTCCCGGACGTGCTTGAGTACACCGGAAATCTCGGTCCCCAGGGGGATATGGCTGAGCAGATTTTCCGCGGATTCCTTGAGATGAAGGTATCGGCTGTCCATGCGCACCTTTTCGAGTGACCGCGCCAGTGCGCCGGCGGTTCGGTCGATCGCCATTGAGTTGTCGTTCAGGATTATCAGGAATTGCCTGTTCAGCAGCGCGGCGTTATTCATGCCCTCGAACGAGAGCCCGTTGACAATACTCGCGTCTCCGACGACGGCAACAATCCTGTTTTTTCGGCCGTTTTTCAGGTCGGCGGCAGCCATGCCTGCTGCGGTTGAAATGGCGGTACCCGCGTGTCCGGTGTAAAAGAGATCGTAGTCGCTTTCCGCCGGACTCGGAAAACCGGACATGCCGCCGGCCTGTCGGAGTGTCTCGAAGCTGGTCCATCTGCCGGTCAGCAGCTTGTGCGCGTAACACTGGTGGCCGACATCGAGGAACAGCCGATCGCAAGAGAAATCGAACACGTAGTGAAGTGCGATGGTAAGTTCGGCCATTCCCAGGTTGCTCGAGAGGTGGCCGCCGTTTTTGGAAACGGTATCAATGATACGATTGCGCAGGATCTTGGCGAGACCGGCGAGTTCCTTCCGGCCCATGCGGCGGAGTTGGTGAGGGCTCTGGATTATCGGGTCATTGTCATGCGAGGTTTTGTTATTCACGATGTTAATTCGTCCTCGATACGAGTAATTTCGCCAGCACGCGGAGGGGTTCGGCCGCGGCGCCGAGCGGCGAGAGGCACGCGAGGGCTTCTGCAGTTCTTTCCTCGCCGAGTCGGCGCGCTTCCTCGGAGGCGAGAAACAACAGGCAGGAACCGGGCGGCCTGTTCACATCGTCGCCGCTGTTATTATCCCGGTTGTCTTCTCCCGAATCCAGGAGATCATCGAAGATCTGGAATGCCAGCCCGATCTGTTTCCCGAACGCGCCGACGGCATCTGTTGTTGTTGAATCGGTTCCCGCGGCGATGGCCCCCATTCGCGCCGCGGTTTGCATCAGCGCCGCTGTCTTTTTCACGTGTATGTACTCGATTCCTTCCAGGCCGCCGGGGATTGCACAGAGTCCCAGATCGGCCACCTGGCCGGCGACCATTCCGCTTGCCCCGACGCCCGCGGCCAGTTCCGCGATCAGGACCGGAGGCGTTTTTCCCCCGTGCTCGGCCAGCAGCCCCATCGCTCTGGTCAGGAGCGCGTCGCCGATGAGTATGGCCATGGCAGGGGAGTACTTCACGTGCGCCGTGGCCTTGCCCCGTCGCCTGTCGTCGTTGTCCATGGCGGGCAGGTCGTCGTGGACGAGACTGTAGGCGTGGACGAGTTCCACGGAGACGGCGGCACGCCGAACCAGTTCTTCTCCGTCATCTCCGCCGACGGCCCGCGCGGAGAGATATACCAGCGACGGCCGGAGTCTCTTGCCGCCGTCGAGGCAGTACCGCATGCCGTCGGCCAGTTCGGGAGGAACGGCGGGTTCCACGAGCCACCGCTTCAGATCGGCAGCCAGGCGTTCGGCCAGGGGATTGATGAATTCTGTCAGCGTCACGGGGAAACGACTCACTTTCAGGCGGCATATCTCAGGCAGCACATCATATCATATAACGGTCCGCCGTGAATGTTCAGCCGATCATTTTTCGCAGGCTGCGGTAATCGGTCTTGCCGCTGCCGAGCAGCGGGAGTTCGTCGACCCGCAGGACGCTGCTCAGCTTGCAGAGTGACGAGAGGCCCTCTGTGCGAATCAACCCGTTTGCACGATCCTTTTCGATGTCGCGGGTGGAAACCAGTATGATTTTCGGCCTTTTGTCGCCTTCCGCGGCGATGACGGCGAATGCCGGCCCCTTGTCGGAGGGATGCGTCAGGTGTGGCCTGAGAGCGGCCTCTATCGCCGGGAGAGAAACCATTTCGCCCCCGACCTTGACGAATCGTTTTATCCTTCCGCTGAACGTGAGTATACCCTCTTTGTCGATTTCGACGAGGTCTCCGGTTTCATACCAGCGGTATCCGTCACGTTCGACGAACGGATCGGGGGCTTCCCCGAGATATCCCTCGAAAACGCTGGGTCCCCGGACCAGCAAGAGGCCGCGCCCCCGGCGTGTGTCGCCGGTCTCCGGATCGACCAGGGTGTGTCTGAGCGAACGCATGAGCCTGCCGATCGTTCCCGGCCGGGCGTCGTCCTCGTGGTTGACCGAGATTATCGGGCTGCACTCCGTCGCCCCGTATCCCTCCATCACGGTGATATCGGGGCATGTGCGAGCGATGCGGTCGTAGAGGCTCTTCGGGCATTTTTCGGCGCCGGAAACCGCGAGTCGGAGACAGGAGAGCTGCTGCGGCGTCCCGCTGCGGAGTATGCCGGCGAGGAAGCTCGGCGTGCCGGCGATGATGGTCCCTTCGTACGCGCCGATGATTGCCGCAATGCGTCCGCCGGCGGTCGGGTCCGGCGTATACACAGAGCGCAGTGACAGTGCCAGGGGGAGAATGGTCGTGATCGACAGCCCGAACGAGTGAAACGGCGGGAGTATGCCGACCAGGCAATCCCGTGAAGAGATACTGAAACATTCGTATACATCGGCAATGTTCGACAGGATGTTGCGATGTGTCAGAGGGACGGCCTTGGGTGCCGTCTCCGACCCGCTGGTGAAAAGCACGGCGGCGTGTTTCGGGCAGTCCGCCGCCATGCGATCGAGACGGGACCAATTGAGCCGCGATGCCGCGAGTGCGAAGAGTTTTCGCGGCCGGCCGATGCCGCCGGCCATTTCCTCAACGTACCTGAATTGGTCTTCTATGTCGTCGAATGCCATGCCCCGCTCTTTCAGTTTCGATACCAGCGCCCCGGATGTCAGGATCGCTTTAACCGAGGCGATCTCGATGCAACTGGAAACCAGTTTTCTTCCGAGCGTCCAGTTGATCATGGCGGGGGTTTTCCCGGCACAGAGACTTGCCATATACAGGATGGTTGCCGTTGCGGAGGCGGGCATCATGATGCCGACCCGGTCGCCGGGAAGGCGCCGGATTTCTCTTTCAAGCACCATGCATGCCAGGACGATATCCCGGTACGTCTTTACCCCGCTGACCTCGTCGGCGATGAGGGCTTGCTTCGGGTTTCTGCGGGCCTGGTGGAGAAATGCCTGCGGTACCGTCATATCAGTCATCCCGGCGGGCAGTGCCGGGGCGGCCGGTTTCTCTGTCCAGACAGCGGGTGGGGGCTCGACGGGTTCGGCGGCCGCGACGGCGAGCCCGGCGGCCGCCAGGAGGACGTCGCCGACGGTATGGATTGATTCGAAGCTGTTGGAAGGGTAGGCGTATTCCGACTGGAGAAAGACGAGCAGGTCCGCCATTGCCAGCGAGTCCATGCCGAGGTCCGCCGAGAGGACCGAGTCGTCCCGAAACGCGGCGACCTCGCTGATTTCCTCGATTCGATCATACACGCAATTGCGGATATCTTCCGGGACGTCCGCCGGGTCGCCGTGAATGGTCTGCCTCCTGGGTTCCGGTACCCGCCGGCTGCCTCCCGCCTCGAACGGCGTGTAGGGTATATACGTGTTTGCCGGAGCGCCGGTATTGTAGAACCGCTCGATATACCGGTTGATTTCCACGCGCGGTTTGCCGCGGGGAATGTCTTCCGGCTCGTGGAGTTCTATGCTGACGTCGCGTTTCGGCATGAAAACGAAGGCGCTGAGCAGCAGGTGGAGCAATCCACGCCGGAGTGCGGCGGCAACCGACGGCTTGCGGCCCGATGACCAACTGAAACTGCTACCCCACAGACCCTCGGTGCGAACGAGAACGATCCGCGCCTCGGGGACGCTGCGAATGATGGTTTCTGCCGCGCTGTTGGCGCCGATATCCTCGTAACGGCTCCTGAGTATCTTCCCTGACGGATACAGCAGTACGTTGCCGCCGCTCTTGAGAACATTACTGCAGTTCTCGATGGTGTCGCGGATTCTCCCCGCCGATCCCGTTCCGTCGACGGCGATGTCTTCGATCGGTATCGCGCCCATTCGTTCGGCAAGCCGCCTGATGAGGGGCCGGTTTATCTGGTGGCGGTCGGCGAGGGGCCGCGGCTTCAGTGCGGGATAGAGGTGGGCGAGGAGGATAACGGGATCGATAAGCGCAGGGTGGTTGGGCAGCAGCAGAATTCCCCGCTTGCCGCGGGATACTATCTTATCAAGTCCCACGATCCGAATCCGATACCGAAGTGACAGCAGCACCTTCGTGATAAACACCCAGAAGCGGTTAATCATCGAACCCCTCCTCCCGCGCGAGCGATTGTATTCTGATGGTGACCCATATCACGACTGCGGCGGCGAGGACCGCCAGGGCGGGAAAGCAGTACTGCACGGCGATGACTTTCAGCAGGGCCCACTCGATAATGCCCGCGCATATCATCGCGGCAAATAGTGCGAATGAAACGGAGGCAATAACGGTACCCTTGCGTTCCGGTGCGGGACGCATCTGGACGAAAGCCCCGCTGGGCACCATGCAGATCCCGCCGCAGATTCCCATTGACGCGAGAATCGCGTAGGCGGCCGGGAGGGCGATCGTCGACGGACACGCCGGCACGAATGCAAAAACGAATAACAGTACGGCAAGGGCGGTCATGGTCGGCGCGAAGAGCCGGCAGCAATCGCTGCCGTGCGACAGGCGTCCCCCGATGACGCCGCCGATTGCGACGCCGACCGCCTCCGCGGCGACAAGAAAGGTGGCTGTCGATTCGGACCATCCCATCACGGTCTCCGCAAAAAGCGGTACGATCAAAATCAACATGGCACCCGTAAACCAGATAAATATATTGACGGTCGCGACCGTCGTCAACAAGCGATCGCGGCGAATGCGCATCAACTCTTTAATGGTATGCAGGGGACCTCTCCACGGAAACAGGGCCCGCGTGTTTGCCGCCGGGCGTCTCGGAACGAGAAAGGCGACTGCCAGGCCGAGCAGGGATATACCGATAATGCCCCCGGCAACGGCATCCTTGCCGAGGTATTCCTTGATCGGCCCGGAGATGCCGATGCCGGCCAGTATCAGGGCGGTTGTTACGACTTTGAGTCTTCCGTTTGCTCGATTGACGAAATAGTCGGGATAGAGCTCGGGGATTGATCCGTTCAGCGCGGGATTGAATATGCATGATTGCAGTCCCATCACGAAGACCATGGCGAATATCAGCGGCCAGTACATCGTTACCAGGCCGACGGCCCCGAACGTCATGGCGATCAGCTCCATCGCCTTGCTCAGGATGACCACGTGACGCTTTGAAAAGCGATCGGCCATCCAGCCTGCGCCGGCGGCAAACAGAATATAGGGAAGATTGAACGTGACCAGGACCCAGCCTTCCATGCCCTTTTCCCACTTGTCTATGGCGAGGAGTATGACGGCGGTACGGAAAAAACTGTCATTGAATACCCCCAGCCCGTAGGTTGCAGCCATCGCCAGAAACGTGCCGCGGGCGCGCCGAACCGGGTCATCGTTGCCGTACGCGGGTATCTCGCTCATGACAGCGCCTCCTGCAGAATCCGGTAGCCGATATAGAATATCGCAAGATCGGCAATGAAGTGACTGACATAGCAGTCAATGACGGAGATACCGCGCATCCGCAGCCATGTCCAGAACCCGCCCGCCGTCACCGTCACGGCGACCGCCGCGGCAGTCAGCAGGTAGTTCCCGATCCACAGGGTGGCGAACACGTGGTGAATGCCGAAAAAGAGACCTCCCAGTATACAGACCACCAGACGGTTGGTGCATTGTCCGGAGAACTCGCCGATGAGAAAACCCCGCCAGTAGTATTCCTCGAACAGCGCGTTGCCGAGTGATATGACGACGGCCAGAAGCCAGTAGTATTCCATTACGTTGAGTTTCTGCAGTTTTTCCGTCAATGACTGTGGATTTACCGCCGTGTGGATACCGGACAGCAGGCAGAATCCGACTATCAGCGACGCCATGAGGAGCCCCGCCGATATGCCGGGTACCAGATTCGTTTTTCTGAGACCGATCTCAGTGAATATCTCGGCGCGGGATCTGGCCAGTATTTTCCAGGCGATAAGCGGCAGGAATACCATGAAGCCTTTCATCGCGGGGTACGTGATTTGAGGATACCATTCCATCCAGACGGATACTGCTGTCTGCACGGCGGGCAGCAGGGCGAAGCACAGGAGAATGGGCAGTGGGATATATCGGCTTTTCATTGCAGTTCTCCCGTCAGGACCATGAGGCATTTCCGGCTCACGACAGCCGCGTTCGTGAGCGGGTGGGATTCGAGGAATCCATACCGGTGCATCATGATCGGTTCAAGAATCAATCCGCGCAGCATGGAAAACAGCAGGGCGATGTCGGTTTCCGGGATAGCGCCTCTTTCCATTTCGGCGGTAAGAGCGGCCGAGAGTACCGTGTCGGGATTGAATTCGTCCCTGGCAAGGTACCGGTCGGGAAATCCCTGCCTGGTGAAGAGGACGAATATCAGTTTGTCGGGAAGGTTGCGATAATACGAGTAGATGTACTCGACGACAGCCGAAATTCTCTGTTCGAACTGAAGGGTTTCGCCTTCCAGCAGGGGACCGACGCCTGCTATGAAATGGCGGACCTCCCTGCAGTACAACGACCAGGCCATGTCCTCTTTTCCGGCGTAATGTCGATACAATGCCCCCTCGGTCACTCCCGCCTCCCGGGCGATGTCCTTGACGGTTGTCGCGAACAATCCCTTCGATGCAAACAAGCGGATGGCTGCTTCTTCCATCGCTTCTTTTTTGGCCGGTGTTCGGGACATGGCAATCCATGAATAAGTAAACGTTTACTTATTTATAGGCGCGATAATCACACCAGACAAGGTGATTCTGAAAAAAACCGGCCGTCCTTCCGTATACACCTTTGAACCAACTACCTATTCTCTTTATACTCGTCTCAGGAAAGGAAAACAGCAGTGGCGACCATACATCCGACGGCCCAGGTCGATTCTTCCGCGGTGCTTGCCGACGACGTGGAGGTCGGTCCTTTTTCGCTAGTAGAGCCCGACGTGACAATCGGGCCGGGGACGGTTCTGCGGTCGCATGTCGTGATACGGCGGCATACGACACTGGGGGCGGGTAATCTCGTTGACTCCTTTGCCGTGCTGGGCGGCCCGCCGCAGGATTACAAGTTCGATCCGTCACAGGTAAGTTACCTGAAGATAGGCAACGGCAATATTTTTCGCGAGGGAGTGACCGTAAATCGGGCCACCGGCGAGGGAGCGGCCACCGTCGTGGGCGACAACACGTACTGGTTCGCGAATTCCCACGCCGGTCACAATACCGAGATCCGGGACCGTGCCATATTGGTCAACGGCACCCTGGTCGGCGGCCATTCCACGGTGGGTTCGCGGGCGATTCTGGGCGCGAACGGCGCAATACACCAGTTCTGCCGGATCGGTGAACGGGTCATGTTTCAGGGTGGCGCGATGGTAGGCATGCACGTACCGCCCTACGTGCTGTGCGCGGAAGTGAACAAGGTTATTTCGTTGAACGCGGTGGGCCTTCGCCGGAGCGACGATATGACCGATGAGGACAGAAAGCAGATCAAGGAGGCTTTCAACCTCGTTTATCGATGCGGTCACAGCCTGGAGGAAGCCATCGAGAAGATGGACGCCTGCGCCGACTGGGGCAAGGCGGCGGGAGCATTCCGTGAATTCGTCAGGAAGGCCGCCGACGCCGCGCCGCCGTTCGACCGCGGCCTCTGCCCGCACATGCCGCGGGCGCGGGGTCAGTGCCGGTAGCCTGCCCGGGAGTGTCGGGGCTTTTTTCAGTAGCGGACGCCGAATGTCGTCCACGCGTTTGTCGCCGGCGCGGTGTCGCGGTCGGCCGACCTGATATGCCCGGACATCCTTTCAGACAGCTCGTCGATGAAACGATCTATGTCGCCGGGCTCTCCTTCGGCGACGCATTTCACCGAGCCGTCCGGGAGGTTTTTTACGTACCCCGTGATAGTGTATTGTGACGCAATCCTGCACGCGGTGTAGCGAAATCCCACCCCCTGTACCGTCCCGTGAAAATGAGTTATATGCCGTTCGGCCATGCTCTCTTTCCTGTTGCGCCGCGCGTGCCGCGCTAATCGTTTCGGAGGCAATGCGTTTTCAGTGTGTGATCACTATCATCGAGTTGCCGATTATAGCGTAATGCAATATAGTGTGTCCCGTATCGAGATCGCGCAGAGAGGAGATTCTCATATGAAGATATGGATAAACGGCAGTCTTGTCGAGAAGGAAGACGCAGCAGTAAGCGTTTTCGATCACGGCCTGCTGTACGGAGACGGTGTCTTTGAGGGAATCAGATCCTACGGCGGCAGGATCTTCCAGTGTGGCGCACACCTGGACCGGCTCTCGCAGTCCGCTGAGGCCCTGCGCCTGAAGCTGAGCTATTCGAAGAGCGATCTTGAACGCGCTATATACGAGGCCATGGCCGCAAATTCGATTGTTGACGGTTACGTTCGGCTGGTGGTTACGCGCGGCCAGGGAACGCTCGGCCTGGATCCGTTCCTGTGCACAGACTCGGTTACGTTCATCATTGCCGACCAGATAGAAATGTATTCGAAAGACATGTACCGAAACGGCATAGAGGTCATCATTTCGAAGACACGGCGCATCCATTCTTCCATGATGGATCTCAGGGTCAAGAGCCTCAACTACCTGAATAATATTCACGCCAAGATGGAATGCGTGGAAGCCGGGGTCCCCGAGGCGCTGATGCTGAATACGGACGGCCATGTGGCCGAAGCGAGCGGCGACAATGTTTTCATCGTTCGGGAAGGAACACTCGTTACCCCTCCGCCGGCGGCCGGCATCCTGCTGGGAATAACCCGCGGTGTTGTCATGCATCTGGCCCGGGAAAGCGGGATCGCGGTTTTCGAAGAGAATATATATCCCGACGATGTCTACGCGGCCGACGAGTGTTTCCTGACCGGTACCGGCGCCGAGGTCATCGCCGTTACCGGCGTAGACGGTCGATCGATCGGAGAGGGGGCCGTGGGGCCCGTCACGAAGAAACTGCTGGAACGCTTCAGGGCATTTGTCGAAACGGGGCAGGACATTCCGTACGAGACCTGATCCTGCCTGGTTACTCCAGTGCGTCTTCCTTTGAAGCCGCGGCATACAGAACAACGTTCATCGCTATCCTGATCGCGGAATCCCGGTTGTAACCGGGCGTGGCCCGGGAGGCATCCATAACCGAGCCGGCGATGGCGTATGGACTGATCAGCGCCGCTATGCGCCCCCTCCAGGTTACGGCGAAAAACGGCGGCGGGCCGCTCTTTTTGCCGGCGATTTTTGCCGCGCTCGCATTGTAGGTCGACCGGCGCAGGTCGCAGCCGATGTTGCCCGCGAAATTGCCGGTTATCAGGGGGTGGCCGGCATTCAGACGGTGGGCCTTGGTGTTGAACACGGCCCCGATAGCCTTCCTCGCCTGCTTGAAAAAGCCGTTTTTCGCATTCAACGGGTCAATGAGTATGATACCGCCGCCGCTGCAGAACGCCTTGAGGGAATTCTGCTGCGCGCTGTTGAGGTTGGAAAAGCTGCTTCCCGAGATCCATGCCATGATACGTTTGCGGGAGATGGTTTCGCCGAGTTCAACGGGCCGGTTTTTTACGGCGATAGTAAATGATCTCGCCATTTCCACGGAAAGAGCGCCGGTGACGGCGCTCAAATCAGGCCACGCCGCGCCGTGGGTAATCCGCGCGATCTCGATGAAATCTTTCGCTTTGACGTCGGTTGTTGTTATCGCTTCCCGCGACAGGTTGAACTTTCCCTTTCTCCAGTTTTTTCCGGTCGTCAGCATGACAAGATTTTCAAACCATCGGTAGGCAGGAAGTGTTTTTTTACTCGGCATGCCGCTCCAGGATTCGGCGAGATTTGTCTTGAACAGGAATATCCGGGAGGAACCGTTTGCCTGTATCATCGACAGTTTTACGCCGTTTATGGGGTGGGGGGTTTTCATGATCGCGTGGGTTTCGGGAACAGTCGGCTGGATATCGTATTTACGGAAATTGCGCTTGAAGAAAGCCGTGATCGTTTCTGCGAATTCATCGCTGCCCGACTGGGGCTGGATGATGATACTGCCCCCGTCCGCAAGGTAGGTTTTAATCTTTTTCATCAACGATACCGGTATGGTGGGGTTGCCGGCACCGGTTATGTAAAGGATGGGGGCCATCTTGAGGCGGTACGCGGGAGGGTCCGGTCCCAGGAACTGCCATTTTCCGTCGTACCCGTACAGTCTTTGTATCCAGGTGCAGAGATTTGCGGCATCCTGGAAATTCGCCTGCAGCTTTTTGCCCAGCATCATTTTGTTGATCAGTATGGGTTTTCTTGCCCGGGTTATTGTTCTGAGTGAAGAGGCGGTGGCGATGATGCGGTCTTCGCGCAGAGGTACGGCGATCCAGCCGCCGTCGGCCATCTGCTTTTCCGCGAGGTACTTGCTGATATCCGCGTCAATGGGTTTCCGGTACATCCACCAGGGGTGGCATATCTCCGATGCCGTCAGGAGCATGTCCGCGTACTGGTGTTTGGGAAAGGGGCCCCAGTGCCAGGAGGCTGAGCTCCCGTTTTTTGTCAGCCAGGTATAGGCCCCGGCGAATGCCTTGTTGTTGGCCGCCGCGTTTTCATTGTTTTTTTTCTGAAGTATTCTGATCGCCGCCAGCATGCGGGCCGTGGCCGGTGCGTTGCTGGCGCCGCGAAAGCGAAACGGCCGGTGCCAGGGCGGCGCGAATCCAAAACCGCCGTCGGTATTCTGTACATTCCGAACGAACTTCCATGCAGCATTCCACGTCTTGGGTGCAATGCTGATCTTCGTGAGATCGGCCCTGTCGAGAGCGATCAGGGCCAGTCCGGTGTCATGCGTATTGCCGGTTGCGCTGTCTCCGGTAGTGCCCCAGCCTCCCATCCTGGTCTGGTGTTCAAGAAGCCAGGTGACATCTTTCTGCAATGGTTTCGCGTAATCTTTGCCGAGGCGAAAGTAGAGCAGGGCCCTGATCGCACGGGCATATGTTCTATTCGGAGACAGTGTCCCCAAACGTTTCAGCAGCAATTGAAACGTGGGGTTGTCCGGTGCGGCCGCCGATTCGGAGAGGGCAAGTGCCGTCAGTGCCTCGGCGCCGCCGTCAACCTGGCGGCTGCATTTCGAGGGTACGCGACCGTTTGCGTCCACTGCGTCGGAAAGGAAGCGAACGGCCTGTTTTATGGACTGATCCAGTTCGCGGTCGTTCCAGGCAGCGACCTCGGCGGTTGACAGACAAAGGATGAGACACGGGGCCAGCAGCAAGCGTAACGGTTGTATGTATCTGTATTCCTGCATCAAAAACTCATTGCGTACAGTAACAATGCGGCACCAAGCTTCCTGCCGTCGGCATCCGTGTACCCGAGACAGGAAAACGGTCGATCGCCCTGGAAGGCGCAGCACCAATCGTACTTGCTGTATAGAATAACAAACTGGCCGTCTAATGCCAGTCCTTCGAGCGACGGAAAGGTCGTTCCTCGCTTTTTTGTCATGTTCGCCAGCGCGGGTCTGTATCTGAGTTCGCCCAGCGTTATGCCCGTCTTGCCCGTGTACAGGGGATGTTTCCTGTCGAGGGGTTTCAGCCGAGCCTGCCGGTTTTCGGGAAACAGTGAGTTCGCCATGTTCCTGAAACTTTTGTCGAATGCGCTTTTTCCGCAGCAACTGTTCGCCAGGAGCGTTCCCCCGCGCGACAGGTAGGAGGCGAGAACCCGGCGCTCCTCATTGTTCAGGGTGAATGCATAATGCCCGTTCATGAAAACGACGGGATATTCGAAGATGGCCTCGTCGTCCGCGCGCAGGTGCCTGCTTCGTGAAAAAACGTCAATCCCCGCCTTTTTCCGCACTTCATCGCACAGGTTAATCACCGCGACGGGATCGGCATTGTAATCTCCCCGGTGAATAATTCGCGCCACCCGAACGGCACCCCGTGGAATTTCAACAGCATCCTTGCGATCCCCGCTTGTCTTCGGGAGCTTGATGATATCCAGGCGGTCCCGCAATTGATCATTTGCCGTGGCATACGCGGCAATATTGGTTCCGAGCCTGAGGGCTTTTTTTGAGTAGTCCGGTATGTTCTCGAGTTCCCAGAGGCAGCTCAATGCCCGGGGAGAGAAGAACACGCTGGCCCGACACCCGCTGCCGAGCCCCTGAAGCCCGTACGTTTCTTTCAGGTCGTAATAGGTGTGAAAGACGGGGTGATCCACTTCCAGCGGGCGGAGGGTATGTTCGGGCGCGAGTTGTTTGACGTACTTACTGAATCCATCGGCGAATTCCTTTGAACCGCAGCATGCCTCGAACAGCAACGTACCACCCGCCTCCCTGATAAAGCTTCTCAGTTTGACGGTGTCCTTCTCTGAAAACGCCGGAAAGCGATGTCCCGTGATGAGGAGTACCGGGCTGGTTCGCAGTTCTTCGAGCGGGATATCCAGGACGGTGGATTGCCACGTTGTCGGTTTGCCGAGCTTGTCCCCGATGAACGCGCACAAGTGCTCGAGATCGTGTATATTGCGGTTCCACCGGCCGTCCCATTGCACTTTCTGAAAGAGTACGGGCCGGTTGCCCTTTGCGAGAAAGAGGAGGGCGAAGGCGGTATCGCTCGGATCCCTTCCCCAGTGGCCGTCGTCGTTCTGCTTGCCGACCAGTTCCGCCGCTCCCAGCCGGTACCAGTCGTACCGGCCGAAGGTCCTCATGCCGGTTATCATGCCCACGCGCTCCAGGGCATAGAGATAGTAGTACGGCCACGAACCCCTGCCCGGATTGGTTTTCACCGAAAAATTGCGGATCAGCCATTCCAGGCCGCCGGCGATGACCGTGTTCCGGCTGTATTTTCCGCAGTCGGGGTAGGCCCCGTCGCGAAATGTTTTCCTGCCGCCGATATTGAGATCTTCCCCGCAGATGTAGAGACTTGCCACCGCGGCGGCGGTCATGGAACCATATCCTTCCCGCTGTCGCCGCTGGTATCCCCATCCGCCGTCTTCGCATTGGTTGTCGACGAAGTGCCTGTTGCTGCGCAGCCAGACCGTGCGGGGAATCGCAACCCCTCCCTTCGAGGCCTCGTGGAGCCCGAGCAGTGCAAACTGGGTATTGGAATTATCGCCCGTTCTTCCCCGGTTGACGGTGTAGGTCCACATGCCGTCGGGATTCTGGGCCGCCAAGAGAAATGCGGCCGCCTTTTTCAATTCCACCGCATAGCGATCAGGATCTGCCGCGGCATACACCTGGCATTTCAGGCTGGCGGTGTACGTATATTGTTCATCGGCTCGCTTGAGATAATCTATCGCTTTCAGTATCGCGGGGGATTTTTCGCTTTCACCCGCCGTCAGGAGCGCCAGCGTGCAGAGCGCCGTAAGCCCGCCTTTCTTCGAATGTCCCGACCAACTCCCGTCGGCGTTCTGTTTTCTGACCAGCCAGGTGCGGGCCTCTTGGACCGCCGTGCGTATCTGCGCGGAGTCGATGTCCGGTGCGAGCGGATTCTGCCCGCGAGCAGGTCGGTTCTCGTGCGCGGGCAGTCGGAAAAGAGCCGCCACGCCGGCGGTTTTCAGAAATGACCTTCTCTCAAAAAAGCGTTCCATGCGTAAAGGTTCACTCCCGGGGCTTGTGTCGGAACCCTCGGACACGTATCATCATAGCATACTCCGTCCTGAAATTGAACCGGTAACGAAAGCTATACGCGGTGAGTAACACGGTACATGACAATCTCGAAATGCTGATACGGCGATTCTGCGAATCCCGCCGGGTTATGCTCAAGGAAATCTCCAAAGTTATTATCGGGCAGAGAGAAGTCCTCGACCAGATCCTGGCGGCCGTACTCACCCGCGGCCATTGCCTGCTTGTCGGCGTCCCGGGGCTGGCAAAAACGCTTATAGCTTCTTCCATCGCCAGGGCCTGCAACGTCAGTTTCAAAAGGATTCAATTCACCCCGGATCTCATGCCGTCCGATATAACCGGCACCAACGTGATGGATGAAGAGGAAGGGCGCCGCGCATTTCGGTTTGTCAAGGGACCGGTTTTTGCGCACTTTATCCTGGCCGACGAGATCAACAGGACTCCTCCCAAGACCCAGGCCGCCCTCCTGGAATCCATGCAGGAGCGACAGGTGACGGTCAGCCAGCAGAGTTATCAGCTCCCGGAGCCCTTCTTCGTGATAGCAACGCAGAATCCGATCGAGCAGGAGGGCACCTATCCTCTCCCCGAGGCCCAGCAGGATCGGTTCATGTTTAATATTTTCGTTGATTATCCCGCGGCCGAAGAGGAAGAGCGCATACTGGCCGCGACCACGTCCGGGGAAACGGCGACGATCAACAGCGTGGTTGACGCCGAGCAGCTCATCAAGATGCAGCGGATCGTCATTTCACTGCCGATAAGCGAGTACGTCATCAAGTACTGTTCCATGCTTGTGCGGGCAACGCGTCCGCCGGACGGAAGCGCTCCTCCGTTCGTAAAAAAAATGGTGGATTACGGCGCGGGGCCCCGGGCGGGGCAGTACCTTGTGCTCGGTGCCAAGGCCTACGCGGCAATGGAGGGAAGGATAACGGCCGGCATCGAGGATGTCAGGAGGGTGGCGATACCCGTTCTGCGTCACCGCATCGGCTGTAACTTCGCCGCCAGTGCGGAAGGGATCGATTCCGTTGCCATTATCCGCAAACTCCTGGAAGAGGTCCCGGAGCCGGATGTTCCCAAGTACCGTACGAACGGATAAATCCGGTTTTTCGCGGGGGGCATGAATCAGCTTCTCGATCGATAGAAGAATATATTCCGGTCGGTGTCGATCCAGAACTCGGGAATACCGGTTATCCCGCCGGAATGAAACCCGTTTTTGATGTTCTGGATATCGAACCAGGGCGCATCGAGCCGCGTGGATTTCAGCGACGGCGGGTTGCCGGAGAGTTTCACCAGGGGGAGCGGTTCTTTCGTGGGTGGATCGAGCAGGTTTCTCTTCCAGTCGGCGACGACGGTGTGCGCGTGTTGCCGGCACACGTCAGCCGGCGCCTCGAACCGCACCAGCGTTTCATGGCTTGCGAAAAAACGGTACGTTGCGTACCGTATTTCCCTCGCGGCATCCGGCAGGGGGATGGGACACGTTTTTCTGGCTTCCTCGAGTTCCATCGCCCCGCCTGATTCTCCGGTGTGAGGGAAGCACACCATCCAGATCGCGAGCAGGATAAATCCCAGGATCAGAAGGGCCGCGATCCGGAATACCGCCCTCTTCAGGAGTGATTGGGGTTGTTCGGCGATATCGGGGCCGCCGGCATCCTCCCCGTTCTCGAAGGTGCCGCCGTCCGCAGTATCGTTCACGGCCGGTACCTCGTGACGAATGCTTCGTAGTCTTCGGGGGTGTCAATCCCGATACCCTGGTATTCCACGGTACAGACGGCGATAGCGTATCCGTTCTCGAGTACCCTGAGCTGCTCGAGTTTTTCGGCCTGTTCAAGCGGTGTCGGCGGCAGTGATGCGACGGTCTGCAGAAACCAGTTACGGTAAGCATAAATGCCCAGATGCAGGCGATATTCCACGCCGGTTTGTTCCCGGTCGTAGGGAATTTTGGAACGGGAGAAATAAAGCGCTGTATTCTCTTTTCCCATAACGACTTTGACCGCGTTGGGATTGTCCGCTTCCCGGTCCGACAGCGGCGTACAGAGCGTGGCCATGGGAGCGCCGGATTCAGACAGCAGGCCATAGAGTCGTGAAATGACCGCCGGCCCGATATCGGGTTCATCGCCCTGAACGTTTATCACGATGTCCTCCGGTGCCAGTTGCAATATCACGGCGGCCTCCGCAAGGCGGTCGGTGCCGCTGGGATGATCCTCGCGGGTCAACACCGCCGTGCCGCCGAAATCTTCGACCGCCCGGACAATCCGCTCGTCATCCGTCGCGACAACAACGCGCCCGGCGTCGTCGGCGCGGGAGACGTTTTCCACGACATGCTGGATCAGCGGCTTCCCCGTCCTGTCGAGCAGCGGTTTTCCGGGCAGGCGTGACGATGCGTACCTGGCGGGAATGATTATCGTGGCCGGCATGGCGCTGGTGACCTCCTCGTTACGCCCTGCCGAGATACTCGCCGGTGCGTGTGTCGACTTCGATCATGTTACCGTTCTCGATAAAGGGGGGAACCTTGACCCGGGCGCCGCCCTCGCATTCAGCGTCTTTCAACTGGTTTGTTGCCGTCGCGCCTTTCAGTGCGGGGGGTGTGTCGACGACCGTGAGCCGGACGGTAAAGGGCAGTTCGACCGTGATGATATTACCCTCGACAATGCAGACTGTTACCTCGCAGTCTTCGACCAGGTACACGGACTTATCGCCGATCATGTCGTTGGGCACCTCTATCTGTTCGTACGTCTCGTCGTCCATGACGATGTGGCTTTTTCCGTCGGAATAGAGATACTTGGTCTTTTTTCGGTCGAAAAACACCGGTTCGACGGTCTCTTCGGGACGGAACCGGTTATTGACGGTCTGTCCCGTCACCGGATTCTTCAGCTCGGTCTGCAGGTACGCCGGCCCTTTTCCCGGCTTGATGTGCTCCGTGTTCTGGATAACCCATATGTCGTCCCGCCAGCGGATTCCCTGGCCCTTGTTCAGTTCGCTCATTTTTATCGCCATGTGAATACTCTCTCCTTGATTGCGGGTTCGGCCGGATTGTAGCATACCGCACGATAACGGCCAAACAGGATTTTTTAATGATACCGAAGTGGAAACGGCCCGGCCGGGTATCGGCGAAACGCGAAAAAAATACTGAAGAATGAAGCTTGATTCTGATCCGGACGATACTACAATATGCACCATGATACGCCGCGCGGCACATTGTGAAACGGGGCTGACCGAGGGCATTTCCTGCGCTTCCGGTGCGGTGATTGCGGGAACGCTTGTTGTTGTACTATAGGTCGCCGGGGCCCTTGTCGGGCGCGGGCGGCCGCCATCTTACCAACTTGCTGAAACTCACGTGTTTTCTTCCCGAGCCACCTGATTTTCGGCTTTTCGTTGTATGATTCTGTTGATGACACGATTTGCATAGGTATAAGGACCGATCACAATGAGCGAGCAAAAGAAAGAAAAAGCAGGTTCCGGGCTTGCCGGCATGACGGGAGCCCAGGTTTTTCATCGCGTGCTCCTGGACGAAGGCGTTGAAACGATGTTCGGCTATCCGGGCGGCGCCGTGCTGCCCATATTCGACGAGTTGTACGAATCGCCGATCAATTTCGTGCTCAGCCGTCACGAGCAGGGCGCCTGTCACATGGCGGACGGTTATGCCAGGAGCAGCGGCAAGACCGGCGTGGTCATTGCGACCAGTGGTCCCGGCGCGACGAATCTCGTGACGGGTCTTGCCACGGCAAACATGGATTCGATTCCGCTGGTGGCTTTCACCGGGCAGGTCAAGACGCACCTGATCGGTAACGACGCCTTCCAGGAGGCCGATGTTACCGGCATTACCCGGCCCGTAACGAAGCACAATTTTCTCGTGAAGGATGTGACCGAGCTGGGGCGCACGATGAAGGAGGCGTTTTACATCGCCTCATCGGGAAGACCGGGCCCCGTTCTCGTGGATATCCCCGTTGACCTGACGGTGGCGAAGCTCGACGCCGAACCGCCTATCGAGCACGATATGCCCGGGTATAAACCCCGGGGGGGAAAGGGTAACGAGAAACAGGTCAGGCTCGCCTGCGATGCGATCAACAGTGCCGAACGACCTGTTTTGTACGTCGGTGGAGGCGTCATTATCTCGGGCGGGTCGGACACACTGGGTGCCGTTGCCCGGCAGGGTAATATGCCCGTCGCCACGACGCTGCTCGGGCTCGGCGCTTTCGACGAAACGGATCCCCTGTCGCTCAAGATGCTCGGTATGCACGGGACCGCCTATGCGAACTACGCCGTCCAGGCCTGCGATTGCCTCGTGTCGGTCGGCGCGCGGTTCGACGATCGGGTTACCGGCGATATTTCCCGTTTTGCCCCCGGGGCGAAAATAATCCATATCGATATCGATCCCTCAAGCATCTCCAAGAATGTCGACGTTGATATTCCGCTGGTCGGCGACGCGAAATGCATACTCGAGCAGATGCTGCCGCTGATAGAGAAACAAGAACGGTCCGGCTGGCTCGAGCAGATCGCGAAATGGAAGGCGGAGTTCCCGCTTGAGTACCAGAAGGAGGGCGGTATCAAGCCGCAGGAGGTTGTGGAGATGCTCGGCGAGATGACCGATCACGAGGCGATTGTGGCGACCGGTGTCGGCCAGCACCAGATGTGGGCCGCCCAGTTTTACGGCTGGAAGTTGCCTCGGCAGATCCTCACGTCGGGGGGGCTGGGCACCATGGGGTACGGTGTCCCGGCGGCGATCGGCGCGCAATTCGCCCACCCCGACAAAACCGTCGTGGATATCGACGGCGACGGCAGTTTTTCGATGACCATGGTCGAAATCATCACGGCGGTCCGGTACAAGATGCCGGTCAAATTTATCATACTGGACAACGATTATCTCGGAATGGTCAGGCAGTGGCAGGAACTGTTTTACGGGCGCCGTTACAGTGCGACCGAGCATCCCTGCCCGGACTTTGCGATGGTCGCGCAGGGATTCGGGGCGGAGGCCCACACGGTCAGGGAGCGAAGTCAACTGGCCGCCGGAATGCAGGCGCTCCTCGGATCTGACGGGCCCTGTATCCTGCACGTTGCGGTGGAAGCCGAAGAAAATGTCTGGCCCATGGTTGCCGCCGGGAAGGCCCTGGATGAGATGAAACTGGGTAAGCTGGCTTGAGCCCGAGGAGAACTGAAATGCAAAAACATGTCATAAGCGCGTTAGTTCAAAATCAACCGGGCGTCCTTGCTCACGTTTCCAGCATGTTTGCGGCCAGGGGTTTCAATATAGATTCCCTGGTCGTCGGCAGAACCGAGGATCCAAACCTCTCCCGCATGACCATTGTCGTCGTGGGTGACGACCAGGTTCTCGAGCAGGTCCGCAAGCAACTGGAAAAACTCATCACGACCGTGCGGGTTCGCGACTTCAAGGACGTCGACTACGTGGAACGGGATCTGATGCTTATTCGTGTACACGTGTCGGCCGCGAAGAGGCCTGAAGTCGTGGCTCTCGTCGACCTGTTCCGCGGCAAGATCGTGGACGTCGGCAAGAGCAGCCTCGTGGTTGAACTGGCCGGCACCGAGGAGAAGCTGGAAGCATTTATCGATCTCGTCCGTTCCTACGGCATACGGGAACTTGCCCGAACCGGGGTCATCGCGATGCAGCGACAGAAAGATTGACGAGAGATAAAAAACAGGCGGGCGGGACCGGTTGTCCCGCCCGCCCTTGATACCGGGGATGGCGTGCTTGACTTTTTCAAACAGCCTTATTTCTGGTTCGCCCTGTTTTCGACGCACGGGCGTGTGAGTTCCAGGACGGTGATGGTATGCGGCTTGTCGAACTCGTTACCGTCGATAGGCAGATCGATATTCGCCACGTAGACCTTTCCGTCCCGGTAACAGGGTTCCGAGGGCCGGTCGAGCAGGCCGTTGCTGCCGTCCGTCAGGCCGTTCCCGGCCAGGGTTATAACCGTGCCGCCGACGGGGGAGACCATGTGGACCGCGTTACCGCGGAAATCGGCCACCAGGAGCTTGTTGCACTTCTCGACGTACTTCATGCCGTCGCAGCTTTCCATTCCGTTGCCTTGGACAACGACTTCCGGTTTTTCCTTCCCGCGGAGTTTCCCTTCCTCGTTCAGCTTCCACGCGAGGATGGCCTTGTCGCCGAAATTGCAGACGTACAGGTCGCCCTTCGGACTGGTCGCGATACCGTTGGCGCCGATCCCGCCCAGCCACGTGTCATGGGTTTCAAAGCTGACCAGGAGGCGGGGATCGTGGTCAGTGGCCGATGTGTACGGCTTGAGCGAAACGGGCTTGCTGCCGTTCAGTTCCTTGAGGGTGAAACGATAGACGCCGGAAACCCGCGGCTGGCCTTCCGGTCTCTTTTCGCGCAGTTGTGTTTCACACACCAGAATACAATCGTGGTAGGCCTCGATGCCGTTGGCCGCGATCAACCCTTCGGCGACCACCTCACAGCCGGCAGCCTTCCCGTTTTTCATGTTCACCCGGATCACGCGGGAAAGGTGGTTTGTCTTGCCGGCGAATGTCTGGTTATCGGCGACGTAGAGGTTCCCGTCCTTCCCGACGGTCACGCCGAGCGGACAGGCCCGTTTCGTCTCAGTGTGCACCGGGAGCTTCACGACCTCCGAGAGCGTGTCGTTTTTGTCGATCCTGAGTATTGTGGCCGGCTTGCCTTCGAAGTCGTTGAAGTTCGGCATCGAGAGGTAGATGTCTCCGCTTTTCTTGTCGAGGTACATACCGTCGGGCGTGTTATACTTCCCGGAAAACTCGATTGCCGTACGCGACTTGACCATAGTGTGGAGCGTCTGCCCGCAACCGGCCGCGAGAAAGAGGGCGGTCGCGCACAGTAACAGCGGCGTGATGTGATGACTGATTCCGGATCGTTTCATGATATTCTCCTGTGCAGTTAAGTCATAGAGCGTGCGGCATTCCTGCCCGGTTCGAGCCGCGACTGAATTCGAGACAACAGGTTACACGCGATCATAAGCGTTTACAAACAATATTATTTCACAAATGCCGGGGCGGGTTTCCCGGCCGGATGACAAGCGTTAGCCGGAATAGAGTATATAGCATGAGGTATTTTTGAACCATTTTTGATAGAAAAACGCATGATGGCATGCGCTTTTTCGTTGTACAATAGGTATCATCGGTACTGGTACGTATCATGATCAAGCTCGCACCGTGAATACCTCTCGATCTCGTGTTCATGTTCGAGTGCTGTCTTGCCCAACGATGCTCATGCCGCGAAGTAGTATGCTGTGAAACGTTGAAAGGAGTATCATGATTACTGTCAAGAGGACGTTTGTTATTGCGGCGGTGGCTCTGGCGACAGTCGCGTTGTGTGTCGAAAATGTCGACGCCAGGCCTGACTCGAAATATCTCTCTCCCACCGCGATCACGAAAAGCAGCGACGGGAAGATGCTCTATATTGCCAACCGTACGGCGGGGTCGGTGTTCTACGTTGAAACCGCCACCTGCAAGGGTGTTAAAAAAATACAACTGGATAAGGAACTGACCGGCATCGGCATCAGCCCCGACGACAAGACGCTCTACGTGACGGCGGAATCGCATGCCGGAGAGGTTTACGTGATCGATGCGGCCTCGGGCGCGCTGAAGACCACCTTGAAGGCGGGGCATACGCCGATGTCTCCCAAGGTCACGCCGGACGGCAGCACGCTCTTCGTATGCAACCGGTTTTCCGACACCGTCTCGGTCTTTGATACCGCCGCCGGCAAGAAGATCAAGGACATCGAGGTCCCCCCGCAGGAACCGTTCAGTTGCCAGATATCGCACGACGGCCGCAAGATGATCATCGCCAACCACCTGAACGGCCAGGCCGTCAAGGATTACACCGCGACGGCCATCACCATCCTCTATGTCGAGGACCTCAAGGTCCACAAGCACTTCGTCCTCTCGAACGGTTCGACCGGCACCCACCAGATCGCCATCACCCCCGACAGCAAGTGGGGATATATCACGTATACCCTCGGCCGCTACCAGTTGCCGACCACGCAGCTCGAGCGGGGCTGGATGAATACCAACGCCATGGCGGTTATCAAGCTCGACGAGGACGGAAAAGAGCGGCACTACAATACGGTCCTGCTCGACGATGTCGACCTCGGGGCGGCGAACCCCTGGGCGGTCAGGGTCTCGGCGGACAACAAGAAGGTCGTGGTGACGCACGCCGGCACGCACGAGATTACCGTGATCGACCGGGTCAAGATGCACGAGCGGCTGGCCAAGGTCGAAAAGGGCGAAAAGGTCTCCAGCGTATCCGACGATCCGGACGACGTGCCCAACGACCTCTCGTTCCTGGTGGGACTCCGTGAACGGATAAAGCTCAAGGGCAAAGGGCCGCGGGCCTTGGAACTCGTGGACGGCAAGGCGTACGTGCCGGAGTATTTCTCGGACACGATGAGCGTGGTCGACCTGGCATCGAAGAAATACGACAAGGTCAAGCTGTATCATCTCGGTCCCAAGCAGGAGATGGACATCGTGCGCAAGGGCCACATGTTCTTTCACGATGCCGGGCTGTGTTTTCAGAAGTGGCAGAGCTGCGCGAGCTGTCATCCGTACGCCCGCGCGGATGCCCTGAACTGGGACCTGCTCAACGACGGCATGGGAAACCCCAAGAACACCAAGAGCATGCTGTTCGCTCACGTCACGCCGCCGGCCATGATCACCGGCGTGCGTGCCAAGGCCGAGATCGCCGTCCGCGCCGGCATAAAGCACATCCAGTTTGCCGTGCGGCCCGAGGAGGATTCGGTCGCCATCGACGCGTACCTCAAGGCCCTCAAGCCGGTCCCCAGCCCGTATCTCGTGGACGGCAAGCTTTCCGCGGCGGCCCTGAGGGGCAAAAAGATATTCGACGGCAAGGCCGGATGTGCGACGTGTCACAGCGGGCCGTATTTTACCGACATGCAGAAGTACGATGTCGGCACGGGTGACGGTATGGCGAAGGGCAAGGCCCTCGATACCCCTCTCCTGCGGGAGGTGTGGCGGACCAAGCCGTACCTCTTCGACGGCCGGGCCGCCACGATCAAGGAGGTCCTCACCAAGTACAACAAGGGCGACAAGCACGGCATCACCGGCAATCTGTCTGAAAAGGAGATCGCGGATCTCGCCGAGTATGTCCTCTCCCTTTGAATGCCACCTCGATTGAAAGGCTGTTTCATGGATTCCGGGATGATTTCAGCGGGGGATTCCGTGGACGGAACGGGCCATGATCGGTGTTTGAATGCCGTTGATTACAGCACGGGTGATGTGGCGTGCCTCTCCGTCACCGCCGGTCCCGATACCGATGCCGGGCTTGATGAGATGCACGAAGCCGGTCTTTCCGCACTCCGCGAACGGTCTCTTGAAGTCGTTTCGGAAAATGTTTTTGCACCCCGCGATCAGAGCGATATCCTTGAGACGTGGCATTGTCACTGGCCCGTTACCTGGGTCGACAGCGGACATTCCAACGGCTCAAAACTGCAGGGCATACACCTGTTTGGGTTCGGGGGGGATATCGGCAGAATTGAGATGTACGGCCGCGTCGTGGGGAGCGTGTACGAATTCGACGGGTTAACGTATTGCCGGCTCGGGGATATCCGGGCCGCCGATACGTCTGTCGATCGTGAAGACCAGGCGCGGCGTACATTTATCGATATCGAGGAAGGTTTGAAGCTGGCCGGCATGGATTTTGACAATGTCTGCCGAACGTGGTTGTACGTAGACGACATTCTCGACTGGTACCGGGAGTTCAACCTCACCAGAGACGACTTTTTCAGCCATCGCGACATATTCGAAAAACTCGTTCCCGCCAGTACCGGTATCGGGGGCGCGAATCCCTACGGAGCGTCGGTGATAGCGGATGCCCTGGCAATCCGGGGAGGCGACGGCTATTCCATCAGGCCGTTGCCCTCGCCCCTGCAGAACCCCGCGCTGGATTACGGCAGCAGTTTCAGCCGGGCTGTTGAAATAACACAACCCAATTCGAGATCAATACTGGTATCCGGGACCGCGAGTATAGATTCCGAGGGAAATACCGTTCATATCGATACTGTTTCCGCGCAGATCGATCAGACCATGCGGGTTATCGCCGCGATACTGGAATCAAACAATATGCAATGGTCCGACGTTACCCGCTGTATCGCGTATTGCAAAGAAGCCGAAACGGCGTGGATATATGCCGACTATCTGGAGAATAATGCTATTCCGTCATTTCCCACCGTTATCACGGAAAATGATATTTGTCGTGATGATCTTCTGTTCGAAGCCGAAGTTGACGCCGTTGTAGCCGGGGGATGATATTTCAACGCTGAAGCCTTTTTGCGCTGAAAAACAGTGATCGCGACGCGGGAAACCCGGCTGTCCGGCCCATTTGCCGCTGTTGGCATCGTTCACCGTTGG
>CAZLBC010000063.1:0-7398 GCA_964557575.1 uncultured Planctomycetaceae bacterium
TCACCCCCGCGCCCGGTCGATCTTCTCCCGGTACGCGGCCTTCATCGCCGCCTCGAACGCGTCGTTTGACGCGTAGTCGAACCCGAACACCGCCTCCCACAGTGCCGGCGGCTCCATGCACAGGTAGCAGAAGACCTCCCCGCGCCAGGCGGCGAAACACTCCCGGGCGTGGCCGAACAGCTCCTCCTTGACCGCCGCCGGGTATGACAGCTTCCCGGCGACCTCGACCAGGGGCATCCGGAGGGCCCGGGTGCGGATACCCCGCCGCCTGATCCGCCGGACGACCGGCCTGATGTAGGTCAGCGTCCCGAACGACACCATCGCCACCTCCGCGGGCGCGAAGGTGTCGGTCACCCGCCGGTAGAGCCGCCCGTACGCGGCGCGCCAGCCCCGGTACCGCACGATCGGGTGGAAGTGGAAGCCGACGAGGACGCCCCGGTCGGCGACCCGCCGGGCGGCCGCGATCCGCTCGCCGGCGGCGGCCGTCAGCCGCTCCTCGTTCTCGACGATCGTGTCGGTGTTCAGCGACCAGGTGCAGAGGACGTTGGGCGGGACGTCGCGCTGCATGAAGTAGTCGACGCGGGCGGACTTGGTCTTCAGCTCCAGGATCACGTTGGGGTTCTTCCGCGCGAAGGCCGCCAGGGCGTCGAGGATCCCCGCCCGGTTGCCCCACATCAGCGAGTCGGAGGACTGCCCGGTCCCCACGTGGTACACCGCGCCGGGGTCGAGGCGCAGGCCGTCGAGCTTCTCTTTCAGGCCGCCGACGATACGGACCCGGCCCCCGCGGTAGAAGGACTGGATCGTGCAGTAGCTGCAGTCGTACCCGCAGGACTCCACCGCGTCGAGCGTCAGAAGGTTGCAGCAGCGGGTCTTCGGCGAGGCCACCGGGCACCGCCCGAACCCCGGGACCGTGTCGCGGTCGACCGCGACCGCCGGCCCCGCCGCGGCCGGCGGCGGGGTGAAGGTCCCGTAGTCGCCGGGCGTGTCACGCAGACAATCGCGGACGGCCGCGAGCGCCGCGAGGATCTCCTTCCCGCGCTGTTTGCCGGCGGCACCGGGCGGCGGCGCCGGCCACCGGTCCGCGATGCAGCCCTCGTCCCACATGCGGAGGTCGACGGCGATCTCCGCGACCTGCCGGGTCTGCTGGAAGGTCAGGCGGTATTCGCGCGCCCGGTCGCGGATGAACGCCCGGTCCGCCGCCGGCAGTCCCGCGAAGCCGGGGAAGGCGTCCGGGTTCGCGAACCATTGTTCGTACCTGTCCGCGGATCGCGTCACGGTTCCCTCCCCGCCGCAAGGATCGCGGAGATCCGGTCGAGCGCGCCGGCGATCAGCGACGAGACATGCGCCTCGTCGGGCAGTTCCTTCGAGAGCAGGTCCGAGACGACCTTCAACACGTGTATCCGGTGCGCCGGGAGAAACCGCCGGGCCGCGGCGACGAATCCCGCCGATTCCATGTCCACCAGCCCCCCGGCGAGGGCCTCCCGGTCCTCTTCGCCGGCCGGGCGGTCGACGCAGGTGATGGCGGCACGGTCACCCGGGCCGGGCAGGAGGTGTTTCTTCCCGCTGCCGGCGTCGACAATCCGCCCGACGACCTTCAGGTCGCCGACGCGGTCCCCGGGCGCCGCGCTGCCGCAGATGCCGATATCGGCGCACGTGTCGGCCTCCCCGGCGCCGCCGGCGGTGAGCAGGTGCGCGGCGGCCGCGGCGGCGGCGGTCTTGCCGATCCCGGAGACGGCCAGCGAGACGTCGGTCCCGCGGTAAACCGCGAACGGCCCGCCGTCGGTTTCCGCGAGGCCGAACCGCTCGACGAGGGGCCGGGCCTCGGCGCGGAGCGCGGTGACGATGTAGATCATTGCTCGCCTTTCACGTATAATACGCCTGTTATTGTGCCCCCCGGGCGCCCCGCGCCAAGGAGGAAAAATATTTTTGCCGCGCCGGCATGCGGGGTATACAATCGATCGCGACAACCGTTTTCACATTGAAAAACGAGGGGCGGGAGATGATATCATGGCCGAACACATCGACCGGCGGACATTCGTGGCGGCAACCGGCGCCCCGGCGGGCGTAGGCGCGGCCCGGCGTTTGACACCGCCCCCGGCGGCGCGTATAAGAAACAGTTGGCCGTATGTGTAACCGAACCGAAACGCTCATACACAGGTAACAAGGAGACAATCATGCATCGCACCGTAACGCTCATCGCCGTCATGTTGCTGTCCGCCGTATTCTGCGTGGCCGAAGAGGTCGTCAAGGCCCCGCCCGAGTCCGGTCTGAAACCGATCTTCAACGGCAAGGACCTCGCCGGCTGGGACGGCGATCCCCGCCTCTGGTCGGTCAAAGACGGGGCCATCCACGGCGAGACGACCAAGGAGGCCCGCGCGAAGGGCAACACCTTCCTGATCTGGAAGGCAGGCAGGACCACGGACTTCGAGCTGCGCCTCTCGTTCCGCTGCAACGCCACGAACAACTCGGGCATCCAGTACCGCTCGAAACACATCACCAAGGCCCGGAACAAGTGGGTCGTCCGGGGCTACCAGCACGAGATCCGCAACCAGGAAAAGCTCCCCAGCGTCTCCGGGTTCATCTACGCCGAGGGCGGCAAACGCGGGCGCATGGCCCTCGTCGGCGACAAGACGGCCTGGGGCCCGGACGGCAAGAAGGAGATCGTCGGCACGCTGATCGACGCCGAGGGATACAAGAAGCTTTTCAAGCTCGACGACTGGAACGACGTGGTCATCATCGCGAAGGGGCCGCACCTGCAGCACTACCTCAACGGCCGGCTGATCATGGACTGCGTCGACAAGCACCCCGAGCGGGCGCTGCGCGACGGCATCCTCGCTTTCCAGCTCCACGCCGGCAAGCCGATGTGGGCCGAGTTCAAGGACATCCGCTTCAAGGAACTGAAGTAGGCGGGGAGATGGTATACCTTTTATCCCTGAACATAAAAGGCTGGAGAACGGTGTCTTTCGGCAAAGATGTCGGCGTTGCGCCTATTCGCCGACTTTCTTGAGCGCCCGATCGAGAACGTGACGAGACAGGTACAGTCCTTGTCGAATCATATCCTCCATGACGCTGCGCGCTTGGGAAATGACACCGCGGTTCTTTGCGGCAAGGACTATTCCCAAAGTCCCCCTGAGGGGAACGCCGAGTGACGAGGCGCATCGGCGACCGGCGAGGTCGTCGATGATTGCTTCACACGAATGTTCACGAGCCAGAGCAATAGCGGACGATTCGCCGACGCCAAGTCCCCAACTTTGGATTATCTCGGCGATTGGCGGGATTTCTGCGACCTCAAGCCAATCTGTCCGGCTGATCGATTGTGCGGTGACATCTTCTTTGCCCCGCGCCCGTATCTCATCGACCACCGGCTTCGGGACCAGTATGCGATCCGCAAAATGATGGAGTATAGCCATGTGACCGGATCTGCTGAAGAAAATCAGTGGTGAGGCATTGATAACCGCGAGGTCAGCCACGTGACAGCTCCGTATCCAGGTCATCAAAATCGACGGAGAACGAATCTTTGCGCATCGAGGCGAGAGCCATCAGGAAGTCTGTCCTGTCAAGACCTGCTATCCACGCCGCTATTTCCTGCGAGATTCTCCCCTGTTCATACCACGTGACGGCGGCGGCGAGGCGCATTTCCTTTGCAAAATGTTCGGGATCATTCCGGGTCGCGGCAAACACCATGTCCGGAAATTCCATTTTCAGTGTCGTCATAATTGCTCTCCCATGTTCTTGCTACATTGTATTTTGTATTGACAAAAGCTCAATATCTCTATTACGACCCGATCGCATTTCGAACGTGTCGACCGTTTCCGGCAAGCGGTGCCGTTTAATCCTGTTTCCTGGCGGCCGGACGATAACCGGGGGACGAAGGCGGGCGCACACCCGGCCGGGGGGGGTATGAAGTGCGCCGCCGCCATTTGCGGCAACGCGGAAAATCCCTATAATCTCCGGTAAGATGACCTGTGTCATACACCCGGAGGCAGAAACTTTTTTTCCGCGATACGTAAGGGAACCGCCCATGTTCTGTGACGATCCGCTGTGGACGCTCGAGTGCAATACGTTCGAACCCGAACACGAAAAACACGCCGAGGCCCTCTGTACGACCGGCAACGGCTACCTCGGATGCCGGGGGGCCTTCGCGGAGGCCTTCAGTGGCGAACATCACTACCCCGGCACCTACATCGCCGGCGTCTACAACCGGCTCGTCTCCCGGGTCGCCGACCGGGACATCGAGAACGAGGACTTCGTCAACTGCCCCGACTGGACGCAGATCACGTTCCGGACGCCCGGCGGGGCGTGGTTCGACACCGCCGCGGGGGAGATACTCGCGTTCCGCCGGCAACTGAATCTCGTCGCGGGCCTGCTGCTCAGGGAGATCCGGCTGAAGCACCCCACCGGTGAGATCACGACGATCAGGTCCGCGCGGTTCGTGAGCATGGCCCGGGAGCACTGCGCGGGCATCCGGTACACCATCGTCCCGGAAAACTACGCCGGGCGGATCATCGTCTGCAGCGGCCTCAACGGCGACATCGAGAACGAGGGGGTCAAGCGGTACGCCCAGCTCAACCAGCTTCACCTGGCGCGCGATTTCGAAGATCACGACGGCGACACGCTGATCCTCGGCGTCAGGACGACACAGTCCCAAATCGCGATCGCCGAGCGGGCCGCTCACGCCTTCACCCTCGACGGCGACCCGGTGGCTCCCGAACGGGAGGTGATGCACCGGCCCCGGCTCGCCGCCGCCGAATTCACCGTGGCGGTCGCCGAAGGCGAGGAACTGACGCTGGAGAAGACCGTGGCGATCTGCACCTCCCGCGACGCGGGCGTCGACGACCCGGCCGCGGCGGCGCGAAAGGAACTGGACGGCGCCCCCCCGCTGACCGCCCTGATCGACGAGCACCGGGAGGCGTGGCGGGAGATATGGGACCGGATCGACGTCCGGGTGGAGGGCGACGAGCACACCCAGCGGGTCATCCGGCTGCACGCCTACCACCTGGTGACCACCGCGTCGCCGTTCAACGAGCACATCGACGCCGCGATGCCGGCGCGGGGGCTGCACGGGGAGGCCTACCGGGGCCACATCTTCTGGGACGAGCTGTTCGCCTTCCCCTTCTACAACATCCACTTCCCCGCCGTCGCGCGGGCCTTCCTCATGTACCGCTACCGCCGGCTGGATCAGGCCCGGGCGTACGCCCGGGAATACGGCTACCGCGGGGCCATGTTCCCCTGGCAGAGCGGCAGCGACGGGCGGGAGGAGACCCAGATTTACCACCTCAACCCCGTCTCCGGGGAGTGGGGCCCCGACCATTCATCGCTGCAGCGCCACATCTCACTGGCCGTGGCGTACAATACCTGGACCTACTGCCGGGTGACCGGGGACCGGGCGTTTCTCGCGGCGTACGGGGCGGAGGTGCTCCTCGACATCGCCGCCTTCTGGGCCAGCGCGTGCACGTACAACGAGGAGACCGGCCGCTACGAAATTCACCGGGTGATGGGACCCAACGAGTTTCACGAGACGATGCCCCGGGACGGGGAACACGGCGGCCTGAAGGACAACGCCTACACCAATGTCATGGCGGCGTGGACCCTGGAGCGGGCACTGGAAACCCTTGACGCACTCGATGACGACGACGTCGCACGACTGCGGGAGAAACTCGCGCTTAACGACGAGACGCTCGCGCGGTGGCGGGATATCACCGGGAAGCTGAACGTGGCCGTCCGGGACGGCATCATCGCCCAGTACGACGGCTTCCTCGACCTCAAGGAACTCGACTGGGACCACTACCGGGAACAGTACGGCAACATCGGCCGGCTGGACCGCATCCTGAAGGCCGAGGGCCGGAGTCCCGACCACTACCAGTTGACCAAGCAGGGCGACCTGACGATGCTCTTCTACGTCCTGCCGATTGAAGTCATCAAATCGCTGTTCGCCGACCTGGGGCTCGCCTTCAGCGACGACATGCTGCGGAAGAACTACGACTACTACCTGCGGCGGACTTCCCACGGCTCCACGCTGAGCCTGGTGGTCCACTCGCGGGTCGCGGCCATGCTCGGCGACATGGACACCTCCCTCGAATGGTACCGCAAGTCCCTGGAGGCCGACCTCCACGACATCCAGGGCGGGACCACGAAGGAGGGCATACACGCGGGACTGATGGCCGGGACGGTCACGGCCCTGCTTTCGTCCTACGCCGGGCTGGACCCGTGGAAGGATCCGGTCTCGCTGACCCCGAACCTGCCGGCGGACTGGGACCGGCTGGCATTCACCTTCCAGGTCAGGGGGACGCGCTACGCGGTCGCCATCGAGCGGTCCGCGGTGAAGATCCGCGCCGCATCACCCGCCGCGGCCGCGGTGACGGTCAACGGCCGCACGCACGAGCTGCCGCGGGGCGAGGAAGTGGAGATATCCCTTTGACAATACCGCCGGATCGATTCTAATCGACACCAGGAAAGGAACCTGAACCATGGCAGATATCAATGGCGTCATCTTCGACCTCGACGGGGTCATCCTCTCGACCGACGACTATCACTACCGCGCCTGGAAGCAGCTCGCCGACCGGGAAGGCATCTACTTCGACCGGGAAATCAACGACCGGCTCCGCGGCGTCAGCCGCATGGAGAGTCTCGCTATCATCCTCGAGCGGGCCGAGAAGGAGTACACCGAGGAAGAAAAGCAGGAGATGGCGGCATTCAAGAACGATCTCTACCGGGAGTCCCTGCGGCAACTGACCCCCGACGAGATCTTTCCGGGCGTCATGGACTTCATCTCCTTTCTTCAGGAGAAGGGCATCAGGATCGCGATCGGCTCGTCGAGCAAGAACACCAGGTTCATCCTGCAGCAGACGGGCCTGGACGAGATCTTCGGCGACGCCGTCAGCGACGGCACCACCATCACCAACAGCAAGCCCGATCCGGAGGTCTTCCTGAAGGCGGCCGCCATGATCGGCGTCCCCCCGGCCGAGTGCCTGGTCATCGAGGACGCCGCGGCGGGGGTCGCGGCCGCCAAAAACGGCAACATGCTCGCCCTCGGCGTCGGCCCCATGAAAGACTGCCCGCAGGCGGACTTTCACGCCGCGGACATACAGGCGATCGACCGGTCGCTGTTCGACTGATCCCGCCGGGACCAACGACCATGAAACACATCATCAACGTTTCCTGCCGACTGCCGTCTCCCGAGGACGACATTCACAAGAAGCAAACCTCCACGGAACTCGGGTCCACGGTGGACGACGGGGAGGGGACCAGCTACGAGGTCTCGCGTATCGGGTGGACGGGCGCGCCGGCCCCCGCCGCCGGGAAGCGGGAGGTGATAGCGCGGCAACTGATGCGGGAACACCGGCACATCCCGGTCTTCCTCGAACAGGAGGAGATAGCGCACTACTACAACGGCTTCTG
>CAZLBC010000063.1:7498-27566 GCA_964557575.1 uncultured Planctomycetaceae bacterium
TCCTGTCCGGCGTGCTGGGGGCCGACCTGATCGGGTTTCAGACCTTCGGCTACCTGCGGCATTTCCGCAGCACGGTCCTGCGGCTGCTGGGGATCGAGTCGGAAATCAACCAGGTCAACCACGAGGGCTCGATCACGGAGATAGGGGTGTACCCGGTGGGGGTCAAGTGGGACCTGATAAACAGCGTCATGCAATCCGACGACTGCCGGCGGTTCATCGACGAGTACCGGGAGAATTTCAAGGGCAAGAAGATCGTGCTGTCCGCCGACCGCCTCGATTATTCCCAGGGCATCATCAAGAAACTGATGGCCATCGAGACGTTTCTCAAGGAGAACCCCGACCGGCGCGACCGGGTGGTCTTTATCATACTGACCATACCCACCCGGGAGGAACTGTACGAATTCGAGCACCTCACGCACGACGTCGAGCACGCGGTGGGACGCATCAACGGGCGGTTCTCCACCATCAACAACATCCCGATCCACTTTCTCAACAAGTGGATCTCCTTCAGCCAGCTCTGCGCGCTCTACACCATCGCCGACGCCGCGCTGGTCACCCCCCTGATGGACGGCATGAACCTGATCGCCAAGGAGTACCTGGCGTGCAAGAAGGACGACAGCGGCGTGCTGATTTTGAGCGAATTCGCCGGCGCGTCCCACGAGCTGTTCAACGCCCTGATGGTCAACCCCTATAACAACAACGAGATGACGAACGCCATCAGCCGGGCCCTGACGATGCCCGGGGAAGAAAAGCAGCGGCGGCTCCAGTCCATGCTGGAGCGTATCAAGGGCTACGATTTCCGCTACTGGGCCGCCTCCTTCACCCGGGACCTCGAACAGTCCGCCCGCGCGTTTCGCGACTCGACCCGCTCCCTGGACGCCTCGATCGTCGAAGCGTTCAGAGAACCGGGGACGGCGAAGGCACTCTTCCTGGATTACGACGGCTCGCTGCGGGAATTCGTCGACAATCCCGCCGACGCCGTCCCCTCCCGGCAGTTGCTCGATACCTTCGGGCGATTCGACCGGCGGGACGATCTCGACGTCTACATCGTCAGCGGCCGCGACCGGGATTTCCTGGAAAAACATTTCGGCCGGTTCAACGTCACGCTCGTCGGCGAACACGGGTATTTCTTCCGGCCCGCCGGCGGTGACTGGAAAACGCTGGCCGGCGACATCGACCTGGGCTGGAAGGAGACCATACTGGACATCTTCCGGCTCTACTCCTTCTCGACCCCCGGCAGCAGCGTCGAGGAAAAGCACTCGGCGATCGTCTGGCACTACCGGCAGTCCGACCCGGAGTTCGGGGCGTGGAAGGCCGCGAGCCTGATCGGCGAACTGACCGAGACCATCTCGAACCTTCCCGTCTCCATTCACCAGGGGCAGAAGATCGTGGAAGTCAACAGCCAGCACGTCAGCAAGGGCCTGGCCGTCGCCCGCTTCATGAACGAGCACGACTACGACCTCGTTCTCTGCGCCGGCGACGACAAGACCGACGAGACGATGCTGTACTTCGACGACGACGCGGTCGTCACCGTCAAGATCGGCGACAAGGAGACGGACGCGAATTACCGCACGGCCACGCCCCAGAGTTTCAGGGACTTCCTTCGGGCCATCAACGAAACGGACGGCGCACAATGATCGGCGATGTACTGCTTATCGAACAGAAACACGAGCGGGTCGCCCGGGAACTGGCCGCCAAGGTCAACAAGCGGCAGTTCGAAAAGATCACGATCGCGATCGGCGGCGAGTCCGGGTCCGGCAAGTCGGAGATCGCCGAGACCCTCAGGAAGGTGCTCGGCACGGAAGGATACCGGGTGAAGATCCTGCACCTGGACAACTACTACAACGTCCCGCCGGCCCGCCGGAGCGAGCACCGGCACAAGCACGGCATGTCCGCCGTCGGCCTCCACGAGATCAACTGGGAGATCCTCGAAGAAAACATCAGCGCGTTCCGGGAGGGCAAGCCGACCACCCTGCCGTTCCTCGACCTGTACACCAACCAGGAAGACAAGCTGGTGACCGACTTCAAGGACATCGACGTCCTCCTGATAGAGGGCCTCTACGCGTGCAACTGCACGGCGGACATCAACGTCCTGATAGACCTGACCTACCACGAAACGAAGCAGGCCCAGATCAAGCGGAAGAAGGAAAAGGTCGACGAGTTCCGCTTCAAGGTCCTGGAAAAAGAGCACCAGGAGGTGATGAAACTCCGGCCCCGCACCGACTACTTCGTTACCCCCAATTTCACCCTGGTCGACAATACCGACAAGTACACCCCGCTGGAGGAGGAAGACGCCGGGCGGCTGCTGCTCTGCTCGAACACCCTCCCGGTCTGCGCCCGGAAGAAGGGAACGGGGCACGAACTGGTGGATAACTTCGGCGGCGTCAGCAGCGCGATCGGCTCGATCTACGGCGCCTACGACAGCGTGTGGTTCGGCCGGTGCCCCGCCCCGGACGACTGCACGACCGCCGACAAAAACGCCATCAGGAAGAAACTGCTGAAGGAACGCGGCTGGCACCCCCTCTTTTTCAAGGACGACGACATTCTCACTGACGCGGCGGCCTTCTGCAACCACACCCTCTGGCCGCTCTTCCACTACTTCACCGAGAGCTGCTCATTCCGGGAGGAATGGTGGGAGGCGTATAAAAAGTTCAACCGGCAGTACTACGACAAGATCGCACAATCGATCAAGCCAAACGACACCGTGTGGATTCACGACTATCACCTGATGCTCCTGCCGCGGATGATCCGGGAACACCACCCCGACGTGACCATCGGGTTCTTCCTGCACATTCCCTTTCCGTCGTTCGAACTGTTCCGGATGCTCCCGTGGCGCGACGAGTTGCTGCGGGGCGTCCTCGGTTCGGACCTGGTGGGATTTCACATCTACGAGTACACCCGGCACTTCCAGAGCAGCGTCTTCCGCATCCTCGGGCACGAGAGCAAGATGGGGAATATCATGGTCGGCGACCACCTGGTCCACACCGATTCGTTCTCGCTGGGCGTCGACTTCAACAAGTACGCCTCGCTTCGGAAGAGCGACGAGGTCCGCAAACGGATCGACCGGCTGGCGCGGGAAACCGGCGACAGCACGGTCGTCCTTTCCATCGACCGGCTCGACTACTCGCGGGGGATCGTCAACAAGATCGACGCGATAGAGCGGTTTTTCGAGAAGAAATCGACATTCCGCGAGAAGGTCACGTTCTACATCAGGCTCTTCTCGTCGCCGGACCAGAACAACTCCTCGGCATCATTCAAGCGGACCGTCTCCCGGAAGATAGCGGCGTGCAACAAGCGGTTCGAGACCGGGGACTGGCAACCGATCGAATACCACTGCGGCCACGTGCCCCGCGAGGAGATCGTCGCGCTCTACAATATAGCGGACATCCTCCTGGTCGCCTCGAAGCGCGACGGCATGAACCTCATCAGCAAGGAGTACTTCGCCGCCCGGGACGCCGACCGCGGGATCGTCGTCCTGAGCGAGTTCGTGGGGGGCGCCCGCGAACTGTCCGAGGCCATCCTCATCAATCCCTACGACACCGAGGGGTTCGTGTCCGCCCTCGCCGCCGCGGTCACCATGCCGGACAAGAAGCAGGCCGGTTCCTTCAAGCGGATGCGGGCCCGCCTGCAGCGGAACACGGCCCTGCGGTGGTCGGTGGAATTCATGGAGGGGCTGAAGACCGTCAAGGCCCGGCAGGAGGAGATCCGGAGCCGCCGTTTCACCGAGAAGGTCAGAACGCAGATGCTCGCCGACTACCACACGGCCTCCCGGCGGCTGCTGATTCTCGACTACAACGGCACCCTGGTGCCGCTGCCGAAGGCCGGCCGCAGCAGGCCCCCCGGCAAGACGGTGCTGAACACGCTCGACGTCCTCGCCGGGAACAAGCGGAATACCGTCGTGGTGATCAGCGACAACAAGCAGGAACTCATGCAGAAGTGGTTCGCGGAGACGCCCGTCGATCTCATCGCCTCCAGCGACGCGGCCTACCGGCGGGACGACGAGTGGCGGATCATGCAGAATCTCTCGAACGAGTGGAAAGAAGATGCCCGGCCGGTGCTCGAGAAGTACACGGTCAGGACGCCGGGTTCCTACGTGGACGAAAAGAAGTACTCCCTGATCTGGCACTTCGAAAACGCGGTCAAGGAACTCGGCGAGGTACGCTCGCGCGAACTCATCGACGACCTCAAGAGCTTCACCGCCACGGAAAACCTCCAGTTGCACGAAGGCGAGCGGCTGATCGAACTCAAGAATGCCGAGGCCTACAAGGGCAAGATGCTCCACGCCTACCTCGCGGAGACCAACTGGGGGTTCATTTTCGCCGCCGGCGACGACTGGTCGAACGAGTACATGTTCCAGCACCTCCCCGAGCACGCCTACACCCTGCGGATCGGGTCGTCGGTGACCAGCGCCAAGTACAGCATCAAGGAACAGGGAAGGCTCCTCGATCTCCTGCAGGCCGTTGCCAACATCAACAACGGTTCCGGAAAGGGTATCGGGGACTGACGCCGCCGCTTCCGCGCACGAGGACACCCGCCGTGAGCGAAATCGACAACAGGCTGGTGGCACGATACCGGGGCGGGGACCGGGGCGCCGGCGCCGCCCTGTACGAACGGCACAGCCGCCGGGTCAAGGCCTACCTTCTCCGGAGCGGTTTCTCGTCCCACGACGCCGACGACCTGGCCCAGGAGGTCTTCATGAAAACGCTCCGCTCGATCGGAACGTTCGATCCGGCCCGGGGCGGTTTCACGACCTGGCTGGGGGCGATCGCCCGGAACGCGGCCCGGAAGGCCTGGCGGCAGGTCGCGCGGCCCGGCGACTTCGACCCGCACCTGGCCGGCGAGGTCTTCGCGGCCGGCGCGGACGACGACCCGGCGGCGCGGGAGGAAGTGCGTATGCTGAAGGAATGCATCGGGCAACTGGACGAAGACCGCCGGGCGCTGGTGGATCTGCGGTACCGCGACGCCATGACGACCCGCGGCATCGCGACCGAAACCGGCATCCCGGAATCGACGGTCCGCCTCCGGCTCGACGAGGCGATGGGCCTCCTCGTCGCGTGCATGAGAAAAAAGAACTGATATACCCTGCGCCGCGCCCGGCGGCGGCGCTATATACTGGTAACCATGCAGACGGACGGAAAAGACTTCGAGAAGACGGTCGAGCGGCTGACGGCCCGTCTCGGCGCGGCCGAAGCGGTGGAGAATACACCGCCGCCCCCGCCGGCGGCAATCCCCCCGCCCCCCCGCAGGATCCCGCGGTGGACGGCGGCCGCGGCGGCGGCCCTGCTGGCGGCCGGCGTCGGCATCGGCTGGGTCATCTCCCCGCGAAAGGCGGACGTCGTCGAGACGAAACCGCCGGACACGACCGCCGCCGACCAACTCGCGGCGGAACTGAACACGCTGCGAAACGAGCACCGCGATAAGCGCGACCGCCTCGCGGAAAAACACGCGGGCCGCATCGAGACCCTCCGTGAAGAACACGCCGCCGCGCTGAAGGAACTGAAGCGGAAGCACGACGAACGGATCGCCGCCCTCGAGAAGGACCGCGCCGCAGCGGTCGCGGCCCTGAAGAAAAACCACGCCCGCGAAATCGGCGCGCTCGCCGACCGCCTCACCGCGGTCGAAGACCGGGTGAAAAAAAACCGGAACGACCTCGCCGCGCGGCAGCGGCGGATCGACGCGCTCGAAGTCAAACTCGCGGCCCGCGACAAACAGTTGGCCGCAGCGAAGATCGCCGCGCGGCGGCTGGAGGAGCAGCTCGCCACGGCGCGCAAAAAGCGCGCCGCACAGCGGCGGCGGTCGGCCGCGCTCTACCTGGCGGCCACGGCCCCCTCCCTGGAGGGCGCGGCGGCCCTGCAGGCGGCGGCGCGGCACAACGACCTCCTGCGCCGCTGCGCGGCGCTCCGCGGCGCGGACGGCACGCCGGAGATGGTGCGGTTGCTGGACCGGATCGAGGCGGCCCTCACCCGGCTCGACATGCTCGACGCCGGCGACCCCGGCGCGGTCAAGTCCTTCGCGGCCACGCTCCGGAAAGACGGCCTGACGGCGCGGATCCGGCAGGTGGCCGAGATCGTGCCGGCGGGGTCCGCGCTGGATACGTTCCTGCTGGAAGCGGGGATCATCCTCGAGGAGGCCGCACATGCCTAGGTCCGCATACGGCATCCTTTTGCTGGCCGCGGCCGTCGCCGGCTGCAACACCATGCCGTGGCAGGGTTCGGCTACGAAGCAACCCGGCGCGACGCGGGACGCGGCCGCCGTCGACGATGACGACAAGGCGCACTACCGCCGGGCGGTTGACCTGGTCATGGACCTGCGATACGCGGAGGCGGAGGGAATGCTGACCGGCCTGGTCGAGCGGTTCGCGGAGGGCGGCGCGGCCGACTACGCCGCCGGGAGCCTCTTCTGGTACGGCTACTGCGCCGAGAAGCTCGGCCGGACCGCCGACGCCCTCGACCGTTACGACCGGGTGCTTGAGCAATACCCCGGCACCCGGGCGGCCGAGCAGGCCGCCGCCAGGAAGGCGGGGATGGCCCGGCCGTGAGGGGGGGCGGAACCCGAAAACGTAACCGACACGACCGGATTATCCGGCATGTATTTTCGATAGAGCTGGTTTCATAACTTGCTTTGGTAGCGAAAGCGAGGTATTTTGTCGATCTGGCAAGGAACGGAAACGACGACATATTAAGGAAATATGTCGAGTTTTCGTGACGCCGCCAGACGGCAAAAGAGCCGCTTGTAGTCCAAATTGAAGTTATGAAACCAGCTCTAGTATCTTGCATTGAGATATCGACGTACCGACAGGGAAATTAAACGTATCTCTCCACCCCGGTGACGTCTTGGCCAAAACGGCCGTTATCCCGCGGCCAATACGTCCCATAGTCCCGGTTGGACGTGCCGGCAAGCTCCTTCGAAAGGCCACAGGCTACCTGCCGTTCTGAAACGGGGGGCCTCCGGGAAATCCAGACGCCGGGGCACGTTGTCCTCTACGCACAAGTTACTGGTGAACGCTGTCGGCACATCGAAGAACCTGGCGATGGGTGCCGCGGTGGTCAGTAAAGATAGTATCCCGCCGCAGGGGCACGGTGTTTCCGGTGCGGTCGATGGAGACATGAACACCTACTGGGACGACCAGGACGGCGGAAAGCGCTATCACCTGCGACTTGATTTCAAAAGCACGGTAACATTCGACACGCTGACGATTGTCGGATGGGCGCATCATAATTTCTCCCCGACCCACGGCAGGCCGACCAGGTCCCCGCCCGACAGCGTTTCCTCCAGCCACGGCTTCGCCCGCGGGTGCGCCGGGCTGTCCCGGTTGATCGCGTACAGGAGCAGGTTGAGATCGATGATCTTCATTATTTTTGTCAATTCTCTGCGCAGACCGGCCGGGGGGGACTATCAACCACCAAGAACAACACCCTTGACGCAGGAGAACGACCATGAGAAACCTGATGCGGGCGATCATCGGCCTCGCGGCGCTGGCGCCGGGATGCCATAACGTCGAGTGCGTACCGGCTTCTTTCGAGGCGCCCGGCGCGGCCGACCGGCGGGATTTCGACACGTCCGCCCCCTCCTACTCGTCGAAGGCCATCCCCCTCGAGGCGGTCGAGGAGGAGTCTGCCGTCCAACCGGTGCCGCACCTCGCCCGGCCCCGGGCGGCAGCCCCCGTGCACCACGACCGCGAAACCCCGACCCGCCCGCCGGAGGTCAGGGAGGCGATCATCGACGGCCGCCTGCGGATTTATTCAGCCAGCTTCGCTCTCCTCGTCGAGGACACCGCCGCCGCCGAGAAGCGGGCCGTGGCAATGGCAGAGGAACTCGGCGGGTACCTCGAGAAGACCTCGTCGAAGGCGACGGTCGTCCGCGTGCCCGCCGACCGGTTCCGGGACGCGGTCGCGGCAATCGGCGTGATCGGCACGATCACGGACAAGACCATACAGGTAGACGACGTCACCGAGCGGTTTTACGACCTCAGGATCCGGCTTCAGAACGCGAAGGCCCTGGCGACGCGGCTGCGGGAACTCCTGAAAAAGACCGAGGAGATCAAGCAGGCGGTCGCCATCGAAACCAAGCTGAAGGAACTGCAGGCGGAAATAGACACGCTCACCGGCAGGATGCGGCTGCTGGCGAACCGCATCGCCTATTCGCGAATCGTTCTCGCCTTCACCCCGACCGTCAGTTACGAGCCGCCGCGACTGCGGCTCACGCTGCCGTTTCGCTGGCTCGACGAACTCGGCCTGAACCGCCTGACGCGGTTCAACGGCGACACCCTTTTCAACAAGTGAGGACCGACCATGCACTGCACACGCACCACCCTGTTGCTCGCGGCGGCCTGCTGTTTCACGGCGGCGGGCTGCGAGATCGCGATGGACCTGCCCCCGGCATTCGTGGCGGTGGAAGAACGCGGTTCCGGCTACGGCCTGCGGGGCATCTCCTCCGACGGGGTCGTCCTGGGCTGCCGGACGGAACCGAACTACAAAAACGGGACCGCGGCATTCTGGACCCGGGCGATCGAAAACAACATGACCGGGCGGGGCTACGCGCTCACCGACAGCAGTGATGTCACGACGGACGGAGGGGACGCGGGCACGCTCATGCAATTCAACCTCAAGTCGGAGGGGACCACGTTCGGGTACTGGGTCCTGGTGGTGGTCCGCGGGAAATCGGTGCTGGTCGCGGAGGCCGGCGGCCGGCTGGAATCGATGGCCGTCCGCGAAGAGGAGATCCTCGCTTCGCTGAAGAGCGCCAGGGGGCCCGCCGCGGTTACCGGCGGCTGAACACGCGACGGCACCGGTAACGATGAAACGGTATCAACACTATCTACGCGTCGTCTCGTTTCGCCAGGGGATTGTGCCAGCGCAGGCTGCCGAACCGGGCAAAGTCGGCATCGGTCGAGCAGAGTTCGCACCCGTGTTCGACGGCGAGCGCGGCGAGGTGGGCGTCGGTGGTCAGGTTGCCCGCCGTCCCGCATTCCCGAAGCAACTGCCTGAGTATCGACCAGTGGCGGTCCCCCGGGCAGACGACCCGGACGCCGGGACGCTGCAACCAGCCGTCGACGACATCCATGGACGCGGCGCCGGAGAGGGGACGCGCAACGACCCGCGGGTTCGTGGTAATCCGGAGAAAACCCAGCAGCACGACCCACGGCAGGCCGACCAGGTCCCCGCCCGACAGCGTTTCCTCCAGCCACGGCTTCGCCCGCGGGTGCGCCGGGCTGTCCCGGTTGATCGCGTACAGGAGCAGGTTGAGATCGATGATCTTCACTTACGCAGTTCCAGTTTCCGGGCGATCTCCGCGTCCTCCACGGCACCGGCGATACGGAGGGCCTTGTCCATGTCGAACCCCGCGTGCCGGCATGCTCCCATGGCAAAGGCGGGACAGGTATACGGCTCGGCGCCGGCGGCCTCGCCGCCGGCAACGGCCGTGCGCAGTGCCTCGTTGACAACCGCCTTCAGCGAGGTGTGCCGGCGATGGGCGCGTTCCCGCAACTCCGCCATAATCGCATCGTCTATATCCACCGTGGTTCGCATGTACGCATACTAGCATATTAAAATAATATGTCAACGCATATTATATATCACATAAATATGCGTATGCACACCGCAGTCGCATTTTCGCCTTGATAATCGTGATATGAATCAATGGTTACCCGTGGCCTTGTTGACCAGGATCCGCAGGCGGGAGCCGCCGGAGACGATTTTTTTCGCCAGGACGTCCCGCTCGGTGAACCGGGCCATCAGGATTTCGCGGGCCTGTTTTTCGGGCGGCCCGTTGCGGGGGTCGCCACGCTCGTGGTCGTAGACGATGAAGATCCGGCCGCCGGGGGCCTGGAAGCCGTCGGGATAGGTGCACCGCCGCTCGCGGCCCTCCAGGGCGAGCCCGCCCGCCCAGGTCTTCCCCTCGTCCGCGGACAGGAAGGCCGTCAACCGGTGCCGCCCGACGTTGCGGTCGATCGGCCCGTTTTTGACCAGGAGGATGCGCCCCGATGCGAGGCGGCGGACAAAGTGCCGCGCCGGGGTGTTCACGATCGCCGACGGCGCCGGGGGCGCCCACGTCCTTCCCCCGTCGCCCGAGAAGGTCTCGTAGATCCCCTTGCGGGTCCGGGCCGTCATCCACAACCGCCCGTCCTTCAGCTCCACGATCATGTGCTCGTCGAAATTGAAGTGCGGAAACCGGACCCCGCCGCGCTTCGTCCAGGTCGCCCCGCCGTCCGCACTGGCGAACACCCACGCCTTCCGGTCATCGTCGAGGCCGGCGAAGATCTCCCGGCCCGCGCGCGGGTTGAAATAGCGCTGCCAGAGGGAGACCGGCAGCAGCCAGTCCCCCGAGCCCAGGACCACCGGCTTCTGGAGCGTGCAGCCGTGCCAGATCCGCACCGGTTTCGTCCACGCCGGGCGGGCGGCGTCAGGGTTGTCGCACCGGGTGTACCAGTCGCCCGCGCGGCCGTCGAAGAACCCGATCGACTGGTCGAAGAAGAGCCAGAGCCGGCCCCGCGGGTCGGTCCAGAGGTTCCCCACCAGCGTCCGCCGCCGCAGGCCGGAGGAATGATTTTCCGGGTCGATCACCACCCGCGGACCGGACCACGTCTCTGCCTCGTCGTCGCTGGTCGCGAGGACGAAGCAGGCCTCGTCGCTGTCGCCGCCCGAGACCCAGGCCGTCCAGATCCGCCCGCCGGGCGTTTGGTCGGCGCCGATGATCATGTTGAAATCGCGGTGTTCGTCGGCGTACGCCTCCCCGGGCTGCGTGTTGATCCGCGGGGGCTCCAGGGCCAGTTCCAGCGCGGCCCGGAGGGCGGCGTCCTTTTCTGCCCTCTCCCCCGCGCGGGCCGGCGGGCCGGGGACGAGGACGGCGGTTATCGTTACGGCGGCACACGCGGCGGTGATGCGACTCATGGTGTTTGCTCCTTCCGTCCGGCCGGCGGTTCCCGGCCGGTTGTCAGTTCAGCAGCAGGAACCCGGCGTTCAGATAGGTGGCGAACAGGATCCAGAGCAGGCAGGGCACGAGGAGGAGGGCGGCCGCCCGGCCGGCCCGCCAAAACAGGACGATGATCGCGACCAGGGACAGGTCGAGGAATACGATGTCCGCCAGCGCGGCCGCCGGCGAGCGGAGGCCGAAAAACAGGAACGTCCACGCGATGTTGGCGGCGATGTGGGCGATCAGCACCGCCGTGGTCAGCGCGACCCGCGTTTTCCGGGGGGAGCGGTAATAGAGGACGATCGCGACCGCGATGGACACGTAGAGCACCGTCCAGACCGGGGAGAATACCCAGTCCGGCGGCGTCAGCGGCGGCCGCCGCAGCGTCGCGTACCATTCATTCATCGCCAAAAGGGTCACGCGGTTCTCCTTCCGGGTAACGGGTTCGGCCGGGCGATCGACGGACAGTGGGGTTACATGAATGCTACGGAGGCGGACGGCGCATTGCAAGGGCGCTCCGCAGTCCCGCTCCCGGAACCGCACACCGGTGCCGGCCGGTACTTCACAAGTCCCGCGGGGCATGGTACTGTTGTCGGTGCGACACTCCGCCGGGAGTGTGTCGATTGGAGCGCAGCGGCCATGGCACAAGGGAACCGCAGAAACCCGTCGCGCCGGCAGTTCATGACGTCGGCCCTGGCCGCCGCGGCGCTGCCCCGGTTCGTCCCCGCATCCGCCCTCGGAAACGGCCGCCGGCCGGCCCCGAGCGAACGGATCGTTGTGGGAAGCATCGGGCTGGGAAACCGCGGCACGGCCCTCACGAAGACATTCCTGCAGCAGCGGGACGTCCGGGTGGTCGCCGTGTGCGACGTCTTCGCGCACCAGCGCGAACGGATGAAAAGCACCGTGGACCGGCATTACCGCGGCACCGGCTGTGCCGCGTACAACGATTTCCGGGAACTGTGCAACCGGGAGGATATCGATGCCGTCTGCATAGCATCGCCGGACAACTGGCACGTACTGCATTCACTGGAGGCGGTGGCCGGCGGCAAGGACATATACACCGAGAAAGCCCTGGGGTTGAGCCTCGCCGAAGATACCGCGCTGCGCAGCGCCTGCCACCGGTACGGAACGGTTTTCCAGTGGGGAACCCAGCAGCGGTCGGCCCGTAATTTCCGGTTCGGCTGCGAACTGGTGCGCAACGGGCGCATCGGCAAACTGAAAACCATCGCGGTCGGTGTGCCGCACGATTTCGATTTTCCCAATCAACCGACCCAGCCGGTCCCGCACGGCCTCGATTACGAGATGTGGCTCGGTCCCGCACCGTGGGCACCGTACACGTATCATCGCTGCCGGCCCTGGACGCGGAAGGAAAGCTACAGTATCTGGTATCACATCTCAGATTACTGCCTGGGCGGCATCGGCGGCTACTGGGGCATTCACCACCTGGATATCGCCCAGTGGGGCCACGGTACGGACCACACCGGCCCGGTAACGGTCGCGGGGACCGCCCGGTTTCCGCCGGACGGCCTGGCCGACTGCGCGACGCGCTGGAACATCCGGGCGGTCTACGCCGACGGCGTGGAAATGATCTACACCGACAACGGCCAGAACAAGCAGGGCGTGGTTTTTCACGGTACCGCGGGGTGGGTCTACGTTCGCCGCGGCCATATCGACGCCCGACCGAAGTCGCTGCTGCGTTCCCGCATCGGCCCCGGGGAGTTACACCTGGAGGCGAGCCCGGGCCACCAGCGCAACTTTCTCGACTGCGTCAAAAGCCGGCGAAAAACGGTTTCGCCGATCGATGTCGCGGTACGGAGCGACACAATTGCCCACCTCGGAAACATCTGCACCCGCCTGAACCGCACGATCCGCTGGGATCCGACCGCGGAGGAGATCATCGGCGACCAGGAGGCCCGGCGCATGCTGCGCCGCCCGATGCGGGAACCCTGGCACCTCCGGAGCTGACCGCCGCCGGTTACCCGCCGAAGATCTCCTGTTTCGCGCGGGAGAGCCGGACAAGGTGGCTCCGCTCCTCGGCGATCACCTCGTTGATGATATCCCCGTGCCGGTCGCCCATCAGGTCGCCGATATCCTGCTGCAGTTGGAGCTGCTCCCGCTCGAATTGCATCGCCAGGTCAATCATGTCCGGGTCGCCGTCGCAGGACTCGACCTGCGCGGCGGCATTCGATCCGCCCCCGCCGGTCGAGAGGGCCTCCAGGTAATCGACGTACTCGTCGGGATAGACGCCGCCGGCCTCCGCGCTCCCCAGGCCGTCGAGGAGTTTCCGGAAACGGTCGCGGTGGACCTTCTCCATGTCAGAAAGGCTGCGGAACATCTCCTGCAGACCCGTGTTCTGCGCCTTTTCGGCAAGCGTCTTGTACAGCTCTATGCCGCCCTCCTCGTCCGCGACCGCCACGCGGACCAGTTCGGTAATGTCGAATTGCTTTCCCATCTCGTTCCTTTCAGTTACCAGTTCTCACGGCTCGCCGCACTGCTGTGTTCGGAGGCAGTGTATCCGCCGGGGGGGGATTATTCCAGGACCGCCCGCACGCTTTTCGGCGCGGCGCCGATCGAACACCGCGGTTGATGAAAGCGCGATCACTGGTATCATATGCCCGGCGGGGGGCGGTAATGCGCAAATACCGGGGGAGACGGTGACCGGGTAACGACGTGAAAGAACGAACCGACGAAGACCTCATGGCCGCCTACCGCGACGGGCGCGATCGCGCGGCGTTCGCGGCGCTGGTGGACCGGTACCTGGACCCCGCCGTCGCCGTGGGGCGGCAGATCCTCGCCGACGCCGCGGCTGCCGAGGACGCGGCGCAGGAGGCGTTCATGCGGCTGCTGGGATCGGCGGACCGCTTCCGGGATGACAAGACCTTTTCCAACTGGTTTTACACGATCCTCCGGAATGTCTGCGTGGACATGATCCGCAAGAACGCCCGCAGGAAAAAACACACCGCCGCCTACGCCCACATCGTTGACACCGCATCTGAACCGCCCGAATCCGACGCGCCGGAAATCGACCGCTACCTGTCCCGGCTCCCGGTCGACCTGCGGTCGGTCCTCGTCCTGCGGATCGTCGAGGACATGCGGTTCGCGGACATCGCCGCGGTCCTCGGCATCTCCGAGGAGGCCGCCAAGAAGCGGGCCCAGCGGGCACTCCGCCGGCTTCGCGGGACCGCGTCGGCCGATACGGCGGAAGAACCGGATGAAAAAGCCGGGCGATCCATCGTTTTTTCGGCGGCGCCTGTCCCGGAAACGGGGTCGTGAACGTACCGAACAGTGAGCGGGAGGGGACAATGACCATGAACTGCAAAGAATGCGAACACAGCATCGAAGAATACGCACTCGGCGGCCTCGATCCCGAGACCGCGGCCGCCTGCGCGGCGCACCTCGCGTCGTGCCCGGCATGCCGGCGCCGCGCGGGGGAGTACGCGCGGCTGGTCGCACGGATCGCCCGCGAGACGGAAAAAACCGCGGCGGCCCCGGCGCTCCGGGAGCGCATCCTGGCCGCCGCCGGAAATGCCCCGGCCCGGACCGGCCCGGATGTCTTCAGGTACGTCGCCGCCGCGGCCGCCGCGCTGCTCTTCGCGGCGAGCGGGTGGTTTTTCTGGTCGGCGGTCCGTCCCCGCGGCGGCACCGGCGGGACGGCCGCCGGGCCCGCCGTCAGGGAACTGTGGATCAGCGTCGCCACGATCGACGGCGCCGATTCGCCGGCCGAACGGATGGTACTGTCCGGCGGGAGGATCTACCTGGTCGACAGCCGCGACGGCGAGGATGTCGTGGTGTGCCTGGACGCCGCCGACGGAAACGGGACATGGCGGACGGCGGTCGCCGGCTGCGGGTACCTCGCCGCCGACGGGCGGCGGGTCTTCTGTCTCTCGTCCCGTCCCGGAGGCCGGATCCAACTGGTGGCCCTCGCCGCGGAAGACGGCCGCGTGCTGTGGCGGTACGGCGACGACGGCCCCGGCCCCCGCGCGCTCCCGTCCCGGCCCCTGCCGATGGCGGCGGGGCGCGTCTGCTGGGCGTCGGGCGGCGAAGTCCGCATGCTGGACGCCGCGACCGGGGAGCCGGTCTGGCGGCAGTCCCGTCCCGCCGGCCTCCTGTCGAGCCCGGTCCCGGCCGGCGGACACCTGTACGTCGCGGGCGCGGAGTGTCTGAACCGCATCGATCCCGACACGGGGAGGATCGTGTGGAGAAAACCGCTGGGAATCGCGGGGAGCGGGTGGTCGCGACCCGTCCTGGCGCTGGCCGGGGACACCGCGTACGTGGCGGCGGCCGGACCGTCCGGCACGTCCGAAATACTGTGCATGGACACCGGTTCCGGCGCAATCGCCTGGTCCACAAGTGCGTTCACCGTCCGCAGCATCATCGCGGCGGGCGATGAAGTCTACCTGCGGGGAACGCAGATAGCCGCCCTGGCGGGCGGCACCGGGCGGGTGCTGTGGTCACGTCCCGCGGGCGGCTGCGGGCCGCTGACCCTGGCGCAGGATACCGCGTACTTCGTGGATTCCACCGGGGGCGGACGCCTGGTGGCGGTCGATTCCCGGACCGGCATGCGCAAGTGGGTCAAGGCGGGCATTAAGTCCTGCGGGTCGCTGAAGCTCGCGGGGACCGCGGGGTATATCAAAACCAGCGACGGCACGGTCCACGCCCTGGCCCTGGCGGGCTGACGGGCGCGGGATTCCGGCGGCGCGTTACGCGGCGATGTTCTTGACTTAACCTGAATAAATATTTTTGTAATTCTCATTTCCCCTTCGTTTCCTGACGATAAAATACAAAGGATCGCGAAGGTACGTATCCATGTCCACCCGCATCACAGAACTGACGTTCCTCCGGCAACTCGCCCACCGTTTCGATCTCCCCGTCCCGGAACACCTCGAGGCCGGCATTTCGCGGGCCGTGGTCCGCGAGGCACTGGAGCGATGGGGCGGGAAGGGCGTGGTCAAGCCGGACATCATGTCGGGCGGGCGGGGAAAGGCGGGCGCGATCACCGTCGTCGACAACGCCCCGGAAGCGCTGGCGGCGCTGAAGCGGACGGCCGCGGTGGAGGTCGGCGGCAGACAGGCCCGGACGGCCTACCTCACGCGGTTCGTGCCGTCGGACCGCCAGGTCTACACGGCCATCACCTACGACTCGCGCTTTCTCGGTCCCGCGTTCACCCTCTCAATGAAGGGCGGCGTCGACATCGAGTCCGTCGGCGCGGACGACAAGCGGACGATTCCCGTCGACGTCTTCAAGGGCCTGGACGCCTACGAGGTCTCGGACGTCCTGACCGCCCTCGGGTGCCCGGGAGCACTGGTATCCGTCCTGTCCCGCACGTTCGTGAATCTCTGGGACATGTTCATATCGACCGGCCAGCGGATGTGCGAGGTCAACCCCTGGCGGATCGATCCCGACGGCCGGCCCTGGGCGTGCGACTTCAAGGGCATCTTCGACGAGGCGAACTACAAGCTCAAAAACCCCGATCTCGATTTTCCCGAGTACCCGGAAACCGTCACGGAGTTCGAGGAGGAGATGCACGAGTGGAACCGGGCCAGCTACCGGGGGCAGGCCCACGTCAGCGACCTCGGCGGCCGGCTGATCCTGCCGCTCCTGTTCGGCGGCGGCGCGAGCACGATTATCTGCGAGACGCTCTACACCGCCGGCGGCAGCCCGATCTTCCTGTCCGACTTCGGCGGCAACCCCCCCTACGAACGGATGTACGGCACCGCGCGGCGCTGCTTCGACCACTACCTGCCGACGGCCGCACTCATGCTGATACTCGGCGGCAAGGCGAACAACACGGCGATCGACGTGACCTTCAAGGCCGTCGGCGACGCCCTGTCCGATCACTTCGAGCAGCGGGGCCGGCGGGAGATCCCCGTGGTCATCGGCCGCGGCGGGCCGGGGATGGTGCCCGGGTTCATAGCGATGCGGGAAAAGCTGGAATCGCTGCGGCTTCCCCACGTGATGTTCGGACACGACACGCCGATTACCCTGGTCGCGGAGTACGCCGCGAGGCTGGCGCGTTTTCTCGACGGCCGGGAGGAGGGCGCCGATGCGGGCCAATAAACTGTCCGGGCTGCTGAAAAAGGGCGACCGGGTCGCCGTCAGCAACATCACCGGCCGGGAGGCCGCGCAGGTAACCGCGGTCTCCCAGAAGTACTGCGGCAACATCGTCGGCGGCTGGGCCCTGGGACACGCCGGCGAGACGCTGAAGGTACCGGGCGGCGAACCGGTTCCCGTCTTCGGCTCCTGCGAGGAACTCTATCGTCGCCTCCCCCCCAACCGGCAGCCGACCAAGGCGGTGATCTATTCGCCCCCGGAAGCGGTGTACGGCGACGTCAAGGAGGTCATCAAGCACGGCAGCCGGGAACTCCGCACCATCTTCATCATCACCGAGCACGTGTCCATCGAGGTCACGGCGAAGATACGGTCGATCTGCGGCGATGCCAACGTCGACGTCATCGGGTGCAACACCCTCGGCGCGATCAACGCCCACCACGGGGTGCGGGTGGGCGCGGTGGGCGGCACGGCGCCCGCCGAGTGCTTCAGGCCGGGCGGGGTGACGATCATCTCGAATTCCGGGAACATGGTGAACACGATCGCCTCTTACCTCCTCCCCTGCGGCATCGGGACCCACTGCGGGATATCCACGGGCAAGGATATCCTGATCATGACGCCCCTGAAGGAACTGCTGCAGCTCGCCGGCCGCAGCGAGGAGACGGAACTGGTCGTTCTCTACGTCGAACCGGGCGGCCGCTACGAGCAGGAGGCGATCGCGTGGATGCGGGAAAGCGACTTCGACACGCCGCTGGTCGTCTACGTCGCGGGGACGCTCACCGAGAAGCAGAACGTCTCCCTCGGCCACGCCGGGGCCGTCGTCGAGGGGCCGCAGACCAGCGCCACCGGAAAGATGGCGGCCTTCGACGAGTACTTCGGCACCGGCCCCTTCGAACCCGGCATGTTCAACGGCGGCGGCGGAAAGAAGGCCGAAAAGGGGATCCGCGTGACCGCCCTGCATCACATCCCGGAAGCGGCGATGGGGATATACGCGGCACGCGGGCTCCAGCGCGATTTTCCCGCCTCCGGGAAGCTCAGGCTCAACCCGTGGTTCGTCGACTTCGGAACACTCGCGGCCGTCCTGCCCTCCCGGCTGCTGCTCTCGCCGGGAATAATCCCCGAACCCTACGGGTACCACTTCACCAAGCACGCGAAGTCGACACTGGGGCTCGCACCCGCCCCCCGCGACATGCGCAACGCCTCGCACGCCTCGTCCCTCGACGCGTCCGGCCAGCGGGTATTCGGCTATCCCCTGACCGGCCTCATGTCCGGCGGGTCGTTCGGGCGCGCCCTGATCCTCTACTGGACCGGGGAACTGCCCCGGCATGACTTCGAAGCCCGCCTCGTGGAGATGTGCCTGACCGGGTCGCTGACCAACGGACCGGGGACCATCTCGGCCCAGGCCGCCAAGCTCTCGGCATCGGCGGGCAACCCCCCCAACACCGCGATGATCGCGGCGCTCGCGGCGATGGGCGACGTCCACGGCGGCAACGGCCGCCGGGGCGTCAAGTTCCTCCTGAAGAACTTTGCCGAGACGGACCTGGCGGACCCCTACGGCGCCGCGCCGCCCGTGGACCCGGAACAACTGGCCGCCGACTTCGCCGCCGATTTCAGAAAGCGAAAGGAGGCGGCCAAGGAGGCGGGCGTCACCTATATGCGCATCCCCTGTCTCGGCCACCCGGTGTTCAACGACCACGACGTCAACTACGACCCCCGGGAACGGGAGATCGCCGCGGCGGTCGAGTCGGCGGGGGGCAGGAACATCTTCCTCGATTTCTACCACCACCTGGCGCGGGCGCTGTTCGACGAGGGCGTGTCGCGGAACGTCTGGGCGGTCAACATGGACGCCGCCATCGCGGCGGTATGGCTGGCGATCTGCTGGCGGGGCCTGCGGGAGAAGCGGCTCTCGGTGACGCGCGTGCAGAACTGCGCCTTTCTCGGTTTCGCCCTCGGCCGCGCCGCCGGCGGCGCCGGCGAATACCTCGACCACGACGACCACGGCAGCCCCATGGACATGCGGATACCCCCCGCCGAGTGCTCGAGCCTCACCCGCCCCCGCGACCTGCCGGGGTGACCGCACGAAACGACGGTAAACGGGGTCAGGTACCTTTTCGTGATCGTTCCGGGCGGTAGACGGCCGCCTGCAGACCGGGGTACGGTGACGAGACACCAACGGGGACGGCCGCCGAGATCAACCGGTTCATATATGTTAGGCTTCTGTTTGACACCGGCCCGGCAAGCCGGTACCATCTCTCGTTAAAAGGACTATGCCCCAGGGGAACGGATTCGTGCTTCGTGTTTTTGTCGACCGCGAGGATATCAGCCGCCTATGCCCACCGCGTGCCTTACCCCGGTGCGACACGCCGACACCGCCGCGTCCGCCCTCTACCGCCCGCGGGAGTCCCGCACCACCGCCCTCCACCGCCTCCTGACCGGCCACTTCAGGCAATACCAGTGCTCGGCCGCTGGCGAGAAGACGCCTCATCGCCGCCACATCGACCGCTCGATCGAGAAATACCTGGACTGCGGCGACCCGCGGGAGGGATTCGCCCGCATCCGCTGCGGGCGCTGCGGAAGCAGTAAGCTGGTTGCGTTCTCCTGCAAGCAGCGGTGTACCTGCCCGAGCTGCCACCGGAAGCGGACGCTCATGACCGGCATGCACGTCGCCGAAAACGTCTGCGCACCGGTCGGCCACCGGCAGGTGGTATTGACGATACCGAAACGGTTGCGTATCTACCCCCGCCGGGACTGGTCGCTTGTCTCCCCGATGGCCGCCGCGGCCGCCGCGGCCGTCACGGAGGCCTTCGCCCGGTATACCGGACAGGGAGATTTTAAACCCGGCATCGTCCTGTCGATACAGACATTCGGGACGCTGCTGAACTGGCACCCCCACATCCACGCCGTCGTCACCACGGGCGTATTTGAACCCGGCGGCCGGTTCCGGGAGATCTTCCGTTTGCCCGACGGCCTTATCCTGCGTATATGGGAGGAACGGATATTCCAACTGTTCCTGCAACGCGGCGTTATCAGTGAGGAAGCAGTCGCCCAGATGAAGGCCTGGCCCCACTCGGGGTTCAGCGTCGATGATTCGGTGTATATCAGCCCCGGC
>CAZLBC010000064.1:0-25434 GCA_964557575.1 uncultured Planctomycetaceae bacterium
TGGTCAAAAAGGCTGTAGCATGAGCAAAATCCAACCGAATTTTGCGCCAATACGTTTCCGACAAAGCCGGGTGAGGTGTACGAGATACGGAGGAAAACCCCATGAGGCAATCCCAAGCGGCTCTGCTGACTACCGCAATCTGGCTGGTTTGGCCGGCTGTGTTACACGCCGACGAGGCCGTTCCGGCAAAACCCTTTCCGGCCGAGATCCCTCTGGAGAAGCCCACGGACCGGCCGCTCAGCGCGGCCATGGCCCGAATGTACGACGTGTGGAATCCGTATGAAGACCGCGACAACGAGTTGTTCAGCAACTTCAAGTACTCGCGGATCGAAGGCCTTTCTCGCGAGCCAAACGTCTCGCGGCGGGACCCGAGCAAAGTGCTGAAGATCGACGGCACGTACTACGTCTGGTACACGTGCCGCCGCACGGTGGCGCCGCCTGCCGGGCCGCAAAGAGCTACCGATGAAGTACCTTCCATGGACTGGGACCTGGCCGAGATCTGGTATGCCACCAGTAAGGACGGCTTCCATTGGACCGAACAGGGAGCGGCTGTCAAACGTCCGCCCAAGGGTCAGTTCGGTTGGCGTTCGAATTGCACGCCCGACGTATTGATTTGGAGGGGCAAGTATTACCTTTACTACCAGGCGTATAGCAAACTCATTCGAGGCGGTGATTCCTGTCCGGTCACCGTGGCCGAGGCGGATGCACCCGGCGGCCCGTGGCGCTCCCTGGGACGGCCCGTTCTGGAACCCGGCGGCGCGGAAGACTGGGATTGTGCCTGCATTCACGATCCCTTCCCGTTGATCTACAAGGGCAGAATCCACCTGTACTACAAAGGGTCGCCGGGTCAAAAGCGGGGCGGCAAAAACATCATACGGATGCAAGGCCTGGCGATTTCCGACGACCCGCTCGGGCCGTTCGAGAAATCGCCGCTCAATCCGGTGATCAACTCCGGCCATGAAACGTGCATGTGGCCGTGGAAGCAAGGCGTGGCGGCGTTGGTCAGCCTCGACGGTCCGGAGAAGAACACCGTCCAATGGGCTCCCGACGGTATGAATTTCCAAATCATGGCCCTGTTGCAGGTACCGCCGATCGCGCCGGGACCCTTCATTCCCGACGCGTTTGCCGACAACGGCGACGGACGGGGTATCACCTGGGGCCTGTGCCATGTGAACCCGGACGGGGGTGGCAGCATGAACGAGTCGATCCTGGTTCGATTCGACTGCGACCTGAGCCGGGACATCGACCGGCCGCTCTTCAAGCATAACAACCTTCGCTTCGACGAACACACCTACTTCCAGCGGCGATTGGCACTCCCGGAGCACATGCGGCACCGGATTCTCGAGGAGCGAGAACGGCTCGACCCGGACACTAGCGCGGGCATCGGTGACTGAAGATAGCTGACCAGTGCCGTCGGATTGACGGCGCGAGCCCCCTATTCTCGCGTTTCTATTTTCCGGTACATTGCTTGATCTGGGGGAACCGGGGGGTAGAATCATATAGGTCGCCGGTTCATGGCCAAAACGGCCACCACCCCGCGACCGGAACGTCCCATAGTCTATTTTATGTTACACTTAAATCACCATGGTGACGGGAGATAGGATTGAAATTAACAGTCACGCGGTTGCCGGTTGTTTCACGTCCGCCTACGGCACCAGCCCGTTTCGCGCCGAATCTTATCTTCGCAATTCCCGATCCGGGAAAGTCCGACGATTCGCACCCCGCGAAATCGCCAGACTGATGGGGTTTCGGAGCGACTTCTGGTGGCCCGAATCGATGGATTGGCGAGCACCATACCGATTGCTGGGCAATAGTCTATCCGTCCCGGTGGTCAAACACTTGCTCGCGACGATGATCTGATCGACCCGCAGCGGCTGATTCGATCGGCCCAAGGAGCTAACATGGTGGCTTTTGGTTGAACGATACGCCCGAACTGGCAGGCAGCTGATGAACCCGAAACGACGCCGATATTGCCACGCGATGGTTGTGGCAGCTTTGCTGACCGCCGTGAACAACGTCCCGACAGTGGCCGAAGTTGTCTTCCCTCGCGACAGCGGCGTTGTGAACGTGACCGACTACGGGGCACTGCCGGACGATGGGGCCGATGACACCGCGGCGATCCAGCGGGCGTTGGACGAGCACCCGTCCGGCAACCACGTCTTCTATTTCCCCGCCGGGACCTACCTGATATCCGAGACGCTGCGGCCGGCCCGTGACGACGGCGTGACCAAACGAAACATTTTTCAGGGCCAGGACCGGCAGCGGACGATTTTGAAACTCGTCGACGACCTCGATCATCGCGACGCGGTCATCGACTACCGATCCGGTCCCGCCCAATTCTTCCGCAACGCCGTCCGCAATCTCACCATCGACATCGGTCGCGGGAACCCGAACGCGACCGGACTCAAGTTCAACGCTTCCAATCAAGGAACCGTCGCTAACGTCACGATCCGCTCTGCCGATCGGTCCGGCCGGGTCGGGTTGGATCTGCGGCACAGCGACGAAGTCGGGCCGCTGTTGGTGAGGAACGTCGAGATCGTCGGCTTCCAGGTCGGGATTTGGTCCGCATGGCAGACCGCGAGCCAGACGTTTGAAGACATCACTCTCCGTGAACAGACCAACAAAGGCTGGGTCAACGAAGCGTCTCAATCGGTCTTCGCCCACCGCGTCCGTTCGTTCGGCAACGTCCCCGCAATCTGGAACGCGCCCTGGAAATTGCCCGGCAGCGGCCAAGGCAAGTTTCTGCTCGTCGATGCGGTGCTCAAAGGCAGCGGCACGGCGGCGGCCGAGACGGCCGCGATTCAAAACCAAAAGGCAACGTTTGTCCGTGACGTCCGAACGCCCGGATTCGGCCGAGCCTTGCAAAACAGCCAGATCGGGTATCGCGGCAACGGGTCGCTCGACGGCCAGTCGGTCGAAGAGTATTGGGCGAACGGTTCCGCGAATAGCCGCAGAGGCGGGCCGGCCGAGCTATTCCCCTCGCCGGACCAATCGCTGCGATTGCCTGTCCGCAACGCGCCGGAGGCAGCGACAGTAGATAATTTTTCCCGATGGGATGGCCCGCACCGCCACGGCGGCAAGGCCGACGATGGCCAGGACGACACCGAGGCGATCCAAGCAGCACTCGATTCCGGCGCGACCACCATTCATCTACCGCGGGGCACCTGGCGCGTCGACGGGACAATCACGCTCGACGGCGACGTCCACCGGTTGCTCGGCACCGAAGCCCACCTGGGTGGACGCGGCACCGTTCGCATCGTGGGCGACGGACCCGAGCCAGTCACCATCGAACGTCTCCAGGGAGGCGGAATCACCTACGAGCACGACGGTCACCGCACCGCCGTGTTTCGCCACCTGCTCGGATGGACCTATCGCGCCGCGCGTCCGGGCGTTGGCGACGTGTTTGTCGAAGACGTGGTCGGCGCGCCCGTCGTGTTCAAAGAACAGAACGTTTGGGCGCGCCAGCTGGATATCGAAGGAGACATCGAAGACCGGCCAGAGGTTAAAGCGAAACTCGTCAACGACGGCGGTGACGTCTGGATTCTTGGTTTCAAGACCGAGGACGACGGGACGCACATCGTGACCCGCAACGGTGGCCGAACCGAGTTGCTCGGGGCACTTCACGTCGGAGCCGCCACGCGTGGGCCGCGGTATGTCACTGAGAATGCGAGTTTTTCCGCCGCGCTGGTCAACGGCGGAACCGATCGCGTTCGGGAAACCCGCGGAGTCGAAACGCGTAATGGCCACATCGGTCACGCTGACCTCTACACCGCGTTCGACTCGCTCGGCGACAACATCGTATACCTGGACAATACGGACGAAGATCGCGTCCGCGTGGTCGGACAATGGGAGCCGGTTGCATCGCCGCCTGGAGGATTCGTCGGGCACGACTTGCTCCTCGCTCGACCCGACTCCGGCGGCCACGTCGGGTTCACGCCCGAGATCCCACAAGCCGGTCGCTACGCCGTCGATCTGCGTTGGATCAACCAGATCAGCAGCCCGATCCAATACGGCGAGCAAGTTCCGATCGAGGTGATTCACGCCAGCGGCCACCAGACGCTCGTGATAAACCAACGTCGCGGCGGTGGGAAATGGAACCAGATCGGAACGTTCCACTTTGCGCCGGCCGACAATGCGGAAATCATCGTGAAGACCGAGTCGGCGGGAGGCCACGTCCAAGCCGACGCGATTCGACTTCGCCGGCTGTCGCAAATCGAGTAGGCAATAAAGCCGCAAGTCGAACTGATCGGTGATTTACAAAAGCTGAACCGCTGGCCACGAGAAGCCCGTGGCTAGGCTTCGGGTACCGGCCTGCCATGGAAGCCGTTTGGCGAGAGGGGCGAAGGTTCCGCCGGATTAGTGGCGCCGGTTCTTTAGCGGCGCGGACTCTGAAATTCTTAACAGTCACTTAAATCACCATGGTGACGGGAGATAGGATTGAAATTAACAGTTATTGTTTACGCCCTTTGTACCCGCTCGATGCTTTCCTCGGACGGCCGCGAGGGCGAATAGTCAGATCAAGTTTCACTTTTCGACTCAGCGCCTTGATCCAACTCGCGGTACCGTACGGCAAACCCGTCTCAATGCTGCGACGAATTTCCTGTAACTCTTTTTTAGAGGGTCGTTGGTGTACGTATTTATGCCATTTTTTTCGACGAGTATCCGCATCCTTCGCCATCTGTTCATACGGCAACACCGGATCCAGTAAATCCATGGGTGATCCCAGGCCGTGATCTGCAAAACTGCTCCATTCATAATCGCCGGCATGTTCAACGATCCCGGCACTCACGGGATTTGCTTCAATATATCTCAACACGGTGAGCAGGTGATCGTCATTCTGTATCACGGGGCTCTTGAAGCGTCCCTGCCAGACGTGGCCACCCGAATTGTGATGGCGGTGGTAACGATGCGTGTGAGAAACCAGCAGGCTCTGCATAAGACGGCTGATCGTCGCTTCCAGCGGCTTGATCAGAAGATGAAAATGTGATTCGACATCAGGCAGTAACCGTATAACTCAAATGTTCGACGCGTCTTGAGATCCCGCATGGACCGCAAAAATGCCGCAAAGTCCTCATTTGAGTGAAAGACACCCTGGGAATTGTTCCCGCGGTTTATCACATGATAGATCAACCCTTTTTCAATCGGTCGTAACGGTCGCGGCATCTCGGGAAATTACCATAAACAGATATCCCCGCCAAGAAAATAGTGCTGATCTTGCTGTTTTACGCAAGAAAGCAGTTCTGACCCCTTTTTCTGATTCCCCGCATATGGTACATGAACATCATGACCGAGAAACAGAAGACCCGCGCCGAGATTCCCGCCGAACACACCTGGGACCTGAGTCCCCTCTTCGAGAATGACGAGGCCTGGGAGAGGGCCTTCGCCCGGGTCGACGCCGTCGACGAACCGCTCGAGCCGCTGCGCGGCAAACTCGCCGCGTCGGCGGACAACCTCGCCGCGGCCCTGCGGATCGAAGATGACGTGGCGCGCGAGATCGAGCGGCTCTACGCGTACGTCCACCTCCGGGCCGACGAGGATACCGCGAACGCGACCTGCGCCGCCATGAAATCCCGGACCATGAGCAAAATCGCGGATCTCTCGGCGCGGCTCTCCTGGATTCGACCCGAGATTCTGGCCATACCCGACGAGCGGCTCGACGAACTCACCGCCGATTCCGCGATGGCCCCCTACGGCCGGGAGATGGAACTGATCCGCCGCGACAAGCCCCATACCCTCTCGGAAAAGGAGGAGCGCCTCCTCTCCCTCGCCGCCGAGCCGCTCGGGACGGCCGCGCAGGCCTTCTCCATGCTCAGCAACGCCGACCTGACCTTCCCGGCCGTGAAAAACGAGAAGGGCGCGGCGGTCGAGCTGACCCACGGCAACTTCATCACCTTCCAGGAATCCCGGGACCGGGCCGTCCGCGCCGCCGCGTTCGGCGCGATGTACGACACCTACGAGACGGTGAAAAACACCCTGGCGGCGACGCTGGACGGCGACACGCGAAAGCGGATATTCAATGCCCGGGTCCGCAATTTCGAATCGGCCATGGCCGCCTCCCTGCACGACGATAACGTCGAGCCCGCGGTCTACGACGGCCTGATCGCCGCCGTCCGGGGGGGCTTCCCGGCCTTCAACCGGTACATCGACCTGCGGCGGCGGCAGCTCGGCATCGAGAAGCTGGATATCTACGACCTCTACGTGCCGATCGTCCCCGATTTCGACATGACGGTCCCCTGGGAGCAGGCGCAGGAATGGGTCAGGCAGGCGGTCGAGCCGCTGGGCGAGGAATATTGCCGGGTGGTCGACCGCGCCTTTTCGGAGCGGTGGATCGACGTCTACGAGAACCGGGGCAAGCGGTCGGGGGCCTATTCATCCGGTTGCTACGACAGTCCGCCCTACATGCTCATGAACTACCAGCCCACACTGAGTTCCGCCTTCACGCTGGCCCATGAACTCGGGCACTCCCTGCACTCCTGGTTTTCCAACAGCACCCGGTCCCATCTCTACGCGGAGTACCGGATACTCGTGGCCGAGGTCGCGTCGACCGTCAACGAGGGACTGCTTTTGGATTACCTGCTCCAGACCGCCGACGATCCCCGGCTCAGGGCCTACCTGTTGCACCACGTGTGCAACGGCTTCAGAGGGACCGTCTTCCGCCAGACCATGTTCGCGGAGTTCGAGAAGGAGATCCACCGCATCGTGGAGGACGGCGGCGCCCTGACCGCCGACGTCCTGTCGGAGCACTACCGCCGGCTCGTCGACGAATACCACGGGCCGGGCGTCGCGGCCGACGAACGGATCGGGCGGGAGTGGGCGCGGATCCCCCACTTCTACTACAATTTCTACGTCTACAAGTACGCCACCGGTTACGCGGCGGCGCAGGCATTCTGCGCGCGGATCCTGTCCGGAGATTCGGCAGCAGTTGACCGGTACCGCGGTTTCCTGAAGGCCGGGTGCGGCAAAGATCCCCTGGATATCCTGGCCGATGCGGGCGTCGACCTGCGGGACCCGGCGGTCGTCGCCGGCGCGCTCGACACCTTCGGCAAGCGGACGGATGAACTGGCCGCGTCGCTGGAAATGATCGACAGCAACGACAGCGGGGAATAACGCCCGGCAAACACGCAACCGTGCCCGAAATTACCGGTCCGGGCGTATAGAATAGAGGGACGGGAGGAGATTGACATGAACAGAACAATAGCCCTTATCGCCGTCGCGGCCGTCCTCCCGGCGTGCTCCGCGTCCCGGCACGCCGGGAACGGCGGGACGGCCGGAAATGACGAAGACGCGGAAAAGACAGGCGGGACCGAAAAGATGACGAAGATAAACAAGACCGACGCCGAGTGGCAAAAGCAACTCAACGACATGCAGTTCAACGTCACCCGCCAGTGCGGCACGGAGCCGGCCTTCAGCGGCACGTACTGGGACCACCACGCGGAGGGAACGTACACCTGCGTCTGCTGCGGCCTGGAACTCTTCACGTCCGACGCCAAGTTCGACTCGGGTTCCGGGTGGCCGAGCTACTTCCAGCCCTGCAATGAAAAACACGTGACGTTCCGCGTCGACAAGGGCCACGGCATGGTCCGCAAGGAAGTACGCTGCGCGCGATGCGACGCCCACCTCGGGCACGTCTTCGAGGACGGTCCGAAGCCCACGGGGCTCCGCTACTGCATCAACTCCGCGGCCCTCGACTTCGTGCCCGCCGGGGCCGAATCCAAGACGGCGAAGGCCACCTTCGGCGCCGGCTGTTTCTGGTGCACGGAGGCCGTCTTCGAGGGCATCGCGGGCGTCAAAAAGGTCACCTCCGGCTACATGGGGGGGAAGACCCCCGACCCGACCTACCGGCAGGTCTGCACCGGCCGAACCGGCCACGCGGAGGTCGCACAGATCGCGTACGATCCCGCGGTCGTGTCCTACGAAACACTCCTGGGCCTGTTCTGGAAAATGCACGATCCGACATCCCGCAACCGCCAGGGCGCCGACACGGGGACCCAGTACCGCTCCGCGATCTTCTACCACGACGAGGAGCAGAAAAAGATCGCGGTCGCGGCGAAAAAGGAACTCGACGCGTCCGGAAAGCTCAAACGCCCGGTCGTCACGGAGATCGTGCCGGCGAAGACGTTTTACCCCGCCGAGGATTACCACCAGGACTACTTCAAGAACAATCGCACGGCCCCCTACTGCCGGACGGTCATCGAACCCAAGCTCGAGAAACTGAACAGCGAGAAATAAGAAGCGGCCCGGCTGTGCGAATCGCTTTCATTCCGGGGAAACAGTGCTTACAATGTTCTCATGGTGAACCGCAGCAGTTCTACACACTCTTTTTTCAGAAGCATTCGCATGAAACGATTCATCACCCTGGTCGGTATCGCCGGCGGCCGTGGGCGGCCGCAGCGAAACCGAAGAAACGAAAGAAGAAAAACAGGAAACATAAAAAGAAAAAAAACGCGTAACACGGCCGTGCGGCGGCCGGGAACGGGAGACATGTAATGGCGAAAATCACACGACGCAACGCACTGGCGGCCGGAGGCGCGGCGGCCGCCGCCGGCGCCCTGGAATCCACACCGGCCGCGGCGGCCGAACAGGGCCGGGCAGTGACGGTCGGCAGGATCAAGCAGTCCGTCTCGCGGTGGTGTTACAAAAAGCTGTCGCTCGAAGAACTCTGCACGGCCTGCACGAACATCGGCCTCGTCGGCATCGACCTGCTGGGCACGAAGGACTGGAAGATGGTCCGTGATCACGGGCTCGTGCCGACGATGGGCAGCGTCGGCGCCGGGTCGATCCCCAACGGGCTCCAGGACAGGAAAAATCACGACAAAATCGTCAGGGCACTCGAAAAGAACATGCCGAAGGCGGCCGCGGAGGGCGTGCCCAACGTCATTACCTTCTTCGGCAACCGGCGGGGCATGTCCGACGAGGAGGCGATCGAGAACTCCATCGCCTGCCTCCGGCGGTGCAAGCCGATCGCCGAGGAAAACAAGGTGATGCTCGCGATCGAGTACCTCAACAGCAGGGTCGACCACAAGGATTACCTCGGCGACAACACGCCGTACTGCGTGAAGATCGTCTCGGCGGTCAATTCCCCCTATATCAAGATCCTCTACGACATCTACCACGCCCAGATCATGGAGGGCGACATCATCCGGACCATCCGGAACAACCATCGGTGGTTCTGCCACTACCACACCGGCGGAAATCCCGGACGCCACGAGATCGACGGCTCCCAGGAACTCAACTACGCCCCCATCTGCCGGGCGATCCTGGAGACCGGCTTCACCGGGTACGTGGCCCACGAGTTCGTTCCCGCCAAAAAGGACATCGTCCGGTCGCTCCGCGACGCGGCGACGATCTGCGACGTGGACGCCTGAGCGGTTCGAGCGCCCGTTCACACTGGCCGACGACGACGGCCGGCCGGTCATGCTCTACGTGGCGGTCGCGGACAAGGACATTAACGGCAACATGGCGATCCCCTTCAGGCGGTAGAGGGTTTGCGCGCCGGGCCCGGCATGTAAATACGGTCCGTGGTATGGACGATCAGCGGCCGAAACGACGGTCATACTGTGACAAGAACGACACATCGGCCGGCTTATGTCACGCGCGCATGACCGCGGCCAAGGGAAATACGATCGAAACGCCGGCCGCGTCGGGCACGCCGAAATCGCCGTCCCTCAGAACACCAGGTACGGCTCGGCCGCGCGCAGCCGCTTTCCCGGCCGGCCGATATCCCTGATCGAGCGGAGCCGGCCCCGTTGCCGCCAACTGAGCATCCGCCCGACGGTCACCGGGCCGAGACCGGGCACCCGCAGCAGTTCTTTCTCGCCGGCCGCGTTGGCGTCGACGGGAAACCGCTCCGGGTGCACCCGGGCCCAGTGCTCCTTCGGATCGATATCCAGGCGGAGGTTTCCGCTTTCGTTGAACGGGATCTCCCCGGCCCCGTAGCCGTATTTGCGCAGGAGCCAGTCGGCCTGGTAGAGCCGGTGTTCGCGCGTCAGGGTGTCGCCGCCCGGGCCGCCGGCCCGCTCGGCGGGCAGGCGCGGGTCGCCAAGCCCCCGCTGGTAGGCGCTGAAGTAGACCCGGTGCAGCCGGAGCCCCGCGTACAGCCGGCCGGCATAGCGGACGATATCCCGGTCGGTTTCCTCGCCGGCGCCCACCACGAACTGCGTGGTCTGCTTGACCCGCGCGTAGCGCGAGCCCTTCGCGGTCAGCGCGCCGATCAGCTTGATCGGCCGGACGATGTCCCGCAGGTAGTCCTTCTTCTCCGACAGTGCCCGGAAGTGCTGCTCGCCGGCGGTTTCGATATTCAGGGAGACCGCGCCGGCCAGCGCAACCGCCTCCCTGATCGCCTCGTCGGCGCAGCCGGGTATCACCTTCAGGTGGACATAGCCGCGAAACCCCTCCCGCTCGCGGAGGATCCTGACGGTGTCGTTCATCCGCTGCATCGCCCGGTCCGGCGAGCCGGCCACCCCGCTGCTCAGGAACAGTCCGAAGACCTTCCCGGCGCGCCGGTAGGCCATGAACACCCGCGCCGCCTCGTCCGGCAGCAGCGTGCACCGCCGGGTGTCCACCCCCTCCCGGAGGGGACAGTACCGGCAGTCGTTCCTGCAGGCGTTGGACATCAGCGTCTTGAACAGCACGCTCCGGCCGCCGTCGGGAAGGGCCACCGGGTAGACCCAGCGCTCCCCCCCGCCGGCGCGGTGGCGGCGGTCGTCGTCGCCGGTGCCGCATGCGCAGGCGAGGTCGTAGCGGGCGTCGTTGGAGAGCATCGAGAGTTTCCGCTGCGTATCCGGTGCCGAATGGATCATCGTCTTCCCGTCCGTGGGTGATACCTGCTGAATGAATACCGGCCGTTACCGCCTGCCCGGCGGAAACGATTGTATCATTCTCATATATTTATTGTACCCGCCCGGAAAAATAGGGAACATTTTTTCCCCGCGGTCGTCGTAACGGGTAGACTCGGTCAACAATACACGGCATGCGGAGGAAGAATCATGTCACGACACCGGCTGTTCATATCGCTTATCGCTGCGGCCGCGGGGCTGCTCGTTCCCGTCCTTTCTGCCGACGCCGACGGCCTCATCGTCCCCGTCAGGCCCGAGATCAGGGTCAGGGGGCACTGGGCGGTCGACTACCACCGGGTCGACATACGCGTCAGGGACCAGGTCGCGTCGGTTGCCATCGACCAGAAATTCAGCAACACCGGCAGGGGCATGATCGAGGTCGAATACCTCTTCCCGGTTCCCCCCGGCGCGGCGATCGATTCGATGACGATGATCGTCGACGGCAAGGAATACGCCGCGAAGCTCCTGGACGCCGACGAGGCCCGGAAGATCTACGAGGAGATCGTCCGGAAGAAAAAGGACCCCGCCCTCCTGGAATACGCGGGATTCGGCCTGTACCGGACCCGGGCATTTCCCCTCGATCCGGGCAAACCGGTCAGGGTGCAGGTGACCTACACGTCCGTCTGCACACAGGACAACAAGACCGTCGAGGTCTGGTACCCGCTGAACACCGAGAAGTTTTCGGCCAAAAAGATCGCCGACGTCAGGGTGACCACGGACATAAAGACAACAGCCGATATCACGACGGTCTACTCGCCGAGCCACGAGATCGACTGCACGAGGAAATCCCCGAACCACGTGATCGTCGAGTACCGGGAAAAGGACGCCCTGCCCACGACCGACTTCCAGTTATTCTACCGTGCCGCGGGCGCCGACGTCGGGACCTCCCTGCTGACCTCCCTGCCGGACGGCGCGGATGACGGCTACTACCTGATGCTGGTCAGCCCCAACCCGAACCTGGGGAAAAAGGTGCCCGTCATACCCAAGGACCTCCTGGTCGTGATCGACCGGAGCGGCTCGATGTCCGGCACGAAGATCCGCCAGGCGAAGTCGGCGGTGAGATTCGTCCTCGGACACCTCAACGAGGACGACCGGTTCAACGTGATCCCCTACAGCGACACGGTCGACCCGGTCTTCAAGAACCCGGTGCCGGCCACGCGGGAAAAGGTGGACATCGCCCTCGAAGAGGTCGACGCGACGGACGCCGGCGGGGGGACGGCGATCGACGCCGCGATCCGCGAGGCGATGTGCCAGTGGAACGCGGACAGGAAAGACGATCGGCCGAAGTACATTATCTTCCTGACCGACGGCAAGCCGACCATCGGCACCACCGACACCGCGGAGATACTCCGCAACGCGAAAAAGACGAACACCTGCGGCGCGCGGCTCTTCGCCTTCGGCGTGGGATACGACGTGAATATCAAGCTGCTCGACAAGCTGGTCATCGATCACGAGGGACGCAGCGATTACGTGAAGCCGAAGGAGTCGGTCGAGTCGAAGATCTCGTCGCTCTACCGGAAGATCAAAAACCCCGTGGTGACCAACCTGGCTATCGAGATTACCGGTGTCAAGACCCGGGACACCTACCCGCGTAACATCGGCGACCTCTTCGACGGCGATCAGTTGGTGGTGGCCGGGCGCTACCGGGCGAAGGACGCGAAAAAACTCCCCCGCGGCGACGACGGCGGCCGGGTGACCCAGCTCGTGATCACCGGCACGTACCTGGGCACAAAACGCGTCTTCGAATACAACGTGCAGTTCGACGCCGGGGCCGGCCGGCCGAGCCGGTCGTTCGTGGAGAAGATCTGGGCGGTCCGCCGGGTGGGGTATCTCATGGACCAGATCCAACTCAACGGGGAGAGCGACGAACTCGTCGACGAGCTGATCTCCCTCAGCAAGCGGTACGGGATCATGACCCCCTACACCAGCTTTCTGGCCGACGAGACGACCGTGCTGCACGAGGAAGACATCGTCCGCCGCCGGGCGAAGGCGGGCATCGCGCCCCTGGCGAAGGCCGGCGACGGGGCGGAGGCCCAGATGGGCGCGATGACGCGGCAGTCCCTCAACCGCGCCGACAAGATGGTCGCGGACGCCGCGCCGGCGCCGGCGGGCGAAGCGGCCGGGAAGGGCGGCGGTGCGCGGCTGTTCGGCCACTCGTCCCGCACGGCCTACGAGGCGGAAAAAAAGGAAAGCGTCGCGGCGGTCCGTAACATCGGCAACCAGGCGATCTACCGCCGCGGGCGGGTATGGGTGGCGGCAAACGCCTCCGACGTCGATCTCTCCGAGACAGCGAAGATCGAAACGGTCGAGCGGTACGGCGAGAAGTACTTCGACCTGGTCAAGGCCAATACCGCAGAGGAAAACCGGATCCTCTCATCGCAGGCCCCCCACGAAGAACTGGTCCTCCGCCTCCGCGGGCAGGTCTACCGGATAAAGTAGGGCCTGCTGAACAATTCGGCCGGCAGGGTTCCGGGCCGCCGCGCATGACGGCGGCTCACCTGCTCTTTCCGCGGGCGCTGCGGCGCCGCTCGCCCTCCTTCAGCAGCGTCTTGCGGAGCCGGATCGCGGCGGGGGTGATCTCGACAAGCTCGTCCTCCTCGATGTATTCCAGCGCCGCCTCGAGCGTCAGCTTCCGGGGCGCCTTCAGCGTCACGGTGGCCTCCTTGGTGCTTGAACGGACATTCGTCAGGGCCTTCTTCTTCGCGACGTTCGCCGGCAGGTCGTTCGCCCGGCAGTGTTCCCCGACGATCTGTCCCCCGTAGACCTCTTCGCCCGGCTCGACGAACATCACCCCCCGGTCGGCCAGGGAATCGAGGGCGTGTAACGTCACCGTCCCCCGCTCGGTGGCGATCAGCACCCCCGTCTGCCGCCGGGGCAGTTCGCCGCCGAGCGCGCCGTACCGCTCGAACCGGTGGTGCACGACCGCCGCTCCCTGCGTCGCGGACAGCAGCCGGCCGCGCAGGCCGATCAGTCCCCGCGCGGTGATGATGAATGCCAGCTTGGTCATGTCCGTAATCGTATCCATATGCACCATCTCGGCGCCCCGCTCCCCGACCAGTTGCATCACCGGCCCGACCTGGGCGGTCGGCACCTCGACCACGAGGCGCTCGAAGGGCTCCAGCCGTTCGCCGTTTGCGCCGACGTGGAAGATCACCGCGGGTTTGCCGACGCACAGCTCGTATCCCTCCCGCCGCATATTCTCGAGGAGAATGCCGAGGTGCAGCAGGCCGCGCCCCGAGACGTCGAACGCGTCGCCGCGGTCCTCCACCCGCAGCGCGACGTTGGACTGCAGTTCCCGGCCCAAACGGTCTCGAAGCTGACGGTTGGTGACGTACCGCCCCTCCCGTCCGGAAAACGGCCCGTCGTTGATGCGAAAGGTCATGTGGAGCGTCGGTTCGTCGATGCGTACCGCCGGGAGGGCGGCCGGATGCGCCGGGTCGGCAAGCGTATCGCCGATGTCGATCGGGTCGATTCCGACGACCGCGAACAGGTCGCCGGTATCGACGACCTCGACCTTCCGGCGGCCGAGCTTGTCGAACACGAAGAGTTCCGAAACCCGCCGGGTGACCGTTCCGCCGGACCGGTCGATAACCGCGACATCGCTGCCGGCGGCGAGTTGCCCGGCGAATACCCGCCCGATGCCGATCCGGCCGACGTACGCGGAGTGATCCAGCGTCATGATCTGCGCCTGCAGGGGCGCGGCGCGATCGAAATCCGGGACGGGCACGTGCCTGATAATCGCGTCGAAGAGTTCGTGAACGTCCCCGGACGCCGGCGGATCGTCCGCCGCCGCTTCGTCGGCCGTGGCCCAGCCGTGTTTCCCGGAGGCGTACAGCGTGGGGAAATCGAGCGCGCCGTCGTCGGCGCCGAGTTCAACCAGCAGGTCGAACATCTCCTCGTGAACGCGGTGTGCCCGCCGGCCGGGGCGGTCCATCTTGTTGATCACCACGATCGGATCGAGGGAGGCCTCCAGGGCCTTGCCCAGGACGTACCGTGTCTGGGGCATCACGCCTTCAAAGGCATCGACCAGGAGCAGGACGCCGTCGGCCATGGACAGCACCCGCTCGACCTCCCCCGAGAAATCCGCGTGCCCGGGGGTGTCGACGATGTTGACGTGGTAGCGATCCCCGTTGCAGTCGGTGTAATCGATCGCGCAGTTCTTGGAGAGTATCGTGATGCCCCGCTCGCGTTCCAGGTCGTTGCTGTCCAGAATGCATTCCCCGGACAGCTCGCCGTCGCGGAACTGTCCGCTCTGCCGCAGGAGCTGGTCGACCAGCGTCGTCTTGCCGTGGTCGACGTGGGCGATAATCGCCACGTTTCTGATGGTGCGTCTTTCCATGAATCCTCTCTGTCGTTTCTCCGAAACGATGAACATGCCGCGGTTTCCGCCGCCGGCTGAAAAGCGGGCCATTATACCCATTCCCGTGCGACCGGGGTACAATAACCGACCGCCAAAACAGACAACAGCGCGGACGGGCGACGTTATTCGTTCCCCCAACGCGATTCGGCATATACAATAATGGCCGCAGAATCGGAATCAATCGCATGGTCCAAGTGATAATAACATATCTCGTGCTGGTGTCACCGGCGGTCGCCGCCGCGGGCATCGACACGGCCGAAGATACCGGGGCGATCACGTACGGCGAGCCGAAACAGGTCGCCACGCTCAGGAATGTACGTATCGACGAAAGCAGCGGCATCGCCTGCTCGCGGAGAAACGAGGGGATCTTCTGGACGCACAACGACTCCGGCGACGAATCGCGGCTCTACGCCTTCAATGAAAGAGGCGATTCCGTGGCGGAAATCACGGTGGCAGGGGCGGAATTCATCGATTGCGAGGACCTCTGCTCGTTCACACTCCCGGAGACCGACGGGCCGGTTCCCCTGCTCCTGGCGGCCGACACGGGAAACAATTCCCGCCGCAGGAAGTCGAGCATCCTGTACCTTATCCCCGAACCCGAACTGAAACCGGCGACGCGAACGATTCGCGACACTGTCGTCCCCCGGTCCGTCGTTGCATTTTCTTTTCCCGACAAACCGCGCGACTGCGAGTCGGTGGCTGTCGACACGGCGGGCAAACAGATCATGCTGGTTTCCAAGACGTACGCGAATCCCGCCGTGTACGCCCTGCCGCTGCCGGAACCCGGCAAAACCACCTGCCGGGCGATCAAAAAAATTGCCGCGCTGAAGATGGTGCTTCCCACTGCCATGGACATCTCTCCCGACGGCCGCCGGGCGGTCATTCTCACCTATTTCCGGGCCTACCTGTACACCCGTCCGGAACACCGGAGCTGGGCCGACGCTTTCTCCGGCACGCCGCGGACCCTTTCCATGCCGGCCCGGAAGCAGGGAGAGAGTATCTGTTACGGGCCGGACGGAAAAACGCTGTATCTGACGAGTGAAAAAACGCCGACCCCCCTCTGGATGATACCCCCTCGCTGATCACCTGTTGTACGAAAAGTGTGAGTTAGCCGCGTGGTCGTCTGCGCACCTTGGAGAAGGTAGAAAAAAGGGCAAAAAAAAAGTACAATTATGATAAATCAGGTTTGGCATGGGTGCTCTCAGCGCCTATAATTCAGGTAAGATACATTAATCGCTTATCATAAATCTTTTATAACTATTATACCTGCTTGAACACGATTAAGGAGAACACGCATGGATTCGAAGGAGAGTTCCGGTTCCAAAGGCCAAGGCCCGTTGCTGACTGAAAGGATGCAGGCTTCACTGCTGGCGTTGCTGTGCGGCGGCATGGCCGTCATACTCGTACTCTCTCACTTTGTGCGGGGCACCAGGATTGCGGAGCCGAAAAATATCGGCCAGGTCGCCATATTCCTGATACTGACGACCTACTTTCTCTACAAGGCCGTCAGATCGTCTGTATCCGAAGAGACGGAAGGTGCGGCCGCGGCGGACCGGTCTTCCCCCGAAGAGTTGGTGCAGGACCTGGAAACCCCCGCCGCGCCCCGGCCGGAATCCCCCGTCAAGGATGCGCCGCCGAGCGCGGTAAGGGAAACCGAGGAAAAACCGGTTACCGAGACCGACGCGGTAACCTGAATCGATATTACCCCTGCTTGAACACTATCGGGATTTCGTCGCATCCCTCGCGGCGTGCGGCCCGGACCATGCCTGCCGGAGGACACCGTACATAACCGGGTCAAAGCGACGGACTTCGGCCCTGACAAACGGATAGAAGTCGTTCGTCCCGAAATACGCCTCGCTCAGTTCGGCGAAGTATTCCTGGTCGTTGTTCATGGCGTATGCCCGCATGGTATTACCGCGGCAGTGCAGCACCGACGCATACCTCCCCGCCTTCCGTGCCTTCCGGTAGGCATCTTTGATGCCCGTGTGCGCGTATCCCAGGACCTGGTGATGGTACGCGTGGGCGAACTCGTGGAGCACCATCGACGGCTGCTGCCGGGTCCATTCAAGGAACCGCCGGGCATTGGCAATGTGGACGCACTTCGCCATCGCGGGGTTTTCACCGTGATTTTCGAGCCACTGCCGCGAGGGATGGTACACCGCGCAGGGAAACCGCTCGCTCGCGACGTCCATCCAGATGTGGATCTTCTTCAGTTCGGCGACCGCCGGTGACGGAACCGTTCGTTCGATCGCCCGCAACTTGACTGCCAGGAGTTCGAGTGCGCGCCGTCCCAGAAGCTTAAAACCGGAAAGCAGGTCACGGTTGACATGGACCGTCCAGCCGCAGATCGTCTTGATCGCGTATGCGGATTTCCGGCTCACCGCGGTCGAACCGGGCTGCGGCCGGCGGGGCTTCGTCGCCTCATCCGCGCCCCAGGCTTGTTTCAGCACCCCGAACATCACGGGATCATGTTTCTTCAGTTCGGCGCGGACAAAGGGATAGAAATCGTTTGTCCCGAAAAAAGCCTCCGTGTTTTCGGCGAAGTATTCCTTGCGATCGGTCATCGCGTAGGCCTTTTTTTCCCGGCCGTGCCATACCGGGACCGCGTCGTATTTACCTCCCTTCACGGCCCGCTCGTAGGCCTTTTGTATCGCCTGGTTGCCGAACCCGAGGACCCGGTGATGATAGGCATGCGCGAGTTCGTGCAGCACCATGCTCGGCTGGTGTCTTTCGTGGCGGATAAAGACGTCGGCATTCCCGAGATCCACGCACCGGGCGAGATCGGTATTATACCCGTTATTTTTGAGCCATGTTCGACTGGGGTGATACTGGGCGTTGCGCCCCCTGCCGGCGTGATGGATCCAGATGACCACCTCGCGCAGCGCGTCGATCGCCGCAGACGGGACGGACCGGGTAATGTCGTAGAGGTGATCCCCGACGAGAGCGATAGCCGCGTCACCCAGATCAGAATGCTCGCCGACCAGCGGCTTCTGGACCTTCACCGTCCAGCCTTCGATCCGCCGGTCGACGTAGTCGGCCGTGGGCGGTGACGGCCGGTCCGCGGTCCCCGCGAATACCGCGGCCGGCAGCAGGAACACGGCCGCGAGGAAACCGGTTCGAACGGAATGCCTGTCGGGCGTCATGTAGTACTGTAGCCGGCGACGGTTATTTTTTCTTCTTGAAAAAGCCGGTATCCTCCTCGACCGCCTTCGGCGCATACACCTTTATATTATCTATCTTGCCCGAATCGTCGAAGGATCCGAACCCGATGCAGCCGAGCCCGTGGGTCTTGTCCTCGGCGACCATGAGCGGCTTCGACATATCGTCGTAGTACACCTCTATGGTTCCCGTCGATGCCTTTCTGACCAGCCGGATCTTGTGCCACTGTTCGGTGCCCCAGTCGATACCGTCGGTCGTCTTCTTCGCGATCTTCCTGCGCGGCTTGTCGTCGACGATAAAGATGTTGTGGGCGTGGGGATCGGCCTTCTTCGCCATGTGGCAGTAGTAATAGTTGGTCTTGTCGACGAAACTGAAAAACAGGCACATGTCGCGGTGACCGTACTCCTTGCCGGTCTGGAGCAGGTCGGCCTCCATGATGAAATCGTCGAACTTCTTGCCCGCAATCAGCCCGATGATCCGCGGGGACCGCACCTTCGGCTTGTACTTGTGCTTGCCGAAAAATTCCAGCGCGGTGTTGCCGTCGACCGTCGACAGCCTCCACTGCTTCGGATCGCTGAACGCGAAATTCTCGATCGAAGATTCCTTCTCGAAATCCTGGCTGTAGACAAGTGTGTATCCCCCGGGCGGCTTCAGGTTCGACGCGGGGGCCGGTTTTTCCGCGGCCCGCAGGGAAATGCCCGTCGCGAACAACAGGAACAGGGGCAGGAAACCGGCGATCGTCATACTCTTTTTCATGTGCTCATCCTTTCCATTGATTCTTATCCCCCGTGGTATACATCGATGCGCTGCAGGTATCGAACATGTATTCTTCACAAAATCGTAAACAATTCAACCTCTCGGTAACGGCATAGAGCCTCCGTGCCGGCCGGTACCACCTGGTTACGATACCATCGAAAAGGCGCCGACGCTATGATACACTACCCCGGGGGCGGGAAGGAGTTTCACGCATGACATCAAGAGAGCGGGTCATGGCCGTGTTCAGCGGCGAACTGCCGGACCGGGTGCCGGCGTGGTGCGGCATGTCGGACGAGTTCAGGGCGAAGGCACTCGCTGAACTCGACACGGACGAGGAGGGGCTGCTGCGGACGGTCGGCGACGACTTCCGCCGGGTGTTCGCCGAATACCGGCTTCCGCAGCCCGCGGCGGAAGACGGCCGCGTGCGGACCATATTCGGCATTGAGCGCGAGGGCCTCGGCTACGGCCAGCCGGTATCCCATCCGCTCGCCGACGCCGCGATCGACGACGTCCACGCCTATCCCTGGCCGACGGCGGACTGCGTCGATGTCTCGGGGATGCGATCGGCAATCGAGGCGTGGGGCGGCGCATACGCCATACTCGGCGGGGACTGGTCGCCCTACTGGCACGACGCCATCGACATGCTGGGGATGGAAAACCTGTACATGAACATGTACGACGACCCGGCACTGGTCGATGCCCTGCTGAAACACCTGGTGGATTACTACGTCGACGCGAGCAATAAGATATTCGAGGCGGCCGGCGACCTGATCGACATATTTTTCATCGGCAACGACTTCGGGAGCCAGAACGGCCCCCTCCTGAGCCCCGCCATGTTCGAGCGGTTTTTGCTGCCGCACCTCAGGAGACTGATCGACCTCGGCCACGACTTCGGCCTGCCGGTCCAACTGCACTGCTGCGGCGGGTTCGCCCCCCTGATTCCGCTCATGATCGACGCGGGCCTCGACGCGCTGCACTCGGTTCAGCCGAGCTGCAGGACCATGGACCTGGCGGAGCTGAAACAATCATTCGGCGACCGGATCGTTTTCAACGGCGCCGTCGATTCCCATCACGTCCTGATCGAGGGCGACCGCGACGCGGTCGTACGGGGCACGCGGGAGGTGCTGGAGATCATGATGCCGGGAGGCCGGTATATCGGCGGGGCGAGCCACGACACGATTCTCGAGGAGACGCCCGTCGAAAACGTCCTCGCCATGTTCGAGACCATACGGGAACACGGCCGGTACGCGTAGAAAAGGGGTCAGGCGTAGAAAAGGGGTCCGTAGAAAAGGGGCGTAGAAAAGGGGTCAGGTACCTTTTGTGCCTCGTAAAAAGCTGTCCCCAAACACACCCGGCCGTCGTATTAAATCTGTACTGGATGTTAAACATTAAATCCCGATACAGGAGTAATTTGATGCATTGTCGCCTATTCGCAGGAATCGTTATTGTCGCGATCGTCACGAGCTGGTCATTCGGCGCCGGGGAAAAGACCGAAAAAACAACGGAAGGTGCCGAAAAAAAAGACTCGAAAAAAGAGGAAGCCAACGAGATAGAGGAAATTGTGATCACGGCGAAGCGGGCGTCTGTCGAGCAGGGAGAAAGGCCCATATTTTCAGCCCTGCCGCCGCGAGACCTGTTCCAGCGCCCCCTGACCGAATCGCCGGGCCTTGACACGGCGACCTCCATCATCGGCCAAGAGGAGATCCGCTGGCTCAACGCCTACTCCATCGTGGACGCCATGCGCTACACTCCCGGGGCCTGGACCGAAAGCCGGGGGCGCAAGGTCAAGAAGTTCTTTTCCGTGCGCGGTCAGCGTTATCCCTACCCGGGCTACCTGGTAGACGGCGCCTGGTTCAGGGAATTCCACGAGACCAACTACTTCATGAGCGCGGCCAACGTGGAGCGCATCGAGCTGCTCCGCTCGGCGGCGTCGCTGCTGTGGAGCCCAGGCGGCATGACGGGCCTGGTAAATGTCGTACCGCGGACATTCGAGGAGCAGGAGACCTGGATAGAGACCCAGTGGGGCAGTCACGATACTTCTCGCACGCGGGTCACTCACGGCGACACGATCGACAACCTCTCCTACTCGATCAGCGCGGGATATTACCACACCAAGGGACCCGATCACTGGAACGCCGGGGAGAACATGTCCAACATCAGCGCTCGCATCGTGTACAGGCCGATCAAGGAGCTGACCTTCAGCCTCAGTGCTTACTCGATCTTCGGCGACCGCGAGCTGGAGATGGCCAAGCCCCCGGCATCGAACCGGATGCTGATGCGCAAGGACCACTTCGATCCCATGCACACGTTCTTGGTGATCGGCAAGGTCCGCATGGAGCCCAACGACCGAATGGCCACGGAGGTCACGACCAATTTCTCGAGCAGGCGCTTTCACGGGCACCGCGCCGGAGCAATGGACTGGCTCGAGGAGGACTACGAGATCGGAATGCGCCTGATCCAGACGCAGAAGATCGGGGACTCGAACATACTGAGATTCGGCGGCATGCTCAACTACTGGGACTGCCCCAACGGAAAGCGCTTTTACGTGGGCAGGCCGGGCAACCTGAGGACCTATTCCGGTGTAGTCGTGGACGAACACGATTTCGGCCGACTGCGCCTCAACGCGGGGTACCGCATCAGCCGGACGCGCATCAGGGAATTCGGCGGGTTCAACGTCGAGGGCAGCGCCAGGGGGCTCAGAACCGTGCGCATAAAGAACGAGTGGGAGGATCCTCTCAAGACCTTCATGGCCGGGGCGTCCTTCGAACTGACCGACACCTGGTCGCTGCACGGCAATTTCTCGGTTGGCGAGGTCGCGTCCGAGCCCGGCATGCTGGACGCGGACCTGAAGCGTCCGGGGACCGAGACGAGGTTCAAGTATGACCTGGGCATAAAGCGGGCCTGGGACGGCTTCGGCGAGATATCCCTCACCGGCTTCTTCGTCAAGCAGAAAGACGCGGCCCTGACCACGCCGACGAAAGTCACGGTCAACGGCGAGGATTACGCCCTGTATGAAAACACGGACCGCCAGAACTACGGCATCGAGCTTGACGTGAGATCCAAGCGGTTCGACAACGGGCTGCAGTTCTTCTTCAACGCGGTGGCCATGAAGACGCGCAGGCTGAACTTCGGGGAGTGGACGCCGGACCAGGAGGTGCCTAACTGCGTCATGGGCGGCGGATTATCATGGCTGTACAAGAATATCGAGTTCTCGCTGACCGCCAAGCGGGTGGGCCAGTACGAGAACGATCGTTACCTGGCGCGCGGGGCCGCGCCCGTGGACCTCGGCAAGTTCATCGATATCGGCGCTCGGGTCACCTACCACTTCGGAAAGGACAAGCAGCATAACGTGTTCTTTGGCGTGGACAACATCTGCGACATGGAGTACTCGACCGTGCCCGGCTATCCCCACGACGGCGTACAGTACAAAACGGGCCTTAGTCTGAGGTATTGAGTATACTATTTATTCAAACTGACCGATTCGGCCTCACCTATGATATTGCTACTGGATATGCAGCGCCGAAAAGCAGGGACGGTCCCTGAAGGGACAGTCCCTGTTTTTCAGCTTACCTCTTTATTCATCTGCAGTTACAATCTCCCATCGGTCAGTTTGAGTTATAAAAAACCAGTTCTTTTTCAAAATTTCAGTTGTACTCCTTTTCCCGATCCCTTTTTCTCCTTTTTTTACGAACTGGAGGGAAGCAAAAAAGGTACCTGACCCCTTTTTGGACTCGTCGTGAATATACGCTGCTGACGGTGAAAAAAGGGTAGAGCAAAAAAGGTACCTGACCCCTTTTTCTACCGCGGCTCGAAGCACACGACCCGGCCGTCCTCCGTGGCCAGCAGCAGTCGCCCCGCGGCGGCGGAGAGCCCGTCGAAGACCGGCGGGGATTTCAGTTCATACGCCGCGCGTTTCTTACCATCAGCCGCCGACACCGCCTGCAGCACGATTCGTCCCGCGGGCTTCGGCGACCGGAAATCGGTGACCTTCTCGGGACCGGCGACAAAGAGCGTCTCCCCCGCGAGAACCATGGCCCGGGCCAAGAACGGCAGCTCTTCCTTCCAGCGGCAGGTCACCCGCGATCCCGGAAATGCCCGCCACCAGTCCCCCGGCTTCTTCTTCGGGGGCACCGGCTCTCCCAGTTCGGCCGCCGCGGCGAACAGGTGGTAGCCGGTGTTGAGGCCGAGATGGCTGCCGGCCTTCGTGTAGCCGGTGCGGCCGAAACCGTAGACCGTGTCGCCGCCGCAGACCAGCAGCCGCCCGGTGATCCGGCTGCATCCCATCACCGGCCAGCCGTGATAGTCCGGGAGCATCACGGTTCCCACCAGCCAGTAGGTGCGGTGCCACCAGTGGTCGTCGAGAAAACCGGTGGGGCTGAAGAGGTGATCCACCGCCGGCTTCAGGGGGTTCGTCTCCGGGTCGAAACGCAGGTGACGCAGGAATATCGACGAGCCCTTCCCCGAGAGGACATCCGGGAGCGCGCCCGGCAAATAGGTGCCCCGCTTTCCCGTGATCGTGTCCTGGGGTTCGCGCCCGTCTTCGCCCCGGTGACTGATCCGCCGCGACGAGCGCACCGCGCCTGTCCGCGGGTCCAGACGGTAGAGAACCATGCCCCCGTCGAGGTAGGACGATCGCCCCGCGACGGCATAGACCGACCCCTTGTGCAGGAGGACCGAGCCGGACACGGGCCAGGCGGACGCGGGCCGGTTATACGAGATCACCTGCCGGTCCGCCGGTGCCGCCCGAAACCGCCACGCCGGCGCTCCGTCGGCGGCCCGGAGGCAGTAGATGTACCCGTCCCGGGAGCCGAAATACACCGCCCCGCCGTGGACGGTCGGGGGCGAGTCGATCCCGCCGCCCGCCGGAAAATCCCAGACCTGCGTTCCGCTCTTCGCGTCGAGGGCATGGATCGTGTTCGTGTCCGCGCGGGCGACGTAGACCAGTCCCCCCGCCGCGACCGGCTGGGTCAACGTCCCGCCCGGGACGGCCTCCCAGGCGGGCGTCAGCGCGGCGGGCACCGCACACCCGGCGCAACCGCTCCGGGCGGCATCGCCCCGGTACGTCGGCCACGCGTCGCTCGACGGTTCCCCCGCCCCGGCCTGCGAAAACGCCGGGCCCTTCAGCAGGCGGTCGCCCCCGGATTCGTCCTTCCCGCCCGTTTCCGCGGCAAGGGCGTAGAAGCCGCTGAGCCTGGCCTCGTTATAGCAGGCGCAGGAATGGGGCGGGGCGTAGAGCAGGCCGTTGCAAGGCAGGAAGCCGTACTGGCAGGCCCCGCGGACCCAGTGGTCGGCGATCACCCGGTCGGTCCGCATGTCCACGAACTCCACCCCCGCCCGGCCGTGGATCACGTAGTTGACGGTGGCCTTGTTGCGGTGGCAGCGGCCGTGGACGAACCCGACCGTGATGTGCCTGCCGGCCGGCGACCGCTCCGCGACGACCGCGCCGGTCTTCAGGTCGAACACCTTCGTGATACCCCCCTGGCGGTGGGACTTCGTCCAGCCGCTCCAGACCCTGCCGCGGGCGACGAATATGTCCACCGGCGAATTGAAGGCCTCCTGGCAGGGAGCGGTCCAGAGTTTCTTCCCGGTCGCGGCATCGAACGCGACGATCTCGCCGGTCGCCGTTATCATAGTCGGGCTCACCAGCCACCGCGGCCGGCCGGTCTTTTCGCCGCAGAGTTTCACCTCGGCCTTCGGCGACCGGTCGCCCGACAGGACCACACCGCCGGCGACCACCAGCGTGGGGGATGAAAACGTCGGCCGCCGGAGGCTGATCGGCCGCGCCGCCCGCCAGCAGACCGTCCCCGTGTCTTTGTCCAGCGCGACGACATGGCCCTCGTTTTCCAGGTAGACGCGGTCCCCGGCGACCGCCAGGGCCCCCGGCATCAGGCAGGTGGTATCATCGTCGTCCTTTTTCCAGACCGTCTGCCCGGTCTTCGCGTCCACCGCCACTAACCGCCGCGGCGGGTAATCCACCACGTACTGCCGGTAGACGTCCCGGCCGGTCCAGGGCTTCAGGCGCTTGACCAGCGTGCCGGTGGTGCCGCAGTCTTTCCGCGGGGGATCGCTGATCACCAGGTAGAGCCGCCCGCCGGCGAGCAGTATCTCGTGGGTGTTCGCGGTGTCTTCGAATACCTTCAGCACGTCGCCGGTGGCCGCGTCGAGGGCGGAGACGGGTGTGCCGTAGCCGAGCGTCGCGTAGACCCGGTTCCCGGCGGCAACCAGCCGCCGCTGCAGTTCCACCGGGCCGCTGCGAAACGGGCGGAACCGGTCCTCCCACGGGTCGACGTCTTTCTTCCAGAGCAGGACGCCGCTGAAGGCGTC
>CAZLBC010000064.1:25534-27265 GCA_964557575.1 uncultured Planctomycetaceae bacterium
GGTCCTCCCACGGGTCGACGTCTTTCTTCCAGAGCAGGACGCCGCTGAAGGCGTCCCGGGCGACGAGTTTCCACGCCGGCGGCGCGGCGACGGAGTCGGCCGGCCCCTCGTCCAGGATGCAGAACAGGCGTCCCGCGGCGGAAACGGCCGCGCTGAAACTCGAGAGATGGTCGTGGCTCCGGGCCCAGCGGGGACCCGAAACCCACCGGAGGCTGCGGGGCGGGCCGATCCGGGTGTCCGCGGCCACCGCGTTGTTGTCCGGCCCGTGGAGATAGTGCGTCCACTCGTCTATATCGTCGGGCCACGGTTTCACCGTTTTTTTAAACCCGCCGTCCGACCGCACCATGGCGACGCCGCCGGGACACAGGACCCGCATGATCTCATCCGAAGACAATTTCGCCCCTGAACCGACGACGATCAGCCGGACGAGGCCGTCCGCGAACGGCAGGCGCGTGCCGTTCCAGCCCCGCGCGCCGACCGGGCCGAGCACGCCCGCGGCGGCCAGTTGTTTACGGGCCTTCAACGCATCGTCGGCATCGGCATACAGCGCCTGGACCACGTACCGCTCATCGGCGCGGAGCGCGGCCGCCCGGTCGGGATCGTCCGGTTCGAGGCACACCACGAGCCCGCCCGCGACACCCGATTCTTCGACGATATCCCCGGGATCGCCGGCGGCGTGAAGCGGGAACCCGCCGCGGGAACAATACGCGAGAATAACGGTCAACATACAGACGCGGTATTTCATCGGTGTCACCGTCGTGGCAAAGAGGTGATGCATGACGATCGTCAGTCGAATCGGTCCTGCGGGCCGGGGACCCGCGGCCCGGGATTCGCGGGCGCCGGCACGCCGACGGAATCCTCCAGTTTTTTCTTCATCAGGCGGCCGACCTTGAATTTCGCGGTGCGCTTGGGAGGCACATGCACGGGCTGAAGGGTCTTGGGGTTGTGCGCCTTGCGGGCGGCCCGCTGACGGCACTCGAAAACCCCGAAGTCCCGAAACTCCAACCGGTTTCCCCTGGCCAATTCGTTGATGATCTCGTCGAGGAAGTCCTGCAGGACCTCCTTGACGAAAACACGGGTAGTGCCGGTCTTCTCGGCAATCCTGTTGACCAGTTCCTTCTTGGTAACCGTGTGCATGAAAGATCCTCCCAAACGAAGGCTCGTACTCGGCAGCGGACCGGCATTCCTGGGCCCCTGCTGATATGCGCCGGAAGTTTCAACGATGCTGGATTCATGCTAACGAACCGGAAATACCTTCACAAGTGTTTTTTCCCGATCCGTCGGTAAATCCAACGGGGCGGGGCACTCGCGGCAACACGACGGTTTTCAAACCGGCGGATTCCTATCCAAATCGACAACGGCGAGTACTTCCCGGTCTTTGCACGGTGATCGAATAATCGAACAGGCCACATGGAAATATCCGAAAATCGACAGAAGGTACGCGATCAGGAACGATTTTGGTTTCGATGAGAAAACCCTGCCGCGAGTCCCCGCGAACATCCACGTCTAATCGAACGGCAGCCCCCCCACGCCGTCGCCCGCCGTCGATTCGGGCATGGTGTGTTCTTCCGTGTTCGTGTCCTGCGCCGCATCGGTTTGGCCCTGATCACTCTTTCCGTCCGCCTCTTCGCCGGTCGGCATGCCCGGCGCTGCGTTCTCTCCCTCTCCGGGCAAACAAAGCCGGGTCGCGGCGGTGATCATCCCGCACGCCTCGAAGGCCGCCTGCGCATC
>CAZLBC010000065.1:0-20935 GCA_964557575.1 uncultured Planctomycetaceae bacterium
CGGCCGGCGGGTCCGGAACCTGGTCGCCGGCCGGCGGGTCGCCGCGGGTACCCGGCAGATCGCCTGGGACGGCCTCGACGACGAGGGACGGCTGGTCGCGGCGGGCGCATACCGGTGGCGGGCGGTCCACCACCCCGGGATCGAGCCCGAGTACCTCATGAGTTTCTGCAACGGCGGGGAGACCTTCCTGCGGCCCTTCGGCAGCAACCACGGTTTCTTCTCGCGGGCGACGACGAACGGGGACCTGGTTTTCCTGGCCGCGCCCATCACGGAGGGCGGCTATGCCATGATCGCCGTGGCGCCGGGGGGCGCGTGGCGGCAGGGGTACCGCCAGATCCACGGCACCGGCATACACGACGTGGCCGTGGCCGCCGGCGACCGGTACTTCTACGCCGCCCACGACGGCCCGGCGTGGGGGCAGCGGATCGACCGCACGAAGAACGACTGGCAGGCCGCCGTGAAGATCACCCTCACCCGCTACGAGATCGCGTCGGCAAAGCCCGCGGCCTTCGGGAAGGGCAAACAGTTCACCGCCGTCGAGACATACACCTGGGGGCCGGGCGCGGCGTCGGACCGCTGCCGGGAGGACCTGAGTTTGACCGGCATGGCCCTGGTCGGCGACCGGTTGTATGTCGGCAGCCGCAACAGCGCGGGGATACTGGTGCTTAACGCGGCCACGGCCGCGGCGACCGGCACCATCGAACTGCCGGACCCGGGCCCCCTCGCGGCCGACGGGGCCGCGCTGTACGCGGTCAGTGGCACGGCCGTCGCGCGGATCGATCCGGGCAACGGCGAGACGAAGACCGTCATACCGTCCGGGACGGTGACGCCCGCCGGACTCGCCGTATCCGGCGGGCGGCTCTATGTCTCGGACGGCCGGACCCACACGGTGAGGATTTTCGACGCCGCCGGAAAAGCGGCCGGGTCCCTGGGCATCCCGGGCGGCCCCTACGCGGGCGCCTACAAGCCGGCGCGGATGGCCAACCCCGCCGGCCTCGCCGCCGCGGGCGGGCGCCTGTGGGTCACCGAGCGGCGGACCAACCCCAAGCGGGCCCTGGCCTGGGACCTCGCCGCCGGCCGGCCGGCAGCGCAGAAGTTCGGCTGCCCCCCCTACGGCGGGCCGGGGGCGAGCTTCGATCCCGCCGACCATACCCGGTGGATCGGCCTGGGGGCGACCTGGACACTCGATTTCGGTGAGAAGACCGCCCGCTGCCGGAGCGTCCTGCAGAAGGAGGCCGGCCACATCGGCGGGTATTACCCCTGGTGCATCAACTACCGCACCGTGCGGCGGGACGGGCGGGTGTTCCTGGTGGGCCTGGGGAAGGCGGCCTTCGTCTCGGAGCTGACCGCCGCCGGGACCGTCCGGGACCTGGCCTTCGTCTCCTCCTGCCACCATTTCTCCTACGGCTGTCACTGGAAACCCCCGCCGTCCTACATCGACGCCTTCAACGAGCGATTCCCGGACCGGAAGGGCGACCACGCCAAAAAGGGGCCGGGCGTCCTGTGGGTCGACGGCGACGGCGACGGGCGGTGCGATGCCGAAGAGTTCGACTTCGCCACGACCGGCGAGCAGTTCGCCGGATCGGGATGGGGTCACCTGAACCACGACCTGGACCTGCACGTGCCGGTCACCCGCGCCGGCGGCCGGCGGGGGTTCGCCGTCCTCCGCCCGGACGGGTACCTGACGAGCGGGGCGCCGCACTACCCGAAACTCGACGCGGCGGTCGAGGACGCGGTCATGTTCAAAGAAGAGGTCGGCGGATACGACTACAAGTCGATTCACTGCGAAACGGCGGTCGACCGGTTCGGCAACGTCGTCTTCAACACCGACCCGCAGATGGTCTGCTACGCCCCCGACGGGCACCTGCGGTGGCACTATCCCAACCGGTGGGTGGGCGTGCACGGCTCCCACAAGGCACCCCTGCCGTCGACGGGCGAGCTGCAGGGCGCCCTGTTCTTCCTGGGCATGGCCGCCCTCGACGAGCAGGCCGACGTCTTCATGATGAACGGCAACCACGGCCGGTTCTTCGTGATGACCACCGACGGGATGTACCTCGACGAGATGTTCAAGGACGTCAGGATGGGCGGGGCCCGGGACGAACGCTTTATCGGCGGGGAGGCCTTCGGGGGCTCCTTCGGCCGCAGCGAAAAGGACGGGGCGTACTACCTCCAGACCGGCGGCGACGGCTACCGCGTCTACCGCCTCCGCGGTCTCGACCGGGTGACCCGCTCGGCGGGAACGCTGGCGGTCAGCCCGCAACAGGTCATGGCGGCCGAGCGCCGCCTCGCCCGCCGCACCGCGGCGAAGGCGGCCGTGCGGGAGGCTGTCGTCCGCCGGGCGGAGAAACCCGTGACGATCGACGGCCGGGACCGGGAGTGGCCGAATGAGACCAGCCTGTCATGGGACCGCGACGGGCGGTTTCCTGTCGCCGTCCGGGCCGCGTACGACGAGAAACACCTCTACCTGTGCTACGACGTCCGCGACGAATCGCCGTGGCGGAACACCGGCAAGGACTGGACGACACTCTTCAAGACCGGCGACTCGGTGGACCTGCAGCTCGGAACCGACCCGTCGGCGCCGCCCGGCCGCCGGAAGCCCGTCCCCGGCGACCTGCGGCTGCTGATCGCCCCCTTCGGCGAAAAGCCCCTGGCGGTCCTGTACCGCCATCGCGTCCCCGGCGCGAAGGACCCGGTGACCTTCACCTGCCCCTGGCGGTCCGCGACGGTCGACGTGGTCAGGAAACTCTCCGCCGCCCGCGTCGCGGTCGAGACCCGCGGGGGGGCGTACCGCGTCGAGGCGGCGGTCCCCCTGGCGGACCTCGGCATCGCCGGCCCCGCGGGCACCACCTGCCGGGCCGATTTCGGCGTGATCTACGGCGACCGCGACGGCACCATCAACACGCTGCGGTCCTACTGGGCGAACCCGGCGACAATGCTGGTCAACGACGTGCCGGGGGAGATCATGCTCCACCCCGACCGGTGGGGAACGATCCGCTTTGAAAGGAGGGCCGCGCAGTGAGGTACGCACGATTCATTCCGGCCGCCGCGATCGCGTATCTCGCCGCGGCGGCGGGCGCCGCGGAGATCGTCTGCGACGGCGTCATCGGCAACTCCGGTGAGCGGGGCGAGACCCTGGTCCGTTTTTCGGCGAAACCGTGCCGGGGGATGGGCGCGGTCCGCGACCGGTTCGGATCCCTCTGGGACCGTGCGGGCGCCGGGCAACTGAACCGCTACGCCGCGGACGGGCGGCTGCTGGCCGCTTATCCCGTTCCCGCCCGCGCCGGACGGTGGGACAAAATCACGATCGCCGGGGATGCGATCGTCCTCTTTATCGCCGAGCGGCTCTACACGCTCGACGTCGCCGCGGCGGCCGGCACGAAGCCGACGCCGCTGGACATCCGGTGCGAACACATCTCGTTCGGCGCGGCCGGCGGGCGGATCGCCTGCGTCGACGGGGACAAGCGGCTGTTTCTCCTGGCGATACCCTCCGGGAAGCGGGAAGCGGTCGCGGACCTCTCGTCGCTTGAGCGGATCGACGCGGTGGAACTGGAACCCGGCGGGACGATCTACGTCAAGACCGGGCGGGCGTTCCGCCGTGTCGTCGACGGGACACTCGACGCCGGCTGGTCCCGGTCGCCGGGGGGCGAGCGGCCGCAACGGCTCGGCGGACACTGGTTCGTCCACGGCTGGCACGGGACGATCAAGCGGTTCGACGCGGACCTCCGGCCCGCCCCCGGCGTGGTCCTCGGCGGGGCCTCGGGACATTTCATCGGCCACCTGCCGCAGAACGCCGAGTTGCGCAACGGCCGCGGCATGGCCCGGCTTGCCGACCGCCTTTACGCCGTCGGCGGGCTCAACGGGATCATGCACCTGCTGGCGTGGCGCCCCGAGGAACGGACCATGCACATCGTCCGGCGGATCGGGGCCCTGCCCGCGGTCGGGGGCATCGGCCTGGACCGCCGGGGCCGGATCTGGGCGGTCGCCGGGAGCTGGGAGTGGACCGACGGCCCCGCGGCCCCCCTGCGGTTCGGCGTCAACACTCCCGAACCGCCGGGCATCGGCCAGGCGGTGATGCTCGCCGGCGGCGCGATGGTCGCCCCCGCCTTCACCTGGAGCCGGCCCTCGTTTTACTCCGGCACGTTCGAAAAGGAGGTCCGCCTCCAGCGGCTGGAGAAGAAGACCTGCGCCCTGGAAAACGGGTTCACCGGCGCGGCGGTCTACCGGCGGGAGAAGCAACTGATCCTCCTGGTCATCGACGCGGCGGGCGCCGGGCGGGCCTTCCGGATCGGCCCGGACGGCCGCTACCGGGGGGAGGCCGGGGCGGTGCGGCTGACAACCGCCGCGCCGGTCACGGCGTGGACGACGCTGGCGATGCAGGGACCCGACACGCTCCTGGCGGCCGGCGACGGGCACCTGATCGCGTTCGCCCGCGACGGGACGGACTGGCGGGAGACCGGGCGGCGCGGCGGCTGGGGAGAGGGGGCGGCCGGGCGATTCGGAAACCAGATTTCCATCGCGGCCGACGACCGGCGATTGTGGGTCGCCGACACCGCCCGCCACCGCGTCGTCTGCCTGCGGCTCGCGGATAACGGCCTCGTCGCGTCCTTCGGCACCGCCGACGCGGCGGGCGACGACCTGCGGTCGCTCTCGGCGCCGGGATCGATCGCCGCGCGGGGCCGCCGGGCCGCGGTCTTCGACGCCGGCAACCAGCGGATCGTCAAGCTCCGCCTCGCGGAGTGAGCCGCGCCGGAGACGGTTTGCCCGTCGCCGGTTTCGGCGCGCTGGCGGCGAATACCTGCTACCACTACGAAGAAAGCGGACGCCCCGCCCCTGCCGTGAATGCAGCACGGTGAGCGAACCCTACGCCGGCGGGGCGAGTTTCTCGATTGCCGCCAACACCTCCTCGGCGGCAACGGGCTTCCCGATGACCGTGTCCACGTGTTCCGGCTTTCCGTCCGCCGCTTCCATGATGTCCCCGAAGCCGGTCAGCATGATGATCGGCTTGCTCGGGGCGATATCCCTGACCGCGGCGGCGAACTCCCTGCCCCCCATCTCGGGCATGGCACGGTCGGTGATCACCATGTCGAACCAGCCCTCCCCGAACAATTCCAGGCCCGCCACCCCGTTTTCGGCCGTCTCCACCGCGTGACCGGCCTCCGCCAGAATGGTGCCGATCAACTTCCGGACGTCCTCGTCGTCCTCGACCAGGAGCAGCTTCAGCGACCGGCCGGGCGCCTGCGCCGGTCCCGTCGGCTTTTTCCGCGGCGCCACGGCGCCGGCCGGCAGGCAAATGGTAAACGTCGTGCCAACCCCCTCCTCACTGGCCACGTCGATCGTCCCACCGTGACGGTTGACCACGCCGTAGGCCGCCGACAGCCCCAGGCCGGTGCCCGCCGTGCCCTTCGTGGAGTAAAACGGGTCGAAGCAGCTCCGCAGGGCCTCCTCCGTCATGCCCGTCCCGGTGTCCGCGATCCGGAGGATCGTCTCGTCTCCCTCGCGCCGGGTGGCGAAAGTGATCGTGCCTCCCGCCGCCATGGCGTCCACGGCGTTGAAGATCAGGTTCGTCAGCACCTCGCGGAACTCCGCCGCGTTCAGCGTCACCGGGGGCACCGCGGCGAAATCCTTTTCGATACGGATCGTGACGCCGTCGGCCCGCGCCTGCTCCTGCCACTTGGGCCGGGTCAGGTCGACGGCCTCCTCGATCAGCTTGTTGAGGTCGGCCGGCATCCGCACCTCGTGTTCGTCGTCCTCCCGGTAGAACGACCGCATCCGCCGCACCACCTGCGCGGCGTCCCGGGCCGCCAGGTGGATCCGCTCGATGCTCTCCCGGGCCCCCTCCCGGTCGTCCATCATCTCCGGGCGGACCAGGAGCATCTCGCTGAAGCCCTGGATGACGGTCAGGGCGTTGTTGAAGTCGTGGGCGATGCCGCTGGCCATCTGGCCCAGGGACCGCAGCCGCTCCTGCCGGACCACCTGCTGCTGCGTTCGCTCCAGGACGTCCAGCGTGTTCCTGAGATACTCGTTCGTCTCCCGCAGCTCCTCCTCGGCCTGCTTGTGTTCGGTGATATCGCGGACGGTCGCCTGCAGGAGTGTACGACCCATCAATGCGAATCGTGTCAGCAGTACGGTCGCGGGGAATTCCCGGCCGTCGAGACGCCGGTGCCGCCACTCGAAAAAATGGTTCCCGTCGCGCATGGCCGTTTCAATCATCTCGCGCGCCTTTTCTTTCGACGAACGGCCGTCCGGTTGAGCCGCGGGAGAAAACTCCCAGGGCGGTCTGTCGATAAAATCGGCTTCGTCACGCGCGCCGAACATTTCAACGGCGGCGCGATTCCCCGAGCTGAATCGCCACGAGGGGGGGACGAGGGTCATGATGGCATCCCGCGAACTCTCGAACAGGGCACGATATTTCGACTCGCCCTCCTTCAGCGCCTCCGCGGCCTGCACGCGGGTATACGCCACGCCGATACTGTTCCCGATCTCCTCGAAGAAGGCGATCAGGTCGGGGGTAAAGCGGCCGGCGCGGCGGTCGTTGACCTGGAGCAGGCCGATCGTTTCGTCACCCGTCCGCAGCGGCACCAGGGCAACCGATTCGTATCCGGCCTTGCTGCACCGGCTCCACATCTGTGCCACGCGGTCATCCGTGGACATCTCCGGCCGGAGTTCGGTGATGCTGTTCGTCCAGAAACTGCCGTTCTCGGTGAAGAAGGGCTTTGCGGGATCGATGTTGCCCGTGATTACCGCCCCGCACATGCACGCGAGGACCGGGTTGCCGGCCTCGTCGCGCACGACCGCACCGTTTTCGTCACGCGCGCAGAGGGTCCGCTCCCGCTCGACGAATTCGTCCGGCAGGCCATTCTGCTCGTAATAAGGATACTCCTCGCCGTCGCGGAGGCGGATGCCCACCGCGTCGCAGCCGGTGAACGCCTTGATCTTGACCAGCAGGTCCCGCAGGAGTGCCGGCCACCGGTCGGGCCGGTTCAGGGCGGCCAGGACATCTGCATGAAGCACCTGCCGCTCGGCCAGTCGTTCCCGCCGGAGCAACACGCCGACCTGCCGCGCGATCTCGTCCAGCAGGCGGCGCTCCTCGGCGAGGAACGGCCCCTCGTCCGCCGGGGGGCGCTGCTCCCGGTAGCAGACGTCGACGGTTCCGGCCGTGACGCCCCCCGGGGCTATCTTCGCGGACATTCGCCAGGCGGTTTCCGCGAAACCGCGGGTGGCGATCGCCCGGTCCCCGAGGGTGATCCGCGCGCCGGTGATTGCGGGATACCGCCACCCCGGCGGTATCGCGTCGGCGATGGCCGCCAGCGTCTCGTCGAGTGAATCGAGCGGATCGGCCACGAGACGTGAGACGGCGTGCAGGCAGGCCTGCTCCTTCAATCGCTCCCGCAGGTCGAGCCCGTCGACGACCTTCGCGGTGTCGGACAGGTCGCCGACCAGCTTGCGGATCGGCGGCGGCAGCTTTCGGACCACGGTGGGGACCGCGAAGATCTGCTCGTCGGACGCGAGCCGGGGACGCTCGAGCAGGTCGATGACCTCGATGGCATACCGGCCGGGCACGTACTTTTCGCAGATGTCCTCGAGGTTCGCCAGCGCGGTTTGCGCCTCGCCGGTCATACCCGCGATGTAGAGGCGCAGCTCCCAGTGCTCCCGCGTGCCGATGTCGTGTTCTCCGGTGGCTTTTTCTGCCGTCATCCTCCCTCCGTCGCGGTCAGGCGGGTACACAGCAAGTCAGACTTCCAGTAACAGGGCAATCGGCGCTATCCCACCCATGTACTTGCAAGTTACGGGCTGCTGAACAATTCGTGGTGAGCCTGCGAAAACACATTTTTCCGCACCTCATCGTCAGTCTCCATCGGCGATTCATACAGAATCGCCTGCTTCGACTTCCTTGATGTGCGAAAAACGTGTCTCTTTCTCGCCGACGGCCGAGTGTTCAGCAGGCCCTCAGTTAATACAACTTTTTAATCTATTGTATTTTTTCTTATTATAGTAATCTGATGACCCCTAACACCAACTTATTTAACAAAATATGTGAATCATCAGTTGATGCCTCTCCTCCATCGCTCACCTGTCGTCGTTCGACGGGTCGATGACGTTTGGATCGCGCGATCGTGGACCACTCTATTGCAACCGTCGGCCGCGGGACCTATGATCACAAAATGGACACCCGCGAACAAACCGACGGCACCGAGACCCGGGGCGAGACGGCGCCGGAACCGCGCGAAAACGGCGCCGGTCACCGCCGGCGGACGCCGAAACGCGGGCTTCCCCGCGTAACGCTCCCGCCCGGGGGGTCGATCGATTACCCCGGCATCGCGACGGGAATCCGCCGGCGGCCGTTTCGGCGGTAGATGCAAAAGTCGCCGTCGCACGTGGCGAGCGTGCAGTCGTCGTACAGTTCCGACATCCGGACCAGGCAGGCATCGGCCAGGGACATTGGGACGTCGGCGTATTTTTCCATCAGTCCGGCGACGGAGGATACGTGATCCCGGAGCCTGAACGCGGGTTGCAGCACGCCCCGGTTGACCATTTCCATGACGCCGGCGCTGCCGCCCCCGGTGTCCCGCAGCAGAAAACACGCCTCCGCCAGCACCGCCTCGCAGGTGAAAAGGGGCGGCCGCGTGCGTTCGAGTAACGCGCGGGCCCAGGCATGATGCTCGTCACGGCGATTGAGACCGGCGACCACGGGGCCGGTATCGATCAGCACGTGCCGCGTCACCCGCCGAATCCCCGCAGGTGCGCCGTGTTGCTCGAAAGATCCGCCGGGCCCTCGACACTGCCGAGGAGGTCGCCCACCGTCTCCAGGCATGAGGCGGAACGGCCGCCGACATCCTCGAGGTACCGTTCCGCGGCGTCGCGGAGTACCGCCGAACGCGACCGGTGCTGGCGATCGGCAATCCGCCGCAGGCGCCGGTCGAGTGCCGCCGGCAGCTTGATCGTGATCGTCTTCATAACCGATAACTCCGTCGTAGAACGAGTGATTACCGTTATGGCATTATGGTAATACCTTGATCGCGCATCGTCAAGCCCATTCGTCGGGCATCCCCGAAAGAACGGGGCGCGATCCCTTAGCAGGCATAGTTCAGGAAGGATTCCGGCGCACCCAAAAAAAACGCCGCCCGTAACGGACGGCGTTTTAATAATGAAAACGGCGAGTCTTACGAAACCGGTTCTAGAAGCGGCCGCCGCGCCGCGGCGGGCGGGGCTTTGCCTCGTTGACCTTGATCGTGCGGCCGCCGAGTTCCTGCCCGTCCAGCGCGCTGATGGCAGCCTGCGCCTCTTCTTCGCTGCTCATTTCGACGAAACCGAATCCCTTGCTCCGGCCGGTACTGCGATCGGTGATCAGGTCGGCGCTTTCGACGGTACCGTGTTCGCTGAAAACCGACTCGAGGTCCGGTTGTGTCGTCTCGTAACTCAAATTTCCGACATACAGTTTCTTTCCCATAACATGATCTCCTGTCATTTTGGGCGTGTGACCTTTTTTCCAGCTTTCCGGGTCACGCGGAAAGCGGCCGACGATTCAGCCTCATAAAAAGGGAATGGTGAACCAGGAATCCGGGCGGGAACCAGTAAGCATACTGTATCGTACCGTTATCTACACGTTCATCGAACCTGTTTCTATGTGACCGAACTGTAGCATACATCGGCCCGGTGTCTATGGTTATTTTTGTATTGTTCTTTCAAATAGCCTCAAAACCGAACGGTGCACGGCGGTCACGGGCACCGCGCCGCCGGTTCCAAAACCGGCCTCCCGTGTGAGCCGGGCGGTATTCCTGAAGACGCAGATTGTGTTACAATCCGGGTGACGGAATCCTACTGCACCACCACCGTGCACCGAACAGCGAATCGGGAGAGGCCATGACCGTTTACAGACTCCTGCCGTTTTTTCTGGCGATCGCAACCCTCTGCGCCGCGGCCGACAGGGAACCGTGGCCCCTGGCGATCACCGCCGACCACCGGCCCGGGACCTACTGGTGGTGCCCGGGCAGCGCGTTCGACCGGGAGAGTATCGACCACAACCTCCGGCAGCTCCGCGCCGGCGGCATCGGGCGGGTCCACATCGTACCCATCTACGGGGCAAAGGGATACGAGGACCGGTACATCCCGTACCTCTCACCCCGGTGGATCGAGATGCTCGGCCATATCACCCGGCGGGCGGCGGAACTCGAAATGCACGTCGACATGACCACCGGCACCGGCTGGTGCTTCGGCGGCCCGGACCTGCCCCGGGAGGCGATCGACCTGCGGGCCCGATACGACGCGAAAAAAGGGACGGTCAGAGCCGTCCCCGGGCGGAAGGTCAAGCGGGCGGCGCCGGGCGGGGAGGGCCGGATGCTGAATCCCTACGCGCCGGCCGCCATGACGCGCTACCTGCGGCGGTTCTCGCGGGCCCTCGACGCACTCGACGGCCCGCTGCCGCGGGCGCAGTACCACGATTCGTTCGAGTACGCCGGGGACTGGTGCCCGGAACTCTTCGCGGAATTCAAGAGGCGGCGGGGCTACGACCTCCGCGACCACCTCGCGACGTTCTTCGGGAAGAAGGGCGCCGCGGCGGCGCGGGCGAGAATCAAGTGCGACTACCGCATCGTCCTGGCGGACCTGCACCGGGAGACGATGGCGGTCTGGGCCGCCTGGGCGCGAAAGCGGGGAATGCTGACCCGCAACCAGGCCCACGGGGCACCGGCGAACCTCCTGGACGTCTACGCCGTCGCCGACATTCCCGAGACCGAGATGTTCGGCGGCCCGGCCTTCCCGATCCCCGGCTTCCGGCGGGACCCGAAGCGGGTCCGCCCCGCCGACGACGACCCGCGGATCTGCATGCTGGCCGCCTCCGCCGCCCACGTCGCCCACGAACCGGGCCGGCAACTGGTCTCCGCCGAGAGCTGCACCTGGCTGCGGAACCACTGGCGGGCGAACCTCGGGCAGATCAAGCTGTCGCTGGACCTGTTCTTCCTGGCCGGCGTCAACCACCTGCTCTATCACGGCAGTTGCTACTCCCCGACGGACGCCCCCTGGCCGGGGTGGTACTTCTACGCCTCGACGAAAATGGACCCCCGCAACGCGATCTGGCGGGACGCCCGGTTCCTCAACGAGTACGTCGCCCGCTGCCAGTCGGTCCTCCAGGCCGGGCGGCCGGCGAACGACGTGCTGGTCTACTGGCCGATCCACGACCTCTGGACACACCCGAAGGGCACCGCGATCCGATGCAGCGTCCACCGCCACGGCTGGATGACCGGGCAGCGGTTCGGCCGGCTCGCCGGTGAACTGCTGACGAAGGGCTACGCCTTCGACTTCGTCTCCGACCGGATGCTGGGTCTGCTGGACGTCGCTGACGAAACGATCCGCGCGCCCGGCGGGGCGTACCGGGCGATCGCGGTCCCGGCATGTCAACACGTCCCGGTGGCGACGATGCGGCGGCTGGCGGACCTCGCGGAAAACGGGGCGGCGGTGATCTTCGAGAAGGAGATCCCGTCGGACGTGCCGGGGTTCGCCGATGTGGAACAGCGCCGGACGGCGCTCGCAGCGCAGCGCCGGCGCCTCGCCGGTACCGCCGCGGTGGCGACGGACGCCGTATCGGGCCTGGAAAAGGCGGGGGTGCCCCGCGAGACGATCGCCGACGCGGGGCTGCGGTTCATCCGCCGCAAAACCGATGACGGCTGGTGGTACTTTCTCGCCAACCACACCGCCGACGACTTCGACGGGCCGTTCCGGCCCGCCGTCCCCTGCGGGTCGGTCACCTGCCACGACCCGATGACGGGCCGATCCGGGTCGCTGGCCGCCGCGGGCGGAGATCGCGGCTGGCGACTGCAGCTCCCGGCCGGCGGATCGGTCGTACTCCACGCCGCGCCGGGAAAGCCGGCGGCCGCGCCGTGGGTCTACGTCAAGCCGGCAGGGAAGCCGGTGGTCCTGGAAGGCACGTGGCGGGTGACATTCATCGACGGCGCCCCTGATATCCCGGCGTCGTATACGACGAACACACTCGCGTCGTGGACCGCCGCCCCGGCCCCAAAGGCGCGGGCCTTCGCGGGCACGGCCCGGTACACGCTCGATTTCACCCTCCCCGCAACCGGCGTCACGGAGTGGGTTCTCGACTGCGGCGATGTCCGGGAGAGCGCGCGGGTGGCCGTCAACGGCCGGGAGGCCGGGGTCCTCGTCGCCCTCCCGTTCCGCCTGCGGGTCGGGCATCTGCTGCGGGAGGGGAAGAACACCCTGGCGATCGAGGTGACCAACCTCTCGGCCAACCGTATCCGCGCCCGCGACCGCCGGGACGCGACGTGGCGGATCATGCGGGACATCAACATCGTCAACGCCTTCTACAAGAAGTTCACTCCGGCCGCGTGGGACCCGGTCGCTTCGGGCCTGCTCGGGCCGGTCCGCCTGGTCCCCGCGAAGACCGAATCCTGAGATCGGGGAAACACGCATGCTGCCGACACCCGAACGGATCGGGCGAAACCGGCTGTGGTCGGCGGCCGCCGCGATTGCCACCGGCAGCGGTGCCGGCGCGGTCGGGTGGGTCCTCGCGCCGTCTGCGCCGGCCCGCGCGGTCCTGCTCTGTGCGGCGGGGATCGCGGCACTGGGCGCCTACCGGCTCTGCACGGCGCGGTGGCGCCGGCGGCGGACGGTCCTGGCCGAACCGTTCCCGCCGGCGTGGGAGCGGATACTTACTCAGCGCGTCGCCTTTTTCAACGCCCTGGACGACAAACAAAAGGAACGGTTCCGGGGGCTGGTGCGGATCTTCCTCGACGAGACCCGGATCACCGGCATCGACGTCGCGCTGGACGACACCTGCCGGCTGCTGGTGGCGGCCGGCGCGGTCATCCCCGTCTTCGGCTTCCCGGTCTGGGAATACGCCATGCTCCGGGAAGTCCTGGTCTACCCGCGGGCGTTCGATTCTGAAAAGGGCCTGGGGGGCGGCGAGATCCCCCACACGCTGGGGATGGTGGGCGACACGGGCGGTGCGTTCAACGGGCTGATGGTACTCTCGAAGCCCGACCTGTACCGCGGGTTCGAGATCCACGGCGACCGGCACAACGTGGGCATCCACGAGTTCGCCCACCTGGTCGACAAGGCCGACGGCGCGGTCGACGGGGTGCCGGCGGGCATGCCGCGGCAGTCGGTACAACAGTGGACCGAACTGGTGCGCCGGGAACTGGCTCACCGGACCGGGAACGACATCCCGGACTACGGCTACACCAGCGAGCAGGAATTCCTGGCCGTGGCGACAGAGTGCTTTTTCGAGTCGCCGAAGACACTGGCCGAACACCACCCCGAGCTTTACGAACTGCTGCAGCGGTCGTTTCGCCAGGATCCGCGCAACGCGGCCGTCCGCGTCGTCAAGCGGCTGTTCAGGCCGGCCCGCCGCCGGGTCGGCCGCAACGCCCCCTGCCCGTGCGGGAGCGGGAAGAAGTACAAGCACTGCTGCCTGAAAAAGGCGAAACGGGGGCAGCGGCGGCCGGGGAGCATCTCTTAGCGTTCGATTACTTTTTCAACGCGGGAACAAAACAGGGGAAAAAACCGCGCATACCGGCTATAATCCGCCGCGAAAGGAGTGACGTCAATGAACCCTCTGAAGCTCATCAAGAAGTTCCTGAAGATCCTGCGGGGCGGGGCGGCGCCGTGGCAGATCACCGTCAGTTGCCTGCTCGGATTCGTCATCGGCATGACCCCCGGATTCAACATGACGGTAATACTGGCCCTGCTGGTGTTCCTGCTGCTGAACGCGAACACCGCGCTGCTGCTGCTGGGCGTCGGCATCGGCAAGGCGCTCTGCCTGGCCCTGGCGCCGGTGACGTTCGAGATCGGGTACTTCATCATTCACGGCATGGGCCTCGAGGGACTGTTCCGCGCCGCCTCCGAGACGCCGGTGATCGCCCTGATGGACCTGCACTACTACTGCCTGATCGGCGGGCTGCCCCTCGCGATCATCCTGGGCGGGGGGACGGGCTGGGGACTCGGCCGGACCATACAGAAGCTCCGCGCGGTCGTCGCGGCGGGGACGGAAAAGAGCGAGCGGGCACAGAAGCTGGCCGGCAACAAGCTGGTCAAGATCCTCCTGAAGATACTGTTCGGCAAGCAGAAGATGACCATGGCCGAGATGCTCGCACAGAAACACACGGTCTTCAGGAAGGCCGGCTTCATCCTGTGCGGTGTCCTGGTGGCGCTGGTCGTCCTGTTCGACCTGCTCTTCGCCGACGCCGTCGCCGGCGCGGGCCTGAAGGGCGGCCTCGAGGCGGCGGTCGGGGCCCAGGTCGATGTGGCGGGCGCCGAGCTGTCCATCACGCAGGGCCGCTTCGGCGTCGAGGGCCTGGAAATAACGAACCCCGACGATCCCCTGTTCAACATGCCCGAGGTGCGGATCGCCAAAAGCGATATCAGCATGACCGGGCTGCTGGCCAAGCGGCTGGTGGTCGACGAACTGGTGATCGACCAGGTCAAGACGAAGTCGAAGCGGGAATCGGCGGGCGAAGTCTTCCGGAAACCGGCGCGGCCCGAGCCCCCGCAGCCAGAAAAACCCCTCGACGACTATTTCGAAAACGGGGACAAGATATTCGAGTACCTCAACAAGGCCCGCGACTACCTCGAAAACCGGGAAGAGTCACGCGAGCGGATCGAGGAAGGCGTCGAAAAGGAGGACGTCAAGGAGCTGGCCGAAAATCTCGGCTACCTCAAGGTTTCCGCCCGGAGCGTGCTCGCCCGGCGCCCGGCGGTGACGATCCGGCGGCTGGTGATCAAGGAGATCCCGGTCGGGGACGAGACGTGGTCGGTGGAGGGCACGGAGGTCAGCAGCGCCCCTGAACTCAACGAGAAGCCGATGGTCTTCCGGATCAGCAGCGATACCGGCGTCGATATCCGGGTGACGTTCGACTTCACCGCGCCCGATGCCCGGCACGCGATCACGGCGGTGATTCCGAACGTCAGCGTCGGCGACACGATCACGCCCAGCGGCAACGTGCCGATCGACCTCAAGGAGGCGGTGGTGGACGTCAGGGCGGAGGGCACGTTCAGCCGCGAGAAGCTCAACATTCCCGTGGTGCTGGAACTGAAGAACATGAAGGCGTCGGGACGCGAGGGCGAGGGCGCCCTCGGCCTCGATCCCGCCACGACGGGAAAGATGTTCAGCAAGATCTCGAACCTCACGGTCGTTCTCATTCTCGAGGGGACGATCGCCGCGCCGGGTATCCGCATCGACGAGGCCAAGACCCTGGCCGCCCTGCAGGAGTCGCTGAAGGCGGCGGGCGCGAGCATGCTCGCCGACATGGCGGGTCAGCAGATGAAGAAGTTCGCCGACCAGGTGCCGGTGAAGCTCCCCGGCGATCTCGGCGGCGGCCTCCTGGGCGGCGGAGACAAGAAGGACGACGGCGGCGAGAAACCCGGCGGCGGCCTCCTCGACGGCATCATGGGCGGCGACAAAAAGAAAGCCGAAGAGAAACCCTCCGACGGCGAAGAACAGAAGAAGGAAGAGGAAAAGAAGTCCGGCGGCCTCCTCGACGGCATCATGGGCGGCGACAAAAAGAAAACCGAAGAGAAACCCTCCGACGGCGAAGAACAGAAGAAGGAAGAGGAAAAGAAGTCCGGCGGCCTCCTCGACGGGCTGTTGAAATAGCGATCCGCGGCTCTACTCGCAGACGATCTTCAGTCGGGTCCGCATGAGGACCACGGTGTACGGGTTCCAGGTCGAGAGGACGAACCAGACCCGGAGGGTATCGCCGCGGGCATCGAGGAACCGCCCCACGATGTAGGGCGCGTAGGTGCCGCCGTAGATGTCCTTCGGATCCCTGCCCCGGTTGCCGATGACCGGCCCGGCGAGGCCGTCGTCCTTCCCGGCATCGTGGATAAAGTCGCCGTATCCCTTCTCCCGCCGGGGATGGAAGATATGGATCGGCTCGCTCCAGGGACCCCACGGCATCCGCGACCATCGCAGGACCGTCCCCCGGATTCCCTTGTTCACGCCGTCTACCGTCCGCTTGCGCGATCCGTAGAGCATAATGTAGATGCCGAGCTTTTCGACCCGCGCGACGGAGACATCGCCGACGACCGGGTGCCGGACGACCGGCGCCGCGGCGCGGCGGTCCATCGACCACGAGGGCGCATGGTTCCCGGTCGTTCCCGTGAAGTACCGGATCGGTTCCCGCTCGAAGTCCTCCGCCGGCACCCAGCCGTGGTAGATGTCGCTCTCCCGGTAGACGCGCCCGCACCCCCAGGCCGTCACCACCGGCCCGTCGTGTATACCGAGGCGCCGGCCGTCCTCGACGGCCAGGGCGCACTTGCCCAGCGGCCCGCGCCGCACCTCCCAGTCGCGAACCAGGCGACAGGTCACCGTTTCGGGCCGGAACGTATAGAGCCGGGCGACCCAGGTCTTCTCGCGCGGGTCGTAATCCGTCTTGAAGAGCAGGTAGGCGGCGCCGTCGATGCTCACGCCCCCGGCCGGCACCTCGAACCCGCCCGTCGCCGCCCCCGGGGGCCGGAGCCGGCGGTAGGTCCCGTCCGGCCGGGTCGGGAACGTCAGGGGGAGGCCCTCTTTTTCGGGATCCACGGCCGCGGTCCAGGCGACGGTATCGCCGCCGCCGGGACCGATACAGTCCCCGAAGAGAAACCAGCATTTGCCCCGGTGCTCGAAGGACATACCCAGGTCGGTGCCGGCCAGCCGGTACCGGCTCCCGGTGCGGTTCCGCGTCGCCGCGTTCCGCTGCTTGTCCCGGTCACCGATGATCTGTTCGACTTTCCGTGTCGAAAGCGGCACGTATTCCAGTGAGGCCACCGTCCCCGCCGGCGAGTCGGCCCCGCCTTCGTGCGCGGCGGCGAACAAACAGCCGATGACATGCAGGCCAAGCGTAATCACGGTGAGTATATTGTAGGCAGGACGGGCGAACAAGGCGAACACTCAGGGCGTTTTTCGTTGGAAGACCGGCGGAGAACGAGGGATATCCCGGTCATTTTTCTGTAAAAAAACGGGTGACACCATCCCCGTTTTCAGTATCATAACCGTTTCTTAACACAACAAGCAGGTACGAGGTGCCCGTGTGCGCATATTACTGATTCAGCCCGAATACCAGGTATCTGGCTTCGGCTTTCGCCTCGCGGCGATGCCGGAACCGCTGCACCTGGAGATACTGGCCGCGTGCGTCCCGGACCACGAGGTCCGCATCTTCGACATGCGGGTCGAGTCCAACCTTCTGGGAAAACTGGATGATTACTCTCCCGACCTGGTCGCCGTCACCGCCCTGACCACCGAGGTCTACGCCGCCCGCGATATCCTCATGTCCGTCAAGGAATACGCCGACGAGATCTACACCGTCGTCGGCGGCCACCACGCAACCCTTGTGCCCGAGGACTTTTTCATGCCGCAGGTCGACGCCATCTGTCTCGGCGAGGGCGACGTCGTCTTTCCCGAGCTGATCGAGGCCCTCGAGAGCGAGACGGGCCTCGCGGAGATCCCCAACCTGATCCGGCGCAACCGCGACCACCGGTTCGTCAGGAATCGCCGGGAGTTCCCCGCCATCACCATGGACGAGCTGCCGCTGCCCCGGCACGACCTGGTCGAGAAATACCGGCAGAACTACTTCTTTCTCTTCGACCGCCCGGACTACTCGGTGGCCACGAGCCGGGGATGCCCCTTCCGGTGCAATTTCTGCAGTGTCCACGAGTTCTTCGGCGGCAAGACCCGCCGGATGTCCGCCGAGCGGGTCGTCGAAGAGATCGCCGCCGTAGACGGCCACCACATCACCTTCGTCGACGACAACTTCCTGATGAACCATAAGCGGGAGGACCGGATCGCCGACCTGGTGAAAGCCGCCGGTATCGAGATGAGCTACTCCATGGAGTGCCGCACCGACTCGATCGTCAAGCACCCCGAACTCGTCGAGAAGTGGGTCGACCGGGGCCTCTACGCCGTGCTCCTCGGCCTCGAGGGCGCCGACGACACGATCCTCGCGGACGTCAACAAGTCCAACGCCCTCTCCGTCAACGACGAGGCGATCAGGATACTCAAGGCAAACGGGGTGATCATCTGGGGCGCGTTCATCGTGGACCCGCAGTGGGGCGCCGACGACTTCGCCCGGCTTCGCGAATACGTGAACGAAAAGGAGATCACCCACACCCAGTTCACCGTGCTCACGCCGCTGGTCGGCACCGAGTTGTACCGCCAAAAGTTCAACGAGCTGCTGACCTGCGACTACACCTGTTTCGACACCCTCCACGCGGTCACGCCCACCAAGCTGCCGCGGGAGGAATTCTACAAGCACTTCGCGGGTCTCTACCAGCAGACCGATATCGGGCCCTACTACGACCTGGTGCGCGAGGGCAAGCTGACCACCGAGGACTGCCGCCGCGGCAAGCGGATGCTCGACTCGATGAGCCACTGGGAGTACTACGTCCAGAACGACCCGGTTCTCGGTAACGTCCGGACCGGCCGCGAGACGCCGTCCGGAACCGAAGCGCCTCGGCAACAGAAGAAGGCCTGAAGGAATCGCGCCGCGGCAGCACGTCCGGACCCGCACGGCCCGAGCAGTCGGACGGGATGTCGTCATCGGATCCTGGTACTATAGAACCCTTCTATACATCTGCCCGCCGAAGGGAGCGTTGCCATGAGCCGCACGGAACTGATCGGATTGTTCGTTGCACTGTACTCGCTGCCCACATCCGTTGGAGAAGAGGTACCGTCCGCCGAAACGGCGTCCGCGGTCGCGCAGCCGGCCAGACGACCGGCGGGCGCCCCCCGCTACAGCGACGTCTCGATGCGGCTGTTTCGCAAGCACAAAAATGGTGCGGAGATCGCAACCGGGAAGGCGTTTCACATCACCCGCGCCGACTGGTCCTACATCAAGGACCCGGCATACATCGAGAAGATCCACGCCCGCGGCTGGACGTTCCAGGGCTCGGTGAACGCCGTCACGCACAACGCCGACCATGCCATGCGCGACAAGAAGGGCACACCGGTGCTCGACCACTTCAACAAGCCGGGACGGTACTGGGCCGACAACGACAACGAATCGTACCGGCGGTGGTACCTCGAGCAGATGGCGGGGTGGGTGCGCGCCGGCGCCGACAGCATACAGCGGGACGAACCGACCACCTGCCGGCGGACGCCGATCCCGGACGCGGCGCGGTTTTTCCGGGCAATCCACCCGCGGTTCGAGAAGATGGTCGGTCGCCGCGTGCCCCTCTCGTGCAACCTGGCGTGGAACGGGTCGGTGTTCGGCGGGAAGGGGGAGCCGGTGGCGGCGCTCTTCGATTTCGGCATGGCCGAAATGGGCCCCGACAAGGTCCGGCCGGACTTCTTCCGGCAGGCATCGCGGGACGCCCGCCGGCGCGGCACGGCCCTGATATACACCGCTCACCGGAACATGACCGTGTCCGACTATCGCCGCGCGATCGCCGGCTGTTACGCGACGGGGATGCAGTTCATCGTGCCGTGGGACCAGTACGCGGGAGTGGGCAACCCCCGCGTCTTCAGCCGCCCCGAGGACCTGGCGGACCTCTACGGTTTCGTCCGCGCCAACGCCCGCCTGCTCGACGGCTGCGAGGACGCCGCCGCCGTCGGCTGGCGCCTGTCGGACGACCGGTGGAAGAACCGGGATATTCTGGCGATCCGGGGCGCCGAACGGGTCGCCGCGTTCGTCCGGGCGCGTCCTGACGCCGCGGCCGCCCCCGTGGTCGTCCACCTCGTCGACTGGGGAAAGCCGAAGCCCTTCACGGTCGCGCTGCATCCCCGGGCATTTTTCACGGAGGGGAGACTGGCCGTCGAGCTGCGCACCCCGCCGCCCTACGACGACGCCGCGCACCGGCGGGCCGAGGAAGCGCGGGACTACGCCCCGCTGTCCACCAGCCGGGCCTTGATGGTGGACAGGGAAAAGGGCCGGGCGATCGTGGCAATCCCCACGCTGAAGCCGTGGGGGATACTGGTGGTATCCCCGAAGCGGCCGTCCGAAAACACGGCGACCTCGCCGTAAAGGAGTACCGGCGATTCATGAGCCGGAAGCCGGACACCCACCGCCTGCTGGCGGCGGCGGGCGAACTGGGCCTGCTGATGCAACTGGATCCGGGACGGTTCACCGATACGGCGGCATGGACCGACATCTTCAGCGACGCCCGTTTGTACGATACCGCGTCCGTGGCATGTGCCGAGCCCCGGTGAAAACCCTCTTGTTCCCGAATAAATCCGGTCTGCGTGTAACCTTTCCGGCCCCGCCTGACACGAAGCGTACGGAACGGATGCAATGAATACCCTAAACCACGTATTGACAGAATGTTACCCATTACATAGCCCCCCATCGGGAAACGGAGGAATGTCATGACCGGTACACATATACCCCTGAGGACGGCAATCGCCGTCACAATCGCCGCGCTGGCTCTGTGGGTAACCGCCGCAGAGGCGGCCGGCCCGCGCAAGAGCAGATCGCGGGGGTCGCGCGGGATACAGCGGCGTTCCTCATCCGCCGGCCGCAGCGCGGCGGCACCGACCGGGCGATCGATGCTTTCGAAGAACCCGTTCAGGTCTTCGAGTCGCGGGAGGGTGTCCACACCGAAGAGTCCGTCGATCGGGCGATCCCGCAGCGCGGCCGCCTCGCGCGCGGGCCGTTCGATCGGCCGCAGTCGCGCCGCCGGGCCGGCGACCCCCGCCGCGCCGTCGACGCGCAGTCGCGGGATCGGCGGTTCCGGCGGCAGCAGCCGTTCCCGATCCTCGGCCGCGGCGGCAATCAGGAATAAGGTATTCGACCGTCTCCGATCGAGCCGGCGCAGCATGACCGCCCCTTCCGGTTCGAGCGCCCGTTCACAGAGGTCGACCCCGTCGATCGGCAGCCGGAGTGCCGGCAGCCGGCCGTCATCTTCCGCCGGCCGAAGCGGCCTCTTCGACTCGTTGCGCCGCGGCCATGCCGGCCGTTCACAGAGGTCGACCCCGTCGATCGGCAGCCGGAGTGCCGGCAGCCGGCCG
>CAZLBC010000065.1:21035-27056 GCA_964557575.1 uncultured Planctomycetaceae bacterium
TCATCTTCCGCCGGCCGAAGCGGCCTCGCCGACTCGATACGACGCAGACATTCTGATAGCCGGAAACGCAGCATCACACCCCGGACTGCGCGTCATTCGTTATCCCGCCACGGCACATTCGGATACGGTTCGGGAAAAACGTCGCGCAGCCCGCTGTCCGGTATAGGGTCCTACCGTTCCTCGGGGCGCCGCTCGCTCGCCGGCTCGCGCCGCTCGCTCGGCATACGATTCGAAGACCGCCGTCCCTCCCGCCATCACCTCAGCCACCGTGGCGGACACCGCCGCCACGTCTACCGGGACCGCCACCGGAAGCTGCACAACCGGTCCGTCGACGCCGACTTCCGGTTCGCGGTCTTCTACGGCAGCGGGCGTTCACGGCGGGCCCGGTGGGTGTACCCCTACTACCACCGCAAGTACGTCTTCGTGAGCCTCAACGGCTCCTGGCCGCGGCGGCGCTGCCCGCGGCGGTACTACTGGTACGGGTGGCATCCCTACCGGTGGTACGGCTACAACCCGGTCCCCTACGTGATCCATAACGACACGAGCGTCAACGTATTCTATACGTATAACTACGACCGGCTCGACGACTACCACCCCTACGACGACGGTATCACGATCGATGCCTACGAGCCGGTCACGCAGACCGAGGCGGACATCTACTTCCAAAAGGGCGTGGAGGAATTCGCGGACGAGGACTACGACGATGCGGCGCGGTATTTCTACACGGCGATGCGGCTGGACGCCGCGGACCCGGTCATCCCCTACGCCTACGTCCAGGCCCTGTTCGCCGACGAGGAATATCGCCGCGCGGCGGGGGCCCTGCGGGGCGCCGTCGCGTACCTCGACCCGGAGGACAACGGCGTGTTCTTCCCCCGCGGCCTGTACGCCGAAGACGAGGAACTCTTCGACCAGATCGAGGACCTCGAGGAAGAAGTCGAGGACGAATACCGCGACATGGACGCCCGGCTCCTGCTCGGCTACCAGTTGCTCGGGATCGGGGAGCGGGAGATCGCCCGCGAGGTCCTGCTCTCGGTCCGCTACGACATGGTCAACGGCCGTGCCGCCGAAAAGCTGCTCCGCCTGATCGACGTGATCGGGTAGGACCGCCCCGGGGCGTTACGGCGCGACGGTGTAGAGTTCGGCCATCGTGGCCCACGGCTCCCCCCGCATCGCCGCGCGGCTTTCGAACTTCACGTACCGGCCCCGGGCCGGCGCGTCGAACCGGACCGGCTTGGGGTCGCGGTTGCCCGCGAAGCGGCCGCGCGCGACCGGCGAACCGAATTCCTCCGGGTCGTCCCCCGCGTAGAAGGCCCATGCGGTGACCACGCCGTTGGTATTGCCGTCCTGCCGCGGCACGTAGACGAACCCCCCGATCGGGCGCGACGCGCCCCGGTCGACGACGACGTGGTGGGGATGATCCGGCCGGTTGTCTTTCCATTCGGTGCTCCAGTGCGTCGCGGGGTCCCCGTCGATCACGTGTTTCGGCAACCGGCGGTTGAACCTCGACGCGCTGTCGGCCGTCACGACCCGCCATCCCTCCCGCGGCTGGAGCGTGAATCCCTTCAGCGCGGGGTGGGACTGCGGGAACCGCCCGAACGCCCCCGTCGCCAGGGTGGTCCGGTTGCCGTCGGGACCGTGCTCGATGACCAGCTTTCCCACCGATCGCGGCCCGCCGGTCAACGCCTCCCGTGAGACGGCAACCGTTTCGCGGGGCCGGTTCTTCGCGCCCCGGTGGGGATGGTCGCCGAGGTAGCCGCCGCCGTAGATGACGTCGAATTCGAACAGTTCGAGGACGAGCTTACCGGGCCACACGCTTCCCCGCAGGTAGTTGACGTCGGCCTGGGTCCCCCACAGGGCCCCGTGGACGATCTGCCAGATCCCGTCGTGCTTTTTTGCCGTTATCCGGTGGTGCTCGCCGCAGAGGTAGACGTCGACCCCGCCGGCGACCATGGCCTTCCAGAACCCGCTCTTCGGGCCGCCCTCCAGCATGTTCGCGCTGGAGTTCCTGCTCTTGACGGGACCGACGACCGGGACGTGGCCCTGGACGATGATAAACTCCGTGTCCCGGTACTCCCGGAGTTTCTCTTTCAACCACGCAAGCTGCGGGCCCGAGACGGTCATCGACATCCGCTTGCCCGTGTTCTCGAAGGTGTCGACGGAGATGACGGCGAGGTTCTCGCGGGCGAAGCAGTAGGCGAGCCCCTTCTTGTGATCCGGGCCGTTGTCCGGCATGGCGAAGATGTCAACAAACTGCGCGGCAAAGACCGGGGCGAGGTGCATCTTCCGCAGTCCCTGGTCGTCGCCGTATTCGTGATCCCCGGGGGCGATATAGAGCCGGATGTCCTTGTCGGCGAACCGCTTGCGGAACCCGCCCCAGTACTCCCGGGTCTTGCGCCGCACCTCCTGTTTGTCGGTCCACCACCGGGCGTCCATGATGTCGCCGGCGTTCAGGGAGAAGGCGGGACCCTCCTTTTTCATCCCCGCCAGGAACCAGTCCATCGCTTCTTCCCAGCCGGGCTGGGGGTACTTGATGTTCCAGTTGAACAGGTCCGGGAAGCTGGTGAAGTTGAACATCGCGTCGTTGGCGGTGGTGGGGAACGTGAACCGCTCGCCCTCCCCGGCCGGGAGGCGGCGGGGGGCGGCGGCGAGGACGGCGATGCCCAAAAGGAGTAACGCCGCCATCCGGCGGCGTTGTGATCCGCGGTTGGTTTCTTTATCGATCATCGGTGTGCACCTTTCTGCCGGGAGTCGTGTCGGATAGTATCGATACATTCTCATGGTAGGCCAACGGCGACCGTCGATCAAGCCGGGAGAAAAGGGGAACAGCCACTGCCCACGAAAAAATGCTTTCGATTTTCCGCGCATGCGGTATATTCCCTATTTAGTAATTGAAAGCACCGGATAATAACGATATAAGGTACCCGTAATTGTTACCCGTGCGGCGTATCTTTTTCTTTTCGAGCGAGCGGAGCAGGGATAATGGCCAAAAAGTTCGGTTTCGGCATCGTCGGCTGCGGGATGATCGCGGATTTTCACGCCCGGTCCATCGGGGACATGAAGGACGTCGAACTGGTCTGCGTCTACGACGTGGTGCCCAAGGCCGCCGCGAAGCTCGCCGAGCGCTACAACTGCCGGGCGCTGTCCGACATCGACGAGTTCCTGGCCTGTCCCGGCCTGGACATCGTGACCATCGGCACCCCCAGCGGCGCGCACCTCGAGCCCGCGGTGAAGGCCGCCAAGGCCGGCAAGCACGTGATCTGCGAAAAACCCCTGGAGATCACCCTCGCCCGCATCGACCGGATGATCCGGGCCTGCCGGGAAAACACGGTGATGCTCGCGGGCATATTCCCCCGGCGGTTCAACGAGGCGACCGTGGCATTCAAGAAGGCCCTCGACGCCGGCCGCCTCGGGAAGCTCACCATGGCCGACGCCTATGTCAAGTGGCATCGGACGCAGGAATACTACGACAACGGCGACTGGCGGGGCACCTGGGAACTCGACGGCGGCGGGGCGCTGATGAACCAGTCGATTCACACCATCGACCTCCTGATCCATCTCGCCGGCGACGTTGCATCGGTCCGGGCCTGGGCCGCGCTGACCGCCCACAAGAATATCGAGGTCGAGGACATCGCGGTGGCGATCCTGAAGTTCAAAAACGGCGCGATGGGCGTCATCGAGGGCTCAACCGCCTGTTATTCCCCCACCGGCCACGCCGCCGAGGTCCAGATCTGCGGCACCGACGGCTCGGTGTTCATGCGGGACGATACGTTCACCGCGTGGCAATTCAGGAAGGGCCGGGCCGGCGACAAGAAGATCCTCAAGCGCCTGGGCGCCGGCGCCGGCGGGCGCGGGGCGGGGGCGGCCGATCCGACGGCCATCGATTACACCTGTCACCGGCGGAACTTCGAGGACTGCGTCAGGGCCCTGCGGGCCGGGAAGGCCCCGAGCGTCGACGGCGCCGAGGCCCGGCGGTCCGTCGAGCTGATTTTGGCGATCTACCGGTCCGCCCAGACCGGCGGACGGCAGGTGGACCTGCCGCTGAAGAAGACACCGCCCCGGAAGCGGTTCGCGTAACCGCCCGGGATATCTCCTGCCGATAAAACCCTGAAACGAGGAAACGACCATGAGCCCAGAAGACAACGGCATGTCGAAGATCGAACGAGACCGCCAACTGCTCGTCACCGCGCGGGAGAAGGGCAAGCTCGCCACCATGGGGGCCTGGCTCAGGCTCTCCGGCCCCGGCTGGCTACAAAGCGCCATCACCATCGGCGGCGGATCGCTGTCGAACTCGCTCTACCTCGGCGTCCTGGTGGGCTTCGCATTCCTATGGGTCCAGCCGCTCGCCATGATTCTCGGCGTCTCGATGCTCGCGGCCATTTCGTACGTGACCCTGTCGACCGGCGAACGCCCGCTGCAGGCCATCAACAAGCACGTGAGCCCCATTCTCGGCTGGGGCTGGCTGATCGCCTCCATGGCGGCCAACATCGTCTGGTCGATGCCGCAGTACTCCCTGTCGGCCGGCGCCCTCCAGCAGAACCTGTTTCCCGAGTTCTTCGGGCAGGGATTCGGCGGGACCATCGGGGCGGCACTCATCGTCATGTCGATCGCGATATTCAACGTGATGCTCTACAACTGGGGCGGCTTCGGGGTCAAGATCTTCGAGATCATCATCAAGGTGCTGATCGGCGCGATCGTCCTCTGCTTTTTCGGCGTCATCGTCAAGCTGTTCATGAGCGGCCAGATCCAGTGGGCCGAGGTCGGGTCGGGCCTGGTCCCGGACCTGAGCCTGCTCTATGAACCAAGCGAAAAACTGGCGGCGATGATCGCAAACGTCGACGAGGGATTCCGGAAATTCTGGAGCGATTACACGATCATAAAGCAGCGCGATACCCTGACCGGCGCGGCCGCCACCGCCGTCGGCATCAACATGACCTTCCTCCTGCCCTACTCCATGCTGCGAAAGGGCTGGAACAAGGACTTCCGAAACCTGGCGGTCTTCGACCTGGCGACCGGCCTGGTGATCCCCTTCGCCCTGGCCACCGGCTGCGTGGTCATGGCCTCCGCGAGCCAGTTTCACGGCGAGACGGAAAAGGGACTGGTCGACGGCGTCGAATTCACCGAGTACGCCGACAACGCCGCGCAGAAGCGGCTCAGCGAGCGGTACTGGAAACTCCTTGACATGCGGCTCAAAAAGCAGATCGCAGTCAGCACGGGTGACCGGAAAGCCGAATACACGGACGTTCTCAAATCGTGCACCGCGACCCGCCGGGAACTCGACGGCGCGTTCCGGGGCTACAAGGCGGGCGACATCAGCCGGGACCAGCTTGAGAGCAAGCTCGGCGACCTGAACCGGTTCTACGGCGGGAACGTCGACAAGGCCGACCGGGTGTTCGCGGCGACCATCGTCGACCGGGACTCGTTCAACCTCGCCGACTCCCTCGCCCCGCTGCTGGGCGAGGGACCGTCGAAGTACATCTTCGGGTTCGGCGTCATCGCCATGGCCCTGAACGCCGCCACGATGCTGATGCTCATCAACGGCCTCTGCTTCTGTGAATTACTCGGCAGGCCGGCGAAGGGGGCGACGCAGATCGTCGGCAGCCTGATGCCGATAGTCGCGGTCTTCGCGCTGCTCTACTGGCGGGGCGCGATGATGTGGCTGGCGGTGCCGACGTCGGTCTTCTGCGCGACCCTGCTGCCGATCGCCTACCTGGCCTTCTTCCTCCTGATCAACCAGAAGAAGTATATGAAGGACAACACGCCCAAGGGCGCCCGGCGGCTGATCTGGAACCTCCTGATGGTCATGGCGGTCGTGGCGTCCGGCGCACTGAGCCTGTTCAACCTCAACGGCAAGCTCGGCGCGCCGTGGGGATACGTCATCTTCGCCGGCTTCGGCGTCCTGATCGTGGCGACCCACTTCATGAGGAAGGGCGGGAACAAGGAAACGCCCGGCGAGGGCCCGGCGGTTTAAAAACTCATCTGGACGCGGGCGCCGACGACCGCGGCGTCGGTGTCCCCGGTGTA
>CAZLBC010000066.1:0-26989 GCA_964557575.1 uncultured Planctomycetaceae bacterium
GAATGCGCACTCAAAGGAGCGAACACATGAACAGGTATTTCGGCGTTTCGGCACCACTCCTGCTGGCGGCCCTTTCCTGCTGTATTCCCCCGCACCCCGCGGCGGGCGGCGAAAAGCTGCAGGTCCTGGTGGTCACCGGCGGCCACGGGTACAACAAGAAGGTCTTCCCGCGGCTCTTCGCGAACGACAACATGGCCGTCCGGTTCGGCATCGAGGGCATGAAGGGATCGGCCGTCTTCGACGACGTACAGGACTGGAAGTACGACGTCATTGTCCTTTACAATTTCAAGCAGAAGATCGGCGAAAAGCAGAAAAAGAATTTTATCGGGCTGGTGAAAAGCGGGAACACCGGGCTGGTCGTCCTCCACCACGCGATAGCGGCCTATCCCGGCTGGATCGAGTACGAAAAGATGATCGGCGCGACCTACGTGCTGAAGGAACAGGTTCGGGACGGCGTGAAGTACGCCCGCCCGGTCTGGAAACACGACGTGGACATAGCGCTGCACATCGAGGACCCGTCCCACCCGATCACGGCGGGCATGAGGGACTTCACGGTTCACGACGAGACCTACAAGAAATGGGTATACCACGACGGCAACCACCTGCTGGTGTCCACCGACTGTGCGCTCAACAACAAGCAGGTCTGCTGGGTGAGGACCTACGGGGCGGGCAGGGTCTTTTTCATGCAGCTCGGTCACGGTCCGCAGGTATTCACCGACCCCCATTTCAAGAAACTGGTGGCCCGGGGCATCCGTTGGACCGCCGGACGACTCAAGGGAAAATGACGGACTAAAACGCGCCGCCGGCCTGGTCGCCGGGAATATAGTTCGACGGGCATATCCAGCGGAACAGCGAGGCGAATTTCTGCGCCCGGGCCCGCTTCTGCCCCGTCTCGGCCCGCATCTTCTCCAGCTCGGGACCCATGGTCTCGGATAAATATTGCTTCGCCGCCGCGTTTCGCTGCTCCTCGTCGGGATAGAGTTCGCGGATAGCGGCAAGCTCCCCGGCGTCAAGCCATATCCCCGCGCACGACGGGCACTCGTCGATCGCCACCTTCTTCTTGACATCGAAGAAGTGCTGCATCATGACCACGTCGCCGCACTGCGGGCAGTGCCGCCGCGCCGCGGAATCGACCCGGACCGCCGGGTCCCGCGGTATGTCCGGCAGTTCCTGCCCGGCCTCCTCGTCGGCCTCGTCGAACTTCTCGATCTCGGTCTGGTCGAACCAGATCCCCCCGCAGCCGTTTTCGCACACGTCCACTTCCACGCCGCCGACGACCTTCGACGTCAGCAGATTCGAACACGCCGGACACTGCATAACCCGTCTCCTTACGATAGTGAAATACACGAAACAAACCGCACGCATCATACGACGCGGCCGGGCCGCAATCAATCCTTATCAGTGATCGGTGCCGTATACCATCAGTTCGCGGATGCCGGGGGACCGGTGGTAGTAGCCGGTGATTCTCAGTTCCAGCGTCGTACACTCCCTCCCGGCGAACGCCAGATGCAACCGGTTTTCCCGGTAGACCGCGTTGGTTACGGGCAACTTTACGCTGCCGTCCAGGACGATCCTGAAGTCCTTCGGGGCGTTTTCGTGGTGCTTGTAGCCGGTGACGCCGACGGCGAACACGGTCCGTGTTCCGGGAAATTTCAGCTTGATCACGTACGACTTTTTGCCGTCCCGCTCGTCCCAGTAGGTCTGGTAATCCCCGTCGATCGCGGCGGGGGCTTCCTTACCGCCCCCGTCGGGGTCGTGGCCGTCGGGGCTCGTCGCCTCCGCCTCCCCCGCGATATTCTTCAGGGCACGCGGGGGATTTTGGATATACCTGACCGCGGACGCGTCCGCGTCGACGCCCGACGCCAGGACGACGACATTCTTCACGATATCCACGGCCGACCGACTGGCATACCCGTCGACCGTCCCTGACGGAAACCCCAGCAGCCCGCAGGTCAGGTCTTCCCGGCTGAGCAGAACCCCCCCGGGGCCGCCCGTGTCGATCGCCTCCAGCCGGATCTTCCCGGAAGACCCCGCATCGTCCTGTATGTTCAACCGCTTCCGCGCCGGCGGGGTGTATGAAACGCCCTTCACCGGGTTGTACGCCCGCGCCAGGATCGGCGCGTCCGCGCCAAGGGGCTTGACGGCGTTCGTGCCGAACATCCCGGCCAGGGCCTTCCGGGCGGACGCGTAGAACGCCTCGCCGCCGCCGGCCGAATCGACCAGCAGCATCCCGCCGTTCGCAATAAATGTCTTGATTGCTTCTTTCTCCGCGGCGGTCAGGACAAGTTCGCCGGTCCCCGTCATAGCCGCTATCTTCGCGCCCGCGCCCGGCAGCTTTTCGGCGGCCAGGAACCGCTGCACGAGCCGGATACCCTCGTCCGCGGCCAGCCGCCGCGACAGCGACAGCCACGCCAGGGGTTCGGGATTATAGTTGCCCCCGTGCTTGACCCTGACGACAGCGACCGTTTTGAGCCGCTCCTCGTCCGGCCGCCGGGGCCAATGCCCGGACGGGTACGGGCGGAGACCGTCGCTGCCGCCGGCGGCCGCGGCGGCGAGATTCGCGGCGAACATGAAACTCGACCGGGCGGCGGGCATGAGGTTCATCTGCCAGATCTTCGAGATGTCCTCGTCGGTGTGGAAGACGAGCGGGCGGGCGCCGTTCGTTATGCGGTGGAGGCGCGGTGTGCCCCCGAGCCGGTTCGGGATCAGGTACACCGGGTCCCCCGGCGGCACCGGCGCCATCTCCTGCCGCGGAAACGCCCGCCGGTAGACCGCCCGCATTTCCTGCGAGAAATCCGTGCTCCCCGCGGCCGCGGCGCTGAAAATCATTCCGCCCTGGTAGGCATATGTCCGAAGCTTCCTGACCTGGCGGTCGGTAAATGCCGGTTTCGACCGGCCGGTAATATAGAGGATCGGGGCGTCGAGCCACGTGAAGGGATGATCCGCGAGCCGGGCGACCTTCCATGAACATCGCCATCCCCCCTCGGCATTCAGCCACCCGGTCGCGTGGGCGATATCCCGGCACCGCTTCGCGGGCTCCTCGCCCCAGTCCAGCCGGGCAAACAGCACCCCGCGACCGCCCGCGGCGAGAAAGAGCAGGCCGAATGCCGTCTGGCGGAGGGAATCGCGATCGCAGAACGATCCGTCTTCTGTCTGCAACCCGAAAAGCCTGACCACCCCCTCGCGGTACCAATCGTCCTTCCCGAAACGCCGGTTTCCCGAAAGCAGCCCGGCGCGGCAGGCCCACCAGAGGTAGAAGCACCAGCGATGCCCGCTCGAGATGCCGGGTTTGTTTGTCGCCAGGGTCTTGACGAAATGCTCCGCCAGCCAGGCCTGCCCACGGTCGAGAACCGCAGGGAGTCCCGACAGGTACGCCGGCGCCTTGTCGGCCCCGTAATCGAACATTTCGCGGGGATTTGCCGCGTCCAGGGCGGTATACAGGCTCGCCAGGGCCGCCGCGGTATAATCACTGCGGGGGGCATTCGCCCCGCCGTGATCGCCCCACCCGCCGTCGGCGAGCTGGCTGTTTTGCCAGTACTGGACCATGCCCTCCCAGAAATCGGGGGGCATCATCTTCCCACCGGCGCGCTGGTAGTCCCTGACCCCCAGCACGGCGAACGCCGTCCAGTAGGTGTGGCCGCCGTTGTCCCAGATGGTATCTTTCCAGCCCCCGCCGGCGGCGGGCGAAAACGCCAGCCTGATCCCGTCGTGGTTGAGGTATTTCCAGAACTCCTTCGGCCTCCTGCCGAGCCGCTCGGCCTCGAGCCACGCCGCGCAACGGGCCCCGATACCGCCCGTGTTCCAGGTGTCGTGTGTCTTGAGATAATCGAGTGCCTTCGTTACGGCCTCGTCCTCGATGTCGGCGCCGGTCTTCATGAGGGCGAGCGCCGCCAGGGCCGTCTGCATGACCTGCGCCCGCTTCGTTTCGAAATTCATCCGCACGGTCCCCATGAGGCGCTTCTTGACGGCGGGGTTTTTCCATTTCTCGCTGCGGTCGGGCGGTTTCGGCCGGCCCTCGTGAAAATAGCGGGGCGCATCGCCGGAACTCCCGAAACTGCCGTCGTCGTTCTGCTGCGACCTGATGAACGCCGCCGCCTTTTCCATCGCCCGCTCGATACGGTCCCGGCGCAGCGTACCGGACGCCCGCCGGCGGAGGGCGTCGACGCGCCCGTCGGCGCGGACCGCGGTCGTAAGAAGAAAGCAGGAAAAGAAACACGCGGTGAACAATACCGCGGGAGGAATGAAGCATCGGCCGCGATATGTCAACTGTGTTCCGACGAGCATATAGACTCACAACCCGATCAGTCCCGGTGACGCCGGTTTCGCAAGAGGACCGGTACCTCGAGGGTATTATACGGCCCTCCCGCCCCCGAGGCGAGCCGAAACTGCTTCCCGATCGCCGATCGGGCTATTTCGTTACCAGTTCGTACCGCAGCCGAAACGCCTCGTCGGGGTTGTCCCGGGGAAACAGCGTGCGGTACTCCGGATCGGCCTTTTTCAGTACCGCGGCGACGAGGCGGTCATTGTCGCGAGCCCGATCGAGGAATCCCCCCAGCGCGTAGCCTTCGGTGACTATCGCGAGCCGGGGGGCGTCGGAACTGCAAAGATAATCCAGTTTTTCAACATCTTGCGGCAGGCCGCACAGCAGGACCAGGATGTCGCACCGGCCGGCGTAGCGCCGGGCGGTATCGTCCAGGAATTGCGCGGTGTAGGCGGAACGGCGGGCGGGCATGGTTGCCAGGCGCGGTTCCGGAAATGCGTCGGGATCGATGTCCTTCCACTCGGCCGGGACCGGCGGCGTCACGCGGCCCACGACGGTCACCGTTCCGTCGAGGCCGTCCTCCATGCCCGCGATGCGGGCCCGGACGTATTCGGGGCTGAAGACGTTGGGAACGGGCAGCACGACAACCACCCGCGCGGCGGGATGATGCTCCGCCACGTGCCGGCAGAGGCGCCAAGCGGCGAGCCACCGGTAACCCGTTTCGCGGGTGCGGACTGCGCGGTCGATGCGCTGCGGCGCGGTGAAATAGAAAAAGGCGTGCCAGCCGGCCGCGGCGATCAACCCCGCGCATCCGGCCGCGATCAGGGGCTTGGCCCACTGCCGGTGCCGGCGGTAGCGGACATGCCCGTAGATTACCAGCCCCAGGAACAGGATAAGAAACAGGTATATCATCTATGTATGCTGAGAAGTTCCGGTGTAAAGAGAGTAATGATTATTGTCCGACGATGTTCTTTCGCTGTATGACCCACTTCCTGTTCTGGGGTATATCCCCCCGGTACCACTTGACCGTGCCGTCGAGCTGGACGATGTTGTGCCCGCCCCGGTGCCGCCGGTAAGCCCTGGTCTGGAAACTGTGCTGGATCGGCCACTCGTCGGTGCCCCGCGATATCCCGCCGATGTCCTCGGCGCTCTGTCCGGTATCCGCGTCCGCGATGTAAACGACCTTCGGGTTGCCCACGCTCGTCAGGCTCGGCACCCATTTCTTTGCAGCGTCGTTGGCCCAGGTGACGTGCCCCAGTGTCGGGGCGTATATTTGCCAGACCTCCATGTTCTTCTTTTTGGCGAAGTCGATTTCGGTTCTGCCCCACCCGTAGTGGTTGACGCCGTAGTCGAGCTGGACCTCAGTCAGGTGGCCCTTGAGGAGTTTTTCGCGGGAGAACAGCTTCGCCGCCGGGCAATGAAAGATATTCCGGCCCTCGTACTGGTCGACGTCCAGGCGCTTGTTGCCGTCGAGGTCCCGCCACTCCGAGCGGCTGTAGAGGTACGGGATAAGCAGATCGCAGAAACTCGTCCTGATGCCGTCCACCCACTTGTTTTTCAGCTTCGGGAGATTATCGGAATGGTCGGTGGCGTAATGCATCGCCGCCATGTAGATTCGAGACAGGTGCACGGAACACTTCGACTGCATGCCGGACTGGTAGACGCCGGAGAATACCGGCACCATGATCAGGATCAGGACCACGATGATCGCCATGGCCACCAGGAGTTCGACGAGCGTAAAGCCCCCGGCGGGCTGCTTTTCATTGCGCCGTTCTGGATATAAACAATCCATGTTCTTTTCATCCTTGCCAGGTAAGTACTTATTTTTAAACATCTTAAAAACCCTCCACGGCAATCGGGCTGCTGTCTGAAACGCTGATTATCTCTCCCTTCAGTATTATATGTCAAAACCGCCGGAAAAACGAGGAGAAACAGGTAAATACACGACTATATGGGCCATCTTTTCGAAATGGCGGTTAACCGGGGTCTGCGACCGCTACATCATTTACATGAGTATCCTTTCCCGCGTATAATGAATGGCCGAGACGCACTAATCCACTGCTTCACACGGGAGACCGACCATGAAATACCTGTCGTTTACCGTCCTGCTGCTGGTGGGGATCTGCATCGCGGTCCACATCCTCCTGGCGGTGTGGGTCTTCGGGGACATCCGGAAGCGACAGGCCGGCTCGGGCATCTGGATCGCTGTTGTCCTGCTGACCGGCCTGCTGGGCGTGATCCCTTACACCCTCGTCCGCATCGGCGACCGGGACGAGGAAGAGTAAGATCGCCCGCATGAAAACCACCGTGGGTACTATCGCCGCCGTCGCCTGTGCGTGCGCGTTATCCGGTTCGGCCGCTGCCGCCGAACGGCACGTCGACGCGGATGCCAAAACCGACGCACCCGACGGCACGACCGGCGCTCCTTTCGCAACGATCGGCGCAGCCCTCCAAAAGGCGGCCCCCGGCGACACGGTGACCGTCCACGCGGGCACTTACGCCGAATCCATCCGCATCCCCGGCGGGGCCCCCGGAAAACCGGTCACCCTGCGGGCCGCCCCCGGCTTGCGGCCGGTCGTCACCGGGGCGCGGCCGGTCACGGGCTGGCAGCCCGGCCGCGACGGTGTCTATACCGCCGCTGTCGATGTCAAGCCCGACCGGCTCCTCCTCGACGGCCGGCCCCTGCCGCCCGCCCGGCTGCCGGCGGAGGGCTGGTGGCGGGCCGAAAAGGCCGCGGGAACGAAGATCGTCGACGCGAAACACCTTAAGGGCCTTGCAATCGACCCCGCCGGCGGGGAGGCTTCTATCTGGGCCGGCCACGGCAACACCTTCTTCACCGTCCCCGTCGAATCACTCGACCGGCGGACCGGCACGCTGAGGGTCACCCGCATGAGCAAGTGGATGAAACTCCGCGACGGCGACCGCTACTACCTCAAGAACCACCCCGGCCTGATCGCCGGGCCCGGGCAGTGGGCGGTCCGCAAGGACGGCACGGGTTACCGCATCTATGTCAAACCGGAAAAAGAGGATCACCTTCGGCGCATCACGGCCCCGCGGGAGACCCGGCGGGTCGTCGGGGTCTTCGGCGGCGGCCACGTCCGCATCGCGGGCCTGGAGATCACCGGCGCCGCGAACAACGGGATCGCGGTCAAGGGATGCCGCAATGTGGAGATCACCGGCTGCGTCGCCCGCGGCAACGGCGGGACCGGCATCGCCGCGCGGGACGTCGCGGAACTGACGATCCGCCGCTGCATCTCGCGCGAGAATTACTGCGGGGTCACCCTCCACTCGGCGCGGCAGACGACGGTCGAACAATGCGAGATCGCCCGCAACGGGATGGACGGCCTGGTCGTCTCCTGGCAGTCATCGGACGTCACGGTCCGGCACAACTACATCCATCACCACCTGCTCTGGGGCCACCCCGACAACATGCAGATGTACCGCGGCGTGCGGGACGTCCGCGTCATCGACAACCTGCTGGTCGCCGGCGGCCAGTCGATCATGATGGAGGAGGTCGCCGGGGGGCTGTTCCGCGGCAACATGATCGTCGGGTCGGGAGCCACATCCCTTATCTTCGGCCACGAAAACGCCGGTGACTGCCGGGTCCTGAACAACACCGTCGCCTTCGCCGGATACGGCTGCCTGCGGCTGACGGCCGAGAAATACGATGTCCGGGAAAACGTCCTCGTCACCGGGAACGCCGGGTGCATCCTCGCCGCGCGGGAAGCCGACGGGTACCGCGGCGACCGGAACCTGCTGTTCAACGCCGCGGGACTCGCGAGGGCCTGCGTCGCCACGTCGGCGAAGGGCTGGCACAGCGACCTCGGGGCATTCCGGAAGGCGACCGGCCAGGACGCCGGCAGCCGCTATGCCGATCCGGCATTCAGAAGCGCCCCCGTCGCCTACGGCGTGGTCGACGCCCGCCGCCTGACCGACTGCACCCGCGCAACGCTCCACCTCCGCCCGAAAAGCGGCCCGTTCGCCGCCGGGGACACGGTTGAAATCGATTTCGACGGCGTGCCCCGGACCGTCGTATCGATCGCGGAGCGGACGATCACCATCGCGCCCCCCCTCGAGACGCTGCCGGTCAAGGGGCCCCTGGTGTGCAACTGGGGCAAAGCCGAGCAATGCGACCTGGACCTGCGGCTGGCCGAGAACAGCCCCGGCGCGCGGCTGTCGGCAACCGGCGGCCCGGTCGGCTCGACCGTCGACATCGCCGCCTACCGCCGCGGCGACTTCGACGGCGACGGCACCCGGGACCTGCCCGCGGTCGATACCGGCCGGTAACCTCCCCATCCCTTCTGGACAACGCGCCTCGCGGCAGGTATCCTGTGCGCCATGAACGATGAACACAACAACACGCCCGAGCCCCCTTCCGACGAGAACGTACCCCCCGAGGGACCGGTAACCGAGCGCCTGCCGCATACCTCGGTGGGCGCCCGCCTGCCGGAGAACATCGGCAGCGGTGTCTTCTGCACGGGGGTGATCGTCCACCAGGGACAGAACGAGTTCGTCCTCGATTTCATCCAGCGGATGGGGCGCCCCCACCGCGTCGGCGCCCGGGTGGTCCTGAGCCCCCGTATCATGGAGCAACTCGTCAAGGCCCTCCGCAGCAACGTGGACAAGTACGAGCAGTCGTTCGGCCCCCCGAAGGAGATGCCCCGGCCCAAGATACAGCAGCGGCTCTCGCTGAAGGAGATGTACGACGACCTGCGGCTCGCCGACGAGCAGGCGGCCGGCGCCTACGCGACCGGGGTGAAGATCGGCCATTCGCCGGCCGAGTTCATCTTCGATTTCATCGCCAACTTCTATCCCCGGGCCACGGTCTCGTCCCGGATCTACCTCTCGTCCTCCCAGGTTCCCCGGACGCTCGACACGCTCGAGACGTCTCTCAAGACGTTCCGTGAACGGTCGGAAAAAGGAGAAGACGGGGAAACGTCTCCGGGTGACGATGCGGCGCCGCCGAACGGGGACGTAGACGGCTGATCGTCCTCAGAATCCATTGTACCCGTTCTCGCCCCCCGCAACGACGGGCGACTATATATCGTTTCGTTGTCATATCTTCGCCTGTGGCCGGCGCAGCGCCGAACGGAAGAAGCGTTAAGCCGGGGCGTCACATCCCTGAACAGGACCGCCCCCCTACACCTCCGTCTCCCACCCCGTCCCCACGGCGAAACAGTCGCAATCGCCGCCCCTATCACTTACCATCGCGCGCGAACGGGCGACCAGGGCGTCGACCTGCTCGTCGGTCCGGTCGGGATCGTGGTGAAAGAGTCCCAGCGACGACACGCCCGCGTCGAGGGCGAGCCTGAGGGCGTCCGCGAACACCGTGTGTCCCCAGGTCTTCGTTTTCCCCTCGTACTCCTCCCGCGTGTACTGCGCGTCGTGCAGGAGAAGCGCCGCACCGGAAACAAAGGCAACGTAATCGTCATAGGCAAGCCCGCCCGGGTGACGGTACGTCAGTTCGTTGTCCGTGAGGAACACGACGCTCGCGCCGTCCTCGGTGAACCGGTAGCCCATGCCCCGGTTCGGATGGCTCAGCAGGACGGGATCCACGCGGACGGTGTCGATCGTGAAGCTCTCATCGCACCGGCCGTGACAGGAAAGCGCGGCCGCGACACCCGACAGGCCGACGGGAAAATAGGGCGGCGCCATGGGCGGCCCGATCATCCGTTCAACGGATTCCTGTGCGAACGGGCAGCCGAACAGCTCGATCCGGGTACGCGTGTGGTGCAGGGGATCAAAAAACGGGAATCCCATCAGGTGATCCATGTGGGCATGGGTCAAGATCAGGTTGAGGTCGGTTTTTTCCTCTTCCGCGAGGCGGCGGCCCAACCGCCGGATACCCGTCCCGGCGTCGATAATGATCACCGCGTCGTTGCGGGTCCGGATCTCCAGGCACGTCGTGTCGCCGCCGTACCGAACGTAGTCGCCGCCCGAGACGGGAATGGAACCGCGCGAACCCCAGCACCGGACGATCATGGATCACCTGCTTCCTGTATCGACGTAACACACGGAACGCGCTGCCACGGGATGTACATTCCCGGACCGGATCACGGGAGATCAGGGCAGCACCGTGTCGATCCGGCGGCCGCATTGTACGAAACGCGCTTTCTTTTGCAACAGGCGTATCTCCCGCTACCTTCCTTCAATCCGCCCGCAGGGGAAGTGTCCCTCGGGACGTTTGACGCGGGCGGTTCCGTCAAATATGATATCCTACCATCCACCGCCCGGCCGTAGCCGCGGCTGCGCGAAAGGAGGACGAGACAATGCACTATATCACGAAGCTTTTGGAGGGGTGGTTCGCCCTGGAGGGCACGCCGCTCACGCTCGCGGCTACCGGCCTGTCGATCGTGGCCCTGTTGGTAGCGGCCCTGGCCGCCTACTGGCTGGTCAGGACCATCGTCATCAAGGGCGTTCACGGCCTGGCAAAACGGAGCCGCGCCGCCTGGGACGACACGCTGGTCGAACGCAAAGTCCTTCAGCGGGCCACTCACCTCGTTCCCGGCGTGCTGATCCATGAGCTCGGACCGGTCGTCTTCCGCGGCTACGCCTCCGGAATCCTCATCTCGCAGCGGATCGCCGTCATCTACATGCTCCTGGCCGGCGCCGTCGCCGCCGCGGCGCTGATAAACGCGCTGGTCGACATCCTCGGCGGCATGAAGGCCACCCGCAAGATGCCCCTCAGAAGCTTCGCCCAGGTCGCGAAGATCGTCATGTACTTCGTCGTCGGCATCGTGACCCTGGCCGTCGTCATGGACAAGTCGCCGGTCTACTTCCTCAGCGGCATGGGCGCGATGGCGGCCGTGCTCATGCTGGTCTTCCGGGACTCCATACTCGGCTTCGTGGCGGGACTGCACCTGTCGTTCAACGACATGGTCCGCGTCGGCGACTGGATCGAGATGTCCCGCTACGGCGCCAACGGGGCGGTCACGGACGTCACCCTGACGACGGTGAAGGTGCAGAACTGGAACAAGACGATCAGCACCATCCCCGCCTACTCCCTCCTCAGCGACTCGTTCATGAACTGGCGGGGGATGAGCGAATCCGGCGGGCGCCGGATCAAGCGGTCGGTCAACATCGACATGACCAGCATCAGGTTCTGCACGCAGGAGATGCTCGACCGGTTCCGCACCATCCGGTTCATCACCGAGTACATCGACCGGAAGAAACGGGAGATCGCCGAGCATAACCGGCAGCACAACGTCGACGACACGACGCTGGTCAACGGCCGGCGGCTGACCAACATCGGCACATTCCGGGCCTACCTCGGCGAGTACATCAGCCATCACCCCGCCATCCACGAGGGGATGACGATGATGGTCCGGCAACTTACCCCCACCGAAAACGGCCTGCCCATCGAGATCTACGCCTTCAGCAGCGACCAGAACTGGGTGAACTACGAGGGCATCCAGTCCGACATTTTCGATCACGTCCTGGCGATCATCCCCGCGTTCGACCTGCGCGTCTTCCAGAACCCCACGGGCGGCGATTTTCGCGAACTGGTGAAAACGGCGGCCGGTTGACCGGGACCGGGGCATGAAAGGAACCATCATGCATCGAATGAGTGCGTTCATAATCATGGTGATCGTAACCGCACTGCTGGCCGCCTGTCCGCGGACCCTCCCCGCAGACGAGGCCGCCGAACTGCTCAAGACGGCGGGCGTTACCGGCGGGCTGGCGGTCCACGTCGGCTGCGGCGACGGTAAGCTCGCGGTTGCCGTCGCGACGCGGATCGACGGCGTCGTCCAGGGACTCGCCGCCGACAGGGACACAGTACAAACAGCGCGGCGGCACATCCTCGACAAGGGCCTCTGCAACCGGGTCGGCGTTATCGGGTGGGACGGCGAACGGCTGCCCTACGCCGACAACCTCGTCACCCTCCTCATCCGGGAGGATCACGCGGCGGTCCCGGACGGCGAGGTCATGCGCGTCCTCGCCCCTCACGGCGTCTGCATGACGCGGGACGGCGGAACGTGGGTGAAGAAGGTCAAGCCCCGCCCGGACGATATCGACGAGTGGACCCATTATCTCCACGGTCCCGGCGGAAACGCCGTGGCCGCGGACCGCGCCGCCGGGCCGCCCCGGCGGTTCCAGTGGAAGGCCGGCCCCTGCTGGGCGCGGCTGCACGACGCCCCGTCCTCGACCAGCGCCATGGTCGCCGCCCGGGACCGGGTCTTCTACATCCGGGACGAGGGGCCCCTGGCCGCCTACCGCGGACTGGCGGAGACGTGGTCCCTCTTCGCGCGGAACGCGTTCAACGGGATCCTTCTCTGGAAACGGCCCATGCCCGGCTGGGGGTGGAAGCAGTGGACCGCGAACTGGCACCTGCGAAACAACCAGCCGTTTCAATTGCCCAAGCGCCTCGTGGCCGCCGGCGACCGGGTCTACGTGACCCTCGGCTTCCACGCCCCCGTCACCGCCCTGGACGCCGCCACGGGCGACATCGTGACCACGTACGCGGGGACCGACGGGGCCGACGAGATACTCCTGCACGAGGGGCTGCTGGTCATCGCGATCAACAAGACCCGCTACGAGCCCTCGAAGAACAACCGAACGCCGGTGAAAAAGGCCGTCGCGGCGGTCGCGGCGAAGACCGGCGAGATCGTCTGGAAGTCGGGCGACTACGTCGGCATCACCGCCAAGACCGGCTCGATCGCCCCCGACGGCAGGCTGGAACTCGCGGCCGGCGGGGGCGGGGTGTTCCTCTGCGACCGGAACGAGATCATCCGTCTCGATCTGCAGACGGGCGAAACCGCGTGGCGGGCCGCGCGGCGGTACGGCGAAAAACAGAAATGCAACTTCAACACGCTGATGTGGCAACTGCCGGTGATGGTCTACAGCGACGGCGTGGTCCTCTTCGCCCAGCCGGAGGGAACCACCAGTTTCCACTCGGTGCCGGGGACCCTGTACGCCTGGGACGCCCAAAGCGGCGCACCGCTCTGGCAGCACCGCTACGGGGGATGGGTCCACAACACACAGCCCAATGTCTTCGTCGTCGACGAAACGGTCTGGGTCCACGAACACCAGGAGGGCGACGTCAGGAAGGGCCACCGGATGGTCTTCCCGAAAGAACGCAAGACAAAGGCCGACTTCGCGGTCATCGGTCTCGACATACGGAGCGGCAAACTGAAAAAGCGGATCCCCACGCGAACCATCTTCAATGTCGGCCACCACCACCGCTGCTACCGGAACAAGGCGACCGAGCGGTTTCTCCTGACGTCGCGGCGGGGCGTGGAGTTCATCGACATCGAAAACGGGGGGACCGATCTGAACCACTGGGTCCGCGGCGACTGCCAACTGGGCATCATGCCCTGCAACGGCCTGCTCTACAGCACCCCCCACCCCTGCTCGTGTTACATCTCCGCGAAGCTCAACGGCTACTGCGCCCTCGCCCCCGCGCCGGCGACGCGGGAAAAAACCGCGGACCCGGAAAACCCCCTCGTCAAGGGCCCGGCGTTCGGCCCGGTCACACCGGCCGGCGCGACGGACGCAATGGACTGGCCGGCATTCCGCGCCGGACCGGACCGCGGCGGATCGTCGGCCTGCAGCCTCCCCGCGAAACTCCACCCGCTCTGGAAGGTCGACTTCGAGGACACCGTCGGCCCCGTGTCCGTCGCGGGGGGGAGGGTGTTCGTGCCGGTGGTCGACGAATGCCGCGTCGCCGCCCTGGACGCACACACCGGGAAACCGGTCTGGACGCACGTCACCGGCGGGCGCGTCGACACTCCCCCCACCGCCTGGGAGAACAGGGTGCTGTTCGGGTCGGCCGACGGGTGGGTCCATTGCCTGCGGGCAGCCGACGGGAAACCGGCCTGGCGGCTGCGCGCGGCGCCGCGGGAGCGCCTGGTCTGTTCGACGGGACGGGTTGAATCCGCATGGCCGGTCCACGGGAGCGTCCTGGTCACCGGCTCTGCCGCGTACATCGCCGCCGGCAGATCATCCTACCTCGACGGCGGGATTCACCTCTACGCCGTCCGGCCGGCCACCGGTGAAATCATCCAGCGCCGCGTTCTCTCCAGCCGCGACCCGAAGACGGGGAAACAGCCCTGCGATCCCGGGTTCAGCCACACCATGCCCGGCACCCTTCGCGACATCATGGTCGGCGACGGCGACACGGTCTGGATGCGGGACGAAGAGGTCTTCACGGGCAAAAAATCCTCGCGGACCCACGTCTGCGCGACCGGGGGGATGCTCGACGACTCGTGGTTCAACCGGACCACCTGGCGCTGCGGCCCGGTGAAGCACGCCCAGTACCTCGTCTTCAACGAGAAGATCGTCTGCGGTATCGAGGCCTTTTCCTCCACCAACCGGAAGGCGGCCTTCGCCCCCGGGCAGAAAGGCTACCGCCTCTTCGCGATGCCCCTGGACAGGAAGGCGGGACGGAAGGCAAAAAAGAAGGACCGCGCGAAGGGCTGTCTCTGGTCGCGACGGATCCCGGTCCGGGCGAAGGCGATGGCCCTCGCCGCCGACACGCTCCTCCTTGCCGGCCCCCCGGACGTCATCGATCCGAACGACACGCTCGCGGCGTTTGAGGGCCGGAAGGGCGCCGTGATGTGGGCGGTCTCGGCCGCAGACGGGAAAAAACGTTGGGAAACGAAACTCGACGCCCCGCCGGCCTGGGACGGTATGGCCGTTGCCGACGACAAGCTCTATATGTCCATGGCCGACGGCAGCGTCCGCTGCTACGGCGGGGCCGGGTCACCGTAACCGTTCAGACTGCAACTGACAAACAACTGTCCCCTGTCACGGAGTGTGCATGAACCCTGCAACGTCAGTCGTCGCGTTTGCACTGTCGGTCATCGCGGCTCGACCGTCCGCGGCGGCGGAATACTTCGTCGCGGTCGACGGCGCGGCCGGCAATCCCGGCACGCGGGCCGCCCCGTGGGACCTGGCCGCCGCCCTGGACGGCTCCCGCCGGATCGCGCCCGGGGACACGATCTGGATTCGCGCGGGCACCTACCGCCACCCGGACCGCCGGCACGGGAAAAACGGGTACGTCGTCCGGCTCGCCGGCACGGCCGAACAACCCGTCCACGTCCGCGCCGTCCCCGGGCGGCGCGCGACCATCGACGGCGGCCTGCGAATCGAGCACCCGAGCAAACACCTCCGGATTCGCGACCTGGAGATCATCGTCTCCGAGAACCGCTCCACAACGCGGGTCGCCCGCGAGCGCGGTTCCCACCCCCGGGACCTGGACCGGCCCTGGGGGAGCCTCAACATTATCGGCGGGGAGGACTGCCGGTATATCCACCTCGTGATCCACGACAACGCCCAGGGCGTCGGCTTCTGGAAATCGGCCGTCGACAGCGAAGTGTACGGCTGCCTGATCCACGACAACGGCTGGATCGGCCCCGATCGCTATCACGGGCCCGGCATCTACGGGCAGAACCGGACCGGGACCAAGCGCGTCACCGATAACATCTTCTTCGGCAACTATTCGAACACCGCGCAGTTCTACGGATCGTCGCGCGCGTATGTCGACAACTTCCACATCGAGGGCAACATCGCGTTCGGCCCGCGCAGGAAGGGCGGCCGCTACACCTTCCTCGTCGGCGGCGGCCGGGGGAGCCGGGGCATCGTCGTCAAAAAAAACGTCCTCTACGGGATCCCCCTGCAGGTCGGCTACACGGCCCGGGACAGCGAGGACTGCGTCGTGGCGGGCAACATCGTCGTCCGCGGCGGCCTCTCCATACGCGGCTTCAAAACCGTCACCCGAAAAGATAACCGTGTCTGGAAGGGCGGAAAGAAAGACCCCGTCCCCGCCGCGGCGACCGTCATCCTGCGGCCGAGCCGGTACGACCCCCGCCGGGCGCATCTGGCGATCGTGAATTGGCGGCGGGCAGAAACGGTCGACGCGGATTTCTCAGGCTTTCTCCAGAACGGCGACGCCTTCCGCGTCCTGAGCGCCCTGGACTTTTACGGGGAGCCCGTCGCGGCGGGGACCTTCGCGGGCGGCCCCGTCGCGATCCCGGTTCCCGCCGAGGAGCGCACGGGCGGCGGCGAATTCTGCGCGTTCGTCGTCTTCCGCCGTACCCCGAAGCAGTAATCACCCCTTTCCGGGCGTCGCCGCGCCCCGGTTCCGCATAAGCCAGACCCCCAGGACGACCGGGATCGCGAGGGCGATGCCGTCGAAAAAGAGCATGGTGGTGCGCATAGGCCCCTGCCTGGTCTGGAAGACGAAGATGGCCATGTCGGTGCCGTTGACCAGCAGGCCGCAAATCACGTAGCACCAGGTGACCGGGCGGGCCTCGGGCATCCCGGCACGCCACGCCCGGCCGGCCCACACCAGGAAGATCCCCAGGCACGTTCCCATCGCCGAGGAGAGCATCGCCCACTCGACGCTCAGGCCCATGGCCTCCACCCCGTGGGCGGCGGTGTCGACGGTATTCCACAGGTCCTCGTCGGCCACGATCCGCAGCCCGTTGATGACCAGGGGGACCACGCCGGTAACGATGCCGATGATCCCGAAGACGATCAGCAGGATCCCCAGCCTCCCGCGTGTTTCGGCCATGACCTCCTCCCGTCCGAAGCGGCCGGCGTTATGCCGGGCCGTCCTCCTTCTCGTCAAGCAGCCGTATCCTGACATTCCGCCAGCGGCAGCGCGCGCCCTCCCGCCACCGCGTCGCGCCGCCGTGTATCTGGAAGGCAATATGCCCCCGGCGGGGCGCCGTCCGCTCCACGAGGGCCCGGTCGAAACGGGGATGCCGGTACGCGACCGTATCGACGTCCACGATCTTCACGCCGTTGATCCACGTGGTGATCCGCGGCGGCTGACCGGTCACCCTGACCCGCAACTCGTTCCAGGCGTTCGGTTTCCAGGCCCGCAGCCAGTCTTTCGGCGTCACCCCGTGTTTCAGCGCCGCGCCCGGGGGGAGTCTGCGGGGCGCGGCGTCGAGATTCACCACCCGTCCGGAACCGGCGCCGGTGCCCGACAGGCCGAACGTCCGCGTGTTCCAGCCCCCGAGGCCCTCCCCGTAGATCTGCCCGACGTAGCCGCCCGGGCAGTAGTCCACGGTGACCTGGAAGGCCTTCCCCCGCGGCGTGGAACGGACGAAGAGGCCGCTGTCGATGCCCCAGTCCGGCCTGATTTCCAGCCGCAGTTCGAAGTCGCCGTACGTCTCGTCGGACAGCAGCAGGCCGCCGTTGCCGGGGGGGTCCTGGGAACCGACGATCGCGCCGTCCTCGACGCGCCACCGCCCGCCGGTGCCGTGGCCGACGCGCCGCCGGTTCCGGTGCCAGCCATCGAGCGTTTTCCCGTCGAACAGCGACTGAAAACCGGCTTCTTTTTTCTGCCGGCGGGGGTCGTCGCCGGCGGGCGCGGCGGCAAGTACCGCCGCGAGAACCGCGATTGAAATCCATCGTCCGGGTGTGATCATGGCGCGTCCTTCGGTTATAGTATGTCTGCGTATTATACGAGGAGCCTCCGGACAAGGACAACACGATACATGTCTGCTGCCGAAAACACGAAATTCCCGGTGCCCCCGTCCGTCGCGCGGCTCCTCCGCGAAGCCGCCGATCACTTCGGCACGGGTCGGTGGCCCGCCGCCGTCGACTGCTGCCGGCGGATTCTCGCACAGTCGCCCAACCACCCCGAGGCCCTGGGCCTGGCGGGCGCCGCGCTGCTGCAGCAGGGCGCCCTGCGCGAGGCGGTCGACTGGATCGGCCGGGCGATCCGGGCCGCGCCGGACATGGCGCAGGCCCACAACAACCTCGGCGCCGCCTGGCATCGAATGGGAAAGGCCGCGGAAGCCGAGCGGTCATTCCGGCGGGCGGTCGAACTGGACGGCGGGAACGCCGATTTCCACAAGAATCTGGGTATGATCCTCCAGCAGCTCGGACGGAGCGACGAGGCGCTCGCCGCGTCACAGAAGGCGCTGGAAATCAGTCCCGAACACCCGGGCGCCCACAATACGCTCGGCCTGATATACACCGACCGCGGCGCGTTCGAGCGAGCAGCCGAGCACTACCGCCGCGCCCTGCGGGCAAAGCCCGACTACGCCGAGGCCCGCCACAATTTCGGGTGGCTGCTGGAACAGCGGGGAGATTTCGACGATGCCCGCCGCGCGTACCGGCAGTCCCTCGCCGCCCGGCCCGGCTTCTACAGGGCCTGGTATGCCCTCAGCAGGGTGCACGCCGTCGACCGTGACGATCCGGCCTTCGCGCAGCTCGAGCGGCTGAAAAACACCCGGCCCCTCGCGCCGCATGCCGGGGCCGACCTCTCCTTCGCGCTGGGCAAGATGTACGAGGACATCGGGGAGTACACGGCCGCCTTCAACCACTTCCGGCGCGGCAACGAGTACCGCCGACTGATGCCCGGACAGGCATTCGATCCGGCGGCGTACACCAGGGCGGTCGACGGCCTGATCGCGGACACGCCGGCGGCGGCGTTCGACAGGACCGACACGATCGGGGACCCCACGGAACGTCCCGTGTTCGTCGTCGGCATGCCCCGGTCCGGAACGACCCTCCTGGAACAGGTCCTCGCCGCCCATCCCCGCGTCGCCGGGGCGGGCGAATCGGGCGGGATCGGGGCGATCTCGAACCGCTGTCTCAGAAACGCCGGCGGCGCGCGGGCGGCGATCCGTCAGATGGATGCCGACGCGGCCCGTTCATGGGCCGCGGCGTACCGGGAGGGTCTGGAACAATACCGGGGCGGGGCGGAACGAATCGTCGACAAGATGCCCGACAACTTCCAGGCCCTCTGGTGTATCGCGGCCGTGTTCCCCCGCGCGAAACTGATACACATGCGCCGGGACGCCCGCGACACGTGCCTCTCATGCTACAAGACCCATTTCTTCAAAGGCCATCCCTACGCCAACGACCAGGTGTCCCTGGGCCGGTATTACCGCGACTACGCCCGCCTGATGGAACACTGGCACCGCGTTCTGCCCCGCGCCATACACCGCGTCCGGTACGAAGACCTGGTAACGGACTTCGAGAAGACCGTGGCCGACGTCCTGGCATTCGCGGGGCTCGCGTGGCACGACGACTGCCTTGATTTTCACCGCGCGAAACGGCGGATCAGCACCGCGAGTTCCTACCAGGTCAGGCAGCCCCTCTACACCGGTTCGGTGGGAAAATGGCGGGCATACGAACCGCATCTCGGGCCGCTGCTGGCGGAACTGGAAGGGGTTGACGGGGAGTGATCAGCCGGCGTTCCCGAGCGTCACCGTCACGGTGCGGGGTTTCTTTTCATCGGCGCGGATCACCTTCAGTGCGATCGTGTCGCCGGGTTTTTTCGTACGGACGATATCCAGCAGTTCCCGCTGAAACGAGACGGGCCGGCCCGCCGCCGCGAGAATGACGGTCTCGGTGGTGAACCCCGCCTGCTCCATGGCCCCGCCCGTGTGGATCACCGGCGTGACGATACCCTCGGTGCCCTTCGGCAGGCGCGCGATGAAGCCGGGAGACTGCGTCCAGAGTTCGTCAACGTTCCCCCCCAGGGTGGCCGTCGGAATATCACTGCGGGCGGCAATCAACGCGTGTATCGGCTCGGTCGGGGAACAGAAGGCCACCCCCACCGGCGACTTGTCCTTGCTGTTCAGGTACCCGCTCTGCACGCCGACGACGCGCCCGCGGTGGTTTACCCAGCAGCCCCCGGAAGAACCGACGGGAGAGGCACCGGCGACGTAGTTGCACCGGGTGTAGCACCGATTGATGTTGTTCCAGGAATATGACGGTTCGAGGCGGGCGACGGAGCCCTTCAGCAGCAGGTCGTGCCGCCAGAGCGGCGAACTGATGAGCATGACCTCGGCGGCGGGTGGCGGCATTGTGTCGGCAACCCGCAGAAAGGGAAACGGTTCGTGTTCACCCGCGACCGCCAGGAGGGCGATATCGTGGCCGGGGTCCGCCGCCACGCGGTTCGCCGCATACCGGTGACCGTTCGAGGAGAGTATCTCGATATCGTCGGCTTTTCCGCGAATCACGTGGGCGGCGGTCAGGACCGTCCCGCGGGCGTCGATAAAACACCCCGAGCCGTTCATTCTGCCGGAAGTCAGTATTTTCACCGACGCGCCGCGAAGGCGCCGGTAAAAGGAAACGGGATCGTCCGTATCGGCGGTCTTTCCGGCGTCGCCCTGCGCGATAAATAATGTCGCCGCGGCAACCGCCGGAACAGCAACGAGCAATCCCCGCAGTACCAGTCGTCTGCGCATCTTGTTTCCGCCTTCCTCCGCTACTTCGCAGAAACCATGATGATATTACGCACGATATTGTACGCCGAATCGGGGCTGTACCCGTCGACGACGCCGCTTTCAAACCCCAGCAGGCCGGCGGTGAGGTCCTCGCGGCTCAGGATGACCGCCGCGTTTCTTCCCTTCACGGTAACACCCTCCAGCCGCACGGCATTGGAGGTAACCCGCTTCCGCGCCGCCGGGCGGTACCGCACCTTCTTGATCGGGTTCTTCCCGCGGGTGTACACGGGGCAGGCGCCGCCGAGCGGCTTCAGGGCGGCCGCCCCGAATATGCCGCGGAGCGCGCCGTGCATGGCGGCGTAGAACTTCTTGCTGCCGCCGGCGGCGTCGACGACCAGGGTGCCGCCCGATGCCACGAAGGCCTTCAGGGCCTTTTTGCCGGCCGGCGACAGGGACACGCCGTCCGTGCCCGTCATCAGGGCGACGGCGGCGCCCGACCCCGCGAGTTTCTCGACCGGCACCGTCTGCAGATCGAGGTTCACTTTTTCGTCGCGGGCGATCTTCCGCTTCAGAGCCACGAGGGCCAGGGGCTCCGGGTCGTAGTTGCCGGCGTACTTGACCCGGGCAACCTTGACGGTCTTCTTGGTGCCCGTGGCGGGAAAGGGCCAGTAGGTTCGGCCGCGCGGCAGGAGATCGCCGTAGGAACCGACGATGTACCGCGTCAGGTTGACCCCGAACAGGAACGTCTTCTTCATGGTGACGTGGGCCCGCACCTGCCAGGCCTTGGCCACGTCCTCGTCGGTGTGGACGACCAGGGGCCGGGCGCCGTTGCTGAGTATCTCCAGTTCCGGGCTGCCGTTGAGCCGGGCGTGGGCCGAGTAAACGGGATGGTCGGGTGCGGCCTTCTTCAGCTCGTAGCGCGGAAAGGCCCGCTTGTACACGTCCCGAATCCCCTTCTTGAAATACTCGCCGTTGCATTCCGCGCAACTGAAGATGGTCCCGCCCTGGTAGACGTACGTCCGGAGCTTCTTGATCTCCTCCTCGCTGAAATCCGGCCTTCCGCTGCCCGAAATGTAGAGGATCGGGGCGTCGTGCCACTGGAAGGGATCGACCTGGAGGTTCACGATCTGCCAGTTGAACTCCTGCTCGTAGTTCCGGCTCATCCACCGTATGAGGTTCGCCAGGTCGCGGGGGCGGTTGTTCCAGTCGCCGCCGAAATTCAGCTTGTTGAACATGACCGGGTGCTTTCCCTTCGCGAGAAAGAGAAGGGCGAAGGCCGTGCTGGAAATCCGGTTGTCCCAACTGCCGTTGCCCTGCTGTTTCTTGACGAGGGCCAGGGCCCCCAGTTTGAACCAGTCCTGCTTCCCGAAGTACTTGTACCCGGCCGCCCTGCCGACGCGCTCGACGCCGTACAGGTAATAGCAGAACCGCCCGGCGGAGGTCTTTCCCACCATGGTGTTGGTGAATTCCTTGTTGAACCAGTCCAGGCCCTTGACGATGGCCCGGGGCAGCTTGCCGCCCTCGCACTTGGCGTACTTCTCGGACATCAGCGCGTCGGTGCAGACGAAGAGACTGGCAAGGCCGGCGGCCGACATCGACCCCCGCTGGCCGTACCGGTTCCCCTTCTTCTTTTCGCGCCGGAAGGGCGGCCAGTAACTCCAGCCGCCGTTGTTGAGCTGACCCTTGACCCAGTACCGCAGCGCCAGCGGCCAGAACGCCGACGGTATCTCGCCGCCCAGCATCTGGTAGCCCCAGACGCCGAGTATCCCGTACTGGGCGGAGGAATTGTGGTAGGTGTCTTCCCACAGCGTGTAGTTCCAGCCGCCGGCGTCCTTGTGGATGGAAAACAGGAGCCGCTGGGCGTCGTGCCTGAGATATTTCATGTACTTCCCGGGCTGGTACTTCTCGGCCGTGACCCAGGCGTTGCACCGCAGGCCGAGTGCGTAGATATTGATCGTATCGTAGGTCTTGATGAATTTCAGCCCCTTCTGAATCTTGTCGTTGTGTATGTCCACGTCGCTCTTGAGCAGGGCGTAGATCGCCACGGCGGTCCGCCCCACGCTATGCTTGGACGGTTCGGGCTTCATCTTCACGGTCCCGGTGATGCGCTGCCTCAGTGCCGGGCTCTTCCACTTGTAGCTGCCCTTGCTCGGGCCGCGGGGATTGCCGTCGCCCTTGCCGAAGCTGCCGTTCCCGTTCTGCGTGGACAGCAGGTACTTGACCCCCTTCTTGATCGCCTTCTCGACCGGATCGTTGTTCCACCGGCCGGCGGCCTGTTTTCGCAACTGTGCGGCCTTGTCGGCGAAAAGGGCGGGAGGGGACAGCACTGAACAGAATAACGTGAGCGGCAGGGATAAAGTAAGAAACCTTTTCATGACGCAGAAACTCCGAAAATGAAATGTAAGACAAGTTTATTTAGTGTGTTAAAGAAAAAAAAACTGCGTGGTGTACAGGAAATAACAACGCGGTTCGAAATAAAGCATGTCTACACTATACGTGGTTATTATAGTAATTGATGTTACACAGAAAGCAACGTTTTTCAAAGGAGCCTTCCACCCGAGGCGATCAATGCGAAAACAATTAACGCGTTCCCGCCCGGTTCGCGCGCATTCTCGTGAATTACTGCAACTGCCGGAGCCTATTCACGGGCGCCTTGTCGTCGGTCAGGATCTCCGCTTCCGGCTTTGGTTTAACATCCGGCCGGAGCCGCTTGGCGACGTCGGCCATCAGGAAGGTGAACCGGTGTTTTTTCTGCAACGCGACCGCCTTCTCGACGGCCTCCTTCTTGGCGAGGAGTTCGCCGTCGGGACCCCGGGCGACGATCATGGCGTTGACGCTGGAGGTGCCGAAGTAGACCTGGCATTCACCGAACACGTCCCGGTAGGTCTTCAGCTCGGAATCAAACAGGCGGTTATTCGAGAAGACGTTCGCGACGACGACGCCCCCGGGGGTCAGGATCTCCTGCACCTGGAGAAGGAATTCCCGCGTCATCAGGTGAAAGGGGATATAATCCGAGAGGAAGGCGTCGAGGATGATCATGTCGTATGCGGGACCTTTTTTCCGCAGGTAACGCCGGATGTACATCCGGCCGTCCTGGACGTGGATGCGGAGCCCCTCGTCTTCCTGGAAACCGAAGAATTTCTGCGCGATGTCCGGTATGGCCGGATCTATCTCGACGACGTCTATTTCCGCCTCCGGGAAGTAATGGTGCAACTCCCGGGGAATCACGCCGCCGCCCATGCCGAGAACCAGGACCCGGGAGGGCACCGGGTTGTAGAGCAGCCCCGCGAGGGCGAGCGTGCTGTATTCGAGCATGTGTACGCGGGGCTTTTCCAGGTTTACCCGGCCCTGTATAACGTTGGTCTTTCGATTGAATCGCAGGCTGACGATCGGGCCGTCCTTGTAGACGAAAATACGGTTGTAGAGGGAATTCTTCTTGTACACCAGGCGGGATGAGCCGTCGCCGTGGGCGGTCGCAACCAGTACGATCAGTCCCCCAACCGTCACGCACGAAGCGACCGCCAGGAAGACGCCGAAGGGAAAGGTACCGTCCTTTTTTTTGGGTCTAGCCATGTTCGCGCGAACCTCCGTCGTCCGCCGGCTGTTCAGCCCCGGCGGGATCGAGCGACCGGCGGCGCAGCCACGCGGCCGCGGTCCAGCGCACAATCAACACCAGGCCGACGGCAGAGAGTACCGCGCCGGAGACCTGGAAGGTCAGCCTGACACTGTAGAGCACCAGGTAAAACGAGGTCACCACGCAGCCGGCAAAGCTCGCGACCGTCGAGAAGAACAGCACGAAACCCGCGATCATCCCCGACTGCCGGGCCTCCCGCGTCAGCCACCGGACCGCCGTCGGCGACGCCGTGGCCAGCAGGACCGACGGCACGGCGAAGAGTATGAGTGCCGCGGTCAGGGACCCCCACTTGCCGTCCATCCCCCGGTCCCAGAGCCATTCGCAGACCGGCTCGAGCAGGTAGTGAACGGAGAAAATCCACGCTCCGGCCAATCCCAGGGCCGCGCCGAGGAGCACTTCCCGCGCGCGGGAACTCGAAAACCACCCCCCCAGCAGGTATCCGAACGAGAGGCTCAGCAGGAACACGCCGATAACGCTGCCCCAGATATATATGGAACTGCCGAAAAACGGCTGCAGCATGCGTCCGCCCAGTATCTCCAGTTCCATGACCAGCCAGCCGCAGATTCCGGTTATCGTCAGCACGCAGAACGACCGGAGCACTCTCAGCGGGGGCGACAGGGGTTTTGCATCGTTCGCCATTGACACCTCTACCGTAGTCCGGGAGTAATAATCAGAGGAGAATGCTACCAGATAACGGACCGTATGTGCATATAAAAATGAAGTGCGTCAGCGAAAAAGGGGCCGGCGGGAGGCAATCAGACCACGCGGCGGAGATCGTCGTGAACGTACCGGGCGAGGTGCCCGCCCGGGCACGAGGTGCTGGTGCCGGGGGCGTCCCGGTGGCCGATGATCCGGTAGGCGGGTATGCCGTAGCGGGCGGCGAGATCCGCGACCAGCGTCTCGAGGGCGCGGAGCTGCGCGCGGGTCGGGTAACCGGCGTTGAAGTTGCCGACCAGGCAAATGCCGATCCCCCGCTCGTTGTACTCGTTTCCCGGCGTGCCGCCGGTGTGGGCACCGGTCTGCTGGCCGCGCCAGCGCGGCCCGACTTCGATCTCCCCGTCCGGCGCGTCGATGCCGTTGGGAATGACGAAGTGATATCCCAGGGATCGCCACCCGTTGTGGTTGACATGGTAGCGGTGAAAGGACGCGGCCGAGCCGCCCTTCGTCGCCGAGTGGTGGACAACGATGTAGCGCCACCGCTTTCCGCCCGACACCCGCCACGCATTGGGATCGGCGGACGCGGGAGCGGCAACCGGCCGCCGCGCGGGAACCGGATCCGGGCGCGGCTCGACGGTCCGGGGCTGCGGGGTACCGGGGGACGTCTCGAGCACGTCGAGCACGGGCATGGGGTGATGCCCCGCCGTGGTCGACCGCCCGGTCTGCCAGCGGTTCGCGGAGTTGCAACCGGACAGGAGGGTCAGTCCGCAGGCGGAAACACCCCCCGCGCCGATTTTCCTGAAGGCCGCTCTCCTGCTGATCCTGTTCACGCTTTTTTCCTCGCTTCGGGGCACGCTATACTATATCGGGAAAAACCCGTCTTTTCGACAGCAAAACGCCGGCGCCCGCCCTTTCGGGGCGCCGCCGGAACCTCAGGTGCTCTCCAGGAACGTCAGGACCGTCTCGGCGACGCAGGTCACCTGGGATTCGCTCATCTCCGGGTAGACCGGCAGGGCGATAACCTCCCCGCAGGCACGCTCGGTCTCGGGGAAATCCCCGGGGGCGTACCCGAGGGCGGAAAAACACTCCTGCAGGTGGAGCCCGCGGGGGTAGTAGACCGCGCAGCCGATGTCATGCTCGCCGAGATACGACCGCAGGCCGTCGCGGTCCGGCACCCTGATGACATACTGGTTGTAAATCCCCGTGTTCTGCTCCCGCACCACCGGTGTCACGATCCGCTCGTGTCCGGCAAACAGTTCATCGTACTGCGCGGCGTGTGCCCGACGCGCCGCGGACCACTCGTCGAGGTGCCGGAGCTTGACCAGCAGGCCGGCCGCCTGGAGGGCGTCGAGCCGGAAGTTGCCGCCGACGAAGCCGTGGATGTAGCGGTCGGTCTGGCCGTGGTTGCGGCACTGGGCGAGCCGGTCGGCCAGGTCGTCGTCGTTTGTGACGACCATGCCCCCGTCGCCGAGACCGCCAAGATTCTTCGAGGGAAAGAAACTGAAGCAGCCGGCGTCTCCCATGGTGCCGGCCTTGCGGCCCCGGCAGGCGGCGCCGATGGCCTGGGCGGCGTCCTCGATCACCCGCAGCCCGTGCCGGCCGGCGATGTCGAGAATCGGGTCCATTGCCGCGCACTGCCCGAACAGGTGGACGGGCATGACGGCGACGGTGTGGTCGGTGACGGCGTCCTCGATCAACGACGGATCGATATTGAACGTCTCCGGCTCGATATCGACGAAGACCGGCCGGGCGCCGCTCCGCCAGATACTGCCGCCCGTGGCGAAAAAGGTAAAGGGCGTGGTGATCACCTCGACGGGCCCCGGGCACGTCCCGCCGGCCCGGCACCCGGGAAGCCCCTCGCCGATCCCCAGAGTCATCAGGGCGCAGAGCAGCGCGTCGGTGCCGCTGGAGACGCCGACCGCCCGGCTGCAGCCGCAGTAGGCCGCGACGGCATCCTCGAGCGCGGACACCGGGGGGCCGTTGATGAACTGCTGGGTCTCGAAAACGGGGGCAACGGCCTCTTCGATCTCGTCCTTGATTGTTTCGTACTGCGCCGTCAGATCCAGGAGCGGAACGTTCATTACGAGTCCTCTTTTCGTTTCGTGTCGTTACTCATGCCGTCGCCGGTCCGGTCGAAAGGTGGATTATAGGTCCCGCGGTGAACGGGACAAGGAAATTCCGTAACCGCTGACGATGCGAAGATAAAAACAACAACCCTCCCGCGCCACATTGCTTCCCGAAGCACATTCCTCTCCATGCACCCGGTAACGAAGCGGCCGGCCTACCGGCCGGCTACTGCTC
>CAZLBC010000067.1:0-25717 GCA_964557575.1 uncultured Planctomycetaceae bacterium
CCAACCAGACGGCCGGGACGCTCGGTTTCACCGGCAATTTCACGGCCGCGGCGTGGGTCAACCTCGACAACCTCTCCGGCGACAACACGGTGTTCGGGACCGATGAGACCGGCGGTAACAACGGCCTGCATCTCGTCGTCCGAAACAACCATGCTCACATGGGTTTTTACGGCAACGACACCGGCGGTGTCCGGGACCTTGAGACCGACCACTGGTACAACGTCGCCTGGCGCTACGACGGGGGCACCGGCGAGCAGGCGATCTTCGTCAACGGCGTCCTCGACCGGGCGACGACCGGCCACGCCGCCTTCGCCGGTGGCGGCAACGACATCAATATCGGCCGGTGGCACGGGAATCGGTATTTCGACGGCACGATGGACGAGGTCAGAATCTACGATACGAACCTCACCGCCGCCCAGATACAGGACCTCGCCGCCGTCCCGATCGCGGCCGGCGAGCGGTTCGTCGTCGACGCCGCGAACCTGATCGGCAGCCAGGCCGCCGGCGTCCGGGTCCGCACGGTGAACGGGTCCGCCGGGACGATAGACGCGGCGCAGGGTGTCCTCGCCGGCGGTTCTCTCGGCGGCGACGGCAGCGCACTGGCGCCGTTCCTCGATTACGGGGGCGGGGGTGACTACTTCGGGAACAACGCGGCCTTCCCGGGCGGCAATCGCGACAACTTTTCGACCGAGGCCACCGGCCTCCTGGTCGTGCCGTCCGCCGGCATCTACACGATGGGGATCAACACCGACGACGGCGGCCGCGTCGAGATCGGCAGTTCACTGATTACCGTCGACCAGTACCGCGGAGATACCGGCAACAGCCGGGTGCATTTCACCGTCGACTTCGAGGCCGCCGGTCTCTACCCCTACCGCGTCACGCATAATGAGATCGGCGGGGGCCAAAAGCTGGAATTCTACAGCGGGACCGACGCGAACGGCGCGATCAATCCCGGCGGGGCGACACTCCTCGTCGGCGGCGGGGGCCTGCAGACCGTCGCCACGGGCGAGTTCTTCGTCCGCGATGTTCAGCACAACACCGACGACATCGACAGCATCGCCGATGCCGAGGCGATGCTCAACGCCAGCAACCCGCCCGATTCCGAGACCGACGGCTTCTACAGCATCATCGATTTTTACGACAGCGGCGGAGCGGGCAATTTCGGCGTTGATAACCCCTATCCCAACGGGGGCGGTGACGACTTCGCGACCGAGGCGACCGCGATGATCTACGTCTCCGAGGCCGGGACCTACACCTTCGGGGTCAACAACGACGACGGGGCCCGGCTGCAGATCAACGGCACGCGGCTCATTAACGACGACGTGCTCGCCGCCCCCCACGACGCGTTCGGCCAGATCACGTTCGACGCCCCGGGCCTCTACGACCTCCGGCACGTCTACTTCGAGCGCGGCAGCGGGGCCGAGTGCGAACTCTTCGTGGCCAAGGGGGCGAAGGGCTCCTTCGACGGCGATTTTCGCCTGGTCGGCGACGTGGCCGGCGGCAGCCCGGCGGTCTTCTCGCCGATGGGCTGGAAGGCGGACGTCGACGGCAACTGGAGCGACGCGACGAAATGGCGCAACGGCGCGATACCGGACGGCACCGATGATTTCGTCAGCTTCAGCCTGCTGGACCTCGCCGACAACCGGACGGTCACGCTGGACGGCCCCCGCACCGTCGGCGCGATGCGCTTCGGCGACATCGACGACACCGGCGGCGCGCAGGACTGGACCATCGCCGGCGCCAACACGCTGACACTCGACGTCGCCGCCGGCGCGCCGACGATCACGGTCCTCAACGACACGGCCACGATCGCCCCGGTCCTCGCCGGCAGCGACGGGCTCACCAAGGAGGGCGCGGGCACGCTGCGGCTCGACGGCAACAACACCTACACCGGCGCGACGACGATCAACGAGGGCACCCTGGTCCTCAACAACCCCTCGGGCGGGGCCTACACCTACACCGGCGGCGACATACTGATCAACAACGGCTCCACGCTGCAGGTTACGGCCACCGCCGGCAGCGACCAGTACTGGTTCAACGGGAAGAATTTCATCTTCGGCGACAGCGGCGGCGGGACGATCGACACGACGTCCAACCTGAACTTCGTGGTATACGGCGGCAGCACCGTTGCCACGACCGGCGGCGCGCAGAACGTGATGACCGGCACCGCCGGCGTCAACCTCCACAGCGCCGACACGCTCGGCTTTGCCGTCGCCCCGGGCACCGATCCGGTCGACCTCCTGGTGGCGACTCCCCTCGGGAACGCCGGCGGCATCACCAAGACCGGCGCGGGCACCATGCGGATGACCGGTGCCGGCGGCAACAACTCGTACACGGGACTGACCACGGTCGACGAGGGCACGCTGGAGGTCGGGGGCGGCTTCGGCGGCGACGGGGGGATTCGCGGCGACATCACCGTCAACGATACCGGCACGTTCCAGTTGCTGCAGGACAACATCATCGTCAACAGTTCACTGGTCACCGTGAACGCCGGCGGGACGTTCGACCTCAGCGGCCAGTCCGACGTCGTCGGCGCCCTGGCCGGGGGCGGCGACGTCATCGGCGGCGGCACCCTGACCTTCGACTACGACCCCGGCACCGCGGCCGTCTTCTCGGGCACCATCACCGGCGGTGACCTGATCGTGCGGGGGTACAACCAGGACGGCACCGGGGCGCGGCAGACGCTGACCGGTACGGCGGCGGGGCTGGGAACGGTGGCGATCGAGCGAGGAAACAGCGCCAACGACGACACCGTACTGGAACTGGCCGGCGCCGGTTCCACCACCGCCGGGTCCGTTGCGGTCGGCCGGCCCGGCAGCGGTACCGCGACGCTGGAAGTGACGGATACCCACACGCTGAACACGGGCAATGTCTCCGTCGGCGACGCCAACGGCCACGCCGGCCACGTCGTCCAGGACGGCGGCACCGTCAACGCCGCAGGCCACGTCCGCGTCGGTCACTGGCCGAACAACACCAGTACATACACGCTCAGCGGGGGGTTGCTTGACCTGACCGGCACGCCGGCGGGCTCGGTGAACCCCGGCGGCGCGGGCGAGCAGGACGGCGTGCTCTACCTCGGCGTGGACGGCACGGGCGAATTCACCATGACCGGCGGCACGGTCGCGGCCGACGCGATCGTCCTCGATGCCCGCGGGGAAACCGCCGGCACCGACCGGTTCACGCTCGACGGCGGCGTGTTCACCGTCGGCGCCAACGGCATCCGCTCCGGCAACTTCGACGCCAACACGACGTACCGGATCGACCTCGGCGGCGGGACGCTGCGGGCCGGGGCTTCCTGGGACTCGCCGCTGGACATGACCCTGACGAACGCCGTCGGCGACGCTATTTTCGATACCAACGGCAATGCCATCACCCTCTCCGGCGACCTCGACGGCCCCGGGGGTATCGACAAGATCGGGACCGGCATTCTCGTCCTGTCCGGCACGAACACCTACACCGGCACGACGGACATCCTGGGCGGCACCCTCCGGGTGGCGGGCGGCGCGGCCCTGCCGGACACCTCGCCGACAACGGTCGGCCCCGGCGGGATCCTCGACCTCGACGGCAGCAGCGAGACGGTCGGTTCGCTGGCCGGCACGGGCGGCGTGACCCTCGGCGGCGGAACGCTGACGACGGGCGGCGACGGGACGTCGACGACCTTCGGTGGCGTGATCTCAGAGACCGGCGGCGTGGTCAAGATCGGCGCCGGGACGCAGACCCTGTCCGGCGCGAACACGTACACCGGCACGACGGACGTCCGGGGCGGGACGCTGCGGGTGGCGGGCGGCGCGGCGCTGTCGGACACGTCGCTGACGACGGTCGGCCCCGGCGGGATCCTGGACCTCGACGGCGGCAGCGAGACGGTCGGTTCGCTGGCCGGGGACGGCGGCGTGACCCTCGGCGGCGGAACGCTGACGACGGGCGGCGACGGGACGTCGACGACCTTCGGTGGCGTGATTTCCGAGGCCGGCGACGTGATCAAGACCGGCGGCGGGACGTTTACCCTGACCGGCGCGAACACGTACGCCGGCACGACCACGGTCAGCGACGGCACGCTGGCGCTGGACGGCGGCATCGCCGGCGACGGCGTGGTGGATCCCGGCGGCACCCTGAGCGGCGGGGGGACGGTCGGGGGGAACCTGGACAACGGCGGGACGCTCGCGCCGGCCGGCGATGCGATCGGCACGCTGACGGTCAACGGCGACCTGGCCCACGGTGCCGGGGCGGTGACGGGGCTGGAGGTCGACGGCGACGGCAACACCGACCGGGTGGCCGTCGGCGGCGCGGCGACGCTGGCGGGGGGCACGGTTGAGGTCTCCCAGGATCCCGCCGGGTCGGCGACGTACGGCTTCAGCACGGACTACACCTTCCTGAACGCCGCGGGCGGGGTGACGGGGCAGTACGACAACCTGCTGTGCAACATACCGTTCCTCGACCCGTACCTGCTGTACACCGGCAACGACGTGACGCTGCGGCTGCTGCTGAACAACATAAACTTCGGGATGGGGGCGACCTCGGAGGCGGGCGGCGCGGCGGGCGGCGCGCTGAACCGGGTATCGCAGCGTGACCCGCAGGCGATGCTGCCGGTGAAGAACGCGCTGCAGGGCCTGCCGGCGGGGCGGGCGTCCGTGGCCCTGGACCAGATGTCCGGCGCCGGGTACACGGGTCTGACGGTGGCGGCGCTGAAGATCGACGACCAGTACCTCGCGGGCGTGCGGCGGCGTATCCTGGGCCGGCGCGGCGGCGGCGGCCCGGCGGCGAGCGGCCTGGCGGCGTTCCCGGCGGCGCGGGGGCTGCTGGCGGCGGCGGACGAGGACGCGGCGGCCCGCACGGACGGCGATACGCTGCTGCCGGAGGCCTGGGAAGAGCAGTCGACCCCGCTGGGCGGCGGCGGCCCGGAGTTGTGGTTCGACACCTACGGGGTGGTCGGCAACCGGTCCGGCGACACGGTCGGTTCGCATTTCGACTACCACATCACGGGCGTGATCATCGGTGTCGACCACCGGCTCTCGGAGCACCTGCTGGTGGGCATGTCGGGCGGCTGGTCCGACGCGGACGTGGACTTCGACAACCGGTTGCCGGGCGGGGGCGAGATCGACAGCTACCACGGCTCGCTGTACGGCTCGTACACGGCGGGCCCATGGTTCGTCGACGGGATCGCCTCCTACGGCTACAACCGGTACAACACCTACCGCCACGTGACGGTGGGCCCGCTGCGGAACCGCCTGAAGGGCGACTACCACGGCAACCGGTTTTCGTTCAACGTCGAGGGCGGCTACCGGTTCGACCACGCGTGGTTCCGGTTCGAGCCGCTGGTGGGCCTGCAGTTCACCCGCCTCTGGGAAGACGGTTTCGCCGAGCACGGCGGCGCGGGGCTGAATCTGGTGGTCGACAGCGCGGCGACGACGTCGTGCCGGAGCACGCTGGGGTTCCGGCTGAGCCGTGACTTCCGGACGGGGTGCGGGGTGCTGCTGACGCCGGAGCTGACGGCGCGGTGGGCCCACGAGTATTCCGAGGACCACCCGGTGCTGGACGCCCGGTTCGCCGGGTCGCGGTTCGGCTCGTTCCGGGTGAACGGCGACCGGCTGGACAAGGACAGCGCCCTGGTCGAACTGGGGCTGACGGCCCGTATCACCGAGCAGTTGAGCGTCTACGTCAGTTGCAACGGCGAGTTCAGCGAGAGCCTCACCGTCTACGCCGGCACCGGCGGCGTCCGCTGGGCGTGGTAGGTTCTTGCCACCTTCACAAAACCAGGATTGTCTTCCCCTTCGGGAGATCGAAACAGGCCGTCACCGTCGTCCCTTCCTTCAGCCACGTCCCGGCCGCCAGGTCCCGCGGTCTCTGGATTTCCCGCAGCGGGGTTCTCTTGTTCTCGTGTTGTAACGCCGGCGGCATAGTCCCCCCTGATGTTACGCGGACCGTGAAATCCGGGGCGGCGAACGGGGCCGACAAGGTGACGTTCCCCCCGGCCGAGGTGATGCCCGTCAGGCACCGCGCCGCCCAGTATCGGGCGATCTCGCTGACCTTCATCCATACCGTCCGGTCGCGGTACCGCCGCTGGAGGGCGGTCACGACACCCTGGAAATCCCTGAAGCCCCGCCGGGTGCCCTGGTTGTAGAGGCCGGGCCAGTGGCAGAGCATCACCGCCGGTCCGCCGCGCTCGATCATTTCGACCATCCGGCCGGCCGTCGCGTCCCGGTTGGCGTACCGGTCCGGTTCGGGCGTCCGGTCCCCGTCCCAGCCGCCGAACCAGTCCCCGGTGCCGGCCGGGACGTTGACCGTGACCTTCGGGTCGTCGCTGTCCAGGTCCCGCACGTGCTCCAGCAGCGGCTCGGTGCTCTGATCGCCGCCGCGGACGTACTTGAAGTAGTGGGGCAGTTCGGCGCCGCAGACCTCCCGGACCGCGCCGTGGACCGCGAGGGAAAGCGCGGACTTCACGAGGTTCCCGAATCCGCCGGGGGTGGTGATGCCCGCGCAGGGCAGGTCGCAGTGTTTCAGTATCCGCAGGGCATACGCGAGGTAGGCGGTCAGCTCGTCGACGCTCTTTTTCGTCCGGGGGTAGGAATTCTCCATGGTCGCCGGGGAGATTTCAGCCATCGGGCGGCCGGTGGCGATGTCGATGACCCGCGTGTGGGTGATCATTTCCGGGTGGATGTCCCAGTTGGGGGTCATCAGCTCACGGACCAGTTTCAGGCTCGCGATGAGTTGCTTTCGGGACCAGCCGGGCAGTTCGCGGTCCAGCCGGCCCACGCAGGCCGGGTAGGGCACGACGCTGTACTTGCCCTTCACCCCGCGGGTCCCGCACCACTCCCCGAACGCGCGGACGAAGTCGTCGGGTATCTCGCGGGGCCACGTCCGCCACGGTTTCCGGTAGATCTCCCGTTTCGGCCAGGCCGCCGCGAACCGGGGCATGCAATACCGTCCCATGTTCACCAGGCAGGTCGAGTCGTCGATGATGAATGACAGCGGCACCCGCCCGCGGGGATTGAGCACTTCCACCCCCGGGTCCTGTCGGGGCCGCTCGCCGGACGGGGCCGCGGCGGGGATTGTCTTCAGGCCGGCGGCCGCGGTTGCCGCGGCGCCGGCGATGAACTCACGTCTGCGTATCGGTCGCATCGCTGTCCTCTCCGGGCAGAATGAGGGTTGTGAATCTCTTGACTCCGCCGCGCGGCGGGGAAATCATGTTTCCGTCGCGGTGATCGTCGTGTATATTCTCCCACGATGGAGGCGGTGAAATCAATGATAGTGCTCGGCGGGACGATCGTGGCGGTGTTGACCGCTTCGGCGTATCCCGCGGAGCCCCCGCTGTCCCGCCGCGATCCCGCGCCCCCGCGGTTTCACCCGAAACCGGCGGACCTGCCCGTCCCCGGCGGCCGGAAGCACCGGCGCGTGATCGTCTACCGCGCGCCGGGGCCCTTGCCGGCGGGGGCGGTGGCCGGCGACTGGCCCCGGTTCCTCGGGCCCGCCGGCGACGGGGTTTCACCGGAGACGCACCTGGCCGGCCGCCTTAAGCGACCCGCGGACGGGAAAACCGACCCGATGCTCCTGTGGACCCTCTGCAAGGGAGAAAGCTACGCCGCGCCATCCGTGGCGAAGGGACGGGTGGTCTGTTTCCACCGGCGGGGCAACGAGGAGATCGTCGAGTGCCTCGATGCCGAAGACGGGCGCTGCTACTGGTCCCGCCGGTACCCGACCGGCTACCGGGACCGCTTCAATTACCTCGACGGCCCCCGCGCCACGCCCGCGATAGACGGCGGCAGGGTCTATACCCTCGGCGCGGAAGGGGTCCTCCTCTGCCTCGACCGCGCGACCGGGCACCGGTACTGGAAGCGGGACCTCGCGGCGGAGTTCGCCCTCGATCCCGGCTTTTTCGGCGTCGGCACCTCCCCCCTTATCGAGGGCGACCTGCTGATACTGAACCTCGGCGCGAAGCCGGCCGGCTGCGTCGCCGCCTTCGAGAAGCGAAACGGCCGGCTCAGGTGGCTGTCGGGCCGGCGGTGGGGCCGGAGCTACGCGACGCCGGCGGCCGCAACCGTTTGCGGCCGGCGGGTGGTGTTCGTCTTCGCCGGCGGCCGCAGCAAGCCGCCGGCGGGGGGACTGCTCGCGCTCGACCCGGCATCCGGGCGCATCTTTTTCCGGTACCGCTGGCGGAGCCCCCGCTATTTCTCGGCGAACGCGTCGAACCCGGTCGTCTTCGGCGACCGGGTCTTCGTGTCCACGTCTTACGACATCGACGGGGCGATGATCGCGGTCGGCCCCGGCGTGGCCTGCCGGACCGCGTACAAGACCGGCGCCTTCGGCTCGCACTGGATGACGCCCATCCTGCGGGCCGGCTACCTCTACGGTTTCAGCAACGACGAGCTGGTCTGCATGGAATGGGCGACGGGAAAAAAGATGTGGGGAGAGAAGCTCCGCCTGCCGGGCGGCGGCGGGAACGCCGGCGGGAACGCGCGGGAACCGGCGGTGCGGACCGGCGCCGCGCAGTACCGTCAGCCGCCGGGGAAGCGGGGCTTCGGGTTCGGGTCCCTGATCCGGGCCGACGGCCGCTTTATCTGCCTCGGGGAGACCGGCCTGCTGGCGCTGCTGGACCTCTCGCCGGAGGGCTGCCGGGTGCTCTCGTCCCGCCGTCTGTTTACCGCCGGCCAGGCGTGGACGGCGCCGGTCCTGAGCCGCGGGCTGCTGTACGTCGCGCAGAACCTCCCCGATCACGCGGCGCGGACCCCGCCCCGCTTCCTGTGCTACGACCTGCGGGGGAATGCGGGGGAGCGGTAGGGGGGCGCTCAGGCCGGCCGTATCCGAATGCGGCTTTCATGTGCGGTAACAATGGCCCCATTGGATAGCGATTCTTGGTATCGTTCGATGATATACAGGCACATTTCCGCCTGTTGTATCGTGGAAAGCTCCACCAGGCGGACGATGCCGCGATGCGGTTTGTTCTTGATTACTGCGAGTTCTCCGAAGTCCTTGTCCAGGGTGACCAGGGTCCGGTCCTCACTGAAAGCGCGGGCCAGGATATCTTCGTCCCCCGGATCTTCTTTCCATGTCCCCGTCCAGAGAACATCGTGTCCCGCGGAACGCAGGTGTTCCGTGACCATGCCCGAGACGCAGGTATCAAGCAGCAGCTTCACGTGGATGCATCCGACTGTACGGGCTCGAAGTATTCGTGTCCGACAATGCGGTGTGCATATTCAAGACAGGCGTATATATCCTCTTTTTCCAGCCAGGGGTAATTCTGTAATAAATCATCCGCACTGTCTCCGGCAGCCATCATGCCGAGTACATGTTCCACGGCCAGGCGCCGGCCCCTGATAATCGGTTTGCCGCCGAATATACCGGGGTCTGTGGTTATACGGCGCAAAAGCTCATTCTTGTCCATTGTGGTTATCTCCGCGTTGTTTCAGTGATTACACAATAGTATACATATATGTTCCGTGGGATCAAAGCCGCTCGAATGCGATATTTCTCCTGCCGTCCGACCGGTTCCGCGGATTTCGCAGCGGCGTTGCTTTTGCTATACTATGCCCGGGTGGTACGCAGAGCGAGGTGTACATGATGCACGGCGGAACCAGGGCGATTCGCTATATCCTGCTGGTTGTGCTGCCGGCCGTCGCGCCGGCCGGACGTCCACAGGTGATTGACGTTCCCCTGCACATCCGGGATGTCGCCGGCGTCGAGCGAAAACAGGATATCGTCGGCACCGGTGTGCCGCTGCCGCCGGGCGCGGCGCGGGACGCCGCCGGTTTCACGGTCACCGATCCCGGCGGAAAGGCCGTTCCCGCACAGTTCCGCGTCCTGGAGCGGTGGCGGGACGCCGGGGCAGGCAGGGGCGACCGGTCAGTCAAGTGGCTGCTGGTGACGTTTCCGGCCGACGTGCCGGCCGGGGGCGAAGCACAGTACCGACTGCAGCGCGGACGGAACCCCGCGCCGGTGCACCCGGCACGGCCGGTCGAAGACCTCGCGCCGCTGACGCTCATTCTGACGCGGGCCGACGGGGCGGTGGTCACCGATCGCGATGCGGGCGCGCCGGAGCGGACCGTCTGGGAAGAAGGCCCGGTCCGCGCGTGCGCGCGGTTCGAGACTGCCTGCGACGACGACGGCTTCGGCTACATCGCGTGGGTATGGACCTACGCCGGTCTGCCGCGGGTCGACGCGACGATCGTTCTCAAGAACACGCCCCGGGATCCGGCGGGTCCCCTGTATTTCAAGGACTTCACCGTCGCGGTTGCCCCGCCCGGTCTGCGCGGGGCGGGGCGGGGGCTGATCGGCGTCGAGGACGGTGCAGAGACGGTGACCGCGCCGGCCCAGTTGTACCAGGACAGCGGCGGCGGCGAGGAGTGGGAGACGCTGGAGAAATGGAACAATGCCTTCGTCGTCCCATGGTCGAAGATAAAGGAACAAGGGCGGCCGTCCTTCCGCGGGTACACGGTATTCGAGGGCGGGGTCGAAAAAGGCCGCGGGAATGGCGCCCCGGGCTGGGCGGCGCTGAACGGTGACGAAACGAACGCCCTGGTCGCACTGCGTCATTTCCGGGCGAACAACCCGAAGGCCGTGGAGATCGAGCAGGGCAGGCTCCTCGTGCGGCTGTGGCCGCGGTACTGGCAGGGCCACGGGGGCAACCACTGGCTCGACGACGCGCAGCGGAAGGCCCACGACATCACCATTCGAACGGCGGACTGCCCGTGGACCGCCGCGGCCGGGGATGCCGCCGCGCGGGGGTTCGATAAGTGCCTCGTCGCCCACTGCGGCGCGGACTGGTACCGGCAGGCCGGCGTCTGCCGCCCGCAGCCTCGCCGCTACCCGTACCGGGTCAACATCGAATCGAAAAAATACGACCGGCACATGGGCCGGAACTGGCTCACGATCGGCGCCGACGTCTCCGACCGCATCCGGCGCCGCTACCACCAGGAGACCGCGGTTGCATTCATGGCGACGGCGAACCCGCACGCGGCGTACGTCCTGCGCCTCTGCGCCCGCAGCTCGGCCGGCGTGACGCCCCTGTGGATCGATAATTATCGCTACCCGCGGGACCGGGATATGCTGGTGCACACCCACTACTGCACCGCCGCCCGCGACGTCGGCAGCTACCGGCCGGGGACGGCGCACCACGGCTACACGCCGTGGAACCACGCCCACTTCACCTGCGAGGAACTCTTCGACGCCTGGCGACTGTTCGGCGACCCGCTCGCGCTGGACGCGATAGAAAAGGTCGGGGCCTACTGCCAAAGTTACGTCGATTTCCGCGAGGGGGCGGGTAAAGACACGCTCGTCGCCGGCACCCGGGCCGACGGCCTGCCGTACAAAAACCTCTGCGAGGTCTTCCGCATCACGGGCGACGAATCGATGCTGCGGTCCCTGGAGCGATTCGCCGACGTCGTGTGGCGGCAGGTCGACAAGAAACGCGGCAACTACGGCGTGATGGACAAGTGGGAAGGCGGCAGCGAGCGGGTGGAGAAACCATTCATGATGAAGCAGGTCATGGACGGGATGAAGCACTACTATACCCTGACAGGCGACGAGCGCACGCTGGACCAGCTTATCGGCATGCACGATTTCATCCGGCGGGAGGCCTGGATCGGGCGGTGGGGATTCACCTACGTCGTCAAGATGGATCCCGGCAGGGCCGAGCCGTACCGCCGGCAGCAGTTCGCGAAATTCGACGCAGAAAAAAAGCACGTCCGTTACGGCCACATCGGCCCGAGCTTCTCGTGGCTGTACCGCCACACGGGAGTGAAGCGATTCAGGGAGGTCGCCGACAGCCTGGACACCAGGGCCTACCCGCACACCGACTTCCGTTACGCGGCCCTGTACGACGAGAAGCGCGACCCGGCGCCGCCGGACGCGATCGGGGACCTGCGGTGCGCGGCGGCGGGGAAGGGGACGGTCACGCTGCGGTGGACCACGCCGCCGGATGCGGTGCGGATCCAGGTCAAGTGGGCCGCCAAACCGCTGGTGGTCGACTGTTGGCCCGATGCCCGCGATACGAAAACCAACTGGTGGGCCGCCCGGCAGGTCCGCGGGGAACCGGCGGCCGCGGGCGGGAAATCCCAGGCGGTTGTCGTCAAAGATCTCCCCCCGGGCAACAAGTACTTCGCCGCCTGCACGTTCGACGACGAAGACAATCGCAGCGCCCTCAGCAACCAGGTCGCGGTCGAGGTGCCGTAGGGGGGAATATACTGCTCATGATTAACACTGCACGTTATCTCGCAGGCCTCTTTTGGCCCACCTGCACACCCGACTCGCTCAACGTGGCTCAATTGCCGCGCAGTCGCTCGCCGGTCGCACAGGTGAACAAAAACTGACGCACCATATATTCGTGCATTCTCAATCGGGGGCAGTATAGAACATATTCTGATCAGAGAAACGCCTTGTGTATACTTGACTAGTCTGACCAGACTAGATAAAATTTCCTCTCATGAAACGAAAACGACCCGAAGATCACGTCAATATATATGACGCCAAGGCCCATCTCTCGCGGCTCATCGCCGAGGTGGAGGACAGCGGCAGGCCGGTTATTATCTGCCGCAACAACGAGCCGGTCGCGGATCTTGTTCCCCACCGCGCCGTCGCGAATCCCCTCGTTCAGGATCCGCACCTCGCGGGCGCGAAATACCGGTGCGGCCCCTGCGCGGGTGTTGACGAAAGAGACTGGGCGGCGGAGAGCCGTTGATGCTCCTGCTCGATACGCACGCGATTATCTGGCTTGCCGCCGACCAGCCCCGGCTCTCCGCCCCGGCTGTCGAAGCGATCAGGGGCGGCGCGGGCGACCTGTGCTACAGCGCGATCTCGGCCCTGGAGATCAGCCTGCTCGTCAAGCGCGACCGGCTCGATCTCCCGGTGCCGCCGGCGGAGTTTCTCGAGAGGGCCCGGGCCGCGCACGGCCTGCGGGAACTGCCGGTCACCGGAGAGATAGCGCACGCCGCGGCCGATCTGCCGGACGTTCATAACGATCCGTTCGACCGCATCATCATCGCGACCGCGCAGGTCTGCGGGGCGCCGGTGGTGTCCATGGACGGCCATTTCGAGAAATACCCGTCCCTGGCGGTTATCTGGTAAGCGGTTCTGCGGGGTACCATCGCAGGTGAAGTAGTGTTTTTCGCTCGAAAGGGCGGTGATCTTTTGCCGGCCCCCTGCCTGTTCTCGATCCCTTTGCAGGAATATCCATCATTTCTGCAGGGATGTCCATTTCCCGCGGCTGCCCGCGGCGGTACACTCACGGTATACGCGGCGCTGACGCGGGCGACGGCCCGGTTTGCAGCCGCCGGTGACGAACACGGGAGCCGTGCCATGAATGATGCGCGACAAGTGCGACCGAGCCGCAGGGGTTTCATGAAGACCGGCATAGCCGCCGCCGGGACGGCGCTCGCCGCGCCGGCCGTCATACCCGGGCGGGCGCTGGGCAAGAGCGGACAGGTGGCCCCCAGCGAAAAGATCGTCATGGGATCGATCGGCATTGGCGGCCGGGGCACCCACGACCTGAACTGGAGCATCGGGCAGAAGGATACGCAGTACGTCGCCGTCTGCGACGTCCGGGAAGAACGGCGGTACCGCGCCAAGGCCCTGGTCGACAAGCGGTACAAGAACAAGGACTGCGCGACCTACCTGGACATGGGCGAGTTCCTTGCGGCCCGCCAGGATATCGACGCCGTTGTCATCGCCACCGGCGACCGCTGGCACGCGACCGCGGCGATCATGGCCATGCGGTCGGGCAAGGACATCTACTGCGAAAAACCGTCTTCGATGACCGTCGCCGAGGGCCGGGCGGTGGTCGACACGGCCGACCGGTTCGCGCGGGTCTACCAGACGGGGACCCAGCGACTGACGCAGCCCAACTTCATCTTTCCGACCCAGCTCGCCCTGCGCGGGAAACTGGGCGAATTGCACACGCTCCGGGCCCACCTCTGGCCGCGGGTGCGGGACGTGACGGTGAACGACTGGCTGCCCGCCGAACCCGAGCCGACGAGGGAGAAACTCAACTGGGACGCCTGGCTCGGCCCCGTCCCCTGGCGGCCCTACAACAAGCGGTACCTGGGCGGATGCGGGGCCTGGGGGGTCTACTGGGATTTCGCCGCGGGCATCGCCGGCTGGGGCGCGCACACCATCGTGCAGTGCCAGGCCGCCGCCGGCCTGGAGTACACCTCCCCCGTCCACTACGCCTATCCCGGCAACACCTCCGGCGACGGCATGGTCTGCCGTTTCGCCAACGGCATCAAGCTGGTGTTGTGTTTCGAATGCGGCTGGCGGGGGACCTGCGGGGTCCGCTACGAGGGCAGCGAAGGCTGGGCATCGGTAGCCGACGGCTACGCGCGGCCCGATCTTTCCTCTCCGTCGCTGCTTGCGGAGTACAACGCGCTGGTCAAAGACCACGCGGCGAAGCACTGCCGGTCGCTGGACCACATGCGGGATTTCCTGGACTGCGTCAAGTCGCGCCGGAAGACGGTGGCCAACCCCGCGGTGATGCACCGCTCGATGACCGCCAACCACGCGGTCAACATCTGTCTCCTGCTCGGACGTGACCTTCAGTGGGACCCGAACACCGAGCGGTTCGTCGACGACCCGGAGGCCAACCGGCTGCTGTCCCGCGCCCCCCGCGCCCCCTGGATCGTCTGAAGGGGTCAGGTATCTTTTTCCGGGCACCTGGAAACGGGATGGTCTGCAGGGGTCAGGTACCTTTTTTTCGACAGGATACAGGTGGGATTCGCGCAGGAATTTCTTTTGTTTTTATTGTATGAATGCTTTAATACTACAGCGCAGGATAATAACGGCAACCCATATGCATATGGTTTCTGTGATCACTGCTGAAAAACCACAGCATAAGTATGTATCTACTTGTTAATAAAGAAGTAATCAGCATATCGCACTGTTATTGCAGGCATAACATGCGCTGTAGTATTAATGCTAAAAGAAAAAAGGTACCTGACCCCTTTTTGGGTCCAGGTATCTTTTTCCGGGCACCTGGAAACGGGGGCGAGAGGAGTCTGCCTGATGAACTATTTCACCGTGGTTTCGTTTGCTGTTTTTACGATGGTTTCCGCGGCCGGCGCGGCGCTGCGCCTGCCGGCCGTGTTCAGTGACGGGATGGTCCTGCAGCGCGGCCGCCCGGTTCCCGTCTGGGGATGGGCCGATGCCGGAAAGCAGGTGACCGTCCGTTTCGCCGGGCAGGAGCGGACGGCGAAGGCCGGCGCCGACGGGCGGTGGTCGGTCCGGCTCGACGAGCTGTCGACCTCGGCAAAACCGGGAACGCTTGCCGTCGCGTGCGGCGGGGAAAAGGCCGCGGTCGAAAACGTGCTGGTCGGCGAGGTCTGGCTCTGCGCGGGCCAGTCGAACATGGCGATGACCGTCGGCAGGGCGCTGGACTACGAAAAGGAGAAGGTGGTGGCCGACCTGCCGCTGATCAGGATGTTCACCACCGCCCGGCAGTCGTCGCCCGAGCCCCGGGAGCACTGCGCGGGGCAGTGGCAGGTCTGCTCGCCGGATACCGTCGGCCGCTTTTCGGCGACGGCCTACTTCTTCGGACGAAAAATCCACCGGGAACTTGATGTCCCGGTCGGACTGGTGAATTCCTCGTGGGGCGGCACGGCCGTCGAGGCGTGGACCTCGACGGCGGCCCAGGAGGATCTCCCGGAACTGAAGGAACTCCGCGCATCGTGGAAACAGAAGACCGAGCAGTATGACCCGGACCGGGCGCAGGCGGCGCACGAGAAACGCCTGGAACGGTGGCGAAAGGCGGCGAAGGCCGCGAAGGCCGCCGGCAAGCGCCCCCCGCGCCGTCCGCGGAAACCGGCGGATCCCCGCCGCAACCAGAACCGTCCCGCGAACCTCTTCAACGGGATGATCCATCCCCTGATCCCCTTCGCCCTCCGGGGCGCCATCTGGTACCAGGGCGAGCGGAACGCCCACGGCGAGCGGGCGAAGACGTACGGGCTGCAACTGGCGACGATGATCGAGGATTGGCGGAAGCGGTGGGGGTATGACTTTCCGTTTCTCTGGGTCCAGCTCCCGAATTTCCAGAAGCCGCAGACCGAGCCGGTCGAAACCGGCGGATGGGTGGTTGTCCAGGAACAGATGCTCAAGACGCTCGCGGTTCCCAAGACCGGGATGGCGATCACGATCGACGTCGGCGACGCGAAGGATATCCATCCCAAGAACAAGCAGGCGGTCGGCCGGCGGCTGGCCCGGTGGGCCCTGGCGGAATGCTACGGGAAGGACATGGTTTCCAGCGGCCCCCTCTACACCGCGATGGAAAAGAAGGGCTCCTCGATCGTCCTGCGTTTCGACCACGTCGGCGGGGGGTTGATCGCGAAGGGCGAGACGCTGAAGGGCTTCGCGATAGCCGGCCGGGACAAGCAGTGGCACTGGGCCGACGCCCGGATCGACGGCGCAACCGTCGTGGTCGGTTGCCCCGCGGTAAAGCAGCCGGCGGCGGTGCGGTACAGTTGGGCGTCGAACCCGGTCGGCAACCTCTTCAACGAGGAAGGATTGCCCGCCAGTCCCTTCCGCACCGACGACCGGCCCCTGGATACGGAAGGGAAGCGCTGAATCGGCGGCCGACCACTGCCGGCGGCGATGTGATACGGAGGAAGGAGAGACGATATGAGCAGAAGCAACTGTTTTTCCATGGTACTGGCCGTTGCCGTCTGCGGCACGGCGTTCGGCGGCAGGACGATTCCCGACACACTCCCCGACCCGTCCGGCGATCCCCCGGCGAAAGACACCCCGGTCAAGGTCTATATTTTGTCCGGCCAGTCCAACATGGTCGGCATGGGCGAAATCAGCGGCGGTTTTCATCGCGCAGGCAAGGAGATCATCGATCCCGTGGTGTCGGTGTACGCGGGGGCCTACTCGGCCGACATTGACTACGACAAAAGAAAACCGGTGAAGACCGTGACGCTCGAGAAGTACGGCGGTGTGCACCCGACGCCGTTTCCCGACGGCGGGACCCGGATTGTCCGGGGACAGGTGCGCGTGCCGGCAACGGGCGTATACGAGTTCAAGCCCGGTTACGGCTCCTCGACCTGCAACATCATGGCGATCGACGGGAAGGAAGTATACCGAAAGGAACCCGGGGATACACGGGCCGAACGGACCGGCATCAAACTCGAGGGCGACAGGAAATACTCGTTCACGATCACCTTCCCGACACAAGCGGCGAACGGCCTGCTGTGGCTCGGGCGGACCGATGTTCCCGGCACGCTGCATACCCTGGTCCGGGAGCGGGGGAGATTCCCGCACCTCGTTGACGACGACGGCAACTGGACGGTGCGCAACGACGTGATCTACAAGGGCGTGATTTCCGCGACGGGGCAGGGGTCCCTGGCGCCCGGCATCCAGGGCGGCACGATCGGCCCGGAGCTGCAGTTCGGCCACATCATGGGGTGTTACCACGACGCGCCGGTGCTGATTATCAAGGCGTCGATCGGCAACCGCAGCCTGGGCTGGGACATCCTGCCGCCCGGCAGCACGCGCTACACCATGAACGGCAGGGTCTATGCCGGTTACAAGGACTCCCCGTCATCGTGGGAGGAAGGAGCTGAGCCGGAGCCGATCAACTGGTATGCCGGCAAGACCTATGACCGGTACGTGGAGAACATCCACGCGGTTCTCGATAACTTCGATACGCTTTTTCCGCAGTTCAAGGACCAGAGCTGGGAGGTCGCCGGCTTCGTCTGGTGGCAGGGCCACAAGGACGGCGGCAGCGCGGCCCACATCAGCCGTTACGAGCAGAACCTCGCGAACCTGATCACGTCCTGGCGGAAGGAGTTCAAGGCACCGGACGCCCCGTGGGCGATCGCGACGGTCGGCTTCGGCGGCACGGACATGCCGGAGAAATACGTCAAGATCCTCGAGGCGCAGATGGCGGTCGCCGATCCGCGGAAGCACCCGGAGTTCGCCGGCACGGTCGCGACCGTCGACATCCGCGACTTCTGGCGCCCGAAGGAGGTCTCTCCCCGGGCCCAGGGCTATCACTACAACCGCAATGCCGAGACCTATATGCTCGTCGGCGATGCCCTCGGCCGGGCCATGGCGAAGCTGAAGGAAAAAAGTAAATAGATTATATTCAAGGCGTTATCTGTAAGGAAACAGGTGCTGTTTTCGGCGCAGGGGAAGATTGGTGGATAGCGAACCGGTACGCTGCGGTATTGATCGCATGCCGATATCGTTCCGGTGTAAAAGGGTAGCCTCTCAGATTAACAAAGAACTTTAACCTCCATTTTAAAGAACTTGAACATCAAGAAAGTGGAGACAGGATTGGGGTCAGGTACCTTTTTTCAATCAGTATACCACCCTGCTTCCCGTATCCGGTTCTCCACCATGCACCCTGTAACAAAGCGGCCTTACCGTGCCGGCCGGCAACTGCTCGACTCGTCCGCCTCACTGTCGCGGGCCGCTCCTGAAGCACGTTGATGCACCCGGGATTGGACGTTCATGTCACGTGAGGATTGGGGTCAGGTACCTTTTTTCAATCAGCATACCACCCTGCTTCCCGTATCCGGTTCTCCACCATGCACCCTGTAACAAAGCGGCCTTACCGTGCCGGCCGGCAACTGCTCGACTCGTCCGCCTCACTGTCGCGGGCCGCTCCTGAAGCACGTTGATGCACCCGGGATTGGACGTTCATGTCACGACTCTCTTTGATTGCCGTGAAACGCCCACGTAGAGCAGTGCGCAATTGCTTCGCGTAATCAAAGTGGGAGCGAATATCATGTGATGGTGAAACGCAGTGATGATCACTATTCATCATGATGGCATCAAACGCTCCGGCGTTCACGGTGCACATTCGATACCGCTCGCGGAGGCGGTTTTTTTGCGTGAAGGCATATGTTCTCTCCCGGTTCGATACACACCCTTGATAAAAGTATATACTGCGATTGAATGCGCCGTCAGCAAATGACCGACGGAGCGAGTGGTCGCCGGGCGGTAGGCCGGCCGCCTGCAGGCCGGCGATCCGTGACGAGCCACCTGCTCGACATGCAGGGCGACGGGTGACACCAGTCGTTTGTTCTGTGTTGTTTCTCGAAAAAGAAGAGCGTTCATGGTTTACCCGTACGTCCATTCTTCAGGAAAAGGTACCTGACCCCTTTTTCTCCATTCTTCAGGAAAAGGTACCTGACCCCTTTTTCCCGTCATTCTTCAGGAAAAGGTACCTGACCCCTTTTTCACAGGAAAAGGTACCTGACCCCTTTTTCAGGACCTGACCCCTTTTTCCAAACAAGGCCCCCACTGTGGCGTATCTCCGGGAATTGCTGTAGAGGGGGCTACCGCCGGCAATACGATGACGATCCTTATCAGCGGCCGGCTTAAAACCCCACCTCCCATGATACCTCACCCGTCTTTTCGGGGGTGAAGGTCAGACGGAGTCCCGTTCCGCCCTCTTTCTTTCGGGTGAGAGTGTTGCCGCCGATGACGGCTTTTTTCACTTCCCAGCCCTCGCCGGGCAGGTCGATCCGCAGCTCGTAGGGGTCGCCGGGGACCACCCGGCTTCTGCCCGCAAGCGTTTTGGTGCCGGCGTCCCAGCGCTCCGCGATCACGTCGGTCAGCCCCTGGGTGATGTTCCGCGAGGTCGACACGAGGACCGGGCGGCCGGCCCGCTCCCGCACGGCCAGGACGCGGCAGGCGCCGCCGGGCAGGGTCTGCTTCAGCTTGCCGGAGAAAGGTGCCAGGAACCGGTCGGTCCAGTACTCGAACGCGGCGTACGTCTTCGATGCGTCGAGGCCCAGCTTCTCGATGCCGCAGGTAATCTCCGCCGGTTTCTTCCGGTCCCAGTTGAACAGGCCCACGACGTGCAGCCGGTCGTCGCCGGTGATCCAGACGCGGGGCGTGTCCGTATCGAAGAGGTCCACCGGGCGGGCGGTGCATTCGTGCGTGGGCAGGCACCGGCGGAGGAGGTCCAGCCGGTCGGGGGGCAGGGCGGGGTACTGTTCGCTCGATGTGTGCATCGCGCCGGAGACCGCCAGCCACGAGCACATCCACCGGGCCGCGGGCAGGGGGTTGCTCTTCCGGACGTAGACCGGGTCCGGGTCGTTATGCCACACCCGGCCGTTGAGGAAGTAGAGGTTCGTGCCGTGCCACGCCCCCTTCGTCACCGATCCCCACCGGCCGCGGGCGGCGCCGCCGTTGTCCGGTCCGATCCGCATCGCGCCGATCATGCCGAACGCCGGTCCCATGCACCGCATGTTCTGGGAGACGTTGCAGCCGAGCACGAAGGCCTCGGGGGCCTCTTCCTGCACGATCCGCAGGCACTGCCGGTAGGCCTGGACGTGCGTCTTGCCCGGATCGTGGAGTTTCGGCTTCCCGAAGTCCTTGTTCTGGTAGTGGGTATTGACGTAGATGTTGTAAGTCCCCAGCCCCGTGTGCATCCCGTCGATCTTGAGGTAGCGGTACCCCCAGTCGTAGACACGCCTTACCCGTTTGCGGATAAAGGCCGCGCCCGCCGCGCCGGTCGCATCCACGCAGGTTCCCGACCACCGCCCGTCGTGGAAGGGGGTCCCGTCGGGATTGGTAAAGAAGACGTCGTGGTCGAAGTAGGGGTTCCGGAAGTTCCCGGCGAAGGGCATGAACCAGATCCCCGGGACCATGCCGCGGGCGGCGATCGTGTCGGCCGTTTTGGCCATGCCGCCGGGATAATTGTCGTTGGTGTCGACGAAGACCTTCACGGGCCCCGTCTTCTTTATCTTCCCCTCGTGCTCGAAGCCGTCCGGCAGTATCGCCTGCCACCTGTCGTCGATCTGCATGACGCTGAGGCCCCAGGGCTTCAGGTGCTGTTCGGCGAACGCGGTGTTCTCGGCGATGGCCTTCTCGTCGGAGGCCCCGGCGTGGTACCAGGTGCAGTAGACGCAGGGCTTCGGTTTCAGTTGTATGTCGTAGTGTGCGGCGACCGCGTCGGCATAGGCCTCCAGGCCCCGGCGGGCATCGTCGAAGTAACCGAGAAGGAGCGTCTCGGTTTCGCGGGTGGTGCCCTGTTCCACCCGGTAGTGCCCGAATTCGAGCCGGGCCTTCAGGCGGATCCCGCCGTCGGCCGCGTCGACCATGAACACGCCGACCGCGCGGTCGTGCGTCAGCCACCCGGAGACGAAGCCGTTGCGGGTTGCCGGCTCGACCGCCGCGTGAAAGGCGTAGCTGCCCTCTTTTTTGCCCGGATCCTCCAGGCCGCCGGTCCCGAAACTGCGCAGGGGGGTGTCGCCGAGCGTGACCGTGTAGTCGAGGATGTCGACGGCATCGGTTTCCAGGGGGCCGGTCGCGGTGGCCGACAGGTGGAGGAAGGGGCTGCGGTCGTAGAGGGCGATGCGCGTCGTCCAGCCGTTTTTATAAGTCACTCGAATGAGCGACCCCGTCCCCCGTTTCTCGTCTGCGATATCCTTCGCCGCCAGTTTCTCGACCGGGTGGGCAAACGGGGCCGTCGGTATCGCCGCCCCGTCCCGGATCTTCGATTCCAGCCGCAGGCCGCCGGCCGTGACCGTGGCCTTCAACTGCGTATTTTCAATCGTCTCGGCGCACAGCGGTCCGGCGCTCAGCAGGATGGTTATCGCGCACGCAATCGCTGGTGCCCGCGTGTTCATGTCGTTCTCCTCGACTGTCCGTCAACGGGTAGTGAAAAGTGTTAGAGCTGGTTTCATAACTTCAATTTGGACTACAAGCGGCTCTTTTGCCGTCTGGCGGCGTCACGAAAACTCGACATATTTCCTTAATATGTCGTCGTTTCCGTTCCTTGCCAGATCGACAAAATACCTCGCTTTCGCTACCAAAGCAAGTTATGAAACCAGCTCTAGCCGATTGTATCTACGCCGCGGAACGAAAGCAAACCGTTCGATGAACACCGCCGCACCAAGCACTATGATTATCAACAATGATTTGCAGAAATGTCCATTATTCATGCAAAGATGTCCATTTCCCCGCGGCCCCGTTTATCGTATGCTGTTGAGTCCGTTCCCGCGGCCGGTCCGCGGCGGAACCATTCTTTTTCATCTGACACCTGATCGGGAAGAGACCAATGAACCAGGCAGAGGCAGGAACGATACGAAGACGTAAATTCCTTGCTGCGACGCTGGCCGCCGGGGGCGGTGCCGCGGTCGCCCCGCTGTTTGTCCCGGCGCCCGCGCTCGGCCGCGACGGTGCCGTCCCGCCGAGCGAGAAGATCGTCGCGGGCGCGATCGGCATCGGCAACCGCGGAACCCACGACCTGCGGCGGCTGCTGCCCGAGAAGGACGTGCAGTTCGTCGCGATCTGCGACGCCCGGCAGTCCCGCCGCGAGGGCGTCAAGAAGATGGTCGACAAGCACTACGGCACCGGCGACTGCAAGATGTACCCGGAGATGCGCGCCTTCCTCGCCGAGCGGACCGACATCGACTTTATCCTCACGGCCACCGGCGACCGCAACCACGCCCTCGTCTCCACCCTGGCGATGCGGGCGGGGAAGGACATCTACACCGAGAAGCCCTCCTGCATGACGATCGCCGAGGGGCAGACCGTCGTGGAAACCGCCCGGCGGTTCGGGCGGGTCTACCAGACCGGCACCCAGCGGCTCAGCCAGGGGCCGTTCGTCTTCGCGATCGAACTCGCGCGGACCGGCCGGCTCGGGGAGGTCCACACCGCCCAGGCCCACATCGCCCCCTGGCACGGGGCCATGATGAGCCACGACTGGCGGCCGGGGCAGCCCCTGCCCCCCGCGGACGAACTCGACTGGGACGCCTGGCTGGGATCCTGCCCGTGGCGGCCCTACCACCCGGCGTACGTCAAGGGCGGCTGGCGGGGGTACTACGATTTTCACACCAGTTGCATCGGCGAGTGGGGCGCCCACACCTTCCCCCAGGCCCAGGCCGGGCTCGACCTCCTGGACACCTCGCCGGTCCACTACACGCACGTGGACAACGAGACCGGCGACGGCATGGTCTGCACCTTCGCCGACGGAAAAAAGCTGGTGCTCTCCCGCGGCAAGAAGTGGTGGCGGGGGTCCTGCGGCATGCGGTTCGAGGGCACCGAGGGCTGGGCGTCGGTGGCCGACGGCTACTCCCGGCCGGACGTCTCCCACCCGTCCCTGCTCGCCGATTACAGGAAGCTGGTCGGGGAGTACATGGCCCGCACGCGGCGTCCCATGAACCACATGCGGAACGTCCTGGACTGCGTCAAGTCCCGGCGGCAGCCCGTGGCGAACCCGGAGGTGATGTACCGGTCGATGACCACCGTGCACTGCGCGAACATCTGCATGTGGCTCGGCAGGGACATGAAATACGATCCGAAGAAAGCGGCATTTATCGGCGACCCGGAGGCAAACCGGCTTTGCTCAAGGGCCCAGCGGGCACCGTGGATACTCTAAGAGAAACAGGGAAAACCGGGGTACTGCCCCGTGTGGACCGTCCCCGGTTTTTCCGCTGCAAGACATTTCGAAACCCGACAGGGAGATACGCGATGAACACGACGACGCTCAAGACGGCAGTGACGCTCATGACGATGGCAGCGATCCTGGTTCCGGCGACCGCCGGTCAAAAGGCCGGTCCCCCGCGAAACGAGGCGGCGCTGATCGCCGTCCTCAGATCCGACGCCGAACGCAAGGCGAAGGCCGACGCCTGCCGGCTGCTCGCCGAAAAGGCAACCGCGAAGGCGGTGCCGGTCCTCGCCGCGCTCCTCGACGACGAAAAGCTCTCGCACATGGCCCGGTACGCACTCGAGCCCATCGACGATCCGGCCGTGGACGCCGCGCTCCGCGAAGCCCTCGGCCGGGTCACGGGACGGCAGCTCATCGGCGTCGTCGGCTCCCTCGGGTTCCGCCGCGACGCCGCGGCGGCCGCCCTGATCGGGAAATACCTCGCGTCCGACGATGCCGACCTGGTGAAGGTCGCCGCCCGCTCGCTGGGGCGGATCGGGACCGTCGCGGCGGCCGACATCCTCGAAAAGGCCATGCCGAAAAAGGCCGGCCCCGTCCGCCTGGCGTTCTGCGAGGGACTCATGCGCTGCGCCGAGGCCCTCGCGGCCGGCGACGAAGCCGCGCGGGCCGCGGCGATCTACGACAGCCTGCGGAAGCTGCCCGACGCGCCCCACCAGGTCCGGGCGGGGGCCCTGCGGGGCGCGGTCCTGGTCCGCGGCACGGAAGGGCTGCCGCTGCTGCTGGCGGCGCTCCGCGGCGACGATTACGCGGTGACCGCGGCCGCCGCGCGGGCCGCCATGGAAATGACGTGCGACGGCGTTACCGCGGCCCTCGCCGCCGAACTCGGCACACTCCCCGTCGACAAGCAGGTCCTGCTGACGCAGACGATGGCCGACCGGGGGGATCCGGCGGCCCTCCCGGCGCTGATGACGCTTGCCGAAAAAGGCGAGAAGGCGGCCCGCATCGCCGCGATCCGTGCGATCCCCGCCCTCGGCGGCGCCGGGGCGGTCAAGACCCTGCTGGCCCTCCAGAAAGACGCCGACACGGAGGTGGCCGCCGCCGCCCGGGAGGCCCTCGGCGCCCTGTCCGGGGACGCGGTCGACACGGCGATCATCGCCATGCTCAAGAGCCCGGAAGACAAGACCCGCGCCCTCGGGATCGACCTGGTCGGCCGTCGGCGGATGACCGCGGCGGTGCCGCAGTTGCTGAAGCTCGCCGGGGAGGGCGATCAGTCCGTGCGTCAGACGGCGGCCGGCGTTCTCGCCGATATCGCCGGCCGGGATCACTTCTCGGCCCTGCTCGACCTGCTGGTCGGCGCCGAATCGAAAAAGGTGATCCGGTCGCTGGAACGCGCCCTGGCGGGGATCTGCGCCGAAGCGGCGCGGCCCGAGTCCGCCGACGTGACGATCCACGAGGCGGTCTACGGCGACCTGCCCGACGGCAAAAAGGCCGACGTGACCGCCAAGGTCAAGAAGCTCGTGAAAAAAGGCACGGTGACGATCGAAGCGTCGAACAGCACCTTCGGCGATCCCGCCCGGGGGACGCCCAAGAAGCTCCGCGTCGTCTTCACCTCCGGCGGGCGGAAGCTGACGAAGACCGTCCCGGAGAAGGAGTCGATCGAGCTGGCCGTGGGCGCCGTGCCCGACGAGCTGGTCGACGAACTCTGCGCGGCCGCCGGCAAGGCCGCCGGGCCCGCGAAGGTTGCCCTGCTGAAGGTCCTCCGCTCGACCGGCGCCCCGAAGGCGCTCGGCGTCGTCCGGGCGGCCGCGACCGGCGGGAAAGGCACGGTCCGCGACGAGGCCGTCGGCATCCTCTGCGAATGGCCCACGGCCGAGGCCCTGCCGGACGTCCGGAAATTCATGGACACCGCCGACGACAAGCGGGTCAAGATCCTCGCCTTCCGCGGCGCGGTCCGCATGATCCCGCTGCAGGCCGCCCCGGCCGCCGAGCGACTCGCGGAGATGAAAAAGATGTTCGCGAAGGCCGAGCGGCCCGAGGAGGAGAAACTCGCCGTCGCCGCCCTCGGCAGCATCGCCTCCCCCGATGCCCTGGCGTTCGCCGTCGAAAAGATGGACGATCCCGGCCTGAAGGAAGTGGCGGCAATCGCCGCCGTCGAGATCGGCGGCGCGATCGCGAACACCGCCCCCGACGCGGTCACCGCGGCCATGAAGAAGGTCGTGAAGGCCACGAAGAACAAGACCACCGCCCGGAACGCCCGCAGGATCCTGCGCGGCATTCGGGATAAGAAGTAGCCGCGTTTGATATAATTGTCTGATAATAAACACCGGCACCGTCCGCGGACGGTGCCGGTGTTTTTTTTACCGTCGAAGGGGTCACCGTCGAAGGGGTCAGGAACCTTTT
>CAZLBC010000067.1:25817-26892 GCA_964557575.1 uncultured Planctomycetaceae bacterium
CGTCGAAGGGGTCAGGAACCTTTTCTGCAGAACCTCCACGAATCGCGTCATCTTTTTACTTGCGATACAGTATTGCTTGATATATAGTAGACTAAGTCCACTAAGTTGACCATAATAGAAACCGGGCATATCGACCAGCCCGGTCCAGGAGAATATACAATGGATGTCGCAAACGTGCATTACGCGAAGACCCATTTCTCCCGGTTGCTCGAGGAGGCACACGCGGGCAAGGAGATCATCCTGGCGAAAAGGGGTAAACCCTACGCTCGCATGGTTCCTCTCGCCGAACCCCGCCCCCGCGCGCCCGGTCGATACCCCGCCCCCGTGCCGGACAGCTTTTTCGAGCCGCTTCCCGACGAGGAGTTCAACGCGTGGGAACGGTGAATTACCTGGTGGATACCCACACACTGCTGTGGTGGTGGGGGCAGCCCGATCGCCTCTCACGGCTCGCGATGACGCTGTTGCGGGAGCCCGGCAACACCATTTTTATCAGCGCCGCCTCCGCGCTGGAGATCGCGATAAAAACGCGCATACAAAAGCTGCCCGGGGGACGACGCATCATCGAGTCGTGGGAAGAGCGCCTCCGCGAAGACGCCTTTATCGAGATGCCGGTGCATCCGCGGCATGCCTTCAAAGCGGGGCTGATACCCGCGGACCACCGGGACCCGTTCGACCGTCTTATTGCCTCCCAGAGCATCATCGAGGACATGCCGGTCATCGGCGCCGACCCGATGATTGCCGACCTGGGCGCGGAGACGGCCTGGTAGGGGACCGCGCTGTGAAAATCGCGGTATTTTTTCAAACCGGCGAGGAGCGGCGACAGCGGCATAGTGTGGAAATTCGTCCGGTTTTATTGGTCAGTCGACGGGGTCAGGAACCTTTTTTATCGGCGTCGACGGGGCCAGGAACTTTTTTTGCGCCGTCCCGATGATGGCCGAACCCGGCGCGGAGACGGTGTGGCAGGGGATTGCGCGGTCGATGGCGTCAGTATCCACCGGGAGAAAGCCCCAACCACGCGCGACAGGATTCGAACCTGTAACCTTCGGTTCCGTAGACCGATGCTCTATCCAATTGA
>CAZLBC010000068.1:0-26845 GCA_964557575.1 uncultured Planctomycetaceae bacterium
CGAGACGAGGGCGGGATTCGCTCAGCGATTCAACATCGCTTCGCGGCGCCTCCGCGGAATTCGTATCCCTCACTGGCGGTGTTCGCTCGGGATTGCGAGGTTCCCGCTCCGGCGTCGAACCCGCGGGGCGTCTTCGCCTGCGGCGAATCCGCGGCGTGTTCGATCCCGCCCTCTCCGCAAGCGGAGAGGGCGGGATTCGAACCCGCGGTACCCAATGGGCACACGGCATTTCCAGTGCCGCACCTTCAGCCGCTCGGTCACCTCTCCGGAAGGCTGCATATAATAGCAGGAAATGCCGTACTATCAACCCGCGAATATCTCAGTTTTGATCGCCTCCTTCGGCAGTATCCTTTTTCCTGCGGTTGCCCTTTTTCTTGCCCTTCTTTTCTTTCCGGGGTTTGTCGCCGTCTTTATTCCCCCTTCCCTTTCGGCCGCCGATTTTGTCCTTCTGTTCGTCGTTGAGCACCTCCTCGCGGATAGTGTTCAGTATCTTGTTGATGATTTTTTTCTTCGTGGCGGGCGAAATATCCTCGGTCGAAGCGAGACATATGTCCTTGATCTTCTGCTTCTGATCGTCGGCCAGCTTTGCCTTCTTCAGCCGCTTGAGCAGGTCTTCGTATATCTTGAGCTTGTGCCATCTGGCCCGCTGTTCGGGTTTCAGAACCGCCAGAATTGCCGTCTCTTCCTTTTTATCAAGTTCGGCGGCTTTGGCCCCGCAGCCCTTCATCTCTTTCTGGATCTCTTTGAGTTTCTCTTTGTTGCCGTCTTTCTTGGCCGCTTTCATTTTTTCCTGGATGCCCTTGCGCTGCTGCGCCAGTTCTTTTCTCTGTTCCCTGTTTTCCGCCAGCAGGGATTTGATCTTTGTCTTTTGATCACCCGTGAGGTCGAGTTCCTTGAATACGGCGTGTCTTCCCCGTTTTCTCTGTTTGCCTTTCCGGGCCTGTTCACCTTTGTTCTTTGAACGTTTCTTCGCTTTTTTCCCCGTTTTCCCCTCGTGGTTGTCCGCGGCCATGGCCAGGGGCGGGAGGGTGGATACCGCGAATGCAGTGGCAATGAAAACACACATCGACAACAGGGACTTTTTCATCGTGCCTCTCCTAAATCGGTTGGTTCGGGCCGCCGTCGGGCGGTGAATTCACGTACCGGTAGATCGCTGTTGACTGAGCCGTGGCAGTAAAGAGATATGATTCAGGCGTGGGCGCGTGTCGGTACGGCTGCTTGATGTATGTGTCTGGAATACCTCTTGGTTTACGGTTCCGATATCGGCCGCTGCTCAACGGCGCGAATTATACGTCATCCCCCCGCGGATGGCGATAGCAATCTTCCGTCTGCGGAAAAAATAATCGCCGCGGGCGGTGTTTATATTCGCTTCGCCAGGTGCGCCGAGAGGATCGTGTGCAGCCGCTTGACGTCGTCGGCGTACGCAGCCTCTTCCGCCACGTTGACGTTTTCGTCGGGGTCTTTTTTATGGTCGTAGAGCATGCGGGCGGAGACCGCGCCCTTTTTGTCGCGCCACTCCGTGTAGAGGAACCGGTCGGTCCGCACCGACTCGCCGCTGTGCCAGCGAGAGAAAATCGCCTCGTTCCATTTCATCCCGGGGTTCTGCATGAGGGGCGCGAGGCTGCGGCCCTGGAGGTGGGCCGGTTTTTCCAGCCCCGCCAGGTCGCAAAGCGTCGGATAGATGTCGAGGAACTCGACGAGGCCGCGTGCTTTCTGATTATGCGCGACACCCGGGGCGGCGACGATGAGGGGGGCGTTCAATGAGGTGTTGAAGTTGCAGTGCTTGCACCACAGGCCGTGTTCCTCGAGCTGCCAGCCGTGGTCTCCCCAGAGGATCACGACCGTGTCGCCGTCCATGTCCAGCCGGTCGAGTTCCTCGAGGATTTTCCCGATCATGGTGTCGGTGTAGGTGACGCACGCGTAGTAGCCGTGCTTCAGCGTGATCGCCATCTCGGCGGGAACCGGTCCCTTTTTCGGCACCTTCGCGTACGACCGCAACTCGCCGAAGTTGTGCAGGGCCTGCCGCGGTGCGTTTTTGGGGGGAAACGGATTGTCCGCCCGCACGATCTTTTCGCGGTCGTACCGGTCCCAGTATTTCTGGGGACAGTTGAACGGCAGGTGGGGCTTGGTGAACCCCGCGGTGATGAAGAACGGATACCCTTCCTTTTTGGCCTTCCGGAGGTCGGCGATCACCTTGTCGGCGATCTTGCCGCCCTGGTAGTCGCTGTCCCCGACGGCGGCGCATTCCCAGGGCAGGCCGCGGGCGCGCTTCGTGTTCTTGACCAGTGCCCGGTTTTCTTCTGTGTGGTATATGCAGAAATCTTTTGGCCGGTAAATCTCCTCCGACCAGCCCCCTTTGCAGTCGGTCTTGTGGTGGAAGACCTTGCCGTTCGAGACCGTGTGGTAGCCGTTGCGCTTGAAATGGCGGGGAAGGGTGACAACCCCCCGGGCGTCCTTCTCCGCCAAGGTCTTGTAGGAGAGGAACCGGTTCCGCGTCGGCCGGAGCCCCGTCAGGAGGCTCGCCCGCGAGGCACCGCAGACGGGAACCTGGCAGTAGGCCCGCTCGAAAAGGACCCCCCGTGCCGCGAGGCGGTCGATGTTGGGAGAGATCATCTGCTTTTTGCCGTAGCAGCCGAGCTGGGGCCGGAGGTCGTCGACGGCGATGAAGAGTACATTCTTCTTTTTCGCGCCCGCCGCCCGGGAAGAGACCGCGGCGGCAGCCGTCAGCCCCGACGTTTTGAGAAAGGTGCGGCGTGTTGTTTTTTTCGCAGCCATGGGCTTCTCCTTTTTGCCGATCGCGGTGTGGGAAGGCGATGAGTAACCCTATGGCACCCGGCAGTCGTTCGCAAATGTATTTTCGCGCGCCGGCGGGTGCGTTCGTCGAGGTCCTGCAGGAACGTCGCGTTGATTTCGTCCCAGTCCCGCCCGTCCGGGGCGGTGCCCTTGGGCGTTTCCAGGATGCACGGCCGGCCGCGGAGGCGGGGGTCGTTGACGATCGCGCGAAAGCCCGCGACGCCGATGCGGCCGGCGCCGAGGTGGGCGTGGCGGTCTTTTCGGGCGCCGAGCGGGCACGGCGTGTCGTTGCAGTGCAGCGCCCGCAGCCGCCGTGTGCCGACGGTGTTCTCAAACGCGCGCAGGGTGCGGTCCCACCCCGCTTTCGTGCGGATGTCGTAGCCGGCGGCGAAGACGTGCGCGGTGTCCAGGCACGCGCCGAAACGGTCCGGCTTCGCGAGCCGCGCGAGGATCGCCGCGAGGTGCTCGAACCGGTGGCCGATGCAATTGCCCTGGCCGGCCGTGGTCTCCAGGAGGATCCGCGGGCCGGTGTTTCCGGCGGCCGCGACCGCCGCGTTCAGGCCCGCGGCGATCATTCCGATCCCCGCGGCGGTATCGGGATGCGAGCCGGGGTGCACCACCAGGTGCTCGATTCCCAGTCGCTCGCAGCGGCGGAGGTCGGCGGCGGTGGCGGCGATCGACTGTTTCCGGGTCGCGGGTTCCCCCGCCAGGTTCACCAGGTAGCTGCCGTGGGCGACGACGGGGCCGATTCCGGTTTCCTCGCGTACGGCGTGAAATGTCCTGACGGCCGCCCCGTCGAGAGGGGGCGCCCGCCACTGCCGCTGGTTGCGGACGAACAGGGCTACCGACCGGAATCCGTACCCGGCGGCCTGCAGCAGCGCGTGGTGCATCCCGCCGGCGATACTGAGGTGCGATCCGATGAGCATGGGGTGAATGTACACAAAAGAGTCGCTGTCTGAAAGCGTCGCGGGGCCATATTTTCGTTTCAATGACGGCGGTCGGCTATACAATGGCGCCATGGCGGAGATACCGGTAGACTGGGAGTCGATCATATACCGCGGCGTGGAAACCGAGACCCTCGACTACAAGGCGGCACAGAACTGGCTCCACCTTTCCCGGGAGGGCAAGGCTAAGTTCGTCCGGCACTGTCTCGCGCTGGCCAATACCAAGGGCGGGTACATCGTGGTCGGGGTCGGAGAGGACGAGGCCGGCAAGCCGTCGCGCTATACCGGCGTAACTCCCGAACAGGCCAAGTCGTTCGATCCGACGGCCGTGGGCGATTTCGTCAACCGGTTCGCCGAACCCGCGGTGGATTTCGACATCGTCCGCCCCACCGTGGACGGAACACAATACGTGGTGTTCGTGGTGCGCCGGTTTTCCATGCTCCCCCATGTCTGCGGGAAGGGCTGCAACAGCGAACTGCGGCAGGGGGTGTTCTATATCCGCAGCCCTGAGGCCTCCAGCAGGATTGCCTACCGGTCGTCGGAGATCCACGACATCGTCCAGCGGGCACTCAGAAACCAGCGAGCCATGCTCGGGCGGATGATGAAAGGGATTTTGTACGGGGGCAGGGAAGAGACGTCGGCCGACGAATCGAAGCGGAATTTCGCCGCCCAGCAGGACGACTCCCGCAAGGCGGCGGCCGGGCTGTGCCCCGCGTTTCGCAACCGCGACGACGGATCCTGCATCGAGGTCTCCGTGAACCCCACGGATTTCGCCCGTGACCGGTTTACCCTCTCGGAAGTCAGGCAGGCGGTTGAGGAGTCCGTTCTCGCCTGTTCCGGCTGTCCGTTTCTCCGGGATGAGAAAATGGACCGCAGCTACCTGACGAACGTATCGCTGAAGTTTTTCGATGCCGACGTCGGTCAGTTCTGGCAGTGCTTCCAGTCCGGGCTTTTTCACTTCATGGAAACGACGGACCGGGACCGCCCGGAGATCGAATACGAGCAGGTACTGAAGACATTCGCCGGCGCAGCGGCATTTATCGCGAGTTATTATACCGAACTCGGTTACGAAGACGAAATGCTGAACATGCGATTCACCTGTGTCGGCGTGGAAAATGTCCATTTGGCGGGGGTTGCGGCGATGGGCAGGCGGATAAAGAAACGTGGTTTCGTGTGCCGTATCCCCGTGATTGACGTCAAAAAGCGCTGCAGCGCGGCGGAAATCTACGGCGGGGTGCCCGACTTCGCCGCGGCCCTGGTCGTCGAGGTATGTGAGCGCTTCAACGTTCCCCGTTCGCGCCACCGGGACCTCGTGGATACCATACGGCGGTTCCTGGAGAGCAGATCGAACGTCGATGAGCAGGTGATTGAACGATAGGAAAGGACAGGCGGACGATGCCCGATCAGAGATTCCTGGAAGGTCAGTGGATGCTGATAACGGGGGCGAGCAAGGGATTGGGCAGGGAACTGGCCGATCTGGCGGCCGATGCGGGGGCGAACCTCATACTGACCGCGCGGAGCGCGGGGCTCCTGGAGGAACTGAAGGCGGAACTCTGCCGGCGCGGCATCGAGTGTATGACGGTGGCGGGCGATCTGACCGACGACGATTTCATCGCGCGCCTGGCGACCCTGTGCGGTGAAAAACATCTCGATATCCTGGTCAACAACGCCGGCATCGTGGAGATAGCGAAACTCGAGGACGTCTCCGGCGAGCGGATAGACGAGGTGCTCGGCCTGAACCTGGCGGCGCCGATCAAACTGACCCGGGCGGTGATCGGGATGTTCAAGGAGCGGCGGCGGGGGACGGTGGTTTTCATCAACTCCGCCGGCGGCCGGAAGGAGGTTCCGGATCACACGGTGTACTGCGCGAGCAAGTTCGGCGTAACCGGTTTTATCGAGTCGCTGAAACTGGAGGTCAAGGGGCTGGGTATCAGGATACTCAGCGCGTCTCCCGGCAAGATGGCGACCGAGCTGTTCGCGGCGGCCGGGAAGGAAATGGACACCGCGGCCTTCATTCCCCCGCGGGAGGTCGCCGCGGGCGTCATGTACCTGCTGGGGATGTCCGGGAAGTGCTCACACGCCGAGCTGTCCGTGGACCGCATGTCATAGCCCGCGGCGGCCGCCCGGTCCCGGTCTCCGCATCCCCGCCCCCGGCCGCAGCCGCGGTCTCATTTTGGGCCGCAGATTTTTCAATTTATTCTTCTGCTCGGCGTCCTTTTTCTCGACGTGGAAATACCACTCGCCGTCGACCCTGTGCCACAGCATCGGGTCCTGCCGTTTCCACTCGTTCTTGGTGAAGACCTCCGGGATGATTTCGGCGCGGGTGCGGTCGTCGTCTAGGCGGACGTCCGCGATGCGGAAATCGCCGGGTGTAATCCTGCCCACGGTGGTGGCGACAATCATCAACCCGAGCCCCGTCCTGATGCCGCCGTCCCCGTGTTTCATCCGGCTTTCCGGTGTCGCCATGTCGACGCACGTGTCGATGTCCTTTTCGAAGAATGCCGTCGTCAGTTGCCGGAAACGCCGCTGGAGGTGTTTCTTCTGACTGATCTCTTGCGCCTGCGCGAGCAGGGTATCGAGTTCCTCGATCCCGTCGATTCCCGGGTTTACTGCCGCCTTTGTTTTATCGATCAGTTCGATCGCCGACCGGCCCTCGTTCCGTTCGATGTGCGCCGCAGCCACCCGGACGGCATCCGCCACCCGTTCGGCGTCCCGGTTCTTTTTCGTGCCCGCGAGGACCAGGATCAGCACGGCCGCAACCAGGAGAGCGGCCGCGGCGACGGCGATCCACTTCAGCGGCAGTGTGCGTTTGCGGCTCTCCCGGGCGATGATCTTCCGGTCGGCGGCGGCAACGAGCACCCGGTAGATTGCCACCTGCCGGTTGATGTTCTTGAGCTGCCGGGGGCCGAGGGAGACGATCTCCATCTCCACCTGGTTCTGGACCTGGTTGTATACGTCCTGACTGATGCAGATCCCCCCCGGCAGCGCGAGGGGCTCGATGCGGGAGGCCACGTTGACGCCGTCTCCGAAGATGTCGTTGTTCGAGACGACGACATCGCCGAGATGCACGCCGATGCGCATGTCGAACTGTTCGGTTTCCCGCAGCTTTGCGTTGCACTGCCGCATGTGTTTCTGTATCGCGATCGCGCATTTGACCGCGGAGACCGCGCTGTGGAACTCCGCCAGGAGGCCGTCGCCCGTAGACTTGATGATGTGCCCGCTGTAGTCGGCGATGTGAAGGGAGAGAATTTCGTTGTGGAGGGCCAGTATGCGCCGGGCCCGCTGTTCGTCTTCGCCCATCATGCGGGAAAATCCGCATATGTCCGAGAACATGATGGCCGAGAGCCTGCGTTTTTCCCTGCGCGTGTTGTTCATGATTCACCGTCGTGTCCGGGTTCGAGCCGTGCCGGTCTCATCCCATTATACACCATTTACGGTCGGAGGGTTAACGGGTCTGTAACCCCGTTCGCGGTCATTGCATATACAAGAATGAAAACGATCGGCACGTTATGTTCGTATGCCGAACAGACATGTCCCGATCGCAAGTAGCCGACGTAACGCCCGTTGACGATGTGACCGCCGGGTTCAGAAAATACGGTTGCCCGCCCCGTCACTTCACCAGCGCCATCAGCCCCTCTTCCTCGATGACGCGGCCGGCGTTATAGGTGGTGTACCGGCCGGCCGCGCCGAGTCCCATGGCCCGCCAGGAACGGTTGATGAGGTTGCGGTGGTGGCCCGCGTCGGCCCGCCAGTGCCAGACAGCCGCGGCGCCCTTGCTCATGGAGATGTTTTCTCCGCCCGGCGCGGCGTACCCCTGTCGCTTGCAGCGCTTCGCGAACGTCTTGAACTCCGCCTCGGGACGGGTGTGGCTCATCGTGCGGTGCCGGGCCTGCCACACGCTGTGTTCCCGGGCGGCCGCCTGGATCTTGTCGTTGGCCCGCAGCGGCCGGAGGTCCAGGGCGACGCGGTAGAGGTTCAGTGTCCGCATCGCCATCAGCTCGGCCCGGCTCCAGCCCTTCTGCGCGGCCTCGTTGCGAATCATGATGTGTTTGCGCGCCAGTTGTTGAAACACCATGCCTTCAAGCGAATCGCCGAGCGGCCGGTTCTCGGCGGCCGCCGCGTAGTCGCCGGCAACGAGTGCGGCCGCCGCGACGAGAAAGCCGGGGACGCTCTCCGGGGCCGCTTCCGTTTCTATCCCCAGTTTCTGAGCCATTGCCGCCGTTCCCGGCAGCAGTTTCTTCGCCGCGCGGTATGTGCGGTAACTGTCGCCGAGGTTCCTGGCGATACCTTTCCATATCGGAGTGGTATCGGTCAGGTTGTATTCAGCGACCGGTACCGCCTTTCCGTTGTCCCGCAGCGAGCCGGCGAGATATTTTTTCCCGACGTTCAGTCCGCCGGGGTTCGCCATGCGGGCCGCCCTGCCGAAGAAACCCAGCAGTGCGGACTCCGCCTGGTTGTAGCGAACGAGGCAGACCTCGACCCTGCCCTCGAGCAGGATCTGCCCCTTCTGGTAGTCCTTGCCGGGCACCCACCCGGTCCGTGCCTTGGGGGGGAAGGGATACTGCGTGTCGTCGAACGCGAAGGACATGACCTCATCCGCGGCCTCCCGCCACTGCGCGAACGCCTTTTCGAGGGCCGCTCGCCGCCGCTCGTCTTTGAGAAAGCGGGAGCACCGCTGCAGTTTTCCCGCGGATGTTTTAAGGGCGAGGGCCCTCTTCTTATGCAGCACGTCCACCGTTTTTTTCGCCGCTGATTTGGCCGCGTCGTCGCCCGCGCGGAGCGCGTCGAGGGCTTTTGCGGCTTTTTCCATGTCCTGTCCCCTGAGCTGTTTCAGCAGGATGGGCAGGGGTGTGGGGTCGGCGAAGGCGACGGGGTATGTGGAGAAGATCGCTGCCAGGATGGGGAGCATCGCGCGTTTCATGCTGATCATGGTACCCTTTTTTACTCGCCGATCGAAGGCCGGTCGTCGATCAATTGCAAAACGTCCTCGATGGATACGTCCGCGAGGCTGTCGACCACGCGGTCGGCGGCGGCGAGTTTTTCGGCAGTGGTGGAATTCGTCACCGCCAGGCACGCGCAGCCCGCGCGCCCGGCCGCCGCGACGCCGTCAGGGGCATCCTCGACGACCAGGCAGCGGCGCGGCGGCAGGTCCATGCCGGCGGCGGCGGTTTCGAACAGTTCCGGGTCGGGCTTTTTGCGGGACATGTCGCTGCCGGTGATATAGACGGCGCGGTGGCACGGGACCCGGGCGGATTGAAGAACAGCCTCGGATTTCTCCCGCGTACTGCTCGTGGCGATCGCCAGGCGGACGTCGTCTCGTTCGAGGGCGATCTCCATGAGTTCCAGGACGCCGGGGAACGCGGGAAGCGGTTCGGCCGCGAGCATGTCCAGGAAGTATTTCTGCCGGCGGTCGGTCGCACGCCGTATCTGGGCATCGGTCAGTTCCAGCCCGTGGACGTCGGCGGCCGCACGGACGTAGGCCGCGGCGCCCCGGCCGAGACCCGCCGCGAAATCCTCGCGGCGGACGCCGGTGAGCCCGAAACAGTCTTTGAAGACCTTGCTGCTCGCCCGGGCATTGACCGCCTCCGTATCGGCGATTACGCCGTCGACATCGAATATGATACCGTGGAGAGAAGACGATGCGCTCATGGGCGTGTTCAGTCTCTTCCCAGCAACGCCGCGGCGACGGCGAGGTCGTCCGGCGTCGTGATCTTGATGTTTCTCGGGTCCCCCGGCACGAGGTGTACCGTCCCGCCGGCGGCCTCCACGAGGGCCGCGTCGTCCGTGGCGGACACGCCGGGCCCGCAGGCGCTTACGAGTATGTCGCGGCGGAACACCTGCGGGGTCTGCACCTCGTGCAGGTTGCCGTATTCGGCCCGGGAGAGCGTGTGCGTGACGATCCCGTCCGGCCCGGCACGCTTGATGGTTCCCCGCAGCGGCAGTGCCGGGACTGCCGCGCCCGTTTCGGCCGCCTTTTCGAAGACGGCGTTGATGAGCGGGGGCGGCACGCACGGCCGCGCGGCGTCGTGCACCGCGACCAGTTCCGCTGATGTCCCCACCAGCGCGAGGCCGTTGCGAACCGAGTCGCTTCTCGTTTCGCCGCCCGTGGTGAGCTGCACGGACAGTTCGTCGAGGCGACGGCCCCATGACGCGCGAATACGGTCGCTATCGTCCGGCGCACAGACGAAAATCGTCTCCGTTACGTCGGGGCGGCCCGCGAACGCCGACAATGCCCGCAAGAACACGGGGGTTCCGGCGAGGTCGGCGATCACTTTGTTGCCGCCGTTCCCGAACCGCGTCGATGCGCCCGCCCCCACCACGATTACGGCAATGGTTGCCATATGCACCAATAGTAACCCTGGAAAAGGAATCAGGCAATTACTTTACAGGGATCAGCGGCGGTGGTATAGTTTGCCGTTTTATCGGTAATATGAATCGGAGAGATCACAGTCAGATCACTGTAAATCATGTCCCGACAGGGTGCGGCGCCACGGAGTGCCGCACCTGCGGCGGGGACGACCATCACGACCGCATGCCGGCATCACAATTTCCGGGGGGTATCGAGGGCGCCCGCCTGGCGCTGTGGTCCGCCTGTATCTTCCTGACGCCGGTCGCAGCGGCGATTGCGGGGGCGACCCTGTTTCCCGGCGGCGGTATCGGGGGCGTGTGCGGATTCGCCGCCGGTGCGGCGGCGGCGAAGGCCGTGGTGGCGATAATACAGCGGCGGGGCGCGACCGGGAAACTGAAGGAATGACCGCCGTGACCGGATTGAAAGGCAAAGGCACGTTCGCGGGAGGGATTCATCCTCCCGAGCGAAAGGAACCGGCGTCGGATGCCGCCATCGAGGCGCTGCCGGTTCCCGGGCAGGTCGTCATTCCCCTGCTCCAGCACCTCGGAGCCGCGTGCGAGCCCGTCGTTTCAAGCCGGGAGGAACTGTCCGCCGGACAACGCGTCGGCAGCAGCGAAGCGTTCATTGCCGCCCCGGTACACACCCCGGTGGCGGGGGTTGCGGCAAAATCAACCGCGGTGACCGTGCCGACGGGACGGCGGGTCGAAGCCGTGCCCGTCAAGAGCGCGGAGAACAATGTCGCGGGGGAGGCGCTGATCGCCGAAGTGCTGGGCGGGGAGTGGGCCACGGTCGGCCTGGAACGGCATGCACCCGACGACATCACCGGGGCGGCGAAGGACAAGGGGCTGGTGGGCATGGGCGGTGCGGGATTTCCCACCTACATCAAGCTCACCCGGAATGAAGAACGCCCCGTAGACACGCTGCTGGTGAACGGCTGCGAATGCGAACCGTACCTCACCGCGGATTACCGGCTTATGGTGGAATTCCCGTCGCCGATCGTGTCCGGCGCGCTTTTGGCGGCCCGGGCGTGCGGCGCTGAAACCGTCATGATCGTGGTGGAAGACAACAAGCTCCTCGCGGTCGAAACCCTTCGCGGTGCCGCCGAGGGCACGGGGATCGCGGTGACCGGAATTCATACCAAGTACCCCCAGGGGGGCGAGAAACAGCTCGTGGCGGCGGCCATGGACCGGACCGTTCCCGACGGCGGGCTGCCGCTGGATGTCGGGGTGGTGGTGATCAACGTCGCGACGGCCGCGGCACTGGCGGGGGCCGTTTTGCGCGACCGTCCCCTCACGCATCGTGTGGTCTGCGTTACCGGGGGGGGCATCGAACGCCCCGCGAATGTTCTCTGTCCCGTCGGCGCCCCGCTCAGCGCGCTCATCGAACACTGCGGCGGTCTGAAGTCGGAGGCGGTGCGGGTGGTTGTCGGCGGGCCGATGATGGGTTTTGCGGTCGGCGACCTGGCGACGCCGATTACCAAGATCACCGGGGGGGTTACCGTTCTGACGGAGCGGGAAATCGCGGCGGCGCCGGAGGTCAACTGCATCCGCTGCGGCAGGTGCGTGAAGATCTGTCCCATGAACCTGGTGCCAACCCGCATCGCCCTGGCGGCCCGCGGCGGGCACTGGGACCTGGCGGAGAAATACGCCATCGATTCCTGCATGGAATGCGGCTCCTGCGGCTACGTCTGCCCCTCGTCGATACCGCTGGTCCAGTTGATACGCATGGGCAAGGCACTGAAACCGCGGGAGTGAACGCAGGTTGAGCATATGACCGAACCGGAAGAAAAGTCGAAACAGGCGGCGCCGCCGGCGGACGGCACCGCCCTGCACGTGGCGCCCGGTCCGCACCTGCGCGACCGGTCGTTTACCGCCCGTCGAATGATGGTGGACGTGGTTATCGCGCTGCTGCCGCCGACGATCACGGCCCTGGTGATATTCAAGCAGTACGCGGCCGTCCAGATCGCCGTCTGCGTCGGGGGGTGCTGCGGGGCCGAGGCGCTCCTGTCGTATCTGCGGTGGCGGCGGATAACGCTGGGTGACTGGTCGGCGGTGGTGACCGGCCTGATACTGGCCCTGTCCATGCCGGCGGTGGCGCCGCTGTTCTCCGGCGGTGTTTTCACGGCCACGCCGAAGATCGTCGTTTCGCTGATCGGGGCGTTCGCGGCGATCGGGCTCGGTAAATTCATCTTCGGCGGACTCGGTTACAATATTTTCAACCCGGCCATGGTCGGCCGGGCCTTCGTCATGCTCGCGTTCACGTCGATGATGGGCGCGGTGTCCGGCTACCAGGCCGACGGGACCGCCGTCGACGTTCTCTCGCAGGCGACACCCATGACGGCGATCAAGGAAGACGGTGTCGTCACCGGTCTTGCGGCGCTGTTCTGGGGGAATACCAACGGCTCCCTCGGCGAGACCTCGGCGCTGGCCTGCCTGGCGGGGGGACTGTTTCTCTGTCTTCGACGGACCGCTTCATGGGAGATACCGGTGGGGGTCCTGGTGGCGGCCGGCATCGTGACGGGAACGCAAAACCTGCTGGATACTTCCGCCGACTGGACCGTCCTGCACGGCATGCTGGGCGGGTCGATGCTCTTCGGGGCCTTTTACATAGCGACCGACCCGGTCACCAGCCCGCTGACATCGCGCGGCAAGTTCATTTTCGGCGCCGGTGTCGGCGTCCTGGTGGTGATCATCCGTACCCTGAGCGCCTACCCGGAGGGCGTGATGTTTGCCGTGTTGCTCATGAACGCCGTGACCCCCCTGATAAACCGCTGGACCGTGCCGCGGCCGTTCGGTGCGGAGAAGGCGAAAGAATGATGTGCTATTACGGTTGATGCAATGATCAGATATATCAGTCAAGCATGGTTGGTACTGCTGCTTGCGGCAGTGTTCGGCGGCGCTCTCGCCGGCGTGCACGTGGGTCTCAAGCCGCGCATCGAGGCCAACAAGAAGATGGAGATCCTCCGGCGGGTGCCGCAGCTCGTTATCGGGTACGAGAAGGCCGCCGCGGCCGAAAAAGTTACCGCCGTGCCCGAGGAGAACCTCGTCCGGATTCTCGGGGACGGCGGGCGGAGCGGTTTCGAGGTGTCCGCCGGAAAGGTGCTCGACCTCCCGCGGGGCGGCGGGACATATGTCGTCTACCAGGCCAGGGAGGCGCGGGGAAAGATCGTCGCCGGCTACGTGGCCAGGGTAACGGGACAGGGATTCGCGGATGCGATCGAAATCCTGGTGGGTTTCGGTTCATTCGGACAGGAACTGACGAGCATTTACATACTCGACCAGAAGGAGACGCCCGGCGTGGGCAACAAGATAACCGCCAGGAAATTCACCCGGCAGTTCGACGGCCTGCCCATCGGCGAACTGTTGGCCGATGCGCAGACCGGCGCGACTTACCACGGGAAACAGGTGCTTCGTGCCGTTAAGGGAACAGCCGGGTCCGGGATGCGCGACGGCAGCATAGACGCCGTCTCCGGCGCCACCGTGTCCTCGCGGGCCGTGTGCACCATCGTCAACCGGGCTATCGAGGCCGTCACCCGCGACTGGAACACGGGACGCTTGTCGACATTTGAGTATCCCACCGATGCGGAGGACGACCGATGAGCCCGGCCGACGGCGGCCCGACACCCCTGGAGCGCTTTATCGGCGGCGTCCTGCCGGACAACCCGGTGTACCGCCAGTTGCTGGGGATGTGCCCGACCCTCGCCGTGACCGGCAGCATGGAGGCGGCCATGACCATGGCCGGCGCGGTGGCCTTCGTCCTGATATGCGCCAACGTCCTGGTCAGCCTGATCCGGGGCATGCTCAAACCGCACCTGCGGATACTGGTCTTTACGCTCACTATCGCCACCTTCGTAACGATCGCCGACCGTTTTCTCGCGGCCTATCTCTACGACATGAGCAAGGAACTGGGACCGTATATCCCGCTGATTATCGTCAACTGCCTGATTATCTGCCGATGCGAGGTCTGCGCGTCGAAGCAGGGGGTGGTCACGGCGGTCATGGATGCCGTGGGACAGTCGGCGGGATTCGCCCTCGCCCTCGCCTCGATGGCGACGATGCGGGAACTCCTGGCGTCGGGAAGCTGGTTCGGGTGGGAATTGTTCTGGAAGGAAGGGACGGACACCGAACAGTACCGGTGGGGATTGATGGGGCTGCCGCCCGGCGCGTACTTTTCTCTCGGCCTGCTGCTCGGGGCGGCGAACCTGGTTTCCGGCATGTTCGCGAAGAACAAAAACGCGATTAAAGGATAGACGGGACGATGGCATACCTGACGGAACTGATCTTGATAGCCGTGGGGGCGGCGGTGATAAACAATTTCGTCTTCACCTACTTCGTGGGCATCTGTCCCTACCTCGGTGTCAGCCGCCGGGTGGACATGGCCTTCGGCATGGGATGCGCGGTGACGTTCGTCATTTCCGTGGCCGCGCTGCTGAGCTGGTTCTTTACGACCTACCTCCTGAAACCCGGTGCCCCGCTGGCTACCTGGATATATCATCTCATGGGGGGCAGCGGTCCGAGCGACCTGAGCATCCTCTACTACATCGTCTATATCTTCGTCATCGCCTCGAGCGTCCAGTTCGTGGAGATGTACGTCAGGAAGTTCTTTCCGTCCCTCTACAAGAGTTTCGGCGTTTTTCTCCCGCTGATCACCACCAACTGCGCTATCCTGTTCGGGTGCCTGATGATCATGAAGCACATCGACGGCGCCGCCGATCCGTGGGACCTCGGGAAGGCGATGACCCTCGCGGTATTTGCCGGGATCGGGTTTACCCTGGCCATCGTCCTGATGGCCGGTATCAGGGAGGACCTGGACCTGTGCGATGTCCCCAAGCCCCTTCGGGGGGCGGGGATAACGCTCCTGATCGCCGGCATCCTCTCCATGGCGTTCATGGGATTCACCGGGGTCAACAGCCGGCTTGAGAAGCTGCTGGCGCCCCGGCACGAGCCCGCCGCCGCAGCGGCGAAGGAAACGTCGGCCGCGGGGGAGGAGTAACGGTATGATCGTGGTCGTCGTCATCTTGTCAGCCGCCGTCCTGCTGGCCCTGGGCCTGGTGATGACCATCGTGCTGGGCTGGGCCAACGAGGCGTTTCACGTGAAGGTCGATCCCCGTGTTGAAGAGGTTGAAGCCGCCCTGCCGGGGGCCAATTGCGGGGCATGCGGTTACCTCGGCTGCGGCGAGTACGCCGAGGCCATCGTGAAGGAAGGAGTCGCCCCGAATCTCTGCCCGGTGGGGGGCAGTTCCTGCGCTGCGGCCGTTGCCGAGATCATGGGACTCGAGCACGAGGAATCGGTCACCGAATTCCCCATCGTCCACTGCGGCGCCCGGGCGTGCGACAAGAAAGGGGTCCGGGAGTACCGGGGGGAGCAGACCTGCATGGCTGCGCACCTCGTGGGCGGTGTTCAGGCGTGCGCTTACGGCTGCCTCGGCCTCGGCGACTGCGTCAGGAGTTGCAATTTCGACGCGATCCACCTGGTCGGGGGGCAGGTGGTCGTCGATTACGAAAAGTGCGTCAGTTGCGGGGCCTGCGCGAAGGCCTGTCCCCGCGATATCATCGGGATGGTGCCGTTCCCGTCCGAAACAATGCCCGTGGTCGCCTGTCGGAACCGGGATTTCGGCAAGGAGGTCAAGAAGGTCTGCGACGTGGGATGTATCGGCTGCGGGGCGTGCGTCAAGGCGGCCGGCGAGCTGTTCAGCCTCACGGGCAATCTGGCGGGTGTCGATTACGAGAACTATGCGCCGACATCGGCACCTGATGCCGCGGCCGCCGCGGAGAAATGTCCCACGAACTGCATACATATGGTCAGCGTCGGCGAAGCGGCAACAACGAAGGGTTCCTGACACTCGGAATCCGGGCGCAGCGCATGTTTTTTCCACGACTCCAGCAGAAGATGATGTACCATCCGACCCGGGAGATCAAGCAGACGCCCCGGTCGGCGGGGATGGACTACGACGATGTCGAACTGGTCGTCGGAGAGGGTATTCGTATTTACGGGTGGTTCGTTCCCGCCCCGCGGCCCCGCGGTACGGTACTTTTTTTTCACGGGAACGGGGGCAATATCTCGCACCGCGTCGATTCCGTCCGCATCTTCCACGGCCTGGGTGTGGATGTGCTGATCATGGATTACGAGGGATACGGCCGCAGCGGGGGGCGGCCGGGCGAAGAAGAGACCTACCGGGACGCGGAAGCTGCGCGGGACTGGCTGACCGGCGAAAGAGGCGTATCGTTCGGGCGGACGGTGATATTCGGCCGGTCGATGGGTGGTGCGGTCGCCGCGTACCTGGCCGACCGGCACGAGCCGGCCGGCCTGATCGTCGAGTCGTCGTTTACCTCGGCTCCCGACATGGCGGCGGCCGTGGCATCGTGGCTTCCCTTCGCGCGGCTGATCTGCCGGTATGCTTACAATTCCCTCGACATCGTACCGCATTTGCGGTGTCCCACGCTGTTCGCCCATTCCCCGGACGACGAGATCGTGCCGTACCGCCAGGGGAGGAGGCTTTTTGCGGCGGCCGCGGAGCCCAAGCGGTTCCTGGAGATGCGGGGAGGGCACAACGACGGCATGATTGCGACCCCGGACTACGCGGCGAGCATGGGCGCATTCCTGGACGCGGTCTTGCCGACAACGGAAAAGGTGACGGGAGTCTTTTTCAATGAAGATTCGCCCTGATTGATGTGCTGGCTGGGCAAAAAGACTCCCGTCCCCTTTACACGGTTACTCCTGCAGGCAGACCGTTACCGGTGTCGTCCCGGCCATGTTGTCCGAAATCGGGCAGCGGGCCTCGACCTCGGCCAGGAAAGCCTTCTTTTCCTCCTCGGTCATGTCGGCGTCGATGTGCACGTCGGCCGTAATCGACTCGAAACCCGCCCTGATGTCCGAATTCTTTCCCAGGAGGGCGTCCGTGTCGATCTCGCCCCGAATGCTTACCGACAGGCCCCGGACCTCCAGCCGCTTCTGGCTGGCGATGATACGGGCAATGGCCCCGATACAGCCGCCGAGGGACAGCAGAAAATACTGCAGCGGATTCGGTCCGGTATCGGTCCCGCCCATTGCATCCGGCTGATCGATTTGAAGAACGTGCTTGCCCAGGGTCGACTCCATCGCGAAGCCGTCTCCCATCCGTGCTTCCACGACAACTGTTTTCTTCGGCATCTGTGCGCTCCTTACAAAGTAATGTCGTTATTATCATAATACTGTAGTAGTGACATGCCACTGCTTCTCGAAAAATCGAGCCGGATTTTGCCGTCAGCCGGGTCACTCACCCGGCGTAAAAAACACGCGCACCGCGCATTCAGTGTATGAATACGCAAGGGATATATACAGAAAGCCAACAATATATTCGCGTTTCGGGTGGTAATATAGAACGGATAGTGCCGCGTGTATTGCGCTGTTGCCGTGCAGAATCACAGGAGACATAGTCGATGCGGACAACACTCTCGACCGTTCTCGTTTTCCTGTTCCTTGCGCCGCCGATCGCCCACGGTGATCCCGTCCCGGCCGCGCCGGCGGATGCCGTATTCGAGGACTGGCTGAAACAGGACACCGGCGGCGAAGGGAAAAAGTGCTTCGTCGCAACGAACGGTTGCGACCGCGAACAGAAGCTGGTGCTGGGTGTCGTCGAGGAACTGGATGGCGGCGACCGCTTCGTCGCCGAGGCGAAGGCATTGTCGGCGGGCAAGAAGCCCGGCAGCGACGCCGCATGGAAAGACCTCTACATCCGCGCCTGCGCGGCCCGGCGGCGGCAGCGGCTGTCGCGCCTGCGCGCCCGCTGCGGGAAGATCGTCTATACCAGGCACTACAACCTCGGCGGCAGCCATTACGCTTACACCGAGGGACAGTCCGACGCCCAGGCCGAACGGCACTTCATCCCCGGTGCGTCCCTGTGCCTGATGGACGTTTCCGAAGAGCCGACCAGCCTGACGCTCCTGGCCGACGAGAAGGGCGTGATTCGCGACCCCGCCGTCTCCTGGAACGGCGACAAGATCCTGTTCTCCTGGAAAAAATCCAACCGGGAGGACGACTATCACCTCTACGAGATGGATGCCGCCTCCCGCGACATCCGCCAGCTCACCTGGGGGCGGGGGTTCTGCGACTACGAGGGGGCCTACCTGCCCAACGGGGACATCATATTCAACTCCACCCGCTGCGTGCAGACGGTCGACTGCTGGTGGACGGAGGTCAGCAATCTCTACGTCTGCGACGGAGACGGGAAGCACCTCCGGCGGGTCAGCTTCGACCAGGTCCACACGAATTATCCCCAGGTCCTCGACGACGGGCGCGTGGTCTACACCCGCTGGGACTACAACGACCGCGGCCAGATCTATCCCCAGCCCCTCTTCCAGATGAATTCCGACGGCACCGCCCAGACCGAGTACTACGGGAACAACTCCTGGTTCCCCACCACCATCGGGCACGCCCGCGGCATACCCGGCACGGGGAAAATCATGGCCGTCCTCTTCGGGCACCACTGCCACCAGAAGGGCAAGCTGGCGATCGTCGACCCGTCCCGGGGGCGGCAGGAGGCCGCCGGGGTGACGATGCTCGCCCCCGAGCGCGAGGCGAAGGCGGTGCGCGTCGACGCCTACGGACAGAAGGGCGAGCAGTTCCAGTATCCCTACCCCTTCAACGAGGAGGAGTTCCTGGTCACCTACGCGCCGGACGGCGTCAAGCGGCGGGACGCCCGGTCTCCGTTCGGCACCTTCTTCATGTTCGCCGACGGCCGCCGGGAGCTGCTCGCCTTCGATCCGCAGATCTCCTGCAACCAGCCGGTGCCCCTGGCGCCGCGAAAGCGCCCGACCGTCCGCCCGCCCGCCGTGGACTGGACGAAGGAGACCGGGACCTACTACGTCCAGAACGTCTACATCGGGCCCGGCCTGGCGGGCGTCGAGAAGGGGGCGGTCAAGTCGATTCGCGTCGTCGCCCTCGAGTTCCGCCCGGCCGGCGTCGGCGCGAATCGCAACCGGGGCCCCGCCGGCGGTGCCATGGTCTCGACGCCGATATCCGTCGGCAACGGATCGTGGGACGTCAAGAAGGTCGTCGGGTCGGCGACGGTATACCCCGACGGGTCCGCCTTCTTTGCGGCCCCCGTCCGGACGCCGCTCTACTTCCAGTGCCTCGACGAGAACAACCGGATGATTCAGACGATGCGGACCTGGTCGACCCTTCAGCCGGGCGAGAACTTCGCCTGCGTGGGGTGCCACGAGGACAAGAACCAGGTATCCCTCCAGCGGGACAAGACGACGATGGCCCTCAAGGCCGGTCCCCGTGAACTCGAACCCTTCTACGGGCCCGTGCGGGGCTTCAGCTTCCCGAAGGAGATTCAGCCGATTCTCGACCGGCACTGCGTCAAGTGTCACAACGACCGGTCGAAGAAGCGGGGGAACGCGGCGAAAAAACGAAAGCAAAAGGGGCTGAAGGTCGACCCGGCGAAGGCCGATCCCCTGGTCAAGGCCGGGAAAACATGGAAGTACAAGACGAAAAACCCGGGGAGCAACGGGAAAGAGGCCACCGTCGCGAAAGAACGCGCCGAAACCGCGAAGGATCCGGGTATCAAGAAGGCCTTCAGCCTCCTGGGGACGTCCAAGCCCGATAAGCGGGCAAAGCGGGCGTGGTCGGACGCCTACCTGGCCTTGACCAACGGCGGCCGGAGTACCGACCTGGTCAACTGGGTGTCGGTGCAGTCGGTCCCGTCACTGCTGAAGCCTTATCACGCCGGCGCCGCGACCAGCGGCCTGTTCGAACACCTCGCGGACCACCACGGTGTCGAACTGTCGCGGGAGGAACGCGACAAGCTGGCCTGCTGGATCGACCTGGCGGTGCCCTGCTGCGGGGACTACGCGGAGGCCAACACCTGGAACGAAAAGGACCGGAACAAGTACTATCACTTCCTTCACAAACGGATGGGCATGGCCGCGCTTGAGCGGGCGAACATCGCCGAGATGCTGACCGGGAACCGGCCGGCCGGCGCGCCCGATCCGCGCATGGGCGTCGACGAGGCGGTCGCGGCGGGTGCCGCCGTCGCCGCGGCGCGGGGGGGCGGGGAGACGACGGCTCCCGCCCGCTTCGCGGACAACGGGGACGGGTACCGGAATCTTGCCCTGAACCCGGCCGATAGGATGGGGGACGTGACCTGCTATCCGCACGCCTCGACGAACAGCGTCTGCCGGAACAACCCCGCCTTCGCGGCCTGCAACGTGATCGACGGGAAGACGGCCAACACGGGCCACGGGAAACAATTCCCCTCCTGGGGCCCGGACAAGCGGGAGGACCTGTGGCTGAAGATCGATTTCGGCAGGGAGGTGGCGGTCGACAAGATCGTCCTCTGGATGCGGGCCGATTTTCCCCACGACGCCTGCTGGCATGCCGCGGTCGTCGAGTTCTCCGACGGCGGCAGCGGGAAGATATCCATCGCGAAGACCGCCGCGCCCCGGACGTTCGACCTCGAAACACCCCGGCGGATCTCCTGGCTGCGGTTCAGGGACCTGGAGCAGAAAAAGCCCCTCGGCTGGGCGGGCTTCAGCGAGGTCAAGGTCTGGGGCAGGGACGTGGAGAAGTAAATCCGGCCGGCCGGCGCGCGATCTCGAATCGCCTCGATCTCCTGTTGAAATCAGTTGAAACGTGCAGAAATAGACATTGATATAGATAGAAATATAGGCTAAAATATGGGCATAATGAAGTATAAGGAGAAGAAAGCCAATATTGCACAGGTCAAGGAACAGTTGAGTTCTTATATCACCATGGCGCAAAAGGGTGAAAAGGTCATTGTGTGCAAACACAATCGTCCCGTCGTGGAACTGGTGCCTGTCGATTCTGCAGAGCAGGCGGTAAATCGAACAACACTGGGGTCGGCGCCGGGCAGCGTACAGGTGCAGTGCGATCTGACGGAACCGGCCATGGATGAAGACTGGGCCATGCACGAATGAACATCATCCTCGATACGTGCGCGATGATATGGTGCGTCTCGGCGCCGGATAAGCTCTCCGAAAACGCGCGTTCCGCCCTGCTGAACCCCGCCGCCGGCATCTGGATCTCGGCGATCAGTTGTGCTGAAATCGCCTGCCTTGCAGAGGCGAACAAGGTCCGATTTACTCCCCACTGGCGAACGTGGTTCGACAAGGCGATTGAAGACAATGGGTGGAATGTAATGGATATCGACCTGGAGACGGTGCAGGAGGCCTTCTCGCTTCCCGGCGCGTTTCACCGCGACCCGGCGGACCGGCTTATCACCGCGGCCGCGCGCATGAACCATATGCACATCCTGACCGCGGACAGAAAGCTGCTCGACTACCCCCACGTTCGGACGCTGTGGTAAACCTGGTCTTCGCCTTCTCGTCGATGTCCCTCTCCGGGTCCTGCATGAACGCTTGATCTCGGCGGCAGAGTATAATAGTCTTGGAATCTGGGCCGGAGCATTAAGACTGCAGCGCAGTGAGAGGTCGGGATCGTATACCTCCGGCTGTTCCCGTCTTCATGACGGTAACTTCGAAACCCGCCCGGACACTGCGTATCACGGCATAACTTCCAGCATCAATGCGAGAACCACAAGGAGCGGCGGTATGGACAGACGTGACGGCATGATGGTTACGGCAGCATCGGTTATCGTGGTATCCCTTTTTGTCGGGTCTGCAACGGCGGCACTGCCCGATGCGCAGTTGGTCTACGCCGATACGGGCGTTACGGGCGGGCTCGTCGTGCATCTCGGGTGTGGGGACGGGGCGTACACCGCGTCCCTCCGCGTCGACGACCGCTACCTCGTCCATGGTCTTGATACGGATGCGGAGGCCGTCGCGGCCGCCCGGAAGACGCTGCGGTCGCAGGGATGCTACGGCCCGGTTTCCGTGGTGGTATTCGACGGCAAAACGCTGCCCTACGTGGGCAATACCGTCAGCCTGCTGGTCGCCGCGGACCTCGGGGACGTTCCCGCGGCCGAGGTCGAGCGGGTCCTCGCGCCCGGGGGCGTGGCGTGGGTCGGCGGAAAAAAGCAGGTCAAGGCCCGGCCCGACGACATCGACGAGTGGACGCACTTCCTCCACGACTCGGGTAACAGCTCGGTTGCGAACGATCAGCAGGTCCACCCGCCCCGCGCACTCCGCTGGACGGCCGGACCGCGGTGGTGCCGGAGCCACGAGATGCCGACGAGCGTTCAGGGCGTGGTCACGTCCGGGGGGCGGATCTTCACCATATTCGACGAGGCGCCGCCCGGCGTTTTCGAAAAACTCCCCTGGAAGTGCAGGCTGATCGCGCGGGACGCGTTCAACGGCGCGCTGCTCTGGAAGGCCCCGCTGGAGAAATGGGATGCGAAATACGGTGCGGGCAAGGGAAACCGCTGGCAGATCCACCACACGCTGCCCCGGCGCGTCATCGCGGTGGGGGACCGGGTCTACGCGACCCTGCAGTTCCTCGATTCCCCCGTCTCCGTCCTGGATGCCGCCACGGGCGCGATCCTCATCGAGGTCCTGCCGGGCACGAAGGGCACCGACGAGATGGTGCTTGCCGGCGACATCCTGGTGGCGAAGACGAACACGCAGCGTTCGCCCGGCGCCCAGGAAGGCATCGTCTACCAGAAGCTGGCCAACGCCCTGGTTGCCGTCGACGTGAAGGCGGGAAAACCGCTTTGGAAGAAGGCCGATGCCCACGTCGCACCGTACACGCTGGCGTTGCACGAGGGGCGGGTGGTCTACCACACCACCAGCGAGATCGTCTGCCTGGACGCCGCGAGCGGCAAAGAGGTATGGAAGACACCGCATAAGATCAACAAGAACCGCGGGGGCAAGTTCAACCTGGTCGTCCACAACGATACCGTTCTCTTCCATGGTAAAAAGCTGACCGTGTTGTCGCTTGCCGACGGCAAGAAGCTCTGGGAGCACAAGGGCGTCGGCCCGATCTCGGCGGCCTGTACGCAGCCCACCGAGATATTCGTCACGGACGACACCGTCTGGTGCGGCCTGTCGACGGACGGGTTCGATCTCAGGACGGGGAAGGTCAAGAAAAGCGTCACGCTGCACAACCTCATCTCTCCCGGCCATCACCGGCGGTGCCTGCGGGGCAAGGCGACGGTCAATTACGTCATCCGCAACAAGCGGGGGGCGGAATTTATCGACCTCAGCGGCGAAGACAACCACATGCGGAACGACTGGCTCCGCACGCCGTGCTTCACCGGCGGTACGCCGGCGAACGGGATGTTCTACGTGCCGCCGAGCCAGTGCTTCTGCTACCCGGGCGTGAGGGTCTTCGGGTACCTGGCCATGTGCTCTGATCCGGTGGAAACGGTCGAGCCCTCCGGCGCGGACGCCCTGGTCACGGGGCCCGCCCGTGGAAAGATCGACGCCATCGAGGTTACCGAAGACGACTGGCCGATGCATCGCCGGGACAATCTCCGCAGCGGCCGGGCGAAGACCCCCGTTCCCGACGACCCGCAGAAAAAGTGGGAGATCGATCTCGACTGCAATGCGACCCAGCCGGTCATTGTCGGCGACCGCCTCTGGGTCGTGGAGAAAGATACGCACACCGTGCGCTGCCTGGATGCGGAAACCGGGAAGGACGTGTGGCGATTCGTCGCCGGTGGGCCCGTGGACTCCGCGCCCACCATATGCGGCGGCATGGCGATCTTCGGCTGTCGCGACGGGTCGGTCTACTGCCTGCGTGCGGCCGACGGCGCACTGGCCTGGCGCTTCCGGGCCGCGCCGGATCCGCGGCGCATCGTGTCGTTCGAGGAGGTCGAATCCCTCTGGCCGCTGCACGGCAGCGTACTCGTCCAGGACGGGACGGTCTACTGCGCGGCCGGCCGGTCATCGTTCCTCGACGGGGGGATCGCGGTCTACGGACTCGACGCGAAGACCGGGGCGGTGAAGTATACCCACGTCCTCGAGGGCCCGTGGCCGGACATCAAAAAGGAAAGGGGCAGGCCGTTCGCCATGGAGGGGGCGCTGCCCGACCTGTTCGCCGCCGATACGGACAAGAATCTCTACATGATGCGGGTGAAGTTCGACCCCCGGCTCGTACGACAGAAGGTAAGACGCGGCAGCGACCTCGGGGAACTTGACATGGGCGGCGACCACCTGATGACGACCGCCGGTTTCCTCGACGACAGCAACTTCGACCGGATCTTCTGGATGCACGGCCGGGAGTGGCCGGGCTTCCACTTCGCCCAGCACGCCTCGAAGAGCGGCCAGCTCGTGGTCTTCGACGACAAGGCCACCTACGCCGTGAAGTTCTTCTACCGCCGCCACCAGTGGAGCCCCAAGTTCTTCCCCGGCGAGAAGGGATACCTGCTCTTTTCCGACGACATCGACAGCCAGCCGGGATTTTTGGCAAAGAAACAGAAGAACCCGAAAGTCCGGTGGCTGCCCGAGGAGGTCTACACGGATCGCCACCGCCGGGGCGGGCGCAGCGTTGAGAAGGGGACCGGCTACGTCAGCAAGAAACCGCCCCGCTGGAAGCGGTTCATTCCGGTCCGCGTCAGGGCCATGGTCCTGGCCGGCGAGAAGCTCGTCGTCGCCGGGCCGCCGGACGTCGTGGTTCCCGACGATCCCCTGGCCGCCTTCGAGGGCAGGGCCGGCGCCGAGCTGCGGATCTTCGCGGCGGCCGACGGCGCTCCCGTGTCGTCGATGAAGCTGCCGGCGCCGCCGGTATTCGACGGGATCTCCGCCGCCCGCGGGCGGCTGTACATGGCCACGACGGACGGGAAGGTCGCCTGTTTCGGCAAGTAGCGCGTGTCGAAACGGCGGCTGCGACGACTCGTGTCCCGTTTGAAGGAGCAGGCACATGACGCGCGCAACCCTCGCGCCGCCGACGGCCGGCTCCACATCAGTACCGAACAGCGGCGGCTGGTGTGCACGGCGGGTGCGTGAGGGGTGAGGAACGTATAATTCAAAGGCCGAGTCTCTCGAATCCTTCCCTTTGTAATCATTCAGTCGAAAGAATTCACAGACAATAAAATGTTCGAACAGCGGGCCGATTAACTGTCCGGTTGCGGGCCACAGTGTGAGGGTCTTGTCGAGATGATTCTCTTATGCATAGTCTGAAAAACCATTAGAGCTGGTTTCATAACTTCAATTTGGACTACAAGCGGCTCTTTTGCCGTCTGGCGGCGTCACGAAAACTCGACATATTTCCTTAATATGTCGTCGTTTCCGTTCCTTGCCAGATCGACAAAATACCTCGCTTTCGCTACCAAAGCAAGTTATGAAACCAGCTCTAGAATTTCAGGGTATGGTCAAGAAAATATTGATAGGAGTGTCACTAATCACATATATGCGGTGTCGAACGGTCAGTCGACCGCGGTTCCGCGGAAATGGGGATCCGTGACCGCGGTCATGTACATCCGGTCGATGCCGGTGTGCGCCGCTGCACGCATGACCGGCAGCACCTGGTCGTATCCCAGGTCCCGGTCAGCCCGGACTTCCACGAAGAACGCGGCGTCGCCGTGTGTGTGCCGGAATCGCTCCCGTTCCGCCGCGAGGATATGCGCGATCTCGATTTCCTCGCCCGGTTTCAGTGTATCCTGTTTTATCTTGTAACCGGTCGCCGTCATCGTGTCGCCGGGGTTTTCTTTTCTGCCCTCGATGTCCCTGCCGAATCTGCTGAAGATATTGACGATCGCCACGTCGGACCTGCCCTCCTCGCCGGGCGTGACGGCCACGGATTGTTTGGGCTCAGGGACCAGCAGGGGGGCGAGTTGATCGTTCGAGATCTGCGCGGTGATGATAAAGAATATGATCAACTGGAAGGTGCAGTCGATCATGGGTGTCAGGTTCACGTCCGTCGGGTTGCCGTCTTCGCGCTGCGCGGTGTCCGCCATGGCCGGTCTCCTGTCCTCCCCCGTTCACCGATATGACGGGCGCAGGTGGTTTTTGTATTCCCTTTTTTTGATATTTCCCAAAAAACGCGTGTCTATTTTGCACTGCGGCTTTTCTCTTTGCCCCTTTTCTTTGATCGTCCGCCGTCCGTACGCGTGTGACTCAGCAGCCACGCGTACAGTTCCTTGTCGGCGTAGGCCTTTTTCCAGGAGGCGTGCCCGACGCCGGGGTAGACCGTCAGCGTCGCGCTGCCGCCGGCCTTCGTGACGGCGTCCACCATCTCCCGCGACCGTTTCAACGGGACCGCCCGGTCCCTGTCGCCGTGAAACGCCCGGATCGGCAGCGATCCGTACTGTGCGACCTTCCGCGGATCGCCGCCGCCGCAGATCGGCGCGATCGCGGCGAAATGCTCCGGGTGTTCCGCGGCCCAGGCCCAGGTCCCGAATCCCCCCATGCTCAGGCCGGTCAGGTAGACGCGCTGTTCGTCGATGTTGTAGTTCTTTTTCACGTACTCCAGCAGCAGCTCAAGGTCGTCGACCTGCCACCAGCCCTTCCCGGCCTTCCACATCCCCGCGCCCTTCTCGCCCGTGGTGCACTGCGGAGAGACGAGGAAGAAGGGGAAGTCCCGGTCTTTTTTCACCCGTTTCGGCGGCCCCCATTTCCTGACGCGGTCGAGGGCCGCGCCCCGCTCGCCCATCCCGTGCAGGAAGATCATCAGGGGTGATGGCCTGCGTCTGTCCGCGGAATAGGTTTTCGGAACAAACAGGAGAAACCGGTCGTGCAGGTATGTCGTCTTGTTGATGATCTTCTCGGGGAGGGTGACGACGGACTGAACGCCTTTTTCGACATCCGCCGCGGCGGAACCGCAGGCGAGCAGCAGCATGATGGATCGGTGCATGGTCTCTGTCTCCGTGTCCCGTTTCGATCGTTTCGCGGTCGATGCCGCCGCGCCGCTCAGACCTCCT
>CAZLBC010000069.1:0-26567 GCA_964557575.1 uncultured Planctomycetaceae bacterium
AGCACATCCAGAAGCAGATACTGTCGGGGAAACTCGCCCCCGGGGACACCGTCTCCGAAGCCGTCCTCGCCGGGCAGCTCGGGATCAGCAGGACCCCCGTCGGCGACGCGATCAGGCGGCTCGCCCTCGAAGGCCTCGTCGAGCAGGTCCCCCGGTACGGCACGATCATCAAGGGCATCGACCGCCGGGAACTGATCGACCTCTACGAGATGCGGGAGGCCGTCGAGAGCTACGCCGCCGCGAAGGCCGCCGAGCGAATATCCCCCAACCAGCTCGAGCGGCTCGGGATCCTCTGCGACGCGATGCGGGAGATCGCCGACGCCGTCGCCGGCGCCGGGCGGGACGAGTTGACCGCCGACGAACTGCAGCACTTCCTGGCCGCGGACATGGCCTTTCACATGACGATCATCCGGGCCTGCGGGAACCGGCGGATGCAGCGGACGGTCGCCGAGACGCGGACGATCTCCCGGATCTTCCAGGTCCGCCGGCAGAAGCACGACCGGCGGACCGTCGAGGACGCCCACGCCTGCCACGCCCGCGTCCTGAAGGCCCTCCGGAAGGGCGAGAGCGAGAAGGCCCGGCAGGTCATGGCCGAGCACATCGCCGCCAGCAAGGCCCAGTCGCTGAACCGGATGGACGTCGACGAACCCGGCCCGGCGGACCTCGACGCACTGCCGGCCGGCCTCACGGCGGACCTCGCGAAGAAACTCGACGCAATCGCAAAGGACGGGCAATGAACACCGCGTTCCACGCCCTGGACTGGGGGGTGCTGGGGGTCTACGGCGCCCTGACGATGGGCATCGGCTTTTACTTCTACCGGCGGACCCGCTCGACCGAGGGCTACATCGCCGCGAACCGCGGCGGGGGGAGGGACTGAACCGATGGCCCGGTTCCGCGGCATCATACCCCCGCTGATAACCCCCCTCGCCGACCGCGACGCGCTGGACCGGGAGGGCCTGGCGCGGCTGATCGAGCACGTCCTGGCCGGCGGCGTCGACGGGGTCTTCATCCTCGGGACCAGCGGGGAGGCCCCCAGCCTCAGCTACCGGCTCCGGCGGGAACTGATCGGTCTGACCTGCCGGCAGGTCGCGGGGCGGGCGCCGGTCCTGGTCGGCGTCACGGACACCGCCTTCGCCGAGTCGGTGAACATGGCCGCGGCCGCGGCCGACGCCGGTGCGGACGCGGTCGTCCTCTCGGCCCCCTACTACTTCCCGGCCGGGCAGGCCGAGCTGGCCGCGTACTGCGAAGACATCCTCCCCCGCCTCCCCCTGCCGGTGATGCTCTACAACATGCCGGCCATGACGAAGGTGTGGTTCGCAATCGAAACGCTCCGGCGCCTGGCCGCGATCGAGCGGATCGTCGGGGTCAAGGACAGCGGCGGGGACAGCGGCTACTTCGGGCGGCTCGCCGCCCTCAAGAACGAGCGGCCGGACTGGTCGGTCCTGGTCGGCCCCGAGCACCTGCTGATCGAGGCGGTCCGCCGCGGGGGCGACGGCGGCGTCAACGGCGGGGCGAACATCCTGCCCCGGCTCTTCGTCGACTGCTACAAGGCGGCGGCCGCCGGCGACGGGGACCGCGCCGGCGCGCTGGGCGGCCTGATCGCCGAACTCGGGGAGATCTACCGGGTCGGCCGGCACGCCTCGCGGGTCATCAAGGGCATCAAGTGCGCCCTGTCGCTGACGGGGATCTGCGGGGACGTCATGGCCGAGCCGTTCCACCGCTTCAACCCCCCCGAGCGGCGCCGGGTCCGCGCGGTCCTGCAGCGCCTCCGGGACCGCGACATCGACATACCACTGCAACCCGAACACGCATGAAAGGAGAATGACCGTGAACATCGAGACACTGCCGACTGTTCTGGCCGCAGGCGTGATCATCGCCGCGGCCGCCGCCCCCTGCCCCGCCGGGGAATACGCGATTCCGGACCCGGCCGCGCCGGGCGCCGGCGGCTGCGTGTCGGGGGAGCTGATCTATCCCCTCGATGAGAAGCCCACCCCCCAGTGCCACGCCTCCACGATCGAAGCGACCCCCGGCGGCCTCGTCGCCGCCTGGTTCGGCGGGAAGGGCGAGGGGGCGGCCGACGTGGGCATCTGGGTCTCCCGCAACACCGGCAGCGGCTGGTCGAAGGCCGTGGAGGTCGTCGACGGCGGCGACCTGCAGGAGAAGGAGTATCCCTGCTGGAACCCGGTGCTCTTTCTCCCGGACACGGGGCCGCTGATGCTTTTCTACAAGGTCGGGCCGAACCCGCGGCGGTGGTGGGGCTGCCTGGTCACCTCGGCCGACGGGGGAACGACCTGGTCGGCGCCCCGGCGGCTGGGGACCAGCGAAAAGCTCGGGAAGGGGAACCCCAACCTCATCGGCCCGGTCAAGAACCCGCCGATCCAGCGCGGCGGGCGGATCATCTGCCCGTCCAGCACCGAGCACGACGGCTGGCGAACGCACTTCGAGATCACCGCCGACGGCGGGAAGACCTGGCAGGTCGTCGGGCCGATCAACGACGGAAAAACATTCGGCACCATCCAGGCGACGATCCTGACCCACCCCGGCGACCGGCTGCAGATCCTCTGCCGCAGCCGCAGTAAGCCGGTCATCTCGCAGGCCTGGTCCGACGACGGCGGGCGGACCTGGGGCCCCGTCACCGCCGCGCCCCTGCCGAATCCCAACGCGGGGGTCTGCGGGGTCACCCTCGCCGACGGCCGGCACCTGCTGGTCTACAACCACACCGTGCGGGGCGGCGGATTCCCGTCGGGCCGGAACATGCTCAACGTGGCGGTCTCCGGCGACGGGAAGGCATGGACGCCGGTGCTCACCCTCGAGCGGCAGAAGGGCGAGTACTCCTACCCGACCGTCATCCAGGCCCCCGGCGGCCGGGTCCACGTCACCTACACCTACCGCCGGCGGTCGATCAAGCACGTCGTCCTCGACCCGGCGAAACTGGAGGGCGGGTCATGATGACACGCATAATAGCACTGTGCATCGCCGCCGCGGCCGCCGGCCCCGAACGCGGGATCCCGCGGATCCGGTGGACGGTGAAGACGGACGCCGGCCGGCCGGACCTCGGCCTGCCCGTCCTGGAGGACCTGCGGACCCACACGCTCTACCGGGCGGCGCCCGCGACCGGCACGTACAGCCACCACGGCTACATCACCGCTCACGACGGCACGCTGTTCGCGACCTGGTCGAACCATGCCCGCGACGAGGACGCCCCGGGCCAGCGGGTACTGGCGAGCCGGTCGACCGACGGGGGAAAGACCTGGGCGCCGTTCAGCGAGCTGTTCGGGCCGTTCAACGAGGTCACGCCCGGCGCGAAGCAGGACAACGCGAAGGACATCATTTTGATCGCCAACGGGTTCGCGACGGTCGGCGGGACGCTCTACGCCGTCGCCGAGCCGCACGTCCTGGCCGGCCCGCGGAGCGGCTGGGGCAGGGTCGCCCGGTCGATCTGCGCCGACGGCGACGCCGGGCCGATCTTCTGGCTGGTCAGGGACCACCCCGCCCCGCGACCGGGCTGCCCCGCGTATCCCGACGCGGCCGACCCCCGGTTCGCCGGTCCCGCCGAAAAGATCCGCGCGTACCTCGCCCGTCCCGAACACTGGCCGAGCTGGGAATTTCACCGCCGCACCAGCCGGCCGACGGCCGCCGACGGCCACCGGCTCTGCGAGCCGACGCAGGCCTGGCGCCTGGCCGACGGCACGTACGTCCGGCTGTACCGCGACCTCGGCATGCCCCGGACGAAGCGCAACTACGCCCAGTTCGGCTTCGACGGCGGGGCCGTCTGGACCGCGCCGGTCAAGACCCCGTTCCCCGACGCCTGCTCCCGGTCGGCGGCCGGCACGCTGCCCGGCGGCGCCGCCTACGTTATCAACAACCCGGGCCGGGGCCGGGACCCGCTGGTCGTATCACTGGCGCCGGACGGCCTGCACTTCGACCGCGCCGCCGTGATCCGCCGCGGCGCGCCGAAACAGCGCTACCCGGGGCGCTGGAAGGGGCAGGGCTTCCAGTACCCCCACGCGGTCGTCTTCAGGGACGACCTGTGGGTGATCTACTCGGTCAACAAGGAAGACGTGCAGGTCACGCGCATCCCGCTGGCGAAGCTGCGGTCGCTGAAACCGGCCGCGGCCGCCGAACCGAAAGAGGAGTGAACACCATGTTGCACATCGTCGCGCTGTACCTGGCAGCCGCCGCCCCGGCCGCCGGCCCCGAGAAACTCAAGTACAACAACCCCGGCCTTACCGTCGATCTCGGCGTCGGGCTGTGGGCCTGGCCCCTGCCGATGGACTACGACGGCGACGGGGACCCGGACCTGGTGGTCTCCTGCCCCGACGTGCCCTCCAACGGGACCTGGTTTTTCGAGAATCCCGGCGGGAAGACATTTCCCGTCTTCAAGCCCGGCGTCCGGATCGGCCCGGGGCGGTCGAACGTCCGGGTCTCCCGCGTCGACGGGCGGCCGCGGGTCCTGGGGCCGGCCGTGGAGTATGCCGGCTTCCGCGAACACGGCTACGGCAGACCGCGCACGCTGGGCGTCCCGGCGCGGGTCCGCGGCGGGAAGCTCCGGGCGAACCAGTGGCACTACGGCGATTGGGACGGCGACGGCCGGACCGACCTGATCGTGGGCGTCGGGTCGTGGGAGGACTACGGCTGGGACGACGCCTTCAACGCCGACGGGGAGTGGACCCGCGGCCCCCTCCACGGGTGGGTCTACCTGCTGCGGAATACCGGGACGAATCAGAAGCCCGACTACGCCGAACCGCGCCGCCTCGAGGCCGGCGGAACGGCGATCGACGTCTACGGGATGCCCTCCCCGAACCTCGCGGACTTCGACGGTGACGGGGACGCGGACCTGCTCTGCGGGTCGTTTACCGACCGCCTGACCTACTTTCAGAACACCGGCAGCCGCACCGCGCCGGCGTACGCGGCGGGCCGGGAGCTGATCCGCGACGGAAAACCGCTGCGGATGGAGCTGTGCATGATCGTGCCCGTCGCCTTCGACTGGGACGGCGACGGGGACGTCGACCTGGTCGTCGGCGAGGAGGACGGCCGGGTTTCCCTCCTGGAGCACACCGGGCAGGTCGCCGGCGGCATGCCGCAATTCCTGCCCCCCCGGCCGTTCCGCCAGGAGGCCGACGCCGTGAAGTTCGGGGCGCTGGTCACGCCGGCCCCGGCCGACTGGGACGACGACGGCGACACGGACCTGGTCTGCGGCAACACCGCCGGCTTCATCGGATTCATCGAAAATCTCGACGGCGGCGATCCGCCCCGGTGGGCCGCGCCGGTCCGGCTCGCGGCGGGCGGCGCGGTCATCCGCATCCAGGCCGGGCCCAACGGCTCGATACAGGGCCCCTGCGAAACCAAGTGGGGCTACACCACCCTCGACGTCGCCGACTGGGACGGCGACGGGCGCACGGACATCGTCGCCAACTCGATCCGGGGGAAGGTCGTCTGGTTCCGCAATGCCGGAAAGCGCGGCGCGCCGGCCCTCGATCCGGCCCGGCCGGTGCGGGTGCAGTGGAAGGGAAGGCCGCCGAAACCGGCGTGGAACTGGTGGGACCCGGCGGACGGGACGCTGGTCACGCAGTGGCGGACCTCCCCGGAGGTCATCGACCTCGACCGCGACGGGCTGGTCGACCTGGTCATGCTCGACTGCGAGGGGTACCTCTGCCTGTTCCGCCGGGCGGAAAACAACGGCCGGCGGGTCCTGCTGCCGCCGGAGCGGATCTTCACGGCGGCCGGCAACGGCCCCCTCCGCCTCAACGGCCGCCGGGCCGGAAAAAGCGGGCGGCGGAAGCTCCGCCTGGTCGACTGGGACGGTGACGGGCGGCTCGACCTGCTGGTCGACAGCCGGTCGGTGGATTTCTACCGCAATACCGCCGGCGAGCCGGGCCGCTTCGTTTTCGTGAACACCGGCCCGGTGACCTCCCGCCGCCTCGCCGGCCACACCACCAGCCCGGCCCTCGTCGACTGGGACGGCGACGGAAATCCGGACCTGCTGATCGGGGCCGAGGACGGCTTCCTGTACTACCTGGCCAGCGACTTGCCGGTCGCCGTGACACCCGCCGCCCTGAAGGCGGCGCCGGCGGTGACCGTCTCCGGGCGGGGATTCACCACCGGCGTCCTGAAAAACGGCGCGACGGCCTACGGCAACCGGCGGTACGTCTGGCGCGCGGTCCCGGCCGCCCTCGCCGGTTGGCGCTTCACCCGGACCGACGGCGGCGAGCGGGCGGCGATCACGGCCGTGCCGGCCGCCGACGGGCACGTCTACGCGGCCACCTGCACCCGGCAGGACGGCATCGACATGGCCGGGTGGGAGGAGACCGGGCTGACCTTCCACTACACCGACCGCGGCCGGTCGGTCATGACCGTCTTCAGGAAGAAGGCGAACACCGGCGAAAAAGTCACCATCCCCCAGGGCAACTGGACCGGCGGGGTCGTCCTGGCCCCGTCGCTGGCGGCCGCGCACGCTCCCCCGCCCGGCGTGGTCATCGCCAGAAGCCCGGACTTCAACCGGGTCTACATCGGCTGCCCGGCGATCGCCGTCCTGGACGACGGCCGGTACGTCGCGGCCCACTCGTTTTTCGGCCCGGGCTCGAAATACAACCGGATGGTCGTCTACCGCTCGGCGGACCGGGGCGAAACCTGGCGGCGGTTGACCGACGTGCGGGGGCAGTTCTGGTCGTCGCTCTTCACCCACCGCGGCGCGCTCTACCTGATGGGCAACGACGGGCGGTACGGCAACGTGGTCATCCGCCGCAGCACCGACGGGGGCGCGACCTGGACCGACCCCCGCGGTCCGGACACCGGCCTGCTGATCGCCGACGGCGGCTACCACTGCGCCCCGGTGCCGGTGACGGTCCACGGCGGGCGGATCTGGCGGGCGATGGAAGACAACCGCGCCGGGGGCGGCTGGGGAAAGCACTTCCGGGCGTTCATGCTGTCCGCCCCGGCGGATGCCGACCTGCTGAAGGCGGCGCACTGGACGTCGTCCAACCGCCTGCACTTCGACCCGCAGTGGTTCAAGGCCAAACGCCCCGGCTGGCTGGAGGGCAACGCGGTGGCCGCGCCGGACGGGCAAATGCTCAACATCCTCCGGTTCAACGACGACCGCGGCGACCGGGCGGCGATCTGCCGGGTCTCGGCGGACGGGAAAAAGATGACCTGCGATCCGGCGACGGGGATGATCGACTTCCCCGGCGGCCGCAACAAGTTCACGATCCGCCGGGACGAAAAGACGGGGCGCTACTGGTCGCTGGTCAACAAGGAGACCAGCCCGCCGGCCTACCGGAACCGGGTCGCCCTGACGTCGTCGGCCGACCTGCGGCACTGGCGGGTGGAGTGGGTCGCCCTCCGCCACCCGGACCGGAAGCACCACGCCTGGCAGTACCTCGACTGGCTGTTCGACGGCGACGACATCATCGCCGTCTCCCGGACGGCGTGGGACGGGTCGCACAACGCCCACGACGCCAACTACCTGACCTTCCACCGCATCGCGGACTTCCGGAAGCGGACCAAGGACGACCCCCCCCTCTGGGGCGGGGGCGAGTGACGGGAGGGCTTTGATTCATGCGCCGCTTGGCTCAGGGTCAAACAAACCACGCTTTTGTTTTACCTTATAGTTTTGGGACGACGTATCCATGAGCCTCTCGAAGATACCGGCAGCGTCATTCAGAAAATCATCTTCAAAAAAGCGGAAGACGGAAGCAGCAAGGTATTTTCGTTCGTGTTCGAAGGCTAACCAGGATCTCCCCTGATCCTCCGCGGCGTGTCCGGTCGTATTCGACCCCGCGAAGATATCGAGCACTATGTCCCCGGGATTCGTCAGGAACTTGATAAAAAAAGCCGGCAGCTTTTCCGGGAAGCGTGCGGGGTGACCCTTGATGCCAGCGTCTTTGCAGAGACGGAGGTACTGCGAGTTGCTGTCAGTATTTGGGATCTCGAGCAGATTGGGGGGTATAGCCCCCCCGTTATCCGAAAAACGGTCACTGATGTCATGCCCCGACGGGCGCTTCTTGGGCGTGTAAAACTTCTTTTTATCTTCAAGAAGCTTCTTCATTCGGTCGGAATAGGGGACAAGCACTTTGTTAACATCGGCTTTCGGCGCATCCGTCTTGGAGAACCACCAAACGGTATTTACCGAATCTTTTACCCTTATCTTACGCTTGTTAACCCATTCTATGGGAGACGGAAGCTTTGCGGGGTTGAACCAGAAGAACTCCTCCGCAAGGTTGAAGCCGAACTGGTCACAGAACTGTATGAGGACCCTGTAGTTGTAGAGCGACCGAACCGGACGCTTTTTCCTGTAGGCACCGCCGAGGTCAAGAACGAAACTTCCTGTGTCTTTTAATACGCGACGCAAATCCAGCGCGAAGCCGCACAGCCAGTTTACGTAGTTGTTTTGGTCTTCGTTTCCATATTCCTTTTTTCTCTGCAGAGCAAAGGGCGGGGACGTGAGTATCAGGTCTACGGATTCAGCCGGAAGGCACTTGAGAAGTTGTGCCGCGTCACCGACGTAAGCCTTTCCGTAAGTGGTGGCGTAAAGAGGGGGCGGCAGATGCAGCGTCATTTCAATATTCCTTTAGACCGTTAATCCAGCTTGTAAATATCTTCCAGAGCACCGTGACCGCGAAGTAAACTTCAGGGTCGGTCTCCTTGATTGCTTCTACTTGATCGAGATATTGCTCCGGGTCCTGCGATCCCAATATATACGCAATCCAATGCCGGGCATCTTCATCAACGCAGGAAGGAAGCAGGTCGTCGACATCAAAACCGCCGGCCTTGCTGATAGCCCAGGCAATGCCGGGTCTCTGCTCGGGAGCGGAGTCCGGCAATCGCTTAAGGACTTCCTTGCTGTATGATCTGCCAAGCTTAGCGAGAGCTCGGGCTGCCTCCGTCCTGATGCTGAGATCAAACTCGTGAAAGCTATGTACCAGAGCGTCGAGTGCCTTTTTGGAGCCGAGTTCGCCCAATGACCACGCAGCTCCCGCGCGGATTTCCGTGTGCTGATCGTCGTCGAGAAGACAACGAGATAAGACCCGACCCGATTCCGCCAAGTGAATCTCACCGAGGATTATGACGGCTTCGAGACGGTTCTCGAGATACTCGTCCTGTAGACAAGCCTCAATGAAAGACACACCTTCCGGTTCGCCCGATCTCATCAGCCCGGCGGCTGCTTCAAGCCGGATGTAAATATGTTCTTTTTCTTCTGCAACGGTTTTTTTCAAAGCGCCGGTTACTCGTTTCCCTTTGAAGTGCGAGAGCGCTTTTGCTGCCGCGTATCTTTCGGTCAATGAGAGACTTGAGAGCAAATCAATATAATCCGTGGAATTCAGGTCGTGACTGCACCTGACTGCAGTACTGACAGGAAGGACAGACGCGATGACCTGCCCCGCAAACACGGGATCGCCTTGTTTTAACAATGGGCGAATCTTAATGCCCCGCCTGGAGAGGGAAAGGGTTATTGTCCGGTTATCGGACGAACGTTTGAACTTGATCCTTTTCCGTCCTATCTCCGAGATCACTCCACCGGAGGAAGCCACCGCCGATGGCCAAGTAAGCCTTGTCTCGAAACCTTCCTGAGATCCCTTGGGGATCTCCTTATGGACCTTTCGTGCCTTGTACGCTCGGTGAAGGTCGCTCACCTTCATATACTGGACGGGGGAAAACGCCTCCCAGTCGGTAGGATCATCTCCTACCTTTTTGCAGAGCACAAGAGCTACGCAATCATTGTTATTGAGCCCGAAATCCCAACCACGGTCAGGGTCGGACTCCGAGTGGGACATAGTGATCTCGAGTTTCGTCTTCGCCCGGGATTCGACTCGAAGACCACATCCTACGCACATAATGTCAGGTACGCGAAGGCGCTTTATTTTGATTGCCTTCCAAATCTTGAAGCTCATGGAACCGCGCTCGAGTTCCAGAGGGGTGTGGCCCTGCTGTTTGAGATCCCGGAATACCTTCCTTGTTCCTACGGCCCCCATGGATATCTTCTCCAGGAAGCTCTCATCAGACTTGAAGGATCGCCGTCCACGGCCGCTCATTCGATAAACCTCTGTACAAATACATACATGATTCTACCCAGTGATCCTTTGAATAATTGCCGTTATGCCGGTTACCAGAGTATAGCCCTTTGATTGGATTTGGGCAACACAGGCTTCAAAGCAGTTATTATAAATAGTCTTTATACCGCCGTTTCATTGTGTGATTCTACCCGCCACCAACTCGTTCGGCACCGCAGGCAAGCAGGTACGAGGCCACCGACTCGTACGCATCGGGAATCCTCGTCCCGTTGGCAAGATCGCCACGAGGAACAAAAATTACCAGGCCCTCCCGCGCACGGGTCAGAAACACCCGGTACTTGTTGCGAATTAATCGCTTGGTCTCTTTCTTGCGGACATGTTGCCAACGCGTGCCCCGCAACAACCGGTGTTGCCAGCCCGCCCCGTCCTCCGAACGGGTAAAGTCACCCCCCCAGCACACGCCGGCATAATCCAGTTCAAGGCCCTGGCTGGTGTACTCGTTGGAGGTCACCTCAAGCGCGTTGGAGGAACGATAGTCCCCTGCCGGCTTCAGGTACCAGTGACAACTGTTGCTTTTGTCCTGCGCCGAGAGGGATACCCCCAGCCCTTCTGCCCGAAGACGACTCGCGCTGGCACTCGCCAGCAGACCGCAGCGGCGCAGGCCGACGGTCTTCTGTTTTAACCACGCACGGCACTCGTCGATCGAGCGTACCAGTGTAATCGGATACCGATCGATGTCCCGCGAAATCCTGCGAGCCTCACCCGACTTTCCATCGAGGACGGCGTCTACCCACGCACTGACCTTTTCAGAACGGTACGATCGCATCGGCACGGTGAGTTTGAGATTCTCGTTCTCCATCACCGTGACATCGTCGGGCATACCGTCGGGAAAAAGGGCTGTTCCGGCCATCCCCGGACCGCCGTTGATCGCGGCACGCGATCAGTATTGAACCAAGTCGAAAAGACGCCCCCCCTCTGCGGCGGGGGAAAGTGACGGGGCGATGCGGGAAGCGGGTGGTGCGGGATATAGGCGACCGGAACCGGTGGTACCGGTGTGAATTATCCGGCAAACGGCAATTCTGAGATTGTTGCCTGTTGTCATATATTTCTATTCTGAACCATGTCCAAATCGAAAAGACACCATTTTTTTGCCAGATTTTACCTCCGTAACTTTACAGAGCCCCTATTTGGTATCCATCATTCACCGAACACGTCTTCACAGATGGCCTCGATTTGCTCGACTTCGTCATCGCTCAAGGCCGCGAACTCCTTCTTCCGTCGTTTCCCGGGGAGCGTGCCGCTATGCTGACGGATAAATATAATGAGATCCTGCGCGAGGTTGTCGGGCATTTCGACCGTCTCCATGATACGTCGCTGCGCCTCATCCATTTTTTGCAGGTAGTCGATCTCTTCGGGCAGCACCTTTTCGACGGTGCGGGCGACACAGGAATAAAGGAATTCGGCCTCCGCGGTGCAGTCAAAAAACCGGTAGAGATCGGCGGTATCATTGAGAACCTCGACATTGCGCTTCGGTGTGGGCCGCCACTCGATGCAGGGCAAGAGGGGTTCTGAATGACCCTGCAGGACACGACGGTAGTCGTCGATTCGATCCAGCATCACGGAGGACACGGGAAAAATCAGGCCGGGAGGCGTAAAGTCCCGCGCCGCCAGCACGTGATGCATCAGGCAGCGGTGAAGCCGCCCGTTCCCGTCCTGGTAGGGATGGATGTAGACGAACCCGAACGCGGTCGCGGCGGCCTGCAGAACGGGATCTATGCCGCTCTCGTGCATCCTTTCATCGGCCTCCAGCATGCCGTCGAGCAGGGAAGGCACATCCTTCGGTCGCGCCCCGATGAACTCAGGCAGGGGGTCACCGACACAGTCGCGTTCACCGAGGAAGACGCCGTCCGGGCGCACGCCGGGTTGTACGAACCGCGTGTCTTCGATCAGTATGCCCTGAAGCCGGTCCAGCTCGGACCGGGTCAATGTGTTACTCCCGGCCTGCAGTACCGCCCTGCCCCAGCGTTCAAGCCGGTTGCGCGGCGCGCGCTCCCCCTCGATTTCGAAACTTGCGCGGCTGTCGGCCATCAAAAGAAAACTCGCCGCGCGGGCGACGAGTTGACGGCTCGTGCTGCCGACGATCTGTTTCGCCTGTGCGGCCAGACCGCGATTGAGGAACGCGTCCAGGGTCTCCGTGTGCCGGATGACGGGACAATAGTCGCCGAACCCCAGTAAATTGTCTTTTACCCGATGACGCTTTGACAGTCGCGGCGAACTGGTAACATACCGCTTCGGATCGAGGGCATCGACGGCCGTGACGACCGGGGCATCATCCAGGGCGAGCATTGTGCCGGTCAGCGTCTCGTAATAAAACCAGATGCGCCGTGCCGCGGCGCCGGTCGGTGCGCTTTTTACGCAATGCGCAATGACGTCCGGCGGTACGGCGTGAAAAACCCGTTTCAAAATCAGCAGATCGATTGTCTCATGTCGCAGCGCAAACGCGATGTGATCCGTCACGTGTTCCCCCGGCCAGTAGCGCTTGTCGTACACGGTCCAGATGTCCTCTCTGCGATGGCTGCCCCTGATATGTCCATCGGAAACGGCACTCGCGGCGCGAACGGGAACGGCGAGATCCAGTTCGTGAACCAGGGCCGCCAGGCCGGCGAGCCGAGTGCCTTCGGGCACCTGCTTATCCTGAAATATCGATACGGATCCAATATTTAGCTTCATATGTCGAAAATCCTTCATTGATGTCGAATATTATTATAATATCGGATACTATGTCGATTCCTATTATGAAATTAATTGGTCGAAAATCGTTCATAGAAATCGAAAAGTAATACAAAAAAATTTATTGCGCAGAAAATCAATCAAAAAAGGCGTATACACACGATATACACAAACACGATTAATGGCTTGATCGTCAGTTACGGAAGACTGTACAATAGGTGCCACTTAACCTTCCCTGGAATAGAGACATATACATGAAACCCTCTCACCTGTATCGCATTCGCACGCTGTTCACCGTCCTCCTGCTTTTCGGCTCTCCCCTCCGCGCGGAATCGCGGGTCGCCTTCCGGGGCGGCCTGTTCGTCTACGTCTGCTGCCGCGAAAAGCTGCCGGTCGACGCCCTGCGCCGCGACGGCGGCATCGTCGCCCACGTCCTGGAAAGGGACGCACGCGCGGTCGCGGAAATCAGAAAAGGCATCCGCCGGCGCGGCCTGACCGGGACGGTGTCCGCCGTCCGGTGGGACGGAAAAACCCTGCCCTACGCCGACAACCTGGTGACCTGCCTGAGAGCCGGCGACGGCAACGACGTGCCCATGGGCGAGATCATGCGCGTCCTGCGCCCCGGCGGTATCGCGCATGTACCGGAGAAGATCACGCACAAGCCCCGCCCGAAAAACATCGACACGTGGACACACTTCCTTCACGGCCCGGACAACAACCCGGTCGCCGACGACGACGCGGTCGCGCCGCCGAAGCGCATGCAGTGGGTCGCCGGCCCGCGCTGGACGCGCAGCCACGAGATCACGCCGAGTGTCATGGGGTGCGTGTCGGCGGGCGGGCGCCTGTTCTACGTCCACGACCGGGGGCCGATCGGCCTGTACGACCGGAAGCTGCCGGCGACCTGGACCCTCGTGGCCCGCGACGCGTTCAACGGCGTGCTGCTCTGGGAGCGCGACCTGCCCGGCTGGCACGACCCCAACGTCTACTGGCTGAACTTTTCCGTCGATCCGAACCGGCGCCTCGTGGCCGACGGGGATTATGTCATCGCGGCGCTGGGAAAGGGGCGGCCGACGATCGCCTGCGACGCCCACACCGGAAAGACCGTCCGCGAATACCCCCGGCTGACCTCCGCGACCGACCTGGTCGTGCACGGCGACCTGATTATCGCCGCGATGTCCCCCGGGGGCGTGGCCGCGGTCGCGGCACAGACGGGCGAGCAGTTGTGGCGCATCGAAAACACGGCCCTGCCCCTGACGCTGGCCGCGTCCAACGGCGCGGTCTATTTCTGCGACGGAAAAAAAAAGCAGGCGATACGCGTGGATCGCATGACCGGGAAGCATCGCTGGTCGGCGCCGCTGGCGATCCCCGGGGGGCGCCGGGCGCGGGGCGGCATGCTCGTGGTCCACGATGGCGTGGTCCTGATCGGGATGGACGGCGGGAAGCTGACCGCCCTGTCGGCGAAAGACGGCAACCCGCTCTGGACCCGCGAGAAAAAGCTGCGCGGCGCGTTCCGGACGCCGGCGGAGTTCTGCGTGGCCGACGGGCTGGTCTGGCCGTCGGGGTCGGGCGTCGGCTACGACCTTGAAACCGGCGAGCAGAAGCGAAAGATACGCACCGGCGTCACGGGCGGCCACCACCACCGCTGCCACCTCAAGAAGGCCACGAACAACTACCTGCTTAACTCCAAGCGCGGCGTGGAGTTCTTCCACCTCCGCGACGAGCAGCCGCCGCAGGCCCACGACTGGGGCCGCGGCACGTGCCGCCTGGGCGTGGTCCCCTGCAACGGCCTGCTCTACCTGCCCCCGAATTCCTGTTTCTGCTACCGCGGGGCGCAGCTCGACGGCTTCCACGCCCTCGCGCCCGCCGGCGGGGCGGCGATCGAGGACGAGTACGCCTTCGAGAAGGGACCCGCGTTCGACGCGCCGCTCGCCGGGGGGCCTGCCGGCGGCGACTGGCCCGCGTACCGGCGAGACAACGCCCGGTCGGGCGCGACGGACATCGCGGTTGAGAGTGATGTGCAGCCGGTATGGCAAACCCCGCTGGAGGGGAAGCTGTCTCCCCCCGTCGCCGCGGGGAACGCGGTCTTCGTCTCCGTCATCGACCGCCATCGCATCGTCGCGCTGGATACCGCCGACGGCGCGCGGCGCTGGGAGTTCCAGGCCGGGGGGCGGATCGATTCGCCGCCGACCTGGCACCGGGGCCGCCTGGTCTTCGGGTGCCGGGACGGCCGGCTGTACTGCCTCCGGGCCGCCGACGGCCGGCTCGCCTGGCGGCGCCGCGCCGCCCCGGCCGACAGGAACATCGTCGCCCGCAACCAGGTCGAGTCGACCTGGCCGCTGCACGGCAGCGTGCTGGTCAGGGACGGGCTGGCGTATGTCGCCGCGGGGCGCTCCTCGTTCCTGGACGGCGGCATCCGCCTGCTCGCGGTGGACGTCGCGACCGGCGCGATCAAACACCGGGCCGTGCTGCACGACGAGGTCATCATCCCCGGCCCGCAATCCGGATCGCGGTCGATGGACATGCTCCAGGGGGCCGTGACGGACATCATGGTCGCGGACGGCGAGAACATCTACCTGGGCCGGCTCCCGCTCGGGGCGGACCTGGCACCGCGGCCGGTCGCGCCGAAAACCAGGCTGGGCATGCGCCCCATGCCCCTGCACCTGATCGCCACCTCCGGTTTCCTGGACGATACCTACTTCAACCGGACCTTCTGGATGTACGCGCGGCGGTGGCCGGGGTACGCGCTCTCGACGCAGGGACCCCGGAGCGGACAGTTGCTGGTCTTCGACGAACAGATGACCTACAGCGTCAAGGTCTTCGACCGGCGACGGCCCAAGCACCAGAAAAAGGGGCTGTACCGCAGCGGGTTCTTCCGGCCCGGGTCCGGGTACCTGCTCCTGGCGGAGGACAACGCCGGCAAGCCGCGACTCACCGCCAAAGTGCCCGGTGCCGAGGGCGGCCGGCCGGACCACGTCCGCGAGAAGGAGCCGGTGTGGCGCACCCGCCTGCCGGTCCGCATCCGGGCCATGGTCAAGGCCGGGCCGACGCTCTTTGTCGCCGGGCCGCCGGATGCCCCCTGCGGACCGGACCTGCTCGATGCCCTGGCCGGCCGGAAGGGCGCGACGCTCGCGGCCGTCGCGGCCGGGGACGGGAAGAAACGCGCCGCACTCGCGCTGGACGCCCCGCCGGTGTTCGACGGCCTGATCGCCGCCGGCGGGCGGTTGTACCTGTGCGACACGGCGGGCGCGGTGCACTGCCTCGGGGCGGGCGCCGCGCTTGTACGGTAGCGCGTTACCACCTGGTTTGCCAGCGTACGGGGCGATGCCACGCAGACTTCCTGGACTTGTCGCCCCTCGTCAAATGCAGCGTTGGAGACTTCATCGAGTTCGGTACAACACACTATCGGCTGCACGCACAGGTCATGGGATGCCTTGTGGAAGTCACGCAGGTCCCAGGCGTATTCCTCGACCTGGTGGCGGTCGGCAGCTTCCGCCTCTTCGGAACCCACCTTCATTTCGATGATAAACAACAGATCACGAGCGATGACCACCAGGTCAATACGCCGGCGTAATCTGCGGAAAAGTACAGTACCATCATCTCGCTTTCAGATCTCCAAGAAGAGCGCGGATAAGGCCCGAAACATCAGCCTGGAGGTCGTCATCGGGAGAACCACCGATACACTCGGCAACGCGCCGCGGTCCGACCATTTCAGGTTCGCTGAAATCCTTTTCGAGAACATTCATCGCCTGCTGCGCGTATTCGTTTTCAATGAGTCGCCTGAAATGGTGCGCCGTATCTTCGCGGCCGCGAACCACGTAGTACAGATCGTACGCATCCTTATTCTCCCCGCGATGATAAAACGCCAACGCTTTAAGAACGAGATGCGCGCCGGGTCCGCACACCGTGATCGGTCTTTGGGCGGTTTGCCACTCATTGCCACGGCATGCTCCCCGCTCTGAGATGCGCGGCGGCCTCATCGGCCCGTTCCGGCATGTGCCTGAGATCGAGATAGGCCTGCACCGTGTTCACGCAACGCACGTGGTCCACTACCCGCGAACCGTCAAACACACCGGCATCGTCGGGAACGATAAACCAGGTATTGGCGCCCTTCGCTCCCTCCCTGAAAGAAATTCGATCCAGTAGCGCCTGTTCAGGCACTCGTTCCACGTATACGGTCACGAGCCGAAAACCGGCATACGGCGTTATGCGGTACGCCGCGGCCAGGCCGGTAAAGGCGTGATCCACACCCTCATCGCCTAACATATCCGCGAGGTAGCGGCATAACTGAACCCCGGACCGCGCCGGCACATGCCCCCGGGTGATGATATGCCGGTCGAACCGGTATTGCTCTTCCCACGCGGTGAGCATCCGGTCCGGATCGCGGGGCCGGATTCGTCCGGTATCGTCGTTGTTTATCAGCCCCGCTTCATCAAGCCGTCCGACGATCCGGCTCACGTATCCCTTGTCCAGGCGGGTATGCCGCGCAATTTCGATTCTGCGCCACCAGCGCCCGGGGTCCAGGAGCATCAGCCGCGCCACCCGCGAGCTTTTCGGCGCGAAGATAGACGAGGGACGCCCCCGGTGCAGAAACCGGTTGGGCCTGCCGTCGATATCGATCAAAAGGCCCCGGGCTTCGACACGGGCGTTTCCCGACAGGTCCATGAATGATACCCCGCTCGATTCGCAGACGGAACGACCGGCCGGGCCCATGAAGGACACCACCACCAGCGGTATTGCCCCGCGCCCGACCCTCTCGGCCGCGGTTTGGGCCTGGTTGCAGGCCTCCCGGACCAGCAGCACCCGGGCGTCGCATTTTACTGCGACAACGAAACAGAAGCGACCCGCTTTAAACACCGCGTCGGCAGCGGAGGTATGATCCGATACCGGTTTCACCGGCATTTTCAAGAGCCGTTCCAGTTGCCCGGGTATTTCCCTGATTATATCTTTTTCTTTCATACGTTGACTAAAAGATGTTGGTTGAATGTACATTCAACAGCGGTATTTTAGTCTATATCGGCATTTCAGCAAGAATTATTCCCTCATTTCCATAAGGACTCCTTCGCCGCTTACCGGGAGTATTATAATGGGTGCCACTTAACCTGCCCTACAATAGAGACATACACATAAAACAGTTCATCCGCGTCGCATTCTACCCGTAGTGACCGTCCTCCTTCTTTTCGGCTCCTCCCTCCTCGCAAAGTCACGGGTCACCTTTCGGGGCGGCCTGTTCTTCTGCGTCTGCTGCCGCGAGAATCTGCCCCCCCCGACACACTCTCCCCGGACGCCGACATCGACCTCGCGATCAGCTCGCCGTCCGACAAGCCCTTCGCCGGCCACGACGAGGTGGCCCTGAACGCGACCGTAATCGCATCAAGCTCGCGGACGGCTGTTTCGGCCAGTTGCGCGTCGGCGTGCGTTTCTGACCCGCCGGGTGTTCCGGTCACTCGGACCCGCGGATGACGGGGCCGGTCGGGGTATTCCGGGACCTGAACGTGCCGCCCCGTATCGCCACCATCCCGCGCCGGGACAATGCGGCGTATGCCGAGACAAAAAAACGGCTCCTGGCCTTCCTGCCGAAACAGGAAGAGATGGCGCCGTCCATGCCGTCGAAGAAGCGAAAAAAGAAAACAGGTCGGTAGCGATTCGCGCCCGAGAGTTGTTTCTCCCGCGACGAGTCGCATGATGCGGTCCACACCGGCGGACGCCGTCGCGGCCCGAAAACGTGCACCTTTTCCCGTGAAAAAACGATACACGGTATATAATGCCCCGACCGTGCCGCGGACCCGCCGCGGCCCGCGACCGAAAACAGCCCAGGAGGACCCATGACGAAAAAATCGCGTCGCTGTTTCCCGTTGCTCGCCGTTGTGCTGCTGCTCGGCTCCGCCGCCGCCGCCGACCCCTTCCACCGCTGGCGCCCCGAACTCGGGCACCTGAAGTACTCCGCCGACGCCGAAATGACGGGCATGCCGCAGCAGAGCCGGCACGGGCGCGACGAGGAACTCGGCTGGTTCGACCTGGCGGTAACAGGTTTCATCCCGGTCATGCAGGACGAGCAGTTCGAGTGGTCCGTCCAGCCGCGTTTCAACTGGCGGTCGCTGGAAGGCAGTGCCTACCTCGAAGACGCCGGCGACCCGCTGCCCGACGACCTGTACGATATCGGCGCCGGCACGACCGTTCGCGCGAAGCTCGTCAACGACTGGATCGCCGGGGCCAACCTCGCGATCAGTTCGCCGTCCGACAAGCCCTTCGCCGGCCACGACGAGGTGGCCGTGAACGCCACCGCCTTCGTGCAGGTGCCGTGGAAGGAAGCGCTCGACGTCGTGGCCATGATCAATCTCTCGAACGACCGCACGTTCGCCCGCTGCGTGCCGCTGCCCGGCGTGGCGCTGCACTACTACCCGAGCAGGAAACTGGACCTGTTTCTCGGCGCGCCCGTCAGCGCCGCCCGCTGGCAGCCGATCGACGAGCTGACCCTCTCGGCCCGGTGGATGATGCTGCGCAACATCAACCTCAAGGCCAGCTACCGCATCCTGGGTCCGCTCAGTCTCTACACGCAATTCGACTGGGGCGGCGACACGTGGTTCCGCCACGACCGCCGCAGCGAGGCCCACCGCCTGACGTACTTCGACAAGCGCGTCGCCGCCGGCCTGCGGTGGTTCGTCTCGGACAACGTCTGGATCGACGCCTCGGCCGGCTGGGCATGGGATCGCTTCTGGTACGAGGGGGAGGATTACGCCGACCGCGACCGTAATCGAATCAAGCTCGAGGACGGCTGTTTCGGCCAGCTCCGCGTCGGCGTGCGTTTCTGACCCGCCGGGGGGTCCCGTCATTCGCCCCCGCTGATGACGGGCCCCGTCACTCGCGCCGGACGCCCCGCCGGTATTCGACGGCCTGATCGCCGCCGGCGGGCGCGGTGCACTGCCTCGGGGCGGGCGCCGCCGTGCGATGACGCGCCCGGCGGCCGGCCCGGGGCTGAAACCCGGAAGCTATATCGCGCCGGCGTAGTAGAGGGGAACAAACTCCAGGCGCTGCTCCGGGCGACGGCCGTACGGTCCGTCGTACAGTACCAGGCCGTCGCCGCAGGAGGGATAAGATTCCAGGGTGAGGTGCAGACTGCGGAGCCGGCCGCCGGGACCCGACTTGACTTCCACGGGACGAATGGTTCCTTCGCGCACCACCAGGTAGTCGACCTCGGCCTGGCTGCCCCGCGCGCGCCGCGACCAGTAATAGAGTTCACGTCCGCGGGTCACCAGGAGTTCCTGGGCCACGAACTGTTCGGCCAGTTGCCCCCGATAGATATCGAGGAGGTTGTTATGTTGTATCTCGCGATCGACCGGCAGACCGCACAGGCGCTGCATAAGCCCGACATCCAGGAATGCTGCCTTGAAACGCCTGTCGTCGGCCGCGGCGCCGAGCGGCAGGGCATCCGGGCGTGTCGACGGGATCTTGTGCAGTATCCGGGCCAGGCAGAGCAGGTCGAAGGCCTTCCGGTTGGTCTGGCCGGAGTGGCCCTCGTCCAGGCGCGTGTACTTGATCTGCCTGCCCGCCTGGCGGGCGGCATTGGTCATGACCGCGTCCAGGCAGGTCCTGTCCGATCGACCGCTGTACTTGGCGAAGTCGTCGCGATATGTCTTCAGCAGGTCGTCCTGGATGGCGAATACCTCGGATACCGTCGCGCCGTCCGCCGCCGCCGCCACGCATTCGGGCAATCCGCCGATAAACAGGAATCGCTTTAATTCATTCATCAACATCTCGTGTACCGCGACATTCAGCGCCGTCGGCGCCCCGGTAACCGCATCGGCAGCCGGTTCGTTCCCCATACCCCGGAGATACTCGGCGAACGTCATCGGGTGCATTTCCAGATACGATACCCTGCCGACGGGAACGGAGATCTCGGACAGGGCGAATTCCAGGAGTGAGCCGGCGGCGATCACGTGCAGTGCAGGTAGATCCTCGTAGAAGTAACGCAGGGCCGTGATTGCCCGGGGACAGGTCTGGATTTCATCCAGGAACAGCAACGTCTCCCCGGGACGAATGGACTGCCCCGTCGTCAGTTCCAGTTGCTCTGCCAGACGCGCGGGGGACAGGTCGCCGTCAAAGAGTTGTTTCAGCGTCGGGCGTTTCTCAAAGTCCACTGTTACCGTGTTCTTGAATTCGGCGGCTCCGAACTGCATTATCGACCAGGTCTTACCGACCTGCCTGGCACCCCTGACGATCAGCGGCTTCCGTCGGCGCGACGACTTCCATTTTCGCAATTGTTCATCGACGACTCGCTTCATATTATCATCTCACATTTACTTATAGAAAATCGGGGTATGTCATATCATTATCCTGTAGAAAATCAAGGTTAAATAGAATTACATCTTGTAGCATATCAGGTATAATGACCCGTGTTAAAGTGATGTGACGCCGTCATGCGGATCGGTCATCGGCTGCGTGCTTCCCGAATCGAGGTTGTGAAACCGGGACCGGTCACTCGGCCCCGCGGATGACGGGCCCCATGGGCGTATTCCGTGACCGGAACGTGCCGCCCCGTATCGCCACCATCCCGCGCCGGTAGTGACTGGCCAGGCCCTGCTTGATGAACACGTCGCCGCCGCGCATGTCGATGCCGACATCGATTTCCTTCCGCCCGTAGAACTTCGGCATGATCAGGGTGATCGGCGTCGCGGGCGAGACGGTGTCGTCGATCCGCATGGCCAGGCCCTTGGGCAGCTGTCCGTCCGGGATATCGGCCGGTTTCACGTAGGGTAGCCGGGTCATGGGATTGAAGCTGAAATTGACCATCGTCAGGCCCTTCTCGCCCAGCGCCCTGACCCGGGCCCCCCAGCCGGCCTCGCTGCCGCCGATGAGGACCGTGGCGCTGCCGCCGCCGCTGCCGTCGTGGTCGACGAAGTCGAAGGCCCGCGTCGCGCCGTTGGTGAAAAAGGCCGTGACCTGCTCGTTGGCGCCGCTGCCGACCGTCACCGCGCCGGCCCCCCGCATGTTCGGTATGAGGCTGTACCGCGTGCCGCGGAAGATGTCTTTTCTCGTCGGTTTACTGCAGGCGTCACCGGGGATCTCGAAGACGTATCCCGGTCTTCTGCCCCCGGCTTTCTGCGAACTGAGGGCCCAGTCCTGCGGTCGGATGTGGCAATTGTCTATCCAGCCGATCGTGGGACAGTTGCCGACGAAGAACGCGCTGTTGAGCGCCGATCCGCAGACCCGCGCGATGACGTGCCGGTCGCTGTCGCGGGTCGCGAAATCGACCGCGTTGTAGCAATTGCCCAGGTAGACCCGCTGGACCCAGCAGCCGGGGCCGAACCCGCGGATAGTCCACGGGTAGGCCCGGATCTTCCGGTAATCCTGGCGGGGGTACCAGATGCCCAGCCCGGCCACGCCCGACCCGCCGCGCCGCGGCGATGACTGCAGGCCGATCAGCGGCGGGTTCCGGGGCGCGCCGCGGTCCGCGGGTATATCGGCGACGAGGAGCGTCCTGACCTGCACGCCGCGCGGCATGAAATCGTTGACCCCCCGCAACTCGACGCCGGCGGGGACCGTCAGGTGCCGGGTGAGGCGATAGCGCCCCTGCGGCAGGTACACCGTGCCGCCGCCGTCCCCGCCCGCCCGGTCGAGGGCCGCCTGGATCCCGGCGGCGGCGTCGCCCGCGCCGTCGGCGGGCGCGTTGAAGGGCGCCGCGGTCGCCACGTACAGCGCGTCGGTGCGGGCGGGCAGCCGGTCGGGCGGGGGACGAATCGGCCTCATGCCGCGGCGCGGCCCTGCGGCGGGGGTATGATCGATCTCCGCGTCCCCGGCGCGGGGGGCCCGGATATCCGGCTCGCCGGCAAAGCGATTGCCCACCAGCGCCAGCGATGCGGGCTTGCCCTCGATGCGGACGTGGCGGCCGTCCTTCGCGAACCGGCAGTCGCAGACGGCGATGTCGCCGCCGACCGCGGCGATTGCGGCGTCGCCACCGCCGTCGCCCCACGCCGCGAACGTGCACTCCTGCAGGTTGATCTTCTGGCGGAACGAGCCGTCCAGACGGATGCCGGTGCCGCCGCCTGCAATGCGGCAGTCGTACATCCGCAGGTGGCCGGTGTCCCGCTCGACGCCGTAAGGCTTGCCGCTCTTGCTGTGTTTTTTCCACCGCGGATCCCAGCCGCGCGTGTCCATCTTCATCAGCACGCCGCAGCGGTCGGCCGCGATCGAGCAGCCGGTCATGTACGCCCGGTGGTCGGAGCCGCCGGTGAAATGGATGCCGACCGCGGTGTTGCGGATGATGATATTGTGCCAGTAGGTCCACCCGTGCGGCGGCATGAACCGCAGGCCGGTGTGATACCCGTCGATCTCGATGTTGAAGAAGATGCCGGCGTCCTGCCGGTTCAACTGGATGCCGCAGGCCTTTCTCTCGGCAAGGATACCGCGCACGCGGTCGTACGACGGCGCGCCTGCCAGCCCCGATCCGCTCCAGAAGCGCGGCGACAACCGGATGTTGCGGCACCGCGGCACCGCCACGGCCTTCATCATGGTCAGGCCGCTGTCCAGCGTCGTGCCGCAGAGGTTCATCACGGTCGAGAAACTGCCGGTCAGCACGCCCCGGTACGCATTCACCAGCATGACGTTTTTGAGGGCGGCGCTGCCGACAAGGTGGACCGCGCAGGGATAGGGCGCCACCTTCCCGGCCTGTTGCTCAGGGTAGAAGATGCTGAGGTCGCGGACGCCGCCCTGGTCGACGCTGATGAAGGCCGTCCCGTCGGCGCTGCCGCGGCCGGCGGTGGCCAGCAGGACCGTCCCGCCGACGCTGACATCGTTCTTCACGGGCATCTTCCAGTCGCCCCGCAGCGTGACCCCCGGGGGGATCTTCAGCACGCCGTCGATGCGGTAGCGCCCGGCCGGCGCGAAGACGGTCCCGCCCCGGCGGCCGGCATCCGCCAGCGCGGCGGCGAATCCCGCGGTGCAATCCCGTTCGCCGGTGGGGTCGGCGGCGTACGGGGCGGCGGTCACGTCAAAGGAGACGACCGGGACGAGATCAGTCGTGCCGTGTTCGAGCGGCACCAGGCGCGGCCGCCCGGGCGGCGTTTCCGCGGCCGCGGCCGGCGTCCCGGCGGCCAGGATGGCCGCGGCGACCGCCGCGGCGACGGCGCCGGACCTCAGGGAGGTCGAATACCACCGCACTGCACTGCTGTCGGGGCTGCTATCGCTCGTCATCGTCCAGCGTTCGCTTTCCTTCAAACGGGCCCCACTGCATGCGCAGGTCGGTGTTTTGGGCCTTCCGGTATGCCGCCGGGTCGTAGTGCGGGTTCTTCTTGGGAAACCGCGCCCCGACCTTCTCGAGGTAACCCATCATGTCGTCGAACAGTCTCTTGTGAACGTCCGGGTACTGCCGGGCGATGTTTTTCACTTCCCCGATATCCTTCGAGAGGTCGAACAAGATTTTGATATCGGGTTTTTCGTAGAAGTGGAGCACCTTGTACGTACCGGAGATAACGGCGGAGTGCGGCATCGTGGTGCGGTAATGGGGGTAGTGGAAATAGAGCCTGCGGTTCAGGAACGCATCGTCCGGCTTTTGTTTGCCCGCCAGGTAATCCGCGAGGCTGATGCCGTCGATGTTCTTCAGGGCTGCGGGGTCCCCGCCGGCCCACTCGTAGAACGTCGGGAGGAAGTCGTAATTGGCCACGTTGGCGGCACACCGCGCACCGGGCGCGATGCCCGGTCCCCTGACGATCATGGGCACCCGCACGCCGCCTTCCCACAGCCACCACTTGTGCCCGTGCAGCGGCTGCCTGAAGCCGGGGATGACATGATGCCGGTACCCGTTGTCGGACGCGAGGATGACGTAGGTGTTGTCGTCAATCCCCAGTTCCCCGAGTGTCTCGAGCACGGCCCCGATCCGGCCGTCGAGGTCTTCCGCCATGCCCAGCCAGACGGCGGGGTCCTGCTTCCGGCTGACCGTGTCGGCCGTCGTGCCATGCTCCCGGTACCAGGCCTGCACGAGGGGATGCTTCGCCCACTTTTCGCGGGTCTCGTAAAGACATTCCCGCCCGGCGTGCATGGCATAGTGCGATACCTGGAGATAAAAGGGCGTGCCCTTCTCGACCTGTTCTTCCATGAAGCCGATCGCCTTTTCGGTAATGCTGAACATCAATTTCGGATCCTTCATGTCCTTCGGGATCCGCTTGGGTTTCCTCTCTCCTTTCTTCAGGCCCGCCGTCAGCGTGTTCCCCGGCGTGTTGGTCGTATCCCCGTCGTGCACCGCGTACCCCCGCTCGCCGGGGTCGCCGCGCATGTGCCACTTGCCGACGTGGGCGCTGATATATCCCAGCGGCTTGAGGGCCTCGGCAATGGTGACGGCGTCCCCGTCGAGGTGCATGTCGGAGATGTTCGGGACCACCGGGAATTGCGCGTACTTTTTGCTGGTGTCGTAATAGTCGCTTTTGGACCTCATGAACACCGTGAAACCGTTGCGGGGGCTGGACTGCCCCGTCTGCACGCACGCGCGGGCGGGAGAACACTGCGGCGATCCGTAGGCGTTGCTGAAGATCATCCCCTCCCCGGCGAACCTTTCGAGGTTCGGCATGCGCACGCCGGGCAGGCGCGACTGCTTCACGGCGGTGTCCATGGCGATCGGCGTCCCGCACCAGGCCCAGTCATCTATGTACAGGAGGACGATGTTGGGCTTGTCGCTCTTCTTGGTCGTCCCGCGCCCGCCCGCCGCATACGCCAGGGCCGACAGCGACGACCCGATAAAGGCCCTTCTGTTCATAATGGTATCTCCTTACTCGTGCGTGATGTGTTGTGGCAGACGATACTACGGCGAAACGGCGACGACGACGCGCCGGTAATCGTACAGTTCCACGATATCGTTGCGGTCGCGGACCTCGAGGATCACGTGGATCTCTGTGCCGGCCGCGTCCGCGGGAACCGGCAGCGCCGCGGCCTTCGCGCGGGGGTCGGCGATCGCGATCGCGCCGGGGTACGTGCCGGCCTCGGGGTAGACCCGCCAGCGGTAGTGCAGTTCGTCGCCGTCCGGGTCGCGGGAGCCGGCGGCGTCGAGCGCGACGGTCTCGTTCGGGCGGGCGTCGAGGCGCACGATGGTGTCGGCCGCATCCCCGCGGAAGCCCGCGACCGGGTGACGGTTTGCCTCGCCGCGCGGCCGGACGCACCAGTCCATCCGCGCCCGGAAGTCATTGAACATCGCCTGTCTCCATCGCCAGACGGGCACGTAGATGTTCTCGCAGGTCTTTCCGCTCGCGGGGTCCGTCCAGCGGTCCGCCACCTCGGTATAGCAGAAGAAGTCGGTGCAGCGTCCCTCGTCGGCCTTCACGTCACGGTGACGGGACCAGACGTTCTTTTGCTTTTTCGCCGTGAATCGGCCGCTCCAGCCTCCCCACCCCGGGTGGTCGATATCGTAGAGCCCGCGGTTGACCAGGCCCATCCAGGGGGTCGTGCCGCCGCCTTCGAGGTAGGCCAGGCCCCGGCGGCGGAAGCGGCGGTCCGGGTAAAGGGCACCCAGCGCGCCGTGGCCCGTCTGCACGTGCTCTTTCGCCCACCCGTGCTGGCCGTCCGGCGAATAGGGATGCGGCTTCCAGGTGTGCGGGCCCAGCTCGCGCGTTCCCCTGGCGTCGAAGTCCGGCCCGCCGTAGGCGTAGGTCTGCCGGTTGCTGCGGATCCAGTGGACCGCGGGGAACTCGTGGCAGATCCACGCGCCGGCGTTGTCCTGGGCGCCGTTCTCGAAGACGCGCAGTTTCGCCGCGAGCGCCGTGACCGCCGCGGCCGGCAGCGCCGCCCGGGCGTCGCGCAGCGCCTGGGCGAGCGTGTTGGAGCCGGCGTTGACGACCACGTTCAGCGGGC
>CAZLBC010000070.1:0-26422 GCA_964557575.1 uncultured Planctomycetaceae bacterium
CTAATGAAAGGACAGGACATGGCCGAACACACGAACACCTTCCCCAAGATCCATAACGCGGCCTGGCCCGGCGTGGTCGGCAAGGGCGATGGCGGCGAGCCGCCGATAGCACTGCAGAAGATGCTGGAACTGACCGCGGCCGCCGAGGTCGACGGCGTCCGCTTCGACGGCGTGGACCTGTTTCTCTTCGCCCCGCACGTGGAGATCGACTCCTCCGACGACGACATCGTGCAGCTCGCGGAAACGGTCGGCTCGTTCGACCTCCAGATCGGCACGGTCGTCGCGCCGGTCTGGCCCCCCACCGGCGGCGCCCCCGCCCTCGGCGGCGACGCGGAGCGGGACCGGTACCTCGGACAGGTCCGCAAGGCCTGCGCGATCGCCTCGCGGCTCCGCGCGCTGGGCATCCGGCCGCACGGCGCCGTGCGGATCGACTCCGCGGTCGATCCCGGCACCTGGGCCGCGGACCCCGAGGAACATCAGAAGCGGATAGCGGAAACCTTCCGCCGGGCCTGCGACATCGCCGACGACCACGGCGAGAAGCTCGCGGCGGAGGGCGAGGTCTGCTGGGGCGGCATGCACAGTTGGAAGCGCATGGTCCAGTTGCTGGAGATGGTCGACCGGCCGCAAACGCTCGGCTTCCAGGCCGACCTCGCGCACACGCTTTTGTACCTGATCGGCGTCAACGCACCCGACGACGCCATCCTCCCGGCGGACTTCGCGTGGGACGACGAGGCGGCCCTGGATGCCGCGTACGCCGAATTGACCGCCGCGCTGCGCCCCTGGACCATCGACCTCCACATCGCCCAGAACGACGCCACCGTCAACGGTGCCGGGTCCCACGACAAGACCGGCCGTCACTGCCTGCCCGGCGACCCCAACGGCAAGCTGGACATTCCCCGGCGGGCCGGCGCGTGGCTCCGCGACGAACAGGGCGAGCCGACCAGGCGGTTCAGCCATATCTGCTGGGACGGGTGCATGTTTTCAAACGACACGATGCTGGACCCGGAAACCTGGAACGCTATACTGGCAACCATGATCGCCGTCAGGGACGCGCACGGCTGGCAGGAATGACACGCACACTGAAAGGACACCACAGATGAAACCGCTCAACATCGGCATGCTCGGATGCGGCTTCATGGGCCGCGCTCACTCGAACGCCTACCGCCAGGTGGGACACTTCTTCGATTGCGAACACCAGCCCGTGCTGAAGGCCTGCTACGGCCGGGAAGAGGACCGGGAGAACCTCGAGGAATTCGCGCGGCGGTGGGGATACGAATCGATTGAAACCGACTGGAAAAAGGTCATCGAGCGGGACGACATCGACCTCGTCGACGTCTGCGTCCCCAACTTCATGCACCACGACTGCGTGATCGCCGCCGCCGCGGCGGGCAAGATGATCGTCTGCGAGAAACCCCTCGCCATGAACACGGCGGAGGCGGAGGAAATGGCCGCGGCGGTCGAAAAGGCCGGCGTCGCCAACATGGTCTCCTATAACTACCGCCGGGTACCCGCGATCTCGCTGGCGAAACAACTGGTGGACGAAAACCGCATCGGCCGGCCCTTCCACTACCGGGCGACCTACGACCAGGACTACACCATATCCCGGGACGTCCCCCAGGGCGGACTGGCGCTGTGGCGGCTCGACAGCACGGTGGCCGGCTCCGGCGTGACCGGCGACCTGCTGGCCCACGCCATCGACACGGCCGAGTGGCTCAACGGGCCGATCGCCCGGGTGACGGCCCACACGGAAACCTTCGTCAAGGAGCGGAAACACGCCGAGACGGGGGAAACGCAAAAAGTGGACATCGACGACGCCTGCATGTTCCTGGCGGTGTTCGCGAACGGCTCAATGGGCACGTTCGAATCCACCCGCTACCGCCGCGGCCGGAAGAACTACAACACCTTCGAACTGAACGGCGAAAACGGCGCGGTCTACTTCGATCTCGAAGATCCGCATCTGCTGCAGTACTTCCGGTATGCCGACCCCGAGACCGGCGCGAAGATCGAGGACCACCTCACCGGCTGGCAGACCATCCACGTCACCAACTTCGAGCACCCCTACATGGACAAGTGGTGGGTCCCCGGCTGCACGATCGGCTACGAGCACACCTTCATCAACGGCCTCGCGGACTTCCTGGCGGGCCTGGAGGGCGGCGAGCCGTTCCAGCCCGACGTCAACGCCGCCCTGCGAACCCAGCGGGTCTGCGACGCGGTCCTGGCCAGCGCGAAGCACGGCGCCTGGATCGACCTGCCGGGGTAAGCGCAGCCGCGGCCATCGTCAAAATCTCTGGACGGCGCACGCAGCGCCGGCGTAGAATGTACGCTCCTGAATGCGCGCCGTCAGTCCACGGCGTACCGGGTCACGAGAACAACTGAAAAGAGGAGAGAGGGATGTTCATACCGATCCAGGCCGAGACCCCCGCCAGGCACGGCCAGTGGACCAACTGGCTGATCATGCTCGCGTGCATCGTGGCGTCCATATACGGTTTCAACAATGCCGCGTTCTTCGTCCGCCTGTCGGGTATGAGCTTCCGCGAAAACCCCGAGAAGGCCGAAAAGGTCAGGGAACTGATCCGGGAGAAGGAGGATCGAAAGCGGGGGCCGGACAAGACACGCTCGAAGACCGGGGGAAACGAGGGGGCACTGCTGCGGGGCATCGAGTCACTCGAACGCATGTCCGGGAAAAAGCCGCCGCCGCCCGCGGAAAAACCGCAGCCGAAACCCGCCGAGAAACCGGCCCCCGCCCCCGAAAAAACAACCGACGAGAAAAAAGACGGCTCGGCCGCCGGCTTTTTCGAAAACGTCCTCAAAAAGATGAAGGATGAAGCCGCGAAAAAAAAGAGCGGCGACACCGGCTCCGACACACCGGCAACCGCCCCGGCCGCCACGCAGCCGGCGTCGGCCCCCGCGACCCAACCGGTTGTGGTGAAGACCGAGGAGAAAATAAAGAACCCCTACCTGGACAGGGATCCGGTCGAAATCTACCGGATGATGCGCGGCGAGGACGTCGAGGACCTGGACTTCTCAAACTGGCAGAACTTCGGAGACGTTCTCCTCAGCCGGATGTGGCTCGCAACGCTCGAACCGGTGCTCGACACGAGCGAACTGCCGATGACCGTCGTGGCGATCACCTCGTCGTTCCTGCACGGCGGGTGGATCCATCTCCTGGGGAACATGCTGTTTCTCTGGGTCTTCGGCAACGCCGTCAACGGTCACCTCGGGCAGGTCAAGTTCCTGGTGCTGTACCTCCTGTGCGCGGCCGGTTCAGGCATGCTGCACTACGCCATGAGCGACAACATGGTCGCCGTCGGGGCCTCCGGCGCCATTTACGGGGTGATCGGCGCCTACCTGGTGGTCTTCACCTACAAGCGGATCTTGTGCGTGCTTCTGCTGATTCCCTTTATCCGGTCGTACATGATACCGGGGGCGATGATTATCGTCGCGTGGGTCGTCTGGGACCTCCTGATGGCATCGTTCGGCAGCACGTTCGGCGGCGTCGCGCTCTACGGGCACATCGGCGGATTCGCCACCGGCTTCGGGATCACCGCCCTGATGGTCATGGCCGGGCTGACCGAGCGGGACCCGGAGAGCCAGTCATCCAGCGCCTTTCAATGATGCCGCGGCATGCTTTCGTCGCGCCGCGCATCGATTATCACTCGCTTTCTCTCCCGGAACCGGCTATAACGGGGATACCTGACAAGGAGAATCTATATGAAAAGATCGCGTCGGATCATCGCCGTATCGTTCGTACTGACAGTTCTTCTCGCGACGGCCGGCCTCCCGGCCCGCACCGGCAAGCCGGTCAGGGACCAGACCCCGCAGAAATACAACGTCCCGCGTGACGAGGTGATCTGCTTCGCCCTGTACACCGTCAACGACACTATCCTCAAGCTGACCGCCCAGCTCTACCCGCTGAAGGCGGACGAGGAGAAGACGGTGCGCCTGGAAATCAAGGACGGGGGCACGTGGAAAAAGATCGCCGAAGCGGCGGTGATCGAGCGGGGCTGGACCGCCCCCTTCCGCGTCGAAGGCTGGGACGCCTCCCGCGACGTGAACTACCGCGTCCGCCACGGGAAGCAGGCGACCTTCGCGGGCACGATCAAGAAGGATCCGGTAGACAAGGACGAGATCGTCGTCGCCGCCTTCACCGGCAACTCCGTCCGCAAGAACCACGGCGGCGACGTGTCGCGACAGGACATCGTGGACAACGTCAAGCGGATCGCGCCCGACCTGCTCTTCTTTTCCGGCGACCAGTCGTATAACCACCGCAACCATTACAAGGCCTGGACCCGGTTCGGCGAGGCCTTCGGCGAGATCGTGGGGAGCATACCCACCGTGGCCATTCCCGACGACCACGACGTCGGCCAGGGCAACATCTGGGGGGCCGGCGGCAGGAAGTCAAACACCGGCGCCGGCCACGACGGCGGCTACTTCTTTCCCGTCGCGTACGTCAACGAGGTCCAGCGGGCGCAGACCAGCCACCTGCCCGACCCCTGGGACCCGGCGCCCATCCGGCGGGACATCACCGTCTACTACACCGCCCTGAACATCGGGCGGGTCAGCTTCGCGATCATCGAGGACCGCAAGTGGAAGAGCGGGCCGCAGGGGCTGGTGCCGCAGCAGGGACCGCGTCCGGATCACATACGCAATCCCGACTACGACCCGAAGAGCGTCGACGTGGAGGGCGCGGTGCTCCTCGGCGAACGTCAGTTGACGTTCCTCGATGACTGGGCGGCCGACTGGAAGGGCGCGGACATGAAGTGCGTTCTCTCGCAGACCGTCTTCGCCAACGCCGCCACCAACCACGGCAACATCAAAAACCGCCTGCACGCGGACATGGACTCAAACGGGTGGCCGCAGACCGGCCGCAACAAGGCCCTGAAGGCCATCCGGAAGGGCTTCGCGTTCATGCTGTGCGGCGACCAGCATCTGACGACCCTCATCCACCACGGCATCGACGACTGGAACGACGCCGGCTGGTCGTTCTGCGTCCCGTCGATCGCCAATCTCTACCAGCGATGGTGGCTGCCCGAGAAACCCGGCGGCAACCACGTCGAGGGCATGCCTCCGAACACGGGTGAGTACAAGGACGGGTTCGGCAACCGGCTGACCATGTGGGCGGCCGCCAATCCCGGCACGCTGAAGGGAGACCTGCTCGACTCCCGCTCGGCCGGGTTCGGCGTGGTGCGATTCAACTGCACCACCCGCGAAATCACCGTGGAGTGCTGGCCGCGAAAACGGGATATCACCAGGCCCGAAACGAAACAGTACCCCGGGTGGCCGAAGACCGTCACCCAGGAGAGCAACTACGCACGGAAGGCGGCCGCCTGGCTGCCGACGGTGACCGTCACCGGCATGGAAGATCCGGTCATCCAGGTTATCGACGAAAAGAACGGGGAGAGCGTCTACACCCTGCGGATCAACGGCACGAGCTGGCGGCCGAAGGTATTCGCCCCGGGCAGCTACACCCTCATGGTCGGCGACCCGGACACGGGGAAGGAAAAAGTCTTCACAGGCGTCAACGCCCTGCCGGAGGACAGTGACAAAGCGATCACCGTCGCGTTTTAGGCCGCCTGCGCATGCAGCGCCGAAGCAGGGTATGTGGTCCGCGCCGGCGACTGTTCAATCACAACACGAGCCTCCGTGCGCCGCCCGCCGATATGCCACTACCCGCGGGCAGTCGGGATCGGGGGGGACGGGGCCGTCGTCTCCCGCCGCCATCCCTGCCAGCGCCACGGCCCGGCAGCCGCCCTTGCAGAGGCCGAGGTAGTCGCAGGACCGGCAGGGTTCCGGCGCCCCATCGACCCACGACCGCAGCGCGCGCAGCGCCGGGTGGTCGTGCCAGGCATCGGCGAGATCGACGATGTCGATGCCGATATCCGGCAGGAACGAGCAGCCGGCGACGCTGCCGTCGCTCCGGGCGCCCGCGAGGACGTTGCCGGCCTCGCAGCCGAATGTCGCCAGCGCGTCGAGCAGGTCCCGCGGGGGGTCGTGGTAACAGAGCATCGGCACGAAGGAGCAGTCGATCTTCGCCGTTACGTTCGAGGTCGCCGCGTATTCCGTCAGGACCGGCAGCAGGCTGACGTTCTGCTCGAAGGTCATCTTCTCCCGCTCGTAGACCGCCGTCCCCCTGCCGGCCGGCTTGAGCCGCAGGAACTCGATCTCGCTGACGCCGCGGTCCGCGGCGAAGGCGAACAGGCCGCCGATTCCCGGGAAGGTGCGGCGGCCCAGGACGCAGTTGATCCCGGCGGCGATGCCCGCGGCGGACAGCAGTCCCAGGGCCCGGTCGACGTCGGCGGACACGTCGCGGCCGCGGAAGACGCCGCTGGTCGCCCCCGTCCCGTCGAGGGACAGGTTCACCTGCCCGAAAACCGCCAGCCGCTCGGCCGTGTCCGCGGTCATGCCGATACCGGCGGTCGTCAGGTTCGGCACCAGGCCGGCCTCCCGGGCGAAGCGGGCGATCTCGAAGAGGTCTTCCCGCAGCAGCGCCTCCCCCCCGCCGAGGGCCACGTGGAACACCCCCATGTCCGCCGCCGCGGCCAGGGCCCGCTTCAGCGCCGCGGTATCCAGTTCTCCCGCGTCGGCCGCGCCGGAATCCATGTAGCAGTGCGGGCAGCGGACGTTGCAGCGGTTGGTGCACGCCAGGTGGATCTCCGTGGGCGCCGAGAGGAGGCCGATCGACTCGTCGTCGGTATCCCATGCCGGCGAGCCGGGGGCGCCGATCTCCCGCATGAACGCCCGGTCGACGAATGCCAGGAAGGGCGGTTCCTCGCTCGCGACGATGCCGCCGAAGTTTTCGTACCGGTACCTCATTCCATCTCCCCGTCGACGTCTTCTTCCGGGATCGGCATGGTGATGTCCCTGACGTGGAACACGTACGTCGCCGACAGCCCCTCGCCGTAGCGGTAGGAGGCGTCGAAGAACTGCTCCATGTACCACAGCACGGTCAGGCTGCCGCACATGAGCGCCGCAAAAAGCAGGTTCAGGGCCAGGCGGCAGACCCGCTGCCGGATGCCGGCGGTGCCCAGGGCGAACAGGAACACGGCCGCGATACCCGCAAGCCCGCACCAGAGCAGCGGCAGTATCGCAGACCCGCCCTCCATGAAGGGGCCGGTGTGCACTTCCACGGGGGTCACAAAATCGTAATCCATCGCGCCGGGGGGGCCGCCGTACCCGCACCATGAGACACCAAGGACGGCGATCAGCCAGAGCGCCATAACCGCCGAAACGACAAGGAGCTGTCTCTTCCCGATACGCCGCCAGGCCCGCGACCGGAGAAAGAAGACGACCGCGAGGACGGAGAGCACGGTCACTGCCGCCGTCGCCGCGGGGGGAACGACCTCCTCGATCCACGCCCGGTTGGCCTTTCGGCGGTAATGCGGTGCCGGGTGCACCAGGCCGATCGCCGGCCGGAGGGCGATGGCCTTATCGAAGGCGGCCACGGCACCACCCCAGTCCTCCAGCCACATGCAGTTGACCCCGACGAGGTGGTGCGCGACGGCCCGCCGCGGATAGCCGGGACTGCGTTCCAGGAGGGCCCGCAGGTCGGCGATCCGGGCCCTGATCTCGGCCGGATCCTCGGTCAGCGAGCGCGAACCGTCAACGATCGCGTCTTCGGCGGCCCAGGTCTCGTCGTAGCCGTCTATCCGCGCAATCTCCCGGACCGCCCGCGCGGCGAGAGGGTGGCCGTCGGGCAGGTCAAGCCGCAGGATATCCTTCCAGTCCCGCCGGGCCATGCGGTGGCTGCCGACAATCTCCTCGTCGAACGCCGCCAGGGCGGCAAGCGCATCCGCCCGCGCGGCGGGTGACACCGACCCGTCACGACCCGCGGCCCGCAAGACCCGGCGCCCGGCGTCGAACTCTCCGGCGGCCCAGTGCCGCCGCGCCTCCTGCAGCGGGACCGCCGCCACGAGGACCGTCACGATCGCCGGAACGAGCATGGCCTACGCACCCTCGTTTTCGTGCTCGGCTTCGTCGTTGTCTTCGTCGCCGTCACGCGCGGGCGCCGGGAGGGCCGCCATGATCGCGGCGGTCGCGGCGCCGAAGACCGCGGGCAGCACCAGGGCCGCCGCCGGCAGGGCGTAGACGATCGTGCCGATGGAACTGGAGTTGGGATTGAATCCCTGCTTGAGCCGCAGTATCCGCCCCGGGACCGCGGGGGCATTGTCGTTATCGGGATTCGCCGTCATCCGATCCATCCTGTCGTGTGCATGATACCGGCCGCCAGGAGGATAAACACGACCGCGAGCGCCAGCTTGACCCAGGCCGCGCGGCGGCGGAAAAACGCGGCCATCCGTTCCGAGGTCACCCCCGCGGCCGCCGACAGGAACACCGCCAGCAGCGGGACGATGAACGCCGTATTGTAGATCACGAGGTAGCCGAAGGCAACGGGCCGCCGGTCCGGCTCCGCGAGCATGTTGACGATCGGGATGTAGACCTGGCCGGTGCATCCCAGCTCGATCGACGCCACGACCATGCCCAGCACGACCGCGGCGACGGCGGTGCCGAATCCGCGGCGCGCGAACCGCCGGACCCGCGCCCGCAGGTGCCGGTTCAGGAAATCCGGGAGCCGCAGGGTGATCTCCTCCGGCCGACCCCGGAGGCACCGGACGAAATCGACGAGACTCAGAACGGTAAGCGCCGCCAGGAGGGCCAGCATCGCGCAGTTGACGACCAGCCGGACCGTACCCCCCGTCGGCAGCATGCCCGCGATCCGGTAGAGAAACATGCCGATGAGCATGTAGGCGGCGAAGACGCCGGCGGTGAACAGCCCCCCCGCCAGCAGGATCTGCCGCCGGGTGCCGCCCACGAGCGTCAGGTAGGAGACCAGGAAGATCACGGCCGCGAACGCGCAGGGGTTGAGGCCGTCGACCAGGCCGGCCGATATCACCAGCCCCAGGGTCAACGAATCGAACGTGTCGCGCCGCATCGCCGCGGTGTCGCGTGACCGCGTGAAGGGGACGATACTCTGTTCCCGATACCGGGCCGGATCCCGGCGGAAGGCGGCGAGCTGCGCAGGGAACCCCCGCTCGATCTCCGCGCTCCCCCCGAAGACCTCCCGGCCGGCGAAGATGGCGGGAATGCCGGCGTCCTGCCGGCCGAAGTCCGCCCCGGCGGCCATGAACAGGTCGTAGGTTCCCTTCCGGGCAAAGTCGTAGTAGCAAACGTGCAGCGACACCCCGTGTTCATCCGCCCATCGCGGCAGCAGGTGCCGGAGAAGCTTGTCGCAGTACGCGCAGTCGTAGGAGAACAGGTACACCGGCAGCTCGGGCGTTCCGGTTCCCCCGGGTATCGGGATTTCCCGGCAGAGGATCCGGGCTTTTCTCTTCAGATCCCGGGCACTGTCGCCGGCCCCGGCGCGGGGTGAGAGGGTGATACGGTCCAGGACCGTCCCGTCTGCCGCGATCGCCTGCAGCGTCAGCCCGCCGGCAAAGACGTCCACGCGGCAGAAGTGGTGGCGCCGCGCATCGACGACCGCGGGATAGTCGTCGTTTTTTCTCATCCAGACCAGCTCCGCCCCCCCGCCGCCGGTCAGGACGTAGTGGACCCCGTCATGCCGGGAGCGTTCGTAGAGGTGCCAGCTCGAAAAGACCAGGTCGACCCCGTGTTCGACGAATAGCCGCGCCCACACGTCGCGCATGAGCCGGGCCGATCGCCCGCGGCAGATGTAGACCGGGTCGTGCATGAATACGATACGGAACGGGGCCGCCCTGACCTCCGGGCGGGACAGGCGGTCCTTCAGCCAGCGGAGCTGACGGCTGTCGGCATCCAGCTCGCCGCGGTCCTGGGCGCCCCGGGCATCCCGGGCGTTGAGGGCGAAAAAGTGAACCCCGTTCCATCGGAAATGGTAGAACCCGTCCGCCGCATCGGGAAAGTACCGACCGAACAGGCCGTCGCCGCCGTCGTAATCGTTGTCTCCCATGACGGGGAAGATCCCGGCGCTGCCGGCGAGCGGCGACTCGGCGGCGAAAAAGGCTTCCCAGTGAGCCGGTTCGGAACCGTCGTCGACCATGTCGCCGAGTACGAGGCGAAAGCAGGGACCGGCGTCACGCACCCGGGAGACCACGTTGCGATGGAAGCGCTTCGTCTTCGTCTGTCCCGGCCGGGTATCGCCGTAGACGGCGAAGGTGAAGGAATCGCCCGGCCGGCCGGCGGTCCTGAACCCGTCGAGGGTCGCGACATCGTCTTCGCCGGCACGGATGACGCAGCGATAGACCCGGTTCGGCTCAAGGCCGACGACGACGACGGCATGGCTGCGCGATGCCGGCGAGTCGACCGCCGCCACCCGCTCCCGGCCGGAAAAGACGTGCAGCTCGACGGCAGTCGCCCGGCGAAAATGAATATTAACGGTCGCCGAATGCCTGGTGATGCGGGTCAGGTAGGGACCCGCGGCGACCTCCACGGCGCCCCACGACGCGGCGGCCCAGAGCATCGGCACGACGGCGGCCGCGGCCCTCATTCCGGCCGCTCCGCCGTCAGTCGCGCGATCACGTCCCCGACGGACGCCGAGACGTGTTCATCGAACCCCCGGCGGCGGAGCACTTCGCGGCCGCGGCCGTCGATCACCACGGTGACCGGCACCGCTTCCACCCCGTACCGCCGGGCAACCTCACCGGTATCCAGCAGGATGGCACAGTCGAATCCCTTCACTGAGGCAATCCGCGCGGCCTCGTCGCGATTCTCGGGGTCGACGCATATCGCCGCCACCGTGACCGCGTCGCCGAACGGGCGGGCGATCTCCGTTATCGCCGGGATTTCGCGAATGCAGACGCTGCAGCGGGTAGACCAGAACAGGAGAATAACGACGCGGCCGCGGTAATCGTGGAGGTAGAACCGCCCCCCCCGGAGGCGGCGCAGCCTGAAATCCGGCGCCCGGTCGTCTTCGCGCCCCCCGCAGGAACAGGCCGCGCCGGCCGTCGCCGCGAGGATGCCCGCAAGCAATATCCTACGCATCGGCATCATCCTCGTTCTTCTCTTCGTCCCGCCGCTCACTGACGATGCGGTCCCGGGCGGCGGCGATGATGTTGAGGATGATTGCGGCGGCCGCCGCGCCGCCTGCCGCGGCGGCCAGAAAGGTGGGTATATCGCTGCCGACGGAACTGGAATTGGGATTGTAGCCGCTCTTGACCCGCAGGACGCGGCCGGCGGACCCCGTGTATTTCTCGTTTCTCATCGGCTACCTCAGTGGAATATCGCCCAGTCCCGTTGCGAGCGTCTCGACAAGCGCGTCGGCGTCCATCGTTCCGTAATCGCCGTCAAGCATCGCCCTGATGCGATCGTGGGCCCCGGGCGCGTTCCTTCGCACGCGCTCGGCGATGATCCGGTAGAACACGGCGGCTTCCTTTTGCTTGACGGCGCAGGCCGGCCGGTCACTGTCCCGCAGTTGTTCGATCTGCCGTATTTCGTAGAGGACGCATAATCCATAGGTTCGCAGTATCGCCCGATCGAGGCGCCGCCGCGCCGAGACCACGTCACCCGTTTCGGCGGCGGCCGCGATTTCTTCGAGGGCCGCATCGGCCTCGGCCTCCAGCGTCGGTCGCGCATCGAAGAAATCACGGTCGCGCCGGGCGAAGGTGGGGCGTATCCCTTCAAAAAACGCGGCGGCGACCGTCGCCGCCCCGGCGTCCAGGCACTGCCCGATCGCCAGAACGGCGACGTGCTGGAGGCCCTTGGCGATGACCTGCTGGTTGACCCGCGGGCGCGTGCCGGCGGCACACTTTTCGAGGGCCGCGTTGATCTCCGCCGCGTAGCCGGTCCCCGCCGACGCGTCGATCCGGCGGACGACCGGCATCGCAGCGGCGACCTCCCGGGCAACCCGGTCCCAGTCCACGGGGCCGTCGCTCGCTTTGCGAAGCCGTTCGACGGTCACCTCCGCTTCGGCAAACGAGACGGCTTCCTTCAGTGCAAACGGTCCGCCGCCGTCGGGATCGGCCCCCTCCCGGTCACCGCACCCGGTCACGATGAAGATGACCGCCGCACACAGCATTACTCTCATGACATTTCCTTTCAGAGGCCCGCGACGACAAGGTAATGGACGTTCGTGTAGTATATCACCAGGTAGCATCCCGCCGCCAGGAACAGCAGGCCGGCCGCCAGTCGAGCCGACAGCCCGCCCGCCGGCCGGCGAAACACCCGGCCGATATTCGACGAGAAGGGAAGCCCGAGCGTTCCCGCCGCCGCGAAACCGAGGGCCAGTATCACCAGTTCGCGGTTCGATGCAAACTGCTCCCTGAACAGCCATCCCGCCGCGAGCAGAAAGGATCCCAGCAGGACGAAGGCGGCCAGGGACAGCGTCCAGCGCCCCCGTTGCAGCCCGGCGGGCGGCAGGAAGACAGCGGCGGCGAGCATCGCCGCGAGGCAGCACCAGGAAGCGATCGCCAGGTGGCCCCGCCTGATGTTCCGTCGGGCCCTGCCGAGCTGGGCGCGTATGTCGTCGGCCCGCACCGGGTCCTTCGACAGGGCCTCCACGAAAACCGCCGCCGCCTTCCGGTAGCATCCCGCGTCGTACCATGCCTCGCCCATCTCGAGCCACGCGTCGCGGGCAACCGCGCTGCCGGGATACCGTTGCAACAACGCGCGGTAACAAGCGACGGCACGGGGCGTATCAACGCGGCGGTACTGGTTCGCCAGCCAGTACTGCATGGTCGGCGCGATCCGGCTGTCGGGGTATTCGTCCAGGATGGCCGCGACCCTCTCCAGGCATGCCTTCCGGGCGGCGGGATCTTTTTCCGTGCGACGGTATGCCACCCGCCGTACCCGTTCGAACCGGGCCAGCGGGGCGAAATCGTGATCGTCGTGTTCGCGAAGGTACGCCAGCCGGCGCGACGCCACGGGCACGAGCGGGCTGTCGGGATGCCGGTCGATCAGCCGCCGGTACCACCGGATCGCCTCCCGGAACCGAAACAGTTTTTTATCGAGAATGTCCGCGACGGCGTGGTAGGCATCGTCAACCTGGTAATGGCCGGCGTGTTTCGCGATGAATTCCCGGTAGGCCGCGATCGACTCCTCGTAGGCCCCCCGGTCCGCGAGCCGCCGGCATTCCCGGCAGGTGCGTTTTCGTTTCAGTGCCGGGCTGCGCAGGACCACGTCGCGACGGTCCCGCCCGAGGAAGACCAGCCGGGAACAGTCGGGGCCGATATCAACCCGCGCCGCGATCGCGCCGTCCGGGGGCACGGACACGCGGGAGAACCCCCCGTCTCTGCCGCCGGGACGGCCGGACGCCTCGATCACGAATGAAATCCGCTGCGCGGCATGCCCGGCATTCCAGGAGGATATCTTTTCGGCGATCCCCGCCGTTTCCGCCGGACAGTAGAGGCCGATGGTGTGCTGCGCTGCGCCTTCCAAAAACGGCGCGAGCGGCTCGTCCGGGTCGTTTACCACGACCAGGCGGAGGCCGCCCCAGGCGATGACAGTGCCGCCCTCGCGCGGCGTTTCGCCGCGGGAACGGCTTCGCAGGTAGGGCGAGTCGATGCCCCACCGGTCGAACACCGGGCAGTACGGCCGGGCGGTGTCGATACCGGGGTTGTCGCCGGCCGCCAGGATAAAGTCGGGCATTTCAGACGCGAGCAAGGACCGGATCTGCCGTTCTCCCGCGCCGCGCACGATGAGAAACGAGAAGGCAGACGCCGGAAGCGGTGCGGTCCGGAACTCCATCCAGGGACCCGGCCGGTCGGGCAGGCGGTAGCGATACAGCCTCCCCGGCTCAAGCCCCGGCAATACCACCTCGTGAACCGTCCCGACCGTCCGGTCGTCGGCGATCCGCGGTTCGCCCCGCTCCCCCGCCGGCAGGTACGCGACGCGGCCGGGAGTCGGAGACACCGATTGCCAGGCGATCGTGGCCTCCGCATCGGTGACCTGAAGCACCTCCACGCGGGGCACGGCGGCCGCGGACGGACCGCCCCCGACAACAAACAGCATGGCCGCGACGGCGGCAGCCGCGGTTATCGCCGCGACGGCACAATATATTTTCGTTCTTGTTTTCACGCGCGACACATCTCAACTCTTCGCGCCCCGGTTCAGGGACCGCGTCTCCTACGGCAGCGGAGTATTGGGTTTCACCGCGTCGGCGGGATAGGGATTGCCGGGCCCGAAGACCAGCAGCTTCTCCCGGTCCCAGCCGGCCAGGTCGGCAGAGGATCTCTTGAACGCCGCGAGTTCGCGGGCGGCCTCCGCGGGTTTCTGGGCATGCCCGCGGCGGAGCCGGTTTTCGCCGCCGGGGAGTGTGGCGGCGGCGCACAGGATGCAACACACGATGACGGGCGCGTCTGTTCGAATCATGGCGGTATCCTTCGTGGCTGCTACAGCGGCCAGCCTTCCCGGCGGGGGGGATTGATATGCCGGTTCGCCGCGGGAGAGTTGGTAAACCGCATGGCCGGCCCGTCCCATTTCAGTTCCTGCCCGAGCATGCGCAGGGCGATGACGCCGAGCAGCGGGATCTCCGTCAGGGGACCGCCGTAGTCGAAATTGGAACCGGCGTTGCCGCCGGTGCGTATGGCGTTCAGGAAATCCCAGTAGTGGTCCTTGACGCGGGGGATGGTTCGCGCCGGCCGCGTGTAGGCCCGCATCTTCTCTTCCGGGACAATGCGGCAGGCCCCCGCCCCGTGGGAACCGTGCACCATCTTCCCCGCGGTACCGACGATCAGGGACCCTGAATTGTAATTCCAGACCTTCTTGAGCTGCTTCATGTCCTCCGGGGAGGGCAGCGTGCGGCCGCCGTCGTACCAGCAGAGCGTGACGGGCCCGCGGCTCTTCTTCGCCGGAAAGCGGTAGGTGATCTTCGTCCCCGGGGGATAAGTCAGCCCGTGTTTCTCAGGGTCCCAGTCGTCGGCCTCGGCCACAATGGCTTCGGGTGAGCCGAGGTCGAGGGCCCAGAACTCCGGGTCCAGCACGTGACAGGCGAAATCGCCGATGCAGCCGGTCCCGAAGGGCAGCCAGCCCCGCCATTTGCCGGGCAGGTAAACGGGATTATAGGGCCGCGCCGGCACCGGACCGAGCCAGAGGTCCCAGTCGAGGGTATCGGGCACCGCGTGTTTTTCCTTCAGTTTCGGCAGGTTGCGCATCTGGCAGTAGGTATTCCGGAACGCGCCGCAGACGGCGTGGATCTCCGTGACCTGCCCGATGGCCCCGTCCCCTATCCACTCGCAGAAGAGGCGGATGTGCTCGGCGGAGTGGCCCTGGTTTCCCATCTGCGTGACCACCTTCCGCTCGCGGGCGGCCGTCATCAGTTCGCGCACCTCGTAGATGCTGTGCGCGAGCGGTTTCTCGCAGTAGACGTGCTTGCCGCGCTTGACGGCGTTCATCACGGCCACGGCGTGCGTATGATCGGGCGTGCCGACCAGGACGGCGTCGACGTCTCTTTCGACGGCGTCAAGCATCTTGCGGAAATCCCTGAACTGCTTCGCTTTCGGATACTTCTTGAGCCCCGGTGCGCCCCGCCGCTCGTCGACGTCGCACAAGGCGACCCAGTTGACACCGTGATTGGTAAGCCCCCGCATGTCCGCCCACGATCGCCCGCCGCAGCCGACGGCGGCCATGGTGACCTTCTCGCTGGGGGGCCGCTGTCCTTTCCCCAGGACGTGCCGGGGGACGACGGCGGCAACCGTCGCCGCGGCGCCCGCCGTTTCGAGAAGGGTTCTCCTGCTGATGCCGCCGGTGGATTGAGTTCTCGTCATCGTCGCGTACTCCAGAGAGACAATGGCCTGGAAATGCCCCGCGATCGGGGGGTTCGTTCATGATCTCGCGCAGGTAAACTGTATCGGCCGTCGGGGCGCCTGTCAATTCATCGCGACGGGTATTATGGGGTGGCAAGCCGCGTTCCCGACTCGCGTCGAACAATCACGTTCTCACGCGAAAGGCGCCCGCATCCTTTACCCCGCGGCGCACGTTCGATACACTGTCACCGGAAAGGCCGGACAGGATTATGAAGATAGGCATCACGGCAGACGTGCACCTGCGCAGCGGCGGCGAACACCCGGAGCGATACCGCGCGCTGGAGAATATTCTCGATCAACTGCGGGAACGGGACATTCCCGTCCTGGTCGTCGCCGGGGATCTCTTCGATGAGAATGTCCGCGACTACGCGGCGTTCGAGGAACGCTGCGCCGCCTACCCGGAGATCGAACTGCACGTGATCCCCGGCAACCACGACCCGGACATCAGCGACGCGGACATCACGGCCGAAAACGTCCGCGTACACGCCGAGCCGGCCGTCCGCGCATTCGACGACGTGCCCTTTCTCTTCCTTCCCTACCGTCGCGGGGTAGAACCCGGCGAGGCGATGGCCGCCTGTGCCGGCCGCCTCGAAGGCCGACGATGGATCCTCGTTTCTCACTGCGACTACTGCGCCGGCACCCGGGAAGTAAACCCCCTCGAGCCGGGCGTGTACATGCCGCTGTCCCGAAAAGACCTCGAGCGGGCCAAGCCGGAAACCGTGTTCCTCGGCCACATCCACAAACCGGTTGTCGCGGACACCGTCAGGTACACCGGTTCCCCCTGCGGACTCGATATCACCGAGACGGGCCGGCGGGGCTTTCTCGTGTACGACACCGCCGCCCGGCGGGTCGAACGCGTCACCGTTACGACAGAGCTGCTCTTTTTCGACGAGCGGTTCATGGTGATTCCCGGTGACGATGAAGCGCGGCAGTTGGAGGAAGCTATCGCCGGACGGATCGAAGGCTGGAAGATCACCCCCGCGGAATACCCGAAGGTGCGCCTCAGGGTCACCGCGACGGGGTATGCCGCCGATCGCAGCGCGATACGGGAGACAATGGAACGGGGATTTCGCGCATTCGCCTTTTACGAGGACGCCGGACCGGATGTGAGCGAACTCCGCGTCTCGCGGGACCCGCAGCTCGCGAACATCGCCGAACGGGCACGGGCCCTGGTCAAATCGCTCCACTGGCCTTCCGACGATGATGAACCCTCCCTCGACGACGTGGTGTTGCGAGCCATGGCTCTGGTCTACGACGACGGGGGCACCGCATGAGCATCAGGATCACCGACATCGCGATAAAGGGCGGCGGGCCGCTCGCGGAGGATTTTCATCTCCGGCCCGGCGACCTCAACCTGGTGTACGGACCCAACGAAAGCGGCAAGACGTATCTCGTCGAGGCGATGATACGCCTCCTGTTCAAAACCGGCGCGCGGACCGGCCTGGACTGGGGCCTGCGGGAATGGGACCTTTCCGGAAAAATCACGGTATCGGGACTGTCGGACGAAGCGGTTCGGTTCACGAAGACCGGCAGAAAACTTGACGACTGCTGGGCGGAGGACCGCGGACTGCCGCGTGACCTGTCGCGCCTGCTGGTCGTCAAGGCCGGACGGACGGCGCTGTCCGCCGATGCCGGAGACGGCGTCGGCCGCGACGTATTGAGAAATTGTCTCTCCGGGGTCGGCATCCTCGACCGGATAGAAAACAGGATATCAAAGACACTCAGGAAGGCCGCCGTCGCGGAGCCGGGGGTCATCGACGGCGACAACAAGGGAGAAATCAAGGCGCGCAACAAGGCGCGGAAGGCGCTGGACAAGGTCGAACGGCTCCTCGAAGACGTCGAGGCGGGGTACGATTCCGGGGAGGTCTACCGCCTCAGGAAACAAAAAGAAGCGCTCGAAGAGCAGGTCGCCCGCCTCGAACAGGCGCGCCGCTACCGGGCATTCGCCCTGCGGGAACAGATGCGGGCACTCGAGGACAAGATCGCCGCCCTCCCCCCCGAGGAGGAGGTCAACGGGCTCGAACGGGAGATCACCCTCTACCGGTCGAAAAACAGCGAGCGGGAGGAAAACGACGCGGCGCTCGCCGCGCTGGCGGGCGTCGAGGGCGACTGCCGTTGGGCGGAACAGGCCGCGGCGCGGTATCGCGCGCTGTCGGGCACCGACACCCCCGGCCGGCAATCGTCGTACTGCCTCTGGGCGGCGCTGTCCTGCCTGGCGGCGGCGGGGATCACCGCGGCAATCGGGCGGGGTATCATATCCCTCGCCGCCGCCGCGGCGGCGGGCGTCCTGGTCCTCCTGTATCGGCGCCTCGTAACGGCACAACTGGCGACCCGCGGCGACCGTGAAGAGTGCGCCCGGCTCAGGGACGACTACCGCGGGAGATTCGGGGAGCAACTCGCGGACGGGGCCGTCCTCGATGCCCGGGTGGAAGCCCTGAAGGAGCAGCGGTACCGCCTCACCGACCGCCGCGAGCGGCGGGAACAGTTGACCGCCGAGCTGGGGGAGATGGAAGCGGACATCTCGCGCCGGGTCGCGGCACTGGCGCATACGGAACCGGCGCCGGAACGGTGGACGGCAGCGATCACTGAACGCAGGGAAGCGCGGCGAACGCTCACGGCCGAACACCGCCGTATCGAGAAAGATCTCGCCGCAATCGGCGGCGCGCCGGACGGGGAACGCGGCGAAGACCCGGGGATCGCATGGGACCGGGAAACCCATGACCGGGCGCGGGGCCGGCTCGATGAGACCGACCGGGAACTGGCCGAACGGCTCGACGGCCTGGAGGAACTCAAGACGCGCATCGGGCAGGAAACCGGCTCCCGCAGCCGGGAATGGGAGGACCTGGTCGAGGAACTGAGAAAACGCCGCGACGAAGCCGCCGCGGCATACCGGGATATCACCGCCGAGATACTGGCGAAGGTACAGGTGCACCGGGCACTCGCGGGCCTCAGGGACGAGGAGAATGCGCGGATAGACGATGGGCTCCGCCGGGAGGAACTTGCCGGCCCGCTCCGCCTGCTGACGGGTCGGTACGAATCCGTGTTCAGGAAGGATGAGGGGCTCGTCCTTCTCGGTGACGACGGCGAATACCCGCTCGAATCACTCAGCACCGGGGCCGCCGAGCAGGTCCTCCTGGCACTGCGCACGGGGATGGCCTCGGTGGCGATGGGAGGACAGCGGGCCTTTCTGCTTCTCGACGACGCGTTCCAGCACTCCGATTGGCGGCGCCGCCCGCACCTGGTCGACTACTGCGTGACGCTGGCCCGGGCGGGCTGGCAGGTATTCTACTTCACCATGGACGACCACCTGCGCGACCTGCTGAGGGCGGCCGGAAAGAAATGCGGGGAGGGGTTTACCAACTCCGAACTGTAGCGACTCAAACGGCAGTCTTTCAACGCCCGTCGGTCGCCGTTCCGGCCGCCGGGATCCGTACCAGGCCGTACCGCTCCGGCAGCAGCCGCCGGTCGGGCTGAGGACTGAAATAGAGAACCCTGCGGCCACCGGACCCGGCGGATTCGGCCCGCAACTGGAAATTGCATATGCGCCCGGCCGTCGGTTCGCCGAACAGCGACAGGGGCACGGCGATTTCGAAGAACAGGTCGCCCAACTGCCGCCGGGAAACCGCCGCCGGGACGATCTTGCTCGGCAGTTTCAGTTCCGGCCCCAGCCGGGCGGCCAGGGCGCACGTCCGCCTGCCGCCGCCGTCGAGACGGAGGACAAACTGCGTCCAGACGTCCCGGTCGCCGTCGATCGCCAGCGCGATCGTCCACCGCCGCGCGGTCGCATAGTCCAGCCGCAGCCCGACTGCCAGGCTCCCGATGGAGCGAAACAGTTTCAACTCACCCGCGGGGCCGGCCCGGTCCCCGCCGCCCGCCGGATGCAGGGCGTGCGACGGCAGGTCGCTCCAGAACGGCTCATCGAGCCTGCCGTCAACCGTTCCACGGGCTTTGACAAACGTGGCACCGGCGGTCCTGCAGCGCCGCCGCGAGGGCCGGGCCCCGCCCCTGATTGCCGTTTCGTTTCCGGCATACGCCGCCCAGAGCGGCCCGTAATTCTTTTCCGTTACGCCGTTGAAAACACCCAGTCCCTCCCGGATCTTACCGGCCGCGCAGAGGGCGTGGGCATAGAGTATCGTTCCGGAGGGGGTGTAACACCAGCGCCGCCAGCGGGAAAAGCTCTTGACCGCGCGGATAAAGGACGGCGAGTCCCGGGCGACGCTGCCGGCAGGATTGCCGGCGGGCGTGAGCCGAAACTCCGAAGAACAGAGGTGCGAAAAGCGAATGACGTTCATCCGGGCGAAGAGAGGGTGACCCCGGCCGTGTTCAAGGAACAGTTCCATGGTTGCGGCGGCCTCCCGGGGCCGTCCGGTCTCCATGAACCGCTTCCAGAGCATCAACAACCGGTCGCATGCCAGCAGCGCCGGATCGGCCCCGGCATCCGGGGCCTCCTTCCGGGCCTCGGCGGCGAGTCTTCGCCGCAGTGCCGGCAGGTCGCCGCTGTCATCGGCGAAACGAAACTGCACGCACCCCGCCATACCGGCGAGGGCCTCAGATACCGCCGCCCGGGGCAGCACGTACCCCGCGCATCCCGGCAGCCCCGCCGTCATCAGCGCATAGACCTTCCCCTCCCGCGCGGCATCGACGTATGCCGTCCGGCGCGGCGGCCGGTCGGCGAAACCGTATCCGCCCAGGGACCATACCGCCGCGGCGGCCCGGACCCCGACGCACGTTACGGCGCCGGCAGGAAACAGCGCACCGTCCACCAGGAGCGAAGGCCGCCGGGCGTACGCCGGCTCCCGGTCCCACGGCGGATGCCACGTTTCGTTTTCCTCCACGCCGGCGAAGACCCGCCGGACGCGGTGCGGATCGGGGAGGATGTCCGCAGCATCGTCATCTTCGATTCCTGCCCCGATCACGGCATCCAAGGCCGCGCGGGAGACATACCTGTTTTCGGCCCGCACGCCGCGCGGTCCCCGACCCCCCGGCCCGACCGCGAGTACCGCGGGCCGGTAGAGTCTCACGGCGGCGGCGACCTGGCGGGCCATCTCGTCACCCGCATCGAGGTCCAGTTGCTCGGACCAGTACCGCTCGATGTCCTCCGCGGCGGCATGGTCGGCCAGGCGCGTACCGACGACGGAGGTGAAATCCTCCAGGAACGAAACGCCGCCGGCACCGGCCCGGACCGCGGCGGACGCCAGGGGCGGGCGCGGATCGTACCCGTTGCCGCCGTCGGGAACCGTGGCGTACAGCACCGCGACGGAGCACCCCGCCAGGGAGTGGGATACGATCGCCGGGTATATGCTGCGATCCGCCGCCGCCGCCACGAAGAGTATGTCGGTTTTTTCCCTCCCGGCCGCAAGCCGCCAGGTTGCGCCGAAATCCTCGCTGCGCCAGATCCGCCCCGCGTCACCGCCCGCAAGCAGGATATTGTCGCCGAGAAACGCAACACTGTGAACCGGGCCCGGCAGCGGGGCGGCGCGGGCGGTAAAATTTCTGCCGCCGTCGGTGGTACAAAACAGCAGGCCCGCGAGGCCGCCGGCAATCACGCCGCGGCGGCCCCGAAACGCGACGGCCTCAAAACCGGCGAGCCGCCTGACCCCCGGCGGAAAGGGCAGATTGTGCCGCGACCACCGTCGTTCGGGAGGCGCGCCGGACATCACGGTGCCCTGCCGCCCCGCGACCCAGACATCATCGCCCGCGGACGCGGAGGCGTTTATGGCTTCACCGCCCTCCAGCGGCGACGGCAGCACGTTCAGACCGCCGCGCCCGCCGAGCGTGATGACCCGCCGCCGCGGCCCGAACAGGTATCCTTCGTGCACGCCCTGCAGACATGCCGTCGAAAGGTATCCCGCCTCACCCGGCCCTTCCAGGGACCGCCACTGCCGTCCCCCGCTCGTCGTCAGCCAGATGCCCCAGCCGGACGACCCGGAAACCTGCCCGAGCACGAGCGCCGAATCTCCCCGAACCGTGCCGTCGTATAACCTCCCCGGCTTGTCGAACGGGATCGAATTGAAAGTCAGGCCGCCGTCGTCGGTACGGACAATAACCCCGCCCCCCATGCCCGCCAGGCCGCCGGTCACCGGCAGGCCGCCGATAAACGCCGCCGCGGGCCCTTCCAGCGAAATGGCACGCAGGTCCGCGGTCCCCGGCTGTTCCACACGGGAAAACGTCATTCCCCCGTCCGTACTCTTCATGACCAGCCCGGAATCCCCACACGCCCACACCGCGTCATCACCCGACGAGAGGGCCCGTACCGGTCCGGCTGAAAACACGGCGTTCGGCGCGGCAAAAAGCGCCGCCAGCACCGTCAACACCACGGTACGGTTGTTGTGCGCGAAGGCAGTCATCGCTCATGACGCTCCCGGGTCGACGGCCGGCGACGGGCATCCGGCCCCCGGCGAAAGTATGCCCGGAGTATCTCCATCGCCGGCTTTTCCCGGGGACAGTAGGAGGTGTCCGTACCGGGGCGCGTATCGTAATCCGGCCGGTCACGCCACTCCCAGATAAAGTAACCGGCGACGCCCGGGGTTCCGTGCCAGGTCCTGAAAAATGACTCGAAACACCGCATTTGCTGCTGCGGATCGGGACTGTCGGGCGACTTGTAGTAATTCCACGGATACTCCGCCGCCGTCTCCTGGTTCGGCCAGCCGACCTCGGTGAAGACAATCGGTTTTCCCACCGTCCGCTGCCACTGCAGTATCTCTTCCCGTATGCCCCGCCAGGTATCAAGCATCTCTCGCAGCGAAGGGTTTTTTCCTTTTGCCAAGGTGTAATAGCTCGTCATGCCCACCAGGTCCAGGTCGTCCCAGAACTGCGTGACCTTGTACCAGTCCCAGTTGGCCGAATAGATCAGCTTGCCCGAATACCGGCCGCGAACGGCCCGTATCAGTTGCCGCCATCGATCCTCGTGCTCAACCATCGAAATCAGTTCCGAACCGACCGACACGATCTCGGCCCCGGAATCCTCCGCGATCGACGCAAAGTGGCAAATACAATCGGTATAACTGTTCCACCACCGGTCCGGTTTTTGCGGCTTGATTCTTCCCCGCCAGCTTCCTTCGGAATGGGAAAGCCTGAGAACGGGCATGATCATCACCGCCATGCCGTTTTCATGGGCGGCGTTGATGATACGCTTCAGCTTTTTCTCGCCGGGCGTTTTTCGGGCGTCAATATACACGGAACTCGACCGCGTGTTCTCCTGGTACCCGTGAACCACGATATTAACCGCATTCGCGCCGGTTGCCGCGATTTCCCGCACCATGTCCTCGTAGGGCCTGCGCGGATCACCGGAATGTATCTGGAGCGATATGCCCCGGTAGGCCGCCTCCGCCGCACCGCCGGAACGATCGCGGAACGCGGCGTGCTCTTGCCCCTCGCTTCGACGGTCACGAACGAACACAACCGAGAAGACGGCCGCCCCGGAGATCAGCAGCACCATGATACCTCTGAATACGTTCACCGCCACACTCCGGGAAATCAGTGTCTGTTTTGCGCGTACACGGGGCACGGGTAGAAAAACGTCGAATTGTGCCGTTTTCCCGACTGTCGACTTTGATCGACGCGCGGAGAGAATTATAATGGCAACCACATTCTTTTCCATATCATTTCCCAGAGAGCCGCAAGGAGCAAGGACATGACCGACAACGAAGCGAAAGACAACGAGCCCGTCCCGGTCGAAGAAGGCAGCAAACCGCAACCGGTGCCGGTACCGGCGCCTGAAGAGCCGCAGTCCGTGGAGGAAGAGGAACTCAGCGCGATCTCACTCGTCGACGAAGTGGACTTGTCTGAAGACGCCCACATGGAAACCGGCGGGAGCTCCGGGTTGCAGAGGAAAACCGAATTCAAGCGGGACATGAATATCACGGGCAACGGCGCCACGCGCTGCCGCATTTTCAACGCCAGGGTCGCCGCAAATCCGCTCCAGTTGATGGAAAACAACATCAACGGCTGGATCGACGAAAACGGGATCGAGGTCAAGCACGTCTGCCAGACCCTTGCCACGCTGGAAGGCAAGACGTCCGAACCGAACCTGTTCGTCATGGTCTGGTACTAATAGCCTTGTAAAAGACCGGCATACTCACGTCTCAGCCGGCTCGACGGGGAGAGACAGGGTGAAGATACTGCCCTCGCCGGCGGTGCTCTGGAATTCTATTTTGCCGCCCAGCAATCCGGCCAGTTCCTTGCAGATGGCAAGCCCCAACCCCGTGCCGGTCGACTCCTTGGTCAGCGTGGCGTCAACCCGGTAGAACTTTTCAAAAATATGATCCTGGTCGGATTTCGTAATCCCCGGCCCGGAATCCCTGACGGAAATCAGTACCCGGTCCCCTCCCTCGGCGGCGTCGGCCGGCACGTAATCCGCGATGAGTTCAACGGCCCCCTTGGGCGGTGTAAACTTGATGGCATTACTGAGGAGGTTGTAGAGGATTTGCTGAATCTTCGCACCGTCGGTCGATACGATCGGTATGTTTTCGTCCAGCCGGCTGCTCAGCGCAATATCTTTCTGGCGCGCCAGCGGGTCCATCAGGGTCATCAGGGTTCTGCAGGTATCGATGAGGGAGATCTTATCACGGTTGATCTTTGATTTCCCGGCCTCGATCTTGGCGAGGTCGAGCATATTGTTGATCATCCCGAGCAGGTTTTTCGCCGCGGTGACAATATTGGCGCCGTACCGGGCCATCCGCTCGTCGTCTGTGTCTCGCATGAGGTCTGCAAACCCGATAATACTGTTCAGCGGCGTGCGCAGTTCATGAGAAATATTCGCCAGGAACTCCGTTTTGATCTGGTTCGCCTCGTAGAGGGCAACGTTCACCTCGCCGAGCTCAACGAGCTTCTGGTCCAGCGCCCGGTTCGCCGATTTCAGGCGATTATGCTGATCGTTTATACCGTCGAGCATTTCGTTGAAACTGTCGCCGAGCCGCTGGAGTTCATCGCCGGTCCGCACGTCGCTCCGGGCCTCCAGATTGCCGTCCGCGACCTCGTCGGCAAGCCGGCGCAGATCCCGTACGGGACGCAGAATGATACGGCTGACGATGGCGGAAAAGAATATGACCGCCAGGAGGGCCGCGACGATACCGCCGACAACGAACGCGCCACGGGTCCACCAGAGCAAACCCGAGGCGAGCGACTTCTGGAGCGTCACGTCGATAAGCGCCACCATCTGCCCCGGTTCAAAACGCAATTGCTCTCCGATATCCTTCGCCCGCGGGTTGTGGCACTGGCTGCAGCGGGTCGTATTGCGCACGAGTCGAAACCCCCGGTATACCTGTCCGGCCTGTTCTTCCTCGCTCTCCGTCCAGAAAATATCCCGGTTCCCCGTTTCCTTGAAATAGCGCAGGGCCCGCTGCGCGGTGTGATCCAGCCCCTTTACCGGATCGGGTCCGTAGATCGTGTGAAACGAGGGACCCTTGATGCCGATCGGGCGGTCCTCCTGGTAATACGCATATACCAGGCTTCCCTTGTCGCGGGCCTGGCCGCTTTTTTTGGGGACGTTGTGGCAGGCCTCCCATTCCTTCAGTCGCATCCTGGTGAGTTCCCGCGTCGGCGCCTCGAGTCCGTGTTCGGTCGGAACCTCCATGAAATACCAGGGAACGGCAAGCGCGGTGACGATAACCGCCAGCAGCGCCAGGCCGAACAGGAGGCGAATCTTCACCGCCAGTGAAAATCGTATGAATCGTCGTGCCATGACCGGACCATTTTATGATGAGAACCCGAAAAACACCAGTGAAGGGCGAAATGTCGGGATCTTCCCTTACCCCGGCGATGAAACTCGTTTATTCTTGTTTTCCACGGAATGATACTGCGAGGACTGTGTATGCCCGCCGTTTCGGTCATTATTACGACGTACAACCGCCGCGACCTGCTGCCCCGGGCCGTGCAGTCGGTCCTCAACCAGAGCGCCCGCGACTTCGAACTGATTGTAATCGACGACGGATCAGACGACGGGACCGACAGCCTCCCCTTTTTCGACGGCTGCGCCCCCCGGGTGCGCTATATCAGAATGAAAACGAACCGGGGCGTTTCCCGCGCCCGCAACCGGGGCGCGGCGGCGGCGGCCGCGCCGCTGATCGCGTTCCTGGACTCCGACGACCAATGGCACGACGAGAAACTCCGGCGCCACCTGTCGTGGATCGACAATAATCCCGGTTATCGCATTTCCCAGACCGGGGAGATATGGATCCGCGACGGCACGAGGGTCAATCCGCCCGCCCCCTACCGGAAGTTCGCCGGAGACCTGTTCGCTGAGAGCCTGGAGCGCTGCATGGTCACCCCGTCGTCGGTCATCATGGAAAAAACACTGCTCGAGGAGACCGGGGGCTTCAACGAGAATCTGCCGGTGTGCGAGGATTACGACCTGTGGCTGCGGATCACCTGCTGTCGGCCGGTCGGGCTGGTGGACGAATTTCTCCTGACACGATACAGCGGACACCCCGGGCAGTTGTCGGCATCCGGTCCGGGGTTGGACCGCTACCGGGTCCGCAGCATCATGGACCTGCTCGGAAGCGGAACACTCAGCGAAGAACAGGCGGTCCTGGCGCGGCGGGCACTGGCAAAAAAGGCGACTGTTGTGGCGAACGGATGCCGCAAGCGCGGCAGGATCGAGGAGTACGACCGCTACCGGGAGATCGCGGATCGGTATGCATGAAAAACAAACATGCCAGCAAACCGGCCCGGCGCGCCTGTTATCTCTCTGCTTTATCAATACCGCTTTTTAC
>CAZLBC010000071.1:0-25771 GCA_964557575.1 uncultured Planctomycetaceae bacterium
GGGGACGTTAAAGGGGCGTTATACGCAATAGCTTACAAAAAATTGAAGGCCAACGATGAAGGGTTAATACAATATTATGGACATCGCCATGGTAAATACAGATTAACGTACAGGGCACCTTATTCATACACAAGTAGACATAATAAAAATATAATAGTAAAGAATAACGAACCTGTAAGTGTAATATGGAGACTCAAACAGCCACCGCTTATAAGCGCATCAATTTATTTAAAAACAAATACAGGATTGCGTAAGTTTAAAGTTCTGAATGATATATTTTGTGAAACCTACACCAATGATGGTGAGGTAGTTGACAGGTGGATGCATGGGCTTGGGGGTAATGAGAAATGTCAGATTGTCGTAAATAAAGAAGAATTTCACTTTACAAAAGGAAATATGCTTGCTACGAGAATAGTTTTTAAATTGCCATATGAATTAAGGGGCAAATACAGTATTATTAAAAATAAGAGTGTACAATTGACAACCAGTAATGATCAAGGGGTGAGAGTTATAGTTGAACGAAAGTGAACTATTTATGGCGATAACGCGTTATGCCAACTGGGGCGCACGATTGAAAATAGTTATATGCGTAAAAGTGGCAGTGGTGGTGCTATATGCCGCCTTGCCGAGTGACGGGTCGGATGCGGCTTTGGCTGAACCCGTGATAGTAGGAAGTATTTCCAGGTACAATACGCCGTTAATCAAAGCACTCAAAAATGAATTCGTCGCATTACATGGCCATCCCGAAGAGTCGCTCAGATTAAAAAACTGGCATTCCGGCAAAAACATGTCCTATTTTGTCGACGGTGATTGTGACATTCTTGTGCATTATATCCACCCACTAACCCTATATGAGCGTTTGTGGTTGATCCAGAGATTTCCCAAAAAGCATGAATCAATCAACAAGTACTATGTTGGACAGTATCGCGTGATTATATTAAGCAAAACGTCTCATAATATCGACAAAATGACTGTCGGAGATGCTCGTAAATTATGCTTTAAAGCCGAACATATTCGACGCTCCAATACTTTTTATTCTGCTACTACTTATAAAAAGCACTTGGCATATTATGATAAACTTGATACGGACCTTATAAATTGGCCACGAAGTGCGGGTCCTTATGACAGAATCAAGGTGCTGTGCGCTCTGCGGGCTCACCGCAGTAACACATATTTATCCAAGCTTAGAAATAATAACACTGATATATACGCATGCGATTATATTTCAAACGTGTGGTTTAATGTGTATGGTGGATGGTCAGGTACACGGCCTACCAAAATTATTACTACACAATACTTTCTGCTGATAAATACTGATGAGGATAAACTTGACAAATGCTGGTCAGGTCCACACTGGAATGTCATGAATATTCCTGAACCTAAGCCGAATGGTGATATTATTGAACAGGTGCATAATGACTCACGCGCTTTCGGGCTGATTCTGTGTGATGGTCGGGAGATAAAACATAATGATATACAGATAGTAGCCATTAGAAAAGCAGATAGGGATAAGTACGCGGCGATTGAGCAGAAACAAAAGATTCATAATCAAGTGGACTATTCGATGGCCGATTGTATCAAGCCGAGTCTCAAACCCATAATCCAAAAGGATTATCCCCTCACGGAACCGCTGGTTCTCTATTTACATCCGGATGCGCCCAACATCGCAAAAGACTTTTGCGAGTTTTGTGTGTCTGATGCGGCAGGAAAAATAGCCGATGATTATAACATCATCACCCCCTGGCACGAAAAGCAGTATTACGCCGACCAGCGGGTAAAGGCCATGAAGGCGGGGAAGGGCGAACATATCCGCATGATCGGCGACGCCGTCTTCGCGGAAGCCGCGCAGGACCTGGCGGTGGCCTACGTGCGGGCGCAAAAGCCGATTCAACTGCACTACGTACCGCGTGCGCCGGGTATAGACGCCGGTTACATAAACCGCTTCGTCACTGCCGCCAAACGTAAGCCGGACTACGACATGCCGCTGTTTCTCTGCCGCGGGCCGATGGCATCGGATGGCGAAAAGGACCTCTCCGGCCTGAAACAGTACAAGCTCGCGGCGTCCGCGCCCGTCGTGGTGGTCAACGAGGGAAGCGATATTCAATCCCTTACCCCCACCGCGGTGAAGAAGATATTCACCGGCCGGGTCAGACAATGGGACGCGGTATCGAGTATGCCCGGTCGTATCGACGCCTGCACGCTGAAAAAGGATCCCGCCGTCGGCCGGTATGTCAGCCGGCACCGGGTCGGCGGCAATCCGCCCGCGATTCATCGTTGCGGTGACCGCCGGGCACTCTTCGGGCGTATTGCCTCCGACGTGAAGGCGATCGGCCTGGTCGGCGCCGCGCAACTGGCCGGAGACCGGGATACCCGGCTCAAAGGCCTGCGGGTCGTGCCGATCGAGGGTGCGGAGGGGCCGGTGGTGCCGGGCGCGAAGACCATTATGTCCGGGGCCTATCCACTGGCCGCGGGGGTGTACGTATGTGTTGCCGGGGACGTCGGCGAAGCCGCCGCAGACTTTGTGGCGTTTTTGCGATCCAGGGATGCGCAGGCGGCCTTCGAGGCGTGCGGTATGATCACCGCCGCGACCCGTCTCGGGTTCCCCCGTGGCGGGGCGGCCGCAGCGCCGGGGATGCCGGCCGGCACGGAGGCGGGCGGCGCGAGTGATCAGGATCAAACCGATTCGGTGCAGGGCATGAACAAGGAAGAATAGACAATACCCGAATCGGCGGAGGGTGACGGCGTCGGGGGCCTGCCGTTCGATTAGGCGTGGATTTCTACGCAGAATCACGGCAGGGTAGATTCATCGTTCGGTGGACGGAATAATTGTGACGGATGTATGCATAACTCGTGTCCTGCGGGTTAACACGGCTATCCAAAACCACAGCTTTCACGATCTGTTGAATTGCTGTCGTCAGGAAGATGGCCCGGCGGTAACCGGTTGGACGCCATCGCCGTCATCGGCCGCGCCCTCCGCCTCCCTCCCCAGCTTCCGCTCTTCGATCCAGCAGTAGAGGACGGGGACGAAGAACACCGACAGCAGGACCAGCAGCATGCCGCCGAACGACGGGATGGCCATGGGGACCATCACGTCGCTGCCGCGGCCCGTGGCGGTCAGTACCGGCACCAGGGCGAGGATCGTCGTCGCCGACGTCATCAGGCAGGGCCTGATCCGCCGCAGGGCCGCGGTCATCGTCGCGTCCCTGACGCCCGCCACCGTGTCCGGCCGCTCGTCGCGGAAGACCTGCCGGAGATAGGTCGACTGGATGACCCCGTTGTCGGTCGCGATGCCGAAGAGGGCCAGGAAGCCGACCCACACCGCCACCGAGAGGTTCATCGGGTGGACCTGGAAGAGGGTCCGCATCTCGACCCCGAAGACGCCGACGTCCAGAAACCATGGCTGCCCGTAGAGCCAGAGGAGGATGAACCCGCCCGACCAGGCCACGAAGATCCCCGAGAACACCAGGACCGTGGTGGAGAGCGACTTGAACTGGAAGTAGAGGATCAGGAGAATAATAAACAGGGCTACCGGGAGCACCACCACCAGGGTCTTCTGCGAGCGGACCTGGTTTTTGTAATTGCCGGCGAAGGCGTAGCTGACGCCCGCCGGTATCGTGAATTCTCCCGCGTCCCGCTTTTCCCGGAGGTACGACTGCGCCCGCTCGACGACGTCCACCTCGGCCGTGCCGGGTTTCTTGTCGAACAGGACGTAGCCGACGGGAAAAGTGTCCTCGCTCTTGATTACCTGCGGGCCGCGGACGTAGCGGATCTCCGCCAGTTCCGCGATCGGGACCTGCACCCCCTCGGCGCCCGGGACCAGGATGCGGCCGATGGTGTCGATGCGGTCCCGCAGCTCGCGGAGGTACCGGACCCGGACCGGGAAACGCTCCCGGCCCTCCACCGTGTGGGTGACCGTCCGACCCCCGACGGCGATCTCCACGATGTCCTGGAACTCGCGGATCTTGACCCCGTAGCGGGCGAGGGCCGTGCGGTCGGGGTGGATCTCCAGGTAGGGCTTGCCGATGATCCGGTCGGCGATCACCGCCGCCGGCTCGACGCCGGGGACCTCCTTCAGCAGCCGCTCCAGTTGCAGGCCGACGCTTTCGATGGTTGCCAGGTCGGGGCCCTTGACCTTGATGCCCATCGGCGCCCGCATGCCGCTCTGGAGCATGACGATCCGGGCCTTGATCGGCATCAGCTTCGGGGCCGACGTGGTGCCCGGGATGTCGCCGGCCGCGACGATCGCGTCCCAGATGTCGTCGGGGGTGCGTATCTCCGGTCGCCATTGGCGGTAGGGATAGCCGGCGGCGTCCGCTATGAGTTTGCCGTCCGTGTCGACGGCGAAGCGATTGCCCGCGCCGTCGACCACCGCCGACCGGCCCTTCGCGGCGAGACGGTACTTGATCCGGTTACCCGCGTCGTCGGTGATGTACTCGGGCGTGTAGTTGATGACCGTCTCGATCATGGAGATCGGCGCGGGATCAAGGGGCGTCTCGGCCCGCCCGATCTTGCCGACCACCGAGTCGATTTCGGGGATGGCGTTGAAGGCCCGGTCCTGCTTCGAGAGGATGTCCATGGCCTCGCCGATGGAGGCGTGGGTCATGGTGGTGGGCATGTAGAGGAAGGACCCCTCGTCGAGGTCCGGCATGAACTCACGGCCGAGGCCGGGGAAGCGCTCGGATGCCCCGATCCAGTAGTCGTGGCTGCGGACCGCCTGCGGGTCGCCGCCGGCCTTCTCGACGGCGGCGGGGATGAAGCCGAAGATCGTCTCGAACCCCAGCCAGCACAGGCCGCCGAAGAGGAGCACCGCCGCGGTTATCGACAGGAAGGCCGCCTTGTATGCCAGGCACCACCGCAGGAGGTGCGGGTATGCCCACTGGAACAGCCTGAAGAAGCCCAGCAGGCCGCCGACGAGCAGGGCGACGAACAGGAAGTTCCGGGTCGGCCCGCGGGAGGCGCCCAGGGGCTCCCAGTGACCGGCGAGGAGGACGGCGACAAGGAAGACCGTCGCCCCGGCGGCGGCCAGGGGACCGATCCGGCGGAGGCGGCCGGGGAGTTTCTCTTCCCGCAGCTTGTAGAGCCCGAAGAGCAGGAGGACGGTGCCGGCAATCGCGACCGGGAACGAGCCGCGGAAAAAGATCCCGTGGACCGCCAGGAGGAGGCCGAGGGCGCCGATGCCGCCGAACAGGCTGCCCCGCAGTCGCCGGCCGGAGATCCGTCCGCAGAACAGGAGCTGTGCGGCGGCCGGGAGGACGGTCAGGGCGATGACGATCGAGGCGATCAGGGCAAAGGTCTTGGTGAACGCCAGGGGCTTGAACAGCTTGCCCTCCGCGCCGATCATGGTGAAGACCGGGAGGAAGCTGACCACGGTCGTGGCCACGGCGGTCAGGACCGCCCCGCCGACCTCGCTGGCGGCCCGGTGGACCGTCTCCAGGCGGGGCTCGTCCGGCGGCGCCTTCTCGATGTGGCGGAGGATGTTCTCGCAGACCACGATCCCCATGTCCACGATCGTCCCGATGGCGATGGCGATACCCGAGAGGGCGACGATGTTGGCGTCCACGCCGAACTGTTTCATCGCGATGAAGCAGAGCAGGACCGCCAGGGGGAGCATCGCCCCGATCAGGGCGCTGGAGCGGAGGTGAAGGACCATCAGAATCACCACGATGAAGGTGATCAGGATCTCCTCGACCAGGGCGGTCGAGAGGGTGCCGAGCGTCTCGTGGATCAGGCCGGTCCGGTCGTAGAAGGGCACCACGGTGACCCGGCTGGTCGTGAGCCATGCCGGGCGGTCGGCGGCGGGGGTGTTGTCGATGAGCTTCAGCCACGCCTCCTGGTTCAGTTCACCCGGGCCGGCGTAGGCCGCGAAGCCCCGGTCCTCGGCGAACGCCCGGACGGTCGCGCGGTCGGTTCCCGCGGCGACCACCGCCTTCCGGGGCAGGCCCGGGGCGATCTCGTCGATTTTCGCCTTGACGTTCTCGATCACCGCGAGGGGGTTTTTCCCGTACCGGGCGACGACCACGCCGCCGACGGCCTCCGCGCCGTCCTTGTCGAGCGCGCCCCGCCTGAGGGCGGGGCCGAGGGTGACGGTCGCGACGTGCTCGACCATCACCGGGGTATTGTCGCGGACCGCCACCACGCTCTTTTCGATGTCCGCGACCCGCTCGATGAATCCCACGCCCCGCACGAAGTACTCCGTCCGGTTCATCTCGATGGTCTTGGCCCCCACGTCGATGTTGGCGTTCTTGACCGCGGAGACGATCTGCGGCAGCGTGACGCCGTAGGCCCGCATCGCGTCGGGATCGACGTCGACCTGGTACTCGCGAACGAATCCGCCGACCGAGGCGACCTCGCTGACCCCGCCGGCCGACATCAGCGAATAGCGGACGTACCAGTCCTGGATGGTGCGGAGTTGCTCGGGATTCCAGCCGCCGACCGGGTTGCCGTCGGGGTCCCGGCCCTCGATGGTGTACCAGAAGATCTGCCCGAGCGCGGTGGAGTCGGGACCGAGCCGGGGGCGGGTGCCGGCGGGGTAGTCCCGGCCGGGGACCAGGCTGTTGAGTTCCTCCAGGATACGGGTGCGGGAAGGGTAGAACCCGATGTCCTCCGCGAAGATGATGTAGACGGTGGAGAAGCCGAACATCGAGTAACTGCGGATGCTCTCGACGCCGGGGATGCCCTGGAGGGCGACGGTCAGCGGGTAGGATATCTGGTCTTCGACGTCGCGGGGCGACCGGCCCGGCCAGCGGGTGAAGATGATCTGCTGGTTCTCGCCGATATCGGGTATGGCGTCGGTCGGCACCGGGCGGCGGGGCAGCCAGTCGGGGACCCAGTCGAAGGGGGCGACGGAGACGCCCCAGACGACGATGACCGCGAGCAGCAGGGCCACGACCAGCTTGTTCTCCAGGCACAGGCGTATCAGCCGGCCCGTGAGGGAGTTCTGCTCGGCGGTCGGGGTGGGCCGGTTGTCATTCATCGCCGTCCCCGGAATCTCCGCCGGGCACCGATTCGTAGACCTCCTCGACCGCGCCGCACCGGAGCATGGATGCGCCGAAATACGGGTTGGCGACCTGTTTGTTATCCTGGAGCCAGACCGCGCCGCGGTCGTCGAATGCCATCGGGCACCTGACGCGGTAGAGGGGGGCGGGCAGCGGTGAGCCGAAGCGGCCGGCCGCCGCGGCGATCTGCTCGGAGAGGCCGTCGAAAGACCGCCGGCCCGCCGCGATGCCCTTCGCCGCCGCCAGATCGGCGAAGGTCTTTTTCAGGCCGGCGGCGATCTTTTTCCAGGCGGCGCGGTCTTTTTCGCCGGCTGGTGCGCGGTCGATGTTTTCCAGGGCCGCCCGTCCGTTCGCCGCGGCGGCGGCCACGCCTTCCAGCGTGTCGCCGGCGAGTAGTTCGGCAATGCGGAGGTAGCTCTTGAATACCGGCGCCAGGTCGCGGGCGAACGCCGCGTCTTTCTTCGGCCGTTCGGTCTTGCCGGATTCGAGGCGGAAGTTCGCCGTCATCCCGGCGACGTTTCGTTTCAGGGAGGCCGCCGCCGACGCCAGGTCGGCCGGCGTCAGGGCCGTGCGGCCCGCCGCGGCGTCGTTGGACAGCCGCATGGCGTACTCGTACCACAGTGCGGCGGCCCGGCCGGCAAGCTGCTCGGCGTCCACGGCCTCCACCATGGTTCCGAGCTTCGCGAACCGGGCGCGGATCTCGTCGCTGCGGTCGCCCTTCCGGACCGCGGCGGCGATCGCGCGGCCGGTTTCCGCCAGGCGGCCCGCCTGGTGGACGAAGAGCGAGGGCAGGTCGTCGGGGTCGGGCTTTTCGCCGGTGACCTCGACGTTCATCATGCTCGGTTTGGCCTCGATCTGGAGGGCGCTGTCGATCTTGAAGTTACCCCGCGTCACCACCGTTTCGCCCTCTTTCAGGCCCGACCGCACCAGGTACCAGTCGCCGGCGCGGGGTCCCAGGACGATCTCCCGTCCCGCAAAGGCGGGGCGGTCGGCGCCGGGAATTTCGACGTAGACCACCGCCCGCTCGCCGGTGACCAGGGGGGCGGATGCGGGGATGACCAGGGGCTTCTCGGCCGTCTCGGGGTCCGCGGTAGCGTAGCCCAGCGTTGCGGCGCCCGCCAGCGGCATCCCGCAGATCGCGCAGTCGCCGGCGGTGTCCTCGACCACGCTGGGGTGCATGGGGCATATCCACTTGCCGGCCATGCCGGGGGCCATGACTTTACCCCCGGCGGCAATTTGGCTGCGGAGAACGGCGCGGACGAACATGCCGGGCTTCAGGAGCCCGTCCTCGTTGGGGACGTTGAGGCGGACCGTGATCGTGCGAGTGGTGCGGTCCAGGACCGGGTCGATGAAGGATACCCGGCCGGTGAACCTTCTGCCGGGGCAGGACTCGGTGGTGAATGCGACGTCCTGGCCGTAGTGAATCCACGGGAGGTCCGATTCGTAGGCATCGAGCCGCACCCACATCACGGACAGGTCCGCGACGGTGTAGATGCGGGTGCCGGTGTCGACGTACATGCCCTCCTCGGCGTGCTTGTGGATGACGATCCCGGCGGCCGGCGCGTAGATCGTCAGGTGGTCGGACGGTTTTCCGCTCTTCTCGATCTCCGTGACCTGCTTTTTGGTCAGGCCCAGCAGGCGGAGTTTTTCCCGGGCGGCCTCCAGCGTCGCCCGCGTGGTCTCGCGGACGATCCCGCCGCCGGTGCTGCCGAGTTCCCGCACGGCTCGGGCGGCCTGTATGAGTTCCTCCTGTGCCGCCAGCAGTGCCGGGCTGTAGATGGAGACCATGTGGTCGCCCTTCTTGACGGGGACGCCGGTGTAATCCACGTATAGGCGGTCGAGCCGGCCCGGGACCCGGGCGGCTATGTCTTCGAGCCGGGTCTCGTCGTAGTCGACCTTCCCGACCATCCGGACCTCCGCGGTAACCAACCGCCGCACGACCGGGGCGGTGCGGATATCCATCAGGGCGGCGGCGGCCTCGCTGGTCGCGAATTCCCGCAGCCCTTCCGCGGCGGACTTCTTGACGGGCACCAGGTCCATCGAGCAGATCGGGCACGTGTCTCCCTTCTTGCCGCGGATCTGCGGGTGCATCGAACAGGTCCATTCCTGCCCGGTTTCGGCGGGGGCGGCCGCCGCGCCGGTGGCCGTCCCGCCGTCCCCGCCGCCCCCGGGGGCGATGAGTGCGTGGAGGAGGAACCCGGCAACCAGGAGCAGGACAACGGCGGCGATCATGCCCGCGCGGCGCCCGGCGGCCTTCAGTATATGCGTCAGTTTATCGTTCATCGTCTTCGTCCTTCTCGCTCGCGGCATCGTCGGGATCCGCGGCCTGTTTCACCGCCGGCAGCGCGCCCCCGGCGAGCTTCTCGATGTCGGCGAGGGACCGCCGCAACTCGGTCTCGGCCTTTTCGGCCGACAGGTCGAATTCAAGCAGGACCCGTTGGGCGTCGACGAGATCCGTGAAGTCGGCCTTCCCGGCCCGGAACGAGGCCTCCGTGGTTTTCAGCGATTCCCGGGCCTTGGGCAGGAGGGTCTCGCGGTAAAGGGCCCTCTTACGTTCGGCATCGCGAAACCGGTAGCAGGCGAGCTTCATCGCCGCGCCGAGGTCCGCGCCCTTCTGCCGCCGCGCCATTTCAGCGGCCCAGAGACGGTTGCGTGCCTCCCGGACACCGGCACGCAGCTTGTGCCACCATACGGGGAGGTTGATCGACGCCATGACGCCGACGCCGTCCTTCCCGCCGTCGTCGGGGTGGCGGCCGGCGTGGGGCTTGTTGATGTCCACGTAGTCGAGTCCCAGCGTCACGTCGGGGTAATATTCGTGCTCGGCGAGGGCGAGGCGGCTGCGGCCGCGGGCGATCTCCGCGTCGAGGGCCTTGAGTGCGGGGTTGTTCTTCTTGAGTTGCGCCAGGATCGCCCGGTCGTCGATCCCGCTTTCCGTGTCTTCGAGACGGGCCGGCCAGGGCAGCACGCTCCCGACGGAGCGGTTGAGGGCGGCGTCGAGCCGGGCGGAGACCGGTTCGCGGAGGTCGCGCAGGCTCGCGGCGCGATCCGCGAGTTTTCCCAGTTCGACCTGGGCACGAATGACACTCGGATGCGAGGTCGCCCCGGTCTTGTACCGGGTCCGCGCGACCCGCTCGAGGTGCTTCAGCAGACCGATATTCTCGTCGAGGATGTCGATCTTGCGATTCAGGAGGTAGTATTCGTAGTAGGCGGCTTTTACGCGGTAGAACAGGTCGAGTCGTTCGGACTCGAACTGCTGCCGGGCGGCCTCGGCGGCCTGCGCGGCCGCGTCGCCGCGGAGCCGGCGCTTCCCGAACCAGGGGAACGTCTGGGCGAGTGAAACGCGCTGGCGCATCGCGCCGACCCGCGTCTCTATCTCGCTGATGTAATAGCGGTACGTGAGCTTCGGGTCCGGCAGTGCCTCGACCTGGGGGATCCGCTCGACGGCGGCCTTCCACCGCCCGAACGCGGCCTTGAGGCCGGCGTTGCGGGCGGCGGCGCAGCGGAGGTAGTCGTCGAGGGTGGGTGTTGCGGGCAGTGCGTCGGACGGCGGTTGGTCGGCGGTGAAGTCTTCGAGGCGGTCGGCATCCGCCGCGCAGGCGCGCTGCATGGCTGACGGTTCGCGCCCGGCGGGGGCCATAAGGCCGTTCGTGCAGGCGGATGAGAAGAGGAAAGAGAACGGGATTGTAGTGAAGATAAGTGCTTTTTTCATTGATTTCTCCCGTGTGCCGACACTCGAGCATTATACGGGCAGTCGCATTATTATTACATAACGGGCGCACTCCCCTTGCGGTTCCCCCGGATTGGTAGCGAATGCAGCAAAATCACCTGTATTTTCAGATCAGACGTATATCCAGATCCAGTGGAGCACGGCCAGGAGCAGCCCGATGACGCCGCCGGCGGCGTGGACGGGGATGAAGAGCCGCGTCAGGTTTTTCCTGAACAGGCCGACGGTTTCCGCCGCCGCCAGTACCAGCAGTGAGACGATGCCGAACCACAGCCAAGTGACTGGCGGCGCGCCGTACTCGGCAAGGTACACGATGCCGTGGACCGAGAGGCAGATAAAAAGGACCAGGGCGGACGCGGCGTGGATCGGGCGGAACAGGCTCCTGATCTTCCTGCGGATCAGACCGGTCAGCAGCAGTACCGCGAGGGCCGCGACGGCGAGGTAGCCGGTCTTTTTGGCCACGCCCGTCGCGCGGGAGGGTGCCCTGACCACGACCCGTTGCATTCTGACCGGACGGCGGGTGCCGGCGGCTGCGGGTTGTGATGCGGCGGCGATTTTGGTCGTCGGGGATTCTGTTTTTTCATCGGCGGTCGAAACGGGCTCGGCCCCGGCGGCAGTGTCTTCCCCGGCATAGTAGTCGAAGCCGGTGAATGCCTTGAGGTGCGAGGGATTGGACGCGAGGTACGCGGCGAGTCGCCGTCCTTCGGCCCTGCTGAAGTCCTGCTCCGTCCCGGCGGCATAATCGCGCATGCGGGCGATTGTCAGGTCCCACGACTTCACCGACCGGTCCTTCGTGTAATAGCCGTACAGGTCGTGGCAGTTGTTGCAGGTGTGGTCCAGGAGTTTCCTGTCGGTCCACGCCTTGCGACCGAATTCTCCGCCGGCGGCGGGCGCGGCGACGGCAGTCAGCAGCATCAGGATAACGTACGTTCTTCTCATTGCTTTATCCCGGTAATGATTTTGCTCAAGAGTATAGCATCATGACGGCCGGTTTTCCCCTTCGGGAACCGGGTTCAACTCACTTTTATCTGTACAAGATCAACTGCCGAATATTTTCGATAGTGCGGAACGTCGATGGCTGAATCATCGTTTGGTGTTATGAAAATGAACATAATAATCATTACTAGATTGAAAGGATGTAACCATGAAAACACGCATTGTTGTACTGGCATCGTTGGGGGCGGTTACCGCTGGGCTGTTGCTCGCCACACTCCCCGTCACCGCTGACTCGTGTAACATGGGCGGCAACCAAACTGGTAAAAAGTCACGTAACACGGCGGCTGAGCACTGTCCCTGGACGGGACTCGAAGACGTCCTCGAGCATATCGCGGCGGGGCGAAAAGCCGTCGACGCCGGTAACAGGGACGAGGCACTCGCCGCGCTGGACAAGGCCGCAGCCGGTGTACGGGCATCACGCGAGGCCATGCGCCCGGCGGTGGTGAACACGAAGTGCCCGATTATGGGCAGCACAATCGATCCCGACAAAGTTCCCGCAAACCTGTACCGGGTACACAAGGGCACGGGAATCGGATTCTGCTGCGCGGGCTGTCCGGCAAAGTGGGACAAGCTGTCGAACGCTGAAAAAATGAACAGGTTAAAAGGGGCGGGCATCAAGGCCGACGCACCGGCCGGTACCTGCCCCGCAGGAGGGAAGAAGGCCTCGGGTTGCTGCAACGGCTGAGGCTGCGGGCGCAAGACGTGCCGGCGGTAGAACGTCGGATCGCGGGCCGGTCCGGTATCACGGGCCGGCCCGTTTTATTAAAAGTATTAAAAGAGGACACGCAATACCTGTGCGGACAACGTGATTTTGAAATACTGGTAACCATATGTATATAAGTAGCTTATGTGGAATATGCGAAAAATTTTTTGTTGTGGGTATTGCGTGTCCAGACTTTTTCCGTCCAGACTTTTTCCGGGGCACGGGGAACCGTTGAGGCTGTTTCCGCGTTAATCTCTACACGTAAATAAAGTTAACGCGTATCACGGTGAGTAGAGTGAACCATATTCCCGGGAGCAGCGATTCGGGCATCGGCGCGGGAGACCTCCCGTATGCCCGTTCCGTTACGTTCGACGAGCCGCTCGAACTCGAAAACGGCGGCATTCTTCCCGCCGTCACGGTGGCCTACGAGACGTGGGGCACCCTGAACGCCGACCGCTCCAACGCCGTCCTGGTATGCCACGCCCTCACCGGCGACTCGCACGCCGCCTCCCACGACGCCGGCGACGATCCCGGGTGGTGGGAGATATTCATCGGGCCGGGAAAGCCGGTGGATACCACCGGCCTCTGCGTGATCTGTTCCAACGTCCTCGGCGGCTGCCGGGGAACGACCGGCCCGAACGCGATCAACCCCGAGACCGGCACCTATTACGGCAGCGACTTCCCCGCGATCACCATCGGCGACATGGTCGCGGTCCAGCGGCGCCTGGTCGCGCACCTCGGCATCGAGAAGCTCCTCGCCGTCATCGGGGGGTCCATGGGCGGGCACCAGGCCCTCTGCTGGGGGGCGCGGTACAGCGGGATGGTCGCGGGGGTCGTCCTGCTGGGGACGTCCCCGCGGCTCAACAGCCAGTCGCTGGCCTTCGACGTCGTGGGGCGGAACGCCATTTACCTGGACCCGGATTTCAACGGCGGCAATTACTACGACGCGGCGCGGAAACCCGATGTCGGCCTGGCCATCGCCCGGATGCTGGGCCACATAACCTACCTCTCGCCGCAATCGATGAAGGAGAAATTCGAGGCGACCCGCGACACGCCGTGGGACATCGACACGGTGTTCGAAAAGGAGTTTTCCGTCGGTTCCTACCTCGCCCACCAGGGCCAGAAGTTCACCGAGCGGTTCGACGCCAACAGCTACCTGCTGCTCTCCATGGCGATGGACCAGTTCGATAGCGGCGGCACCGCCGACGAACTCGCCGTGTCGTTCGGCGAAACGGGCAGTCGCTGGCTGATCGTCAGTTTCGACAGCGACTGGCTGTTTCCGCCGGCCCAGAGCCGGGACATGGTCGAATCGCTGGTACGCGACTGGAAGGCGGTCAGTTACTGCAACGTCGACAGCAACTGCGGCCACGACGCCTTCCTGCTGCCCGACGACATCGATTCGTACGGCGGACTGACGTCGGCCTTCCTGATGAACCTCGTCGGCAGCCGCCTGCCCGTGGACGACCGCCGCGACCGACACGATCCGACCAGCGTATTTTACCGCCTCGACTACGAGCGGATAATCGACCTCGTCGCTCCGGGCGATTCGATCCTCGACCTCGGTGCGGCGAAGGGCGGGCTCCTGCACCGGTTCAGAAAAAACGGCCACGAACAGCTCTTCGGCGTGGAGATCGACGAGGCGTGTATTATTGCCGGTGTCGGGTGGGGACTGAACGTCATACACTGCGACCTGAACCGGGGGCTCGGCTTTTTCGGCGACGACCAGTTCGACACGGTCATACTCTCGCGGACGCTGCAGACCGTCTACGACGTGGAGGGCATCGTCGACGAGATGCTCCGGGTGGGCCGCCGGTGCGTCATCTCGGTGCCGAACTTCGGCTACTACAAGCTCCGCGATCGATTTGTCGAGACCGGCAGGATGCCGGCGGCCGCGCTGCTGCATTACCGGTGGTACAACACGCCCAATATTCGCGTGATGACCCTCAAGGACTTCGTGGATTTCTGTGAAGAGAGACACATCAGGATAGAACAAACGATTGCCCTCGATACGGAGGCCGGGACCGAGATCCCGGCCGGGGACGATCCGGACACGCGGGCGGACATGGCGATCTACGTGATCAGCAGAAACGGTTGAGCGCCGCCGCCCGGTCAGCAAAGGAGAATGACGATGATTGCCAAGACACTCTTGCTGTTGCTGGTGGGGCTCGGCGCGGCCGGGCAGAAGGGCGTGGGGCCGGGAGACGCAGCCCCGGCGTTCGAGCTCTTCGGCGTCGATTACCGGTACCACTCCCTCGCGCAGTACGCCGACAAGAAGGCGGTGGTGGTCTTCTTTACCTGTAATCACTGCCCGGTTGCGAAGAAGTACGAGGACACCTTCATAGCGCTCGCGAAGAAATACCGGCCGAAGGGCGTCCAGTTCGTGGCCGTCAATCCGAACCCGGCGGACATGGTCGCCGCGGACGGGTTTCCCCAGATGCGGAAGCGGGCCGCGGAGAAGGGATATCCCTTTCCCTACCTGTACGACGAGACCCAGAAGACGGCCCGTGCGTACGGGGCGAAGGTGACGCCGCACGTCTACGTGGTCCGCTTCGCCGACCGCGGCGGAAAGAAGCCCGAACCGGCCGTCGTGTACAAGGGGGGCGTGGACAACCGCGGTAAGGAGCCGCGCTACCTCGTCGACGCGCTGGATGCCGTGCTCGCCGGCACGGACATCGAAAACGAGAAAACGGCCGCGTTCGGCTGCGGTATCAAGTACCGGAAGAAAAAGTAACAGGATATGATGTCCCTGACCGCTGTTCATCCATTCAGGACGATCCTGCTGCTGTTTCTTCTTGCCTGGTCCTTTTCCGGGTGCGGGAATGATGACGGCTCCCGAGGTGGGGGCCGCGGTTCGTCGCTGCCGGATGACACCGAGGCCGTCGAGCTGCGCAGGATCGACGCGGCCGGTATTAACCGCCTGTTACAACGGCATGCCGGCGAGGTCGTCCTGCTGGACTTCTGGGCGACCTGGTGTATACCCTGTGTCGAAGAGTTCCCCCGGCTGCAGGAATGGCACGAGGAGTTCGGCGGGCGGGGGCTGGCGATCGTTGCGGTCAACGTCGAGAACCCGGACGAGGCGGAAGATGAGGTCCGCCGGTTTCTGGCCGGGCGCGAGCACGATTTTGCCACCGGTATCCTGGACGTGCCGGAGTACACCGCCTTCGTGAAATCCGTGGACGGGCGGTGGGGCGGGGAGGTCCCGGCGCTGTTTCTTTACGACCGGCGGGGCGAGCAGGCCCGCGCGTTTTTCGGTTCACGCGAGACGGCCGAGATCCGCTCGGCGATCGTCTCGCTGCTGGGAGGCACAGGCGCTGCCGGATCGCCGCCGCCCGGATGAAACGAGAATCGACGATATGGAGAACACGATGGACGGACAAAAGAAACGGGTGCTCTTCCTGTGTACGGGCAATTCGTGCCGCAGCCAGATGGCCGAGGGCTGGACGCGGAAGCTGCACGGTGATACCATCGAGGCCTGCTCGGCGGGGATCGAGACCCACGGTCTGAATCACTCCGCGGTGCGGGTGATGGCGGAGGCGGACGTCGATATTTCAGAACACCGCTCCGAGCCGGTCGGCGAATACGCGGACCGGGAGTTCGACCTCGTCGTGACCGTTTGCGACGCCGCCCACGAGACGTGCCCGGTCTTCCCGGGGGACACGAAGGTCGTCCACCGGGGATTCGCCGATCCGCCCGCGCTCGCCGCCGGCTGCGAAACCGAAGAAGAGCAACTCGATTGTTACCGCAGGGTCAGGGACGAGATCCGACGATACGTGGAGACGCTGCCGGCGGAACTGGCGCGGGGTGAGTGAACCTTTCGCGCCGCCCGCCCGTTTTAATTGCCGGAGATTGACGATGAGACGGATACGACGTATTGCCTGCTCCATCGTGTGTTTGCTGACGATGTCTTCAGCCGTCGCCGGCGGTGAATTCTCTCTCTCGCTGGAACCGGACCTGCTCCGGGCGTCCGCCGTGTCGTCCCACGAGACCGCAGTTCCCGGCGATACCGTGCACGTCGCCCTCGTCCTCGATATCGACGAGAAGGGGGCGTTTTACGGGACGGATCCGGGCAAGTACGCCAAGCCCGCCGTTCTGACGGTTGACGCCGGCGGCCTCGACGCCGGCGATCCGGTCTGGCCGGCCCCGCAGCGCTACGAGCAGGACCTCGCGGGGGAGACGGTCGTCCAGTGGGTTTACAAGAACGAGGCCGTGGTATACGTGCCGATTACCATACCGGCCGACGCCGGCAAAAAGAACTACACGATCGCCCTGAACATGGACGGGCAGGTCTGCCTGCCGGACAAGTGCATCGACGTCGATGCGGCGGCGGAGGTCGCGATCGCGGTGGGGGACGAGACCGTACCGAACCTCGCGTGGAACGACCGGTTCGCCGCCGGTATCGAGGAGGCACGAGCGGCCGCCGCAACGGATCGCCGGCCGGCGGCCGGCGGGACGCCGCCCGGAGGCGTTACCGACCTGACCGTCTTCTCCGGCCTCGGCCTGGCCCTGCTGGCGGGTCTCATACTGAACATCATGCCCTGCGTCCTGCCGGTGATACCGATCAGGATCATCAGCCTGGTCACCATGGCGGGTCAAGATCGCCGGCGGATGGTCACCCTCGGCCTGGCGTTTGCCGCGGGTATCGTCCTGTTCTTCGTTGCCGTCGCTGCGGCGAACATCGTCTTCCGCCTCGCCTTCGAACAGATCTTCACCATCAGCGGACTCTTCCAGTACCGGGCGGCCCGCGTCATCCTGGCCCTGATCATCGTGGCCGTCGCGGCGAACCTCCTCGGGGCGTTTGAAATCCTGGTTCCCGGTCGGATCGCCGGCATGGGACAGGGCGGGGGCGGCGGGCACCTCTCCTCGGTCGGCATGGGCCTGATGATGGCCGTCCTGGCCACCCCCTGCAGCTTCGCCATCCTGGCCAACGCGGTGGCCTGGGCCCAGTATGTTCCCCTGTGGCTGGGGACGGTCGCCATCGTCCTGATCGGCGTCGGCATGGCCGTTCCCCACGCGCTGCTCGCGGCGTTTCCCTCCCTCGTTGAAAAACTGCCGCAGCCGGGGAACTGGATGGAGAACTTCCGCAAGCTGATGGGATTCATCCTGCTGCCCGTCGCCGTCTGGCTGATTCACGCCGGCAGCGCGGACGCCTACCCCGCCTGGGTGACGGCCTACGCGGTGGTCCTGGTCATGTGCCTCTGGATCTGGGGTTCCTGGGTGCGGTACGACGCATCCTTCATCCGAAAGCTGCTGGTCAGGTCTATCGCGGGCGGTATCGCCGTGGCGGCGGGGATAGTCATGCTGAGCCCGCCCGGTGAGGACCTGGTCGATTTCCGGGACTACGATACCGCCGCGATTCGACGTGCCCGCGAGAACGGCCGGACCGTCCTGGTCAAGTTCACTTCGGCGACCTGCACGAGTTGCATCATCATCGACCGGACGGTCTACAGCGACCCGGCGGTGGCGTCGAAACTGGCGGAGGAGAACATCCTGCCGGTGGTGGCCGACGTTACCGACGCCGATTCGGCGGCGGCGCGGGTACTCAAGGAGCGATACACGGCGGCCCCGCCGCTGACCGTCCTGTTGCCGCCGGACGGGGAACCGGTCAGGCTCGATGGAAAATTTTCAAGTGCCGATCTGATCGAAAAGATCGACGGACTCGACGCCGGGGGCTGACGGCGAGGATATGACGGAAGGCAAAAATACCCAGTCAAACACGGCCGGCGAAACGCCGCCCGCCGACGCATGGCAGTGCCTCAACTGCGATTACGTACACTATGCCCCGGCGCCGCCGGCGTTCTGCCCGGTCTGCGGCGCCCCGCCCGAACGGTTCGCGCCGGTGCGGCGGGGGGGCGGCAGGCCCGGGCGCGGTGACAGTCCCCGCCACCTGGCGTGAGCGGGCAAAGCACGACCATGGTACTCCACGAATTCGACGATATGCATGATATGCGCGGCCGGGCGGCCGCGGTGCTCGGCGAACATCTGTGTCTCTCCCCGGCGGCGCTCCACGCCGTCCTCCTCCCCGGCGGCCGCACGCCGTTGCCGGTGTACGCGGCGGTTGCCGCCGATCCGCCCCGCGTCGATGAACACCTGCACGTACTTCTCTCCGACGAACGCCACGTGCCCCTCGATGACGGGCGGAGCAACTACGGCGGCATGCGACGTTTCCTCGACGCCCTCGGCGTGCCCGACGGGCGGCGCCTGCGGGTTGATACCGCGTTGAGCCCGGCCCCGGCGGCCGCGGCGTACGACGAGCGGATCGCGTGGTTCTTTGCGGCCGGCGGCCGGATCACCCTCGCCCTCCTCGGTCTCGGCGCCGACGGCCACACGGCATCGCTCTTCGGGGAGGCGGACCTGCAGTCGGCCGGGGAACGGTACGCCATCGCCGTGTCCGGCCCGGACGGCATGAACCGGGTGACGGCGGCGCCGGCGGTGCTGCGGGCCGCTGAGCGGATCGTCTTTCTGGCGGCCGGACCTGAGAAGGCGGCGGTGGTACGGAAACTCATCGAGCACCCCGCGGACGTGATCGCGGGGATGGCGGTTGCGGGGGGCGTCGAACCGGACGTCTGGTACTGTCCCGAGGCCCCGGGTGCGCACGAATGAATCACGAAACCATGGAACCGGATGCGAGCATACCGGCGGTCCGGCGGGTCGCGATCGTCGGCCTGCTTTGCAATGTTCTCCTTGCGGCGCTGAAATTCGCGTGCGGTATTCTCGGCGCGAGCCAGGCGGTCGTCGCGGACGCCCTGCACTCCCTTTCCGACTGCACCACGGACCTCGCCGTCCTGGTCGGCTCCCGGTACTGGGCGAAACCCGCGGACGCCGACCACCAGTACGGGCACCGGCGGGTTGAGATACTCGTCACGGTGTTTATCGGCCTGGTCCTGGCGGCGGTCGGGTTGGGCGTGGCCTGGAAGGCGGCGGTGACGATTGCCGCGGGTCGGCAGGAGCCGCCGGGCAGGATCGCGCTCTACGCCGTCATCGTATCCATTGTCGCCAAGGAACTGCTGTTCCGGTGGACGCGGAAGCGGGGCCGGCAGTTGCAGTCCGGTCCGCTGGTTGCGAACGCCTGGCACCATCGCTCCGACGCGCTCAGTTCCGTGCCGGCGGGCCTGGCCGTCCTCGGCGCCGAGCTGTTTCCCGCGTGGGCGTACCTGGACACTATCGGGGCGCTGGTCGTCGCCGTATTCATCCTGCAGTTCGCCTGGCGGATCACCCTGCCGGAACTCAACAAGCTTCTGGACCGCCGGGCATCAAAGCGCACCACCGAAGAGATATGCCGGATCGCCCGGGAAACCGACGGCGTCCGGGACACCCATGCCGTGCGTTCGCGGTACGTGAGCGGCTCCGACCTGGCCGTCGACCTGCACGTCCTCGTCGACGGGGACATGAGCGTCCGCCGCGGCCACGAGATAGCCGGGGCCGTCCGCCGCCGTCTCCTGGAGCAGGCCGCGAACGTAGTGGATGTTGTCGTGCACATCGAGCCGCAGGAACACACGGAAGAGGCGGAACGTTCTGTGGGGCCCGTTCGTTGAAAAGGCTGACATACAACAGCGTTCTCGGCACCGATCCGCAGGTCTCGACGCTCATGCCGTGCGCGTTCGGCGTGTACGCGGGGGACGACGGGACGGTGTATATTTCCGGCATGAATACCGGAATGATGGGCACGATGATGGGGGGCAACATCGCCGCGGTCATGGGCGGGAAGGTCGCGGAAGATGAGAAAAAGATCCTGTCGGCCGTGGTAAAGTAAGCTGCGGGTGGTACAGTGATACGCAACGTATGATGTAGCATACAACATCATTTTCGGGAGATCATGACAGTGAAAACAGGCGACAGAATGACGGGATTCGCCCTTTCCCATCACCGGCTGGTTACCCTCCTGATGGTTGCGGCGACCCTCGCGGTCCTCCTGGCGGCGGCGGTTCCCTCGCTGCGGCAGGTGCCGGGACTGCCCGGCTGGGTGTATTCCCTGTCGGAAACGGTCGATTTCCTGCCGCAGGTCAGGGTGGATACCGATCCGGAGAACATGCTCGCCGAGGACGAGGCGGTCCGCGTATTCCACGACCGCATGAAGGAGAAGATGGGCCTGCACGACATGATCGTGGTGGGCGTGATCAACGAGAAGGATCCCGACGGGGTGTTCAACCCCGCGACGCTGAAGAAGGTCCACGAACTGACCGCGTTCGCCGCCGACCTGCAGTACGACGGGGAGGGTAATCTCGTGCGGGGGCCGCCGTCCGGTGCGGCGGGCGAACGCACGGCCGGCGAGCCTGCCGCCGACGGGCCGGCGGAACCGGCCGTCGAGGGGCTTCCCGCCCCGCCCGGTAAAGAATCGGGCGAGCCCGCGGTGGAAGGACTGCCCGAGCCGTCGGTGGAAGGTCTGGACGAACCCGCCGTCGAGGGCCTCGACGATACGGAAGGCGAAAAGGAAGCGGCCGGGACGCCGCCGGCGGAAACACCCGCGGCGGGCGAGACGCTGCGCGGCGTGGTGCCGGGAGATGTCATCGCGCCCTCGACGGTCGACGCCATCGAGCCCCGCTCGGGAACTCTGGTCTTCGAGTGGCTGATGAAGACGCCGCCGGAGACGCGCGAGGAGGCGCGGGAGATACGCCGCAAGGCCATGCGGGTGCCGTTCCTGAAGGGGACGATGATCAGCGAGGACGGAAAGGCTCTCGCGATATACCTCCCGATCACCGAAAAGAAGCTGAGCTACAGGATGTACTCGGCCCTGAATAAGAAGATCGCGGCGCTGCCCGCGGGCGACGAGGAATACCACATCACCGGCCTTCCCGTCGCCGAGGACACCTTCGGGGTCGAGATGTTCAAGCAGATGGCCGTTTCCGCCCCGATCGCCATGGGCCTGATCTTTCTGCTGATGCTTTTTTTCTTCCGCAAGCTGATCGTGGTGATCTCGCCGATGATCGCGGCGCTGGTGACCGTTATCATCACGATGGGGTCCCTGGTGCTCAGCGGGTTTCCGATCCACATCATGAGCAGCATGATTCCCATCTTCCTGATGCCCATCGCGGTCCTGGACAGCATCCACATCATCAGCGAGTTCTTCGAGGTCTACCAGCGGCACCGCGACCGCACAAAGGCCATGACCGCGGTCATGGAAGCACTCTTCATGCCGATGCTGTACACCTCCCTGACCTCGGCGGCCGGGTTCGCCTCCCTGGCACTCACCCCCATTCCGCCGGTCCAGGTGTTCGGCGTCTTCGTGGCGGCCGGCATCATGCTGGCCTGGCTGCTGACCGTGACCTTCATCCCGGCGTTCGTTATGTTCATTTCCCCGCGGCGCCTGGAGAATTTCGGCAGGAAGACGGGGGGGCAGGAACAGGACACCGCGCTGGGGCGGGGGTTGAATCGCGTCGGCCGCTGGACGGCCCGCCGGGCCAGACCGATCATCGCTGCCGCCGCGATCGCCCTGGCGGGGGCGGTCTGGGGGATCACGCTGATCAACGTCAACGACAACCCCGTCGAGTGGTTCGAGGAGGACCACCCCATCCGCCGCGCGGACCGCGTTTTGAACGAGCATTTCGGCGGTACGTACATGGCTTTTCTCGCCATGGATGCCGCCGGCGGGGGAGACGAACAGGTCTTCAAGCAGCCGGAGGTCCTGCGGTGGCAGGCCGGGCTGCAGGAGTCCCTGGAAGCGGGGAGCACGGTGGGCAAGAGCAACGCCCTGGCCGATATCGTCAAGACGGTCCATCGCGACCTGCTTGCCGATGCGGTCGACGACCCGCAGATCGATTCCTATTTCCGGATCCCCGATTCGCGGGGGGCGGTCGCGGAGTGCCTCATGCAGTTCCAGTCGAGCCACCGGTACGCGGACATCGACCACTTCGTCACTCCGGACTACCGGACGTCGAGCGTCTGGTTCCAGTTGACCAGCGGCGACAACCGGGACATGGCGGCGGTGGTCCGGCAGGCCGAGCAGTACGTTGCGGACAATCCTCCCCCGGTCGATATCGATACCCGGTGGTTCGGGCTGACCTACATCAACGTCGTCTGGCAGGACCGGATGGTCAACGGCATGCTTGAGGCCCTCTCCGGGTCGTTCATCGTGGTGTTCCTGCTCATGACGTTCCTGTTTCGCTCGCCGCTCTGGGGACTGCTGTGCATGGTGCCCCTGACGGTGACGCTCGCCGGGATCTACGGGGTCATCGGCCTCGTGGGCAAGGACTACGACATGCCGGTGGCCGTCCTCAGCAGCCTCACCCTCGGGCTGGCGGTGGACTTCGCCATTCACTTCCTGGCTCGCAGCCGGGAACTGTACCGCGCCCACGGATCGTGGGAGAAGGCAGCCGCCCACGTCTTCGGCGAGCCGGCGCGGGCGATTACCCGCAACATCATCGTCATTGCCGCCGGGTTCACCCCGCTGCTGCTGGCGCCGCTGGTACCCTACCAGACGGTCGGGACGCTCCTGGCGACGATATTGCTGGTCAGCGGGGCCGGGACGCTGCTGATTTTGCCGGCACTCGTGCAGGTCCTGCGCCGCCCGCTGTTTCGCGCTCTCGAGCAGGGGGGCGTGCCCTCCGCGTGCCGGTGCGGTATCTGCCTGACGACGGCGATCGTTGTCGTCGGGCTGCTGGCCTTCACCTTCTATTCCCACTTCGGCTGGGCGGTGATGACCTGGCTGGCGGCGGGGGGCGTCGTCGCGGCGGGGCTGGTCTGCCTGCTGTTGTCCCGCCGGCAGAAATGTCGTATGCTTGAAAAGACAAAAAACGAGGAGGAAACCGATGACCAGGAATAACCGTTGTATCGTGGCAGTGTTCGTCGCCGGCCTCGCCGCCGGCGCGGGTGCCGGGGAAAACGAAAAGATGACGGCCGGGGAAATCGTGGAACGGGCCAATTACACCGCCTACTACCAGGGGGCCGACGGGCGGGCCCGGGTGACGATGACGATCGTCGACGACCAGGGCCGCGAGCGGAACCGGGAACTCTCCATCCTCCGGTACGACGACGCGGAGAAAAAGGTCGCGGACGACAAGAGTTTCACCGGCGACCAGAAATTCTACGTCTACTTCTACCGGCCCGCCGACGTCGACAAGATGAGTTACCTCGTTCACAAGCACACCGACGTGGGCACGGAAGACGACCGCTGGCTCTACCTGCCGAAGGTGGACCTGGTCAAGCGGATCGCCGGCAGCGAGAAGCGGACCAGTTTCGTCGGGAGCAATTTCTTCTACGAGGACATCTCCGGGCGCAATCCAAAGCTCGACACGCACGAACTGGCCGGGACCACGAAGTCGTACTACGTCCTCAAGAGCACGCCGAAAAAACCGGACGACGTCGAGTTCGCCTGGTTCAAGACCTGGATTCACAAGGATACCTTCCTCGTGGTCAAGAACGAATACTACGACGACAAGGGCCGCGCGTACCGCCGGTACGAGGCGAAGAAGGTCGACAAGATCGACGGCTTCTGGACGGTACTGAAGGCACGGATGACCGACCTGCTCGCCAAGCGGTACACGGACGTGGTGTATGAAAACGTGAAGTATAACGCGGGCATCCCGGAGGATATCTTCACCGAGCGGTACCTCCGCCGGCCCCCCGCAAAGTATCTCGCCAAGGAGTGACGGCCGCGGCGTGAAAGAGGCGACACCACACAGAACGTACGCGGCGATCCTGTTGTCCGCGGCGGTGTTCTTTACGGCGCCGCGCCGCCCCGCGGCGGCCGCGGATCAGCCGCCCCTGCCCGCCGGCCTCGATACGGAGGAATCCGCTGAGCCCGCGCTGCCCGCCGGTCTCGGCGGCGGGACCGCGGACCAGCCGGCCCTTCCCGCGGGGCTGGGTGAGAAAACCGAGGAGCCGGAACTGCCCTCCGGCCTCGACGGAAAGGCGGACGAGCCGGGACTCCCGGAGGGACTGGCGGACGACGAAGACCGGGAGCCGCCAAAAGCCAAAGAAGAAGCGGCGAACGGCGGCTGGCTGAGCAGCGAAACCCTCCGCGATCTGGGCATATCGGGCTTCTGGGAGGTCCGCGGGGGTACCTGGACACAGCCCAACCGCCGGCCGGCCGCTGAAACGAGCATCGGCGAGACGCGCCTGCAGCTCGACTGGGAGAAGCGGCTCGAGGAACTGACGGTCAAGTTTACCGGGGATTTTCTCTACGACCAGGCGCATAACCATCATTCAAACGTCAACCTGGTCAGGGGCACCGGCTGGTTCGACCTGCGGCAGTTGTGGGTCCGCACCTCACCCCTGGAATTCATGGACCTGAAGATCGGCCGGCAGGTGCTGACCTGGGGCACCGGCGATTTGCTCTTTCTGAACGACGTCTTTCCGAAGGACTGGCGGTCGTTCTTTATCGGGCGCGACCTGGAGTACCTCAAGGCCCCGGCGGACGCGGTGCGGGCGAGTTTTTTTACCGATATCGCCGACTTCGATATAGTCTACATCCCGCGGTTTATGCCCAGCCGCGGGATCGAGGGGCGGCGGCTGAGTTACTACAATCCCGTCCTCGGCCGGCGGGCGGGCGCGGACGCCGTCGTGGATCCGCCGCTGCCGGACGACTGTTTCCGCGCGGACGAGCTGGCCGTACGCGTCAAGCGGCGATTCGGGAGCTGGGAGGCCGCCGGGTACGGGTACGCCGGCTACTGGAGCACGCCGGAGGGGACCGATCCGGCGACCGGCAGACCGTTTCACCCGGGGCTCAACGTCTACGGCGGCAGCCTGCGCGGCCCCGTCGGCAGCGGGATAGTCAACGTCGAGGGCGCCTGGTACGATTCCCGCAACGACCGCGGCGGCACCGATCCCCTTATCCGCAACAGCGAACTGCGGCTGCTGGCGGGCTACGAGACGGACCTCCCCGACATCGCGAAGGACCTGACGGTCGGCGGCCAGTACTACGTGGAGATCATGGACGATTACAACGCCTACCGCGACGCCCTCCCCCCCGGGATGCACCCCGGCGACCGGTGCCGGCACGTCATGACGTTCCGCGTCACGAAACTGCTGATGAACCAGTACCTTGAGCTGTCGCTGTTCGCCTACTACAGCCCCTCCGACGGCGACGCCTACCTGCGGCCGAAGATCGCTTACGATATCGACGACCACTGGAAGGTCGAACTGGGCGGCAATGTCTTTTTCGGCGCCGCGGAGCACACGTTTTTCAACCAGTTCGCCCGCAACTCGAACATCTACCTGTCGCTGCGGTACGGGTTTTGAGGGAATTGTCGTGTAACACAACATTCACGTATTTGTTCTTGACATGTTGTGGGATTTTTTTCTATAGTAGTATACACACTGCACGGCTTGTGCAGGAGGGACCCGAAAAGGGTTTTTTGGGCTGAGGGCTGAAAACAAAGGACCGCTGAAATGCCACCGGCGATTATGAGATATTGCCTG
>CAZLBC010000072.1:0-18509 GCA_964557575.1 uncultured Planctomycetaceae bacterium
TCGGCAATCACCCGTCGTTCGTCATGTACACCCTCGGCAACGAACTGGGTCGCCGGCAGGGCATGTACGACCTGGTCGCCCGGTTCAAGCGCATCGATCCGCGCCGGCTGTACGCGCAGGGTTCGAACAACATGCACTGGAATCCCCGCCTGGCCGAAGGCGACGACTTCTGGGTCACCTGCAAGACGGGAAAGTCAAAGCCGGTTCGCGCAGCCTTTTTCGTCGGCGACTATCCGGCCCCCCATATCGAGCACGCCCCGCCGTCGACGATGGTCGATTACCGCGCGGCCATCGCCGGCGTCCCGGTCCCGGTGATCGGCCACGAAATCGGCTCGTTCCAGGTCTCTCCCGACTTCCGCGAAATCCCGCGGTACACGGGCGTGACGCGGGCCCGGAACCTGGAGATCTTCCGCGCGCGGCTCCGGGCGGCCGGCATGCTCGACCAGGCACACGACTTCGTCCGGGCGTCGGGGGCGCTGTCGGTGATCTGCCACCGCGAGGCCATCGAGGCGTCGCTGCGGACGCCCGGGTTCGGCGGGTTCCAGTTGCTGGACATCCAGGACTTCCCCGGCCAGGGCACGGCCCTCGTCGGCATACTCAACGTGTTCATGGAGTCCAAGGGGCTGATCACGCCCGAAGCCTGGCGGCAATTCTGCTGCGAGACGGTCCCGCTGCTGCGCATGAAGCAGTATACCTGGACGACGGACGACACGTTCACCGGGCGGGTGCAGGTAGCCCACTACGGGCCGGCCGACCTGCCCGGCGCCCGCGTGACGTGGACGGTCACCGATGACGGCGGGAAGCGCATTGCCGGCGGCGGGTTCGACCCGGTGATGATCGAGCAGGGCACGGTGTTCCCGATCGACGCGATTACGCTGCCGCTGGACGAGGTCCCCGCGCCGCAAAAGCTGACGATCAGGCTGGTGATCGACGGAACGCCGTACCGCAACGACTACCCGATCTGGGTCTACCCGGCCCGGATCGACACCCGTGTTCCGGACGGCGTGATGGTCACGAATCAGTACACGGCCGAAGCGACGCAAAAGCACCTCGCCGCCGGCGGCAGCGTCCTCCTGCTTCCCCGGCTCGACGAGCTGCCCCGCAGTGTCCCGGGCGGATTCCAGACGGACTTCTGGTCCCCGATGTTCACGGCGGCCGCCAAAAAGCGGGGCCTGCCGTTACCCCCGGGCACCCTGGGCATTCTCTGCGATCCGAAGGCGCCGGCACTGGCCGCGTTTCCCACGGCGTTCCACAGCAACTGGCAGTGGTGGCACTTGGTGAAACACGCGCGGCCGATCATCTTCGACGACACCCCCGACGACTACCGCCCAACGGTGCAGGTGATCGACAATTTCGTCCGCAACCACAAGCTGGGCCTGATCGCGGAGACCCGCGTCGGTCCGGGCACACTGCTGATCTGCGCGATCGATCTGCGGGGCCTCCGGGACCGGCCGGAGGCCCGCCAGCTGCTGCACAGCCTGCTGCGGTATACCGGGTCCCCGGCCTTCGCGCCCCGGGCTGAACTGGATACGAAGCTGCTGGAGAAACTGTTTCCCGGAAATGCCTCGCGACCGGAATAACCGGCGCGCAAAAAGTCGTCTTCCACCGAGGTAAGATCATGAGAAAAAAAATAATTCTGGTCATAAATGCAATCGTGGCACTGTCGTTCTGCGCCGTCGCGGAATGTCTCGCCGTGGAGAGGAAAGATGTTCTGAGCGAGACGGCGGCAGAGCGGGATGCCAGGATGAAATGGTGGCGCGACGCCCATTTCGGGATGTTCATTCACTGGGGATTCTACGCGGTGCCGGGAGGCGTACACAAGGGCAGGCGCGTCAACGAGAGGCACGGAACGGAATGGATACAGGCGGATGGCGACATCCCGGCATCGGAATACCAACAGTACATGGCCCGGTTCAATCCCACGGAGTTTGACGCCCGGCAGTGGGTCCGTGTCGCCAAGACGGCGGGGATGAAGTACATCGTCATCACTGCGAAACATCATGACGGTTTCTGCATGTGGGATTCGAAATACACCGATTACGACATCATGGAGAGTACGCCTTTCAAGAGGGACCCGCTCGCGGAGTTGAAAAAAGAGTGTGACAGGCAGGGCCTGCGGCTGGGTTTTTACTATTCCCAGCTCGACTGGCACCACCCCGCGCTGATGCCCGATCCGGAGCTTCTGGCCGCCCAGAAAAAGAGCGGAACAATAACGGACAGGCCCTACCGCTATACCGTAGTCAGAGAAGGCCGCCGCGAAGAATATATCCGCTACGTTGCCAACCATCTGGAGGAACTCATACGCACATACGATCCCGCCGTCCTCTTCTTTGACGGAGAATGGATGAAATGGTGGACGCGGGAGGACGGCAAGAGACTTCACCGGTTCATCAAAAAGATATCTCCCGCAATCATTGTCAACAACCGGATAGGAAAGCGGAAACGCGACGACGGAGACTACGGCACTCCCGAGAACAAGATCCCGCCCGACGGGCTGCCCTACGACTGGGAGACCTGTTACAGCATGAACCGGAGCTGGGGCTATTGTTCTTACAAGGACAACGAGAAGTACTACCTGTCCTCGGAAAAGGTCATCAGGATGCTGACGGACATCGTGAGCAAAGGGGGCAATTTCCTGCTGAACGTCGGCCCCGACGGCATGGGCAGGTTCCCGCCCCTGAACGTGAAGATACTCGAGGAAGTGGGCGAGTGGATGGCCGTGAACGGTGAAGCCGTGTACGGGACGCGGGCCAGTCCGCTCGGCAGGCCCGCGTGGGGGAGGTTTACCCGGAAACCCGGCGCTGTCTACGCCATGGTATATGATTGGCCCGAGTCGGGACTCCTGCCCGTTGCCGCACCGGCAAACAGGATAAAGGGGATATCGTTACTGGGGGTCGGAAAGAGCAAGCCGCTGCCTTTCGAGAAAAAAGGCAACGAGCTGATCGTACGGGTCCCGAAAGAATCGCCGGGTTCAGCCGTGTCGGTGGTGAAGATAGAGATAGATGGCACGCACGGCCGGCCGGGACGAAAGCACTGATCGGCAGATCAGCCCTTTTGGTACCGGTCCGACGCAGGGCAAAACAGATGCTATTTCCCGGGCGGGAAGAGCTGGAATTCGCATATCGTGGGGCCTTCTTCCGCCTCAAGTATATTCAGCCTTACCTTCCGTGTTGAAACGGGATCGAATGCGAACACGCCCTTCTCGCCGATCTTCGTGCCCCGGTAGCAGGTCTTCCAGTCATCGCCGGTGCCGGCCTGCAGCTCAAACTTTTTGATTCTGCCGGCATACGCTTCACAAATCACGGCCTTGGCGATCCTGCAGCGTTTTCCCAGGCTGACTTCAAGCCATGCCTCACGAACGCCGGCATCCGTCGCCCATCGCGTGTCCGGATCGTCGTCAAGGGCCTTGTCCGGGCCGTAGCTGCCGTTCATGTTCCTGAAGACGTTCGATGCCTTCGCCTTTTTTCCGGCGGCAAGGGACCCCGACTGTATGCTCGTGTCAATCACACCCAGGTTCGCGGCAGGGCCGTCTAATTCGAGCTTCACGATCGTGTCGATATCCTGAAGGTGCCGTTCGGGCACCGTTATTGCCAGGGAATCGTCGTTTTTTGTCACAGACACCTCTCCTCCCGTAAGGAGCGAGGCCTTGACAACGGCATTCTTGAATGAAGGCAGGATCAGCTTCTCTCCCGGCGGCTTAAGCAGGTGCAGGTAGATACTGTTGCCTTTGCGCGTGCTGGCTCCCCACGCGCCGGGCTTGAAAGGGCCTCCTCTGGTGGCATAGATGCTTTCTCCGTATGTCTCGAGCCATTCCCCGATCTCGAGCAGGCGCCGGACCTGCCTCGGTTCAATGCGGCCGTCGGGCATGGGGCCGACATTCAGAAGCAGGTTCCCGTCGCCTCCCGCGGTGTTGACCAGGATCCGCAGGCATTCCCCGAGAGACTTGAGGCGGTCCCCGGGTTTCCATGCCCACTGCCGGCAGATGGTCATGCATGTTTCCCAGGGGCGGTCTGTCTGAAATGTACCGACCCTCTGCTCGGGTGTGTCGAAATCGCCCTTGTAGATACCGGGGTCCCTGGTGGAGCCGTGCATTCCCTTTCGTCCCTTGTCGACACGGTTGTTGACTATGATATCGGGCTGAAGCGTGCGCACGTATCGGTACAGCGCCGCTCCCCTTTCGTGGGTCCACGGCTTTTCCCATTCCCCGTCAAACCACATCACCCCGAGCGGGCCGTACTTCTCGATCAGTTCTCGCAGATGCGTCTTCATGTATTTTTCGTAACGGTCCATGCTCGCGGTTTGACCCGCGGGCAGGCGGTAACCCGGCCCGCCCCGTGACGAGACGTTGTAGTCGGGGTGATACCAGTCGAGTATCGAGTAGTACGTGCAAAAGGTTATGCCTTCCTTCCTGCAGGCCTCGGCAAGTTCTTTTACCACGTCCTTACCATAGGGAGTCGACAGTATGTCGTAGGATGTCGTAGCGGTATCCCACAGGCAGAACCCGTCGTGATGCTTGGCCGTCAGCACCATGTATTTCATGCCGGCGGACTTCGCGGTCCGGGCCCATTCCCCGCCGGAGAACTTCACCGGGTTGAATTTCCTGTAGAGGTTATCATACTCCTTCAGCGGCACCTGCTTGCCGCGCGACCACCCGATTTCCGTCCCCTTCAGACTCACCGGCCCCCAGTGTATGAACATGCCGAAACGCGCTTCGCGCCACCATTTCAGCCTCGCGGCAGTTTCGGCGGAGGATTCTGCATCCGTGGCGGCGCCGGGCTTCGGCGCGGCAATGCCGAGCCCGGACACGACTGAAATCAGAAAAATCGAGATTGACATGATCCGAATGAGAGTATTCATGGTCCTGTTCTCCCGCTGTAATCCTCTGTCGTCACGATGACGTCCTTTTTCCTGCCTTCGGGATGTACCTGAAGTGTTGTCAATTACCCCTCTTCGATCGGGCCTTTCCCGGCCGCAGCACCAAGTCGAACAACGGCGCATGCCGCGTCGTCTCCGTTCCGCAAACGAACGGCGGCCCTGTGCTGCTCCCCGCCCGCGGCTATGGCACCCGCCACGGCAAACAGTGCCGGTAAGACTGCGGCAGAAGTCATTTTCGAATAGACGGGCATTGCATCCATTCTACCTCTCGCATTGACCGGTAATAAGTTTTAAGTTGGATTATATTGAGAAGATACGTTGTTTTTGCGTCATGTGCGGCGACGGCCTTCCCGGCAGCGCACCGTGACCGCCGCAGCGCCGGTCGCTTGACAACGCGGTTCCGCCCTTCTACCCTGCTACGTTATAAATACACCTATTCCATTCACCGGTCATTGTCGAACCATGCCGCGTTATGCCGGACTTACCCTGGCAATCGTCGGCTTCATGACCCTGTCGGCTTGCACAAAACCGCTTTCCGTTGTCGACCCGGCGACGGTCGGCATGTCGAAGGAAAAGCTCGGCCGGGTCGACGAGATCGTCGAGGAGCTGATCGAGCAGAAACGGCCGGCCGGCGCCGCCGTGATGATCGCGCGGAACGGCCGGGTGTGTTTCTTCAACACCTACGGCAGGATGGACATCGAACGCGACAAGCCGATGCGCAAAGACACCATCTTTCGCATATATTCGAACCGCTCGGGATGACGGATACGGCGTTTTACGTGCCGGCATCGAAGGTGGAGCGGTTTGCCGCGAATTACCGCGCTCGCCCCGAGGGTCAACTGAAGCTCAAGGACGATCCCGCCGCGAGCCGATACCTGAAGAAACCGGCCCTGCTTTCCGGCGGCGGGGGACTCGTCGGCACCATAGCCGATTACATGCGCTTTCTTCTCGCCATCCGCAACGGCGGACAGCTCGACGGCAGGAGGATACTCAGGCGCGAAACGGTCGGGCTGATGACGAGGAATCACCTCCCGAAGAAGAACGGCTGGATCACGTTCGGCACAACCGTCCGCGACGGCGTCGGGTTCGGGTACGGTTTCTCGGTCTGCGTGCGGCGCGGCCGGTTCGATCCCGCCCGGAAGGTCGGGGACTACGGCTGGGGCGGCGCCGCGAGCACGCACTACTGGACGTCTCCTCACGACGACCTGGTGGTCGTCACCATGGAGCAGACCATGCCCTTCTCGTTCCTGCTCGAAAACAAACTCAAGCCGGTCATTTCCGCCGCCGTCGAATAACGGGACCGTACACGCACAGAATGCCCGCCGCGCTCAGACTCCCTGCGCCGACCGCCTGCGCATGTCCGCGCCGTCGCACCGCCGGGCCGGGGTGTAGCCCGGCAGGGGCAGGATGTACTCGTGGACGGCGTCGACGATGTCGGCCGGCTGGGGGAAGAAGGCGTCTTCAACCTCGTCGGCGGGGGTGATCCAGTTGCGGGCGCCCACGACGACGGGCGGGCCGTCGAGTTCGTCGAAGGCGAGCTGGGTGAGCTTCGAGGCGAGGGTGTGCAGGAAACTGCCGCGGTCGCAGGCATCCGAGGCCAGAACGATCTTCCGTGTCTTCGCGACGCTGTCGATCAGCGGCCCGAAGTCGAAGGGCACGAGCGTCCGCGCGTCGACAATCTCGCAGGAGAGGCCGTAGTCCCTCTCCAGGGTGTCCGCGGCCTCGATCCCGCGGTAGAGCGTGGCCCCGACGGTCAGAATGGTCAGGTCGGTCCCCTCCCGGCGGATCGCCGGGGGACCGAAGGGCACCGCGTAGAAATCCGCGGGCACCCCGCCCGGCTCGAAGAGTTCCGGCTGGTCGTATATCCGCTGCGACTCGAAGAAGATCACCGGGTCGGTACCCGTCAGGGCCGTGTTCATCAGGCCCTTGGCGTCGTAGGGCGTGGCCGGGAAGGCCACCTTCAGCCCCGGCATGTGGGTACAGATGCTGGTCCAGTCCTGGCTGTGCTGGGCGCCGTACTTGCTGCCGACCGAGACGCGGATGATCGCCGGCATCCGCAGCACCCCCCCGCTCATCGACTGCCACTTGCAGAGCTGGTTGAATATCTCGTCGCCCGCCCGGCCCATGAAGTCGCAGTACATCAGCTCGGCGATCACCCGCCCCCCTTCCATGGCGTACCCGCAGGCGGTGCCGCAGATCGCCCCCTCCGAGATAGAGGTGTTGAACAGGCGGTGGTAGGGCAGCATCTCCGTCAGGCCGCGGTAGACCGCGAAGGCCCCGCCCCAGTCGCGGTTCTCCTCGCCGTAGGCCACCAGCGTGGGGTCGCGGTAGAACCCGTCGCGGACCGCCTCGAACAGCGCGTCCCTGATCCCGATACAGCGGCTCCCGGGAAGCGGCGAACCGTCTTCGTCGAGACCGCCGCGGGATTTCCCGGCCAGCTTTTTACTCCGCGGATCCTCCCCGCGGGGCAGGAGCACTTCCGGCTCGCGGCCGGGATCCATCGACTCGACCCGCTCGTCGGAATACATGATGTTTTCCAGCAGGCAGCCGGCCGGCATGAGGTCGGCGCGGGGGGAGATCTCCCGGTCGACCGCCTTGCGAAAGGCCCTGAGGATGAGGGCGTCGACCGCCGCGCCCATCCGGTCGAGGTCGGCCCGCTCGCAGACGCCGGCCTCGAGAAGTGAGGCGGCGAAGTGCTCGATCGGGTCCTGCTCGCGCCAGGCCTCCAGTTCCTCCTTCGTCCGGTAGCTGCTGGCATCGGAGGGGCTGTGGCCGGCGTAGCGGTAGGTGATCGTATCCAGGAGGACCGGGCCGTCGCCGGCCGCGATGATCTCCCGCTTCCGGCGGATCGCGTCGGCCACCGCCAGGGGATTATAGCCGTCGACCCGCTCGGCGTGCAGTTGGTCGGGCGCGAGGCCCGCGCCGATCCGGGCGAGGATCCCGTAGCCCATCGTCTCGCCGCAGGTCTGGCCCCCCATGCCGTAGAAGTTGTTCTGAAAGTTCATGATAAACGGCAGGCCGCCCCGCATCTCCTCGTCCCAGAGCTTCTTGAACTGGTCCATGGTGGCGAAGCACAGCCCCTCCCACACCGGCCCGCAGCCGGCGGAGGCGTCGCCGATGTTGCCTATCACGATGCCGGGCCGGCGGTTGATCTTCTTGAACAGCGCCGCGCCCACGGAGATGTCCCCGCTGCCGCCGACAATGGCGTTGTTGGGCATGATCCCGAAGGGCGGGAAAAAGGCGTGCATCGAGCCGCCCATCCCCCTGTTGATGCCCGCCGCGCGGCCGAAGATCTCCGCGAGGGCCCCGTAAACCAGGTAGTCGACGGCGAGCTGGCGGGTGTCGCCCGGGGCGTCCTTCTGAACCACCTTCAGCGTCAGCCCGTCGAGGTAGCCCTCCATGATTGCCGTCAGCCGGTCCTCGTCGAGCCGGCGGATCGCCGAGAGCCCCTTGGCCAGGATCTCGCCGTGGCTGCGGTGGCTGCCGTAGATATGGTCGTCGGGATTAAGCGCGAAGGCCTGCCCGACGGCGGCCGATTCCTGGCCGATCGAGAGGTGCGCCGGTCCGCGGTGGGTGTACGCGATGTCCCGGTAGCTGCCCCGCAGCTTGATCTCGTTGAGCATCTCCTCGAACCGGCGGATGATCAGCATGTGCCGCTGTATCGCCAGGAGATCGTCGGCGGTGCAGGCGCCGTCTTCCAGCTCCTGCGCGACGCCGCGGTCGTATTGGTTGACCGGGATCGGTTCGAATTCAACGCTCCCGGGTTTTCTGACTTCCTTCGGATCCACGAACTGGCACTTGGGCATAACACAACTCCTCGAAAAACGCCGGCCCGGGGCCGGCAGACAGAAAAACGTTACCGCGATGCGATAGCCGGCACTTCTCCGTTTTCATCCCCGGCGGGATAGATGACCTCCAGTCCCACGGACGCCAGGAACTCCATCCAGTCGCCGGCGGGGCGCCGGTCGGTCACCACGCAGTCGATCGCGCCGAAGTCGACGATCTTGACCAGCGAGGGGCTCACGAACTTGCTGTGATCGGCCACCAGTATGGTGCGGCGGGCGTGGTCGACGGCCAGGCGATAGAGGGCGGCGCTCTCAACGTCGCCGGCGGTCACGCCGAAGTCCGTCCCCAGGCCGTCGGCGCCGATGAAGGCGGTGTAGCCCCGGAGCTGGTCGAGGGTCGCCAGGGCGAGGGGGCCGACAGTGTCGAGCCGGTCCGGGCGGTACGTCCCCCCCAGCAGGATCACCTCGATACCGGGGCAGTCGAGCTCCAGCGCGAGCCGGGCGGAATTGGCGATGATGGAAAGGTCCCGCTTCTCCTTGAGGAACGGCGTCATCGCGAAACAGGTCGTCCCGGAGTCCAGGTAGATCACGTCGCCGTCGGACACCAGCCGGGCGGCCAGCCGCCCGATGACGCGCTTGGCCTCGATGTTCCGCGTCTCCTTGGTCCGGAACGAAAAGTCGATGGTCCGCGGCAGGACCGCGCCGCCGAGGACCTGCTCGACCTTCCCTTCCTCGGCGAGGGCCTTGATATCGCGGCGCACGGTGGCCTCGGAGACGTCGAGCCGGGCGGCGAGATCCTTTATGGTCACCCGGCCGCCCCCGATGGCCTCGTCGTAGATCATCTCGCGCCGCTGTTCGGTGTTGATACTCATTGCGCACGCAGAATACCATTATTTTGTGCGCTTATCAACACATATATGAAATGTTTTTGCATTATTTTGCTTGACTACTGCATATATATGAAATATTCTTTCATTTATAGAGTGCAAGCCCCCCTCCGGAGAGTATCGCGTAAGGACAAATGACAATGACGGACAAGAACACGGAAACACCGGAATCGATCACCCCCGTACTCCTGCCCCAGGTGGGAAACGACATGGAAGAGGGGACCCTCGTCAAGTGGCTCGTGGCGGAGGGCGACCGCATCGAGACCGGGCAGATCATCTTCGAGGTGGAGACCGACAAGGCCTCGATCGAGATCGAAGCGGACAACGCCGGGCGGGTTGCCCGGATTGTTGTCCCGGAGGGCGAAACGGTTCCCATCAAGACGCCCGTGGCCTACCTCGGCGAGGACGACGACGCGGTAGAGCATTACATCGCGCAGGCCGCCGCATCCGAACCCGCCCCGGAAACGGCGAAGCCCAAAGAGACGCCGCCCCCGAAACCGGCGGGAACAAAACCCGAAACCCCGAAGCCCGCCGCGGCGGCAACGGGCAGAACGGCCGTTTCACCCGCGGCCCGGCGGATCGCGGCCGAGCGGGGCATCGCTATCGCGGCGGTCGGCGCCGGCAGCGGCCCCCGGGGCAGGATACTCTCGACCGACCTGCCGGCGGCCGGCGCGCCGGCCCGCGGGACCGCGGCCCCGATCAGCCCGGCGGGCGCGGCGATCGGCGGCGAGGAGGTCACCACCGCACTGCCGAAGATGCGAAAGGCCATCGCGCGGAACCTGGCGGCCAGCAAGCAGACGGTGCCGCACTTCTACCTGCGGCTGACCATCGACGCCGGCCCGCTTATGGACTACTACCGGCGGCACAAGGCCGCGTTCCCGCTCTCGGTCAACGACGTGATCCTCAAGGCCTGCGGGGCGGCCCTGAGCGAATTCCCCGCCTTCCGCAGCCGGATCGATGACGACGTCCTGGTCGAACAGCCCCGCGCGGGTATCGGGGTGGCGGTGGGAACCGACGACGGGTTGCGGGTGCCGGTGATCCCGGATGTCGACCTCCTCGGCATCGAGGAACTCGCCGCCGCGAGCCGCCGGATCATCGCCGAGGCCCGGGAGGGAAAACTCTCCGCGGCGGCGGGCGTCTTCACCATCAGCAACCTCGGCATGTTCGGGGTGAAGGAATTCTCGGCGATCATCAATCCCCCCCAGGCCGCCATCCTCGCGGTCGGCGCGATCAGGGAGGACGTCATCGTCGAACACGGAGCGATCAGGCCGGGACGGGTCTGCACCTTCACCCTGAGCTGCGATCACCGGGTAGTCGACGGGATCATCGCGGCGCGCTTCGCGGCGCGGCTGAAGGAGATCCTGGAAAATCCGGGCATCCTCGATTAAAACTCCTGTTTCGTATGCACGTAACCACAGAGAAACCGTACGGGAGAACAGCATGAAGGACCAGTACGACATCGTCGTCATCGGCTCGGGACCGGGCGGGTACATCGCCGCGCTCAAGGCCGCGTATCGCGGGGCATCGGTCGCGGTCATCGAAAAAGATCACGTGGGGGGGACCTGCCTGAATGACGGCTGCATCCCCAGCAAGGCCCTCCTGGCCGCCGGCGAACTCCTGAACCGCCTGGAGGCCGGAAAGAAGCTGGGTGTATCGGCCGGCGAAACGTCATTCGACTGGACCGCCCTCCAGAAACACAAGGACCGCACCGTCCGCCGTCTCCGCAGCGGGATCGGGAACCTCTTCACGGCCCGCGACATAGACTATATCGAGGGAACCGGCCGGCTCGACGGGATCGGGGCGGTGATCGTGGAAGACGGCGACGGTAAAACGGCCCGGATCGAGACGAAGAACGTTATCATCGCCGCCGGCTCGCGGCCCGCCCGCATACCCGGCTGGCCGGAGGACCCCGAGACGGTCTGCACCACCGACGAGGCCCTGCACTGGGACGCGCTGCCGGCGTCGCTGCTGATCGTGGGCGGCGGCGTCATCGGCTGCGAATTCGCCTGCATGATGCAGGATTTCGGCGTTGAAACCACGGTGGTCGAAATGCTCCCGGGACTGCTGCCGGAGATGGACGAAGACCTGGGGGCGGAACTGGAAAAGATCTTCACCCGCCGGAAGATTGCCGTCCATACGGCCACGAAGGTCGAACAGCTCTCCACGACCCCCGGCGGAATAACGGCCGCACTCTCCGGCGGGGACGCGATCGCGGCCGAGAAGGTCCTGGTTGCCGTCGGGCGGACGCCCGCCACCGGCGACCTCGGCCTGGCATCGGCCGGCATCGAAACCGACCGGGGGTTCATCCGGGTCAACGACCGCATGGAGACCGGCGCCGCGGGCGTCTACGCCGTCGGCGACGTGACGGGCCGGTGCCTGCTGGCCCACGCGGCAAGCGCCCAGGGCGTCTGCGCGGTGGAAAACGCCCTCGGCGACGTCACCCCGCTGGACGCGAGTATTCCCTACGCGGTCTACACCTACCCCGAGGTCGCCGCCGCCGGCCTGACCGCCGCGCAGGCCGAAGAGCGCGGGCTGCCGGTGAGTGTCGGGAGGTTTCCCCTCGGCTATCTCGGCAAGGCGATGGCCGTGGACGCAACCGAGGGATTCGTGAAAGTCGTCAGGAACAGCGAGACCGACGAGCTGCTCGGATTTCACATGATCGGCCACAACGCCACCGAAGTCGTCGCGGCCGCGAACGCGATGATCGACCAGGGCGAGACGGTGACCGACGCGGCCGACATCGTCTTCGCCCATCCCACGATCGGCGAATCGCTGAAGGAGGCCCTCGAGGATTCTTTCGGCGCCGCCCTGCACCTGCCGCCCCAGCGGGAGGCCGAATGACAACCGAAGAAACGCAACACGCGGATCCGGCGGCGCTCATCAGATCGATCGGTACGCCCGAGGATTTCCTCGACGCCGCCGAAGAACCGTCCCGCGCCGCCGACCGGCTGAAATCCAATTCACACATACACCTGCCGCCGAACTTCTCGGCCTTCGACTCGGTCGCGGCGGCCGTCGAGCAGGCCGCCGCCGAAGACGTGCGGCTCGTGGGCGTGACCAACTACTACGACCACCGGGTCTACGGGGAGTTCGCCCGCCGCGCCCGCGGCGAGGGGATATTCCCGCTCTTCGGCCTCGAGATCATCGCGACCGACGAAGGACTCGCGGATGCCGGCACGCTGGTCAACGATCCCAACAACCCCGGCCGGTACTACCTCTGCGGCAAGGGGGCCCCGGGCGTCTTCGATCCCCCCGCCCGGGCCCGCGACCTGCTCGACCGCATACGCGCCGGCGACACGAGAAGGATGGCGGAGATGTGCCGCCGGGTCGGCGCGGTCTTCGCGGCCGCCGGCGTCGATATCACCCTCGACGGCGCCGACGTAATCGCGATGGTCGTCGACCGCCACGGGTGCCCGCCCGACAGCGTGACCATACAGGAGCGCCACATCGCCATGGCCTACCAGCAGCGGCTCTTCGAAACCTTCCCCCGCGCCGCCGACCGGCCGGACGTCCTGGCGCGGGTCGCCGGCACGGCGCCGGAGGCGGAGACCGCGGACGACCCGGTCGCGCTACAGGGATTCCTGCGCAGCCGCCTGATGAAGGCCGGCCGCCCCGCCTTCGTGGAGGAGGCGTTTCTTTCCCTGGACGAGGCGCAGGAACTGATCCTGGCCCTGGGGGCGATCCCCTGCTACCCGACGCTTGCCGACGGGACCGCCCCGATCTGCGGGTACGAGGACCCGGTCGACCGGCTGATCGACAATCTCCGGGACCGGAATATCCACCTGGCCGAATTCATCCCCACCCGCAACAGCCCGGCCGTCCTGGGCGACTACGCGCGGGCCCTGCGGGCGGCGGGCATCGCGGTCGTCGGCGGGACCGAACACAACACGGCGACGGCGCTGCCGATCGAGCCCCGCTGCGCGGGCGGGGTACCCGTGCCGGCCGACGTCGCGGATATGTTTCGGGAGGGGATGTTCGTGGCCGCCGCCCACCAGTTCCTTACCGCCCACGGGCGGCCGGGCTTCGTCGACGCGGCGGGTAACCCGGCCGGCGATTTCGACGCGGCCGAAGACAGGATTCGCCGGTTCGCCGCCGTCGGCGCGGCGGTCGTCCGCGCGTACCGGCAGACAGCGGGAGAAGACGCATGAGCCGGCGGCCGACATTCAGCGACAACGCAGACCCCTTCGAATCACTCGTCGCGCTCAGCCGGTACTGCGGCGGCGATCCCGCAATCGTCCTCGCCGGCGGCGGCAACAGTTCCCTGAAAGACGCGGAAACGCTCCACATCAAGGCGAGCGGTACCGCCATGGCCGCCATCGACGCAGACGGTTTCGTTGAGCTGAAACGACGGAACCTCGAAGACCTGCTGCACGAGACGCCCCCGGGGGACGTGACGGCACGGGAAGCGGTGTTCAAGGAGCGGGTGATGGCCGCGCGGGCACATCCCGAACGCGGCCGCCGGCCGAGCGTCGAATCGGTGCTCCACCACCTGGTTCCCGGGCGGTTCGTCTTTCACGGACACCCGACGCGGGTGAACATGGTCACCTGCTGCGCCGACGGCGAACGCATCGCGGCCGAGCTGTTCGGCGACGACATTGTCTGGATGCCCTACTGCGACCCGGGCTGGACACTCAGCCGCGGGCTGCAGGAGGCGCTGGCCGCGTGGCGGGAGCGCACCGGGCGGGAGCGCCCGGCGGCGGTCCTGATGCAGAACCACGGCATCATCGTCAGCAGTGACGACCCGGCGGAAATCCCGGCGCGCCTGGACCGGATCATCGACGGTATCGACGAGAAGCTCCCCCCCGCCGAACCGTCGTCGGTGTTCGGCGAACCCCGCGCCGTCGAAGACGCCGACGGGCTTATCTGCGCGGTCGCCCCGGCGCTCAGGGCCCTCCTGGCCGAAGACCCCCGCCGTCTGCCGGTGGTGGTCTTCGACGACGCTCCCCTTGCCGCCGCCCTGGCGGCCGGGGAGCACGGGCGGGATTTCGCCGACCGGTGCGCCCTGACCCCCGACCAGGTGGTCTACTGCAAGAACCGGCCGCTGTGGTTCGCGCCGCCGAATGACCGGGCGACGATCGTCGCGTCCCTGAAAAAGGATGTCGACGCGTACCGCGCGGCACACGGGTTTCCGCCCGTCGTGACCGTTGTCGCGGGGGCGGGCATCCTGGCGGCCGGCGATTCATACAAAAGCGCCGTGACCGCCGCCGACGTCTACCGCGACGCCCTGGCCGTAACGGCCGGCGCGGAGGCGCTCGGCGGGGCCGCGCCCCTGCCGGAGCGCGACGCGAAGTTCATCGAGGACTGGGAGGTCGAAAGCTACCGCCGCACAGTCGCGGCGGCGGGCGGCGCGCCGGGGAGACTCCGCGGCAAGATCGCCCTCGTGACCGGCGCCGCGCAGGGCTTCGGCCTGGCAATCGCCCGCCTCGTGGCCGCCGAGGGCGCGCACGTCGTCCTGGCCGATATCAACGTTGCGGGAACCGAAGAGGCCGCCGCGGAGATATGCGGGCGGCGCGGCGCGGGCCGGGCGACGGGCCTGGCGATGGACGTCACCGACGCGCAATCGGTCGCCGCGGCCGTTTGCCGGACGGTGAGAACCTACGGGGGGCTGGACCTGCTGGTATCAAACGCGGGGGTCCTGAAGGCCGGCAGCGTCACTGAAATGCCCGAGGAGGATTTCCGGTTCGTCACGGACGTCAACTACACCGGGTACTTTCTCTGCGTCCGGGCCGCCGCCCCGGTCATGGCCGCGCAACACGCGGCACGCCCGGACTGCATGACGGATATCGTGCAAATCAATTCCAAGAGCGGGCTGGCCGGGTCCAACCGCAACGCCGCCTACGCCGGCAGCAAGTTCGGCGGTATCGGGCTGACCCAGAGTTTCGCCCTCGAACTGATCGCAGACGGCATCAAGGTCAACGCCGTCTGCCCGGGGAATTTCTACGACGGCCCCCTGTGGAGCGACCCGGAAAACGGCCTGTTCGTCCAGTACCTCAACACGGGCAAGGTCCCCGGCGCGAAAACGATAGAAGACGTCAGGAAGGCCTACGAAGCCAAGAGTCCCATTCATCGCGGGTGCACCGCGGAAGACGTGATGAAGGCCCTCCTGTACCTGGTGGACCAGACATTCGAAACCGGCCAGGCGCTGCCCGTCACCGGCGGGCAGGAAATGCTGAGATAACACGGCTTGAGGAGAACACGATGGAGTATGCCATTCCCGAAACGCAGTACGCCGTCCAACTGGTGGGTCCCGACCGGCTCGAAATCAACCGGAAAAAACCGGTCATCACACCGACCGGGCACCAGGTGCTCGCGAAAGTGGAGGCGTGCGGGCTGTGTTTCAGCGACCTGAAGCTCCTGAAGCAGTTTTCCGATCACGCCCGCAAGGGGCGCGTCGAGGAACCGGTCGGCGTAACGCCGGAGGACCTGGCGGCCATGCCCCAGTACGTACCCGGCGACGCGCCCACGGTCCCCGGCCACGAGGCCTGTATCCGGATCGTGGCCGTCGGCGAGTCGGTGAGCCGCCACGCCCCCGGCGACCGCGCCCTGGTCCAGACGGACTATCGCTGGCTGAAGCTGGCAAACTCCAACGCCTCGTTCGGGTACAACTTCGAGGGGGCCTTGCAGGAATACGTTCTCATGGACGAGCGGGTCATCGTGGATCCCCGGAGCGGAGACAAATTCATGATCGCGGTGCCCGAGGGACGGTCGGCCTCGTCGATCGGCCTGATCGAGCCGTGGGCGTGCGTCGAGGATTCCTACGTCGGGGAGGACCGGCGGACGGTTTTGCCCGACGGAAAGCTGCTGATCGTCGCCGAGGCCGGGCACGACCCCGCCTCGGTCGACAACGCCGTGGAGACGGGCGAGGGGCCGGCGGAGGTCATCGCCGTGTACGCCGACCCCGCACACGCCGAGCGCCTTGCGTTCCCGGGCGCGGGGCTGACCTGCATCCACGCCCCCGACATCCGGGACGAGATCGCCGGTCTCGCCGACCATGCCTTCGACGACATCATCTACTTCGGGGCCGACCCGGACACGGTCGAACGGCTCAACGACAAGCTCGCCGCCGGCGGGATCATCAACGTGGTGCTCGGCGGCAAGACCCTCGGCCGGGACGTGAACATCTCCGTGGGGCGGATGCACTACGGCCTGACGCGGTGGATCGGCACACCCGGCACGGACGCCGGGACGTCATACGCCGCCGTCCCCCCCAGCGGCGAGTTCCGTGAAGGCGACCGGGTGCTGGTCATCGGCGCCGCCGGCCCCATGGGACAGATGCACGTGATCCGGGCACTGACCTGCGGTATCGACGGCGTCTCCGTGGTCGGCACCGACCTCGACGGCGACCGGCTCGCCGTCCTGGAAAGCAAGGTCCGCCCGATCGCGGACAACACCGGCGCCGCCATGACGCTGGTCAACCCGCAGGAGAACGCCGCCGCCGTGGCCGGCGGCTTCGACTACTACGCCCTGATGGTGCCCGCGGCGCATTTCGTCGCCGACGCGATCGAGCAGGGCCGGGACGGGGCGATCATCAACATCTTCGCCGGCATCCCCGCCGGCGTTAAACAGCCGGTCAACCTCGATCGATACATCGCCGGCGGGATGTACCTGCTGGGCACCAGCGGCTCGGTCCTCCGCGACATGTACATCTGCCGGGACAAGGTGATCGCCGGCACGCTCGATACCGATCTCTCCGTGGACGCGGTCTGCGGGATCGCCGGTGCGGTCGCGGGCATCCGGGAGGTGGAGAACCGGGGCGTGGCCGGAAAGATCGTGGTCTACCCGGAACTGCGCGACATGGAACTCATCCGCCTCGCAGAGATGGCCGACCGCTACCCGACGGTGGCCGAAAAGCTCTCCAACGGCTGCTGGAACCCGGCGGCCGAAAGCGAGCTGCTCCGCGTCGCGGGCAGTGGTCTTTGATGTTGCATTTCGGTATGGACCTGCGAAAATGCATTTCTTCTTGCCGTGAACGCCGGGCCGCCGACGCAGGAATGCCGTGATGGTACTGCAATCAGCCGATACAAATCCCGAGGTGGAGAAAAGGCGGATAGCACTGATCCGTCGCGCCACCGTCGCCGAACGTATCGCTCGGCTGCGATCATTATCGGCGACGACCGCCCGCCTTTCCCGGCGGGCGATTGCCCGGGCCAATCCGGACACGGGCGAACGGGAACGGGCCGTGCTGTTCGTATCGCTCCATTACGGCAGGGACCTGGCGAACCTGTTCCGCGCGTACCTGCAGGACGCGGCGCCATGAACGAACCCGACATCCTCGCGGCGACCGGGCCGGTCGTGAACGCCTTCGAACAACTGGGAACCCGCTATTGCATCGGCGGCTCGATAGCCAGTTCGGCATACGGGATAGCCCGCTCAACGATGGACGTCGATATCGTTGCAGATGTTCAGCAGAAAGACGCCCGACCCTTCGCGGCCATGCTGGCGTCGGCATATTATGTCGATGAAAAGATGATCGTCGATGCAATCAGAAGACGTTCGTCGTTCAACATTATCCATCTTGCCACCATGCTCAAAGTTGACGTGTTTATACTGCGGGACACCGCCTATGCGAAAGAAGTGTTACGGCGGGCACGAAAAGACACGCTGGACGAAGAGCAAACGGACGAGTTTTACCTGGTTTCACCGGAAGATATTATCCTGGAAAAGCTCCGATGGTTTCGCTCGGGCGGCGAGGTGTCCGATCGCCAGTGGCATGACGTCCTGGGGGTCATCGCGGTACAGCAGGCGCACCTGGACAGACACTATCTGGAAACATGGGCCGCTGAAATCGGGATATCCGATTTGCTGGAGAAGGCCTTTGGGGATGCGGAAACGGGAAGGTGAAAGCGGGGGGGCCTTCTTGAATCATATGCCGCGTCTTAGGGAAACATACCGGCGCTGTTGAAATAACTCTCTCAGCAGTCCGCGAACACCTCGCGGGCCCGGTAGCTGCTGCGGACGAACG
>CAZLBC010000072.1:18609-19968 GCA_964557575.1 uncultured Planctomycetaceae bacterium
CTCTCTCAGCAGTCCGCGAACACCTCGCGGGCCCGGTAGCTGCTGCGGACGAACGGCCCCGACGCGACGGAGAGGAACCCCATTGCCGCCGCCGCCGCCTTCATCTCGTCGAACGCGGCCGGTTCCACGAACCGCGCGACGGGGTAATGGCCCGCGGACGGCGCGAGGTACTGGCCGATCGTGAGGATCGCGCACCCCGCCTCCCGCAGGTCCCGCATGACCGATTCGACCTCCGCGCGGGTCTCCCCGAGGCCGACCATCAGGCCGCTCTTGGTGTAGAGCCGCTTTCCGTCTCCCCGCCCCCGCCGCCCGGCATGGCGCAGTACGCCGAGGCTGCGGGCGTAGTCGGCGGCCGGGCGGATCGCCGGGTAAAGCCGCGGGACGGTCTCGACGTTGTGGTTGAACACGTCGGGAGCGGCATCGAGGACCGTGTCAATCGCCCCGCGGTCGCCGCGAAAGTCCGGGGTCAGCACCTCGACCTGCGCCTCCGGCAGCCGCCGCCGGACCGCGGCGATGGTGCGGGCGAAGTGGCCGGCGCCCCCGTCCGGCAGGTCGTCGCGGGTCACGGAGGTGATCACCACGTACGACAGGTCCATCCGGGCGGCGGCCTCGGCGACGGCCGCCGGCTCGTCGGCCCGGGGCGGCCCGGGGTCCTCATTGGGAATCGCGCAGAACCGGCAGTCCCGGGTGCACGTACTGCCGAGAATCAGGAAGGTCGCCGTCCCGCAGGCATAGCACTCCCCGCGGTTCGGGCAGTGGGCCCCGTCGCAGACGGTGGCGAGGTCGAGGTCGTCGAGGAGGGCGCGGACGCCGTTGACCCTGCCGGCCGCGGAGCCGGCCGGCAGTCGCCGCTTCAGCCACGCCGGCAGCCGGCGGGCCGGTTTTTGCGTATCGTTCTTCAGGGTGGATTCTCCGGCGCTGCGCATACACGATGCTGGAGTGGGTTAAGGAACCGGGGTCATGTTACACGAAAAAAACGGTTGACGCGAGATGCCGGCCGGCCGTTATACGTCTCAGCCCCACCGCAAAAGTGATTCAGTATCTCCCCCCTGCGACGCAACCGGCTCCCGGCCGTTACTCCCACATCGCCTCGTATGCCGCGTCCGGGTGCTTCGGCTTGTAGCCGTGGGCGGGATCGACGCAGGAGGTCCCGTACGTGGCGATCTGGAACCGGTAGAAGTCCTTGTAGTCCGCCCACCCCTCCGGGCGGTAGTGGCTGCTGTTATGAACTCTGTTCTTTTCGATGCCGGCCGCGATCGTCCCCTCGCCCTCCCAGCGCCAGAGACGGGCCGAGCCGTCGGCGAAGGTCGCGGTCATCCCGTTGGCGTGCCGGATCGGCGGGTCGTCCCACCACTCCTC
>CAZLBC010000072.1:20068-25328 GCA_964557575.1 uncultured Planctomycetaceae bacterium
CTGCCACCCCCGGCCGTTCATGGAGTCCATGATCTCGTAGGTGACCATGTCGCCCGGGAAGCCGGTGGGGCACCGGTAGACGTCTATGTCGTTGATGTACGGATAGAGGGTGCCGTACTTGATCGCGTCGATCTGCTCCTTCTCGGGGATCTGCTTCCCCTCATCATATTTATTGTGCCAGGCCTTGCCCAGCCACTGCTCCTTTACGTTCGGTATCCGCCACGGCAACTGGTCGACCTCGTACCCCCCCTCGCCGTTGACGAGCTTGCCGTCGTGGTCGAACGTGAACTCCATCCAGGCCATCGACAACTGCCGCATGTTCGCCAGGCAACTGACGTGCTGCAGGGGGACGTACATCTTAAAAACAGACGGCAGCATCATGGCGACCAGCAGTATGATTATCGCCATGACGACCAGCAACTCGACCAGCGTAAAACCCCGTTTTCGAGCCATCGGTTCATCTCCTGTACGCGCACGTCCGGCGCTTGCAACGGGCGCGTGCGCCCATACGTACGCTACATCATTATACTTAATGCTTTCAGGACGGCCTTGACATAATCACTGTTCTGTAGCACTATTTCACAATTGCGTTTGCGAGCGTAGACGCTTATCATCTTACACGGGCACAACGGCCGTCTATACTAATTATAGGCATCTACCGGGTGAATCGAAAAGTATATTTCCAGCAGAAAGCGAAAAACAAGCTTTCGTCTGGGTGGGCCTGCTCGCCAACAAGGCCAACTGTCCCGACCTGTTCATCTGCCCGGAGGATCGGTGGCCGACCATCGCCCCGGAGGCCCGGATCAGGGTGCTGAGTTTCAACAATTCCACGTTCCTGCACTACATGGCGATGGAGCAGGGACCGCTGACGCTGAAAAAGAACGAGCAGGGTACCCCCGGCCAGCCGGGCTACCGTTACGACCTGTGGTTCGAGGACATCCGGCCCGGCGGCGGCGACATGGACTACGACGACTTCCGCGTGCACGTCGAGGTCCTCGACGAGGAAAATATCGAGGTCTCCTGCTACAAGGGATCGGCGGGCTATCACTTCTACGTCGAGAACGGCGCGCGGGAAACGGTGATATTCGACGTGGGCCGGAAAGACAGCAACGGGTCGGCGATCATCACCGCCGGCAGATCCAGCTACGCGATCAACTCCCTCGGCGTGATCATGGCCAGCCGCAAGGCCCCCGCCGATACCATATTGTTACTCGACTACGACCACACCACCACCGCCGAACCGGACGTGGACGACTGGACGGAATGGGAGGGCACCGACGGCGTGGTGACCTTCGCCCGGCACAACCGCAGGATCAACACCCTGTTCCGCGACGGCTCGGTGCAGCAGATGCATCCCCACGTCATCGACCCGGTGCTGCTGGAGACGGTCATGGAGTACTGGGGCGAGCGCCCGTGACGAACGCCCGCCGCCGCCCGCCGCCGGCCTGAATCACCCGAAGCACGAGAGATAATAGCCCCCGGCCCGCTTGACGTAGTTGTCCTTCGCGTTTTTCATCGCCGCCCTGGCGGCCGCCACGGCCTCCGCGCCGCCTTCCTTCATCGACTGGAGGGTGTTGATCGCGTGCAGCCGGGCCGTGCCGACAGCCGATTTCTCCAGCACCCCCAGTATCGCCGGGAGGCCCAGGTCCTTTTTTCCCATGACGCAGAGGGCCTCCCCGGCGGCCACCCTGACGTCGGGCGCCTCGTCGGCCAGGAGTGTCTTCAGCGGCTCGACGGCCTTCGCCGCCTTCTTCCCCAGGCAGATGCAGCCGGTGGCCGCCCAGTAGCGGACCGCGGAATCCTCGTGTGTCATTCTCTCGATCAGGGCCCCGAGACACGCCGGGTCGAGGCAGGTGGCCATTTCTGCGGTCTGAATGGCGTCTTCCAGGGGGAAGGATTGATCGTGGACCAGTTCGAAAACGGTGCGGCCCTTGGCTTCCGCCCGGCGGACCATCTCCCCCTCCGGCAGAAAGCCGGTGTCCCGCACCGCCTTGAGGTGCTCGATGTTCGCCTTCCGCATCCGCTTGAGAATGTCCGCTTTCGACGTGTCGCCGGCCAGGTTCTTTACCGTCCAGGGATCGGCCTTAACGTCGTAGAGTTCCTCGGGAGGCTTTGTTCCCCAGAACCGGCTTTGGATCTTATTGCACGTTCCCTCCCGGTGCGCCTTCTCCCAGGCGCGCGTGGACTGGGCCTTCCAGAGGTAATTCAGGTGCTGTCCCCATATCCGGTGGGGCATGTAGTTGCGTATGTACAGGTAGCGCTTCCCGCGCACGCCCCGCATCATGTCGTACCGCTCGTCCATGCGCCCCCTGAAAAGGTAGACGTATTCCCGCGGATCGGTCTTCTGGGGGCCCAGGAACGGTTCTCCCTGCATGTGGTCGGGTATCGTGACCCCGGCAAGGCTGAGGAGGGTCGGGGTGAAGTCGACGAAACTGACCGGCCGGTCCTCGCGGCCGCCGGCTTGTGCCGGGGCCAGGTGACGGTACTTTTTCGGAAACCTGATCATCAGGGGAACGCGGGTGCCGGTATCGAAGAGGAACCGCTTGCTCCGGGGCAGTATGCCCCCGTGATCGCCGTAGAAGAACACGATCGTGCTGTCGGCAAGCCCGTTCTGTTCAAGTTCGGCGAGTATCCGCCCGACCCGGCCGTCCATCGTGTGGATGCTGTCGTACAGTTCGGCCCGGTCCTGCCTGATATCCGCGATATCCGGATGGTACGGCGGCAGGGTCACCTTCGCCGGATCGGTGGCGGTCTTCTTGGAATCCGGGTGGATGGTCGACTCGTGGGTGGTCGTCAGGTTGAATATCGCGAAAAAGGGCTGGTCGTCTTTGCGGTTCTTGTAGTGGGCCTTCCGGCCGCACTGGTCCCACGCGCCATTCCAGTTACCGGCGGTGTTGTAGTCGGTCTTGCTGCAGTTCGTGCAGTAGTACCCCGCCTCCCGGAGATATGCCGGGTAGAAGCGAAACTCCTTCGGCCGGCCATAGCGGCTCCGCATGTGCTGGCAGCCGACGCTGCTGGCGTACATGCCGGTGATCAGCGTGAACCGGGCCGGGGCGCAGACCGGCACGTTGGCGAAGGCGTTTTCGTAGAGTACGCCCTCCCCCGCGAATGCATCCAGGTTCGGCGTGCGGGCGGTCTTGTCTTTGTAGCAGCCGAGGCGGGGGCTGAGATCCTCGGCGGTAATCCACAGGATGTTCGGCCGCGGGGGCTTCGGCGCCGCCCCGGACGAGCCGGTCGACAGCACGGCCCCGGCGGTCCCGGCGCATGCCGCATGCATGAAACGTCTGCGGGAAAGTGAGTCCATCGCGCTTCTCCTAACCGTGTGGCGAAGGGATACCCGTTCTGGATAACCGGTATCGGTGTACAATGCAAGGGCGCGGAAAACCGCAAACTCATTTCTCCCCGTCGACCCCGCCGCCGGCGAGGCGGGTGCGGATCGCGTAGAGCGATTGCCGCGCGGTGATGTACAGCCGCTTCTCGCCCCCCGAACCGAAACAGACGTTAGACGGCCGCTCGGGGACGTCGATCACGTCGATCATTGTGCCGTCCGGATTGCACACCACGACGTTTTCGGCGGTCAGGTAGACGTTTCCCGCCGCGTCGATCGTCATGCCGTCGGCGCCGATCTTTACAAACAGCGTCTTGTTCTCCAGCCCGCCGCCGTCAGTGACGTCGTAGGCCCAGGTCCGCCCGGCGCCGCGGTCCGTGACGTAGAGTGTTGTCCCGTCCGGGGTGCCCACCAGCCCGTTGGGCCGCGTGAAATCGTCTATCACCCGCGCGATCGTCTTCCCGTCCGGCGAGAGATAGTAGACGTGCTCGCCCATTTCCATGCCGTCGCGCTTCCCGTACCGCGGATCCGTGAAGTAGATCCCCCCCGCCGGGTCGATCCAGAGATCGTTGGGGGAATTCAGTCGCTTTCCCCGGTACGCCGCGGCCAGGACGCGCACCGAACCCGCCGCATCAACGGCAACCAGCCGGCGGGCCTTCCCCGCGCAGGCGATGAGCGCGCCGTCCCGGTCGAAAAACAGCCCGTTCGCCCCGCCGGAGTTTTCCAGGAAGGTCGCGAGTCCGCCGTCCGGCGACCAGGTATGGATGCGGTTGTTCGGTATGTCGGTAAAGTAGACGGTGCCGTCGGCAGCCGCGGCGGGCCCTTCCGTGAAGCGGAATCCGCCGGCCAGTGTTTCCACCGTCGCCCCTTCCGCAACCACGGGGCGCACGGGGTCCGCGCAGCCCGCCGAGACCAGTACCACGAGTACCGAAACGCAGAGTGCCTGTCTCACGATGATACTCCTTGTATTATTCGACCTGTTCTGCGGCGGGCTCATTCGCGGCCGACGACTGTTCCATGGCCAGTCCCTTCCCGAGAATGCTGACGCCGATGATCAGCAGCACGATCCCGGCCATGATCCACCGCTTGCTGGTGCCGCTGGCGCCCTTCCACTCGCCGGTCCGGAACCCGTGGATATTGCCGACGATGATCGCGAATGACATGAAGGCCGGGTATCCCACCGAGATGCCGAGTTTCCCGCCCAGCTCGGAACCCAGGCCGAACAGGAAGATTGCCGCGTCGTGCAGGATCGCCATGATCAGCGCCAGCAGGAGGATCTTGCCGATCCCCTTCCGGGCCAGGTGCCCCCAGGTCCGGTTTTTCGAGAGTTTGAATCCGCAGTAGAGCAGCGAGGAGACGGCCCCGCCCCAGACGATCACGGACATCACGGCCCACGCCGCCCGCGCCGGCTCATTGCCGAGTTCCACTGCACTATTTTTCAGCTCACCGCGGAAACTGGCGGCGATGGCGTAACAGCCGCAGAGTACGCCGGAGATGATCCCGACGACAATCCCCAAGAGCATTTTCGGCTTCGCGGCCGCACCGGTCGCCTCGTCTTCCGGCGGCGTCCCCGCCGCCGCGCTGCTGCGCTCCTTGAGCATGGCCGCGCGGCCCGAGACGATCACGCCGATCAGGCAGACGGCCACGCCGCCCAAGATCACCATGCCGTAATCGGTGGGTATCTTGTCGGGGCTGTGAATCAGCAGCGTTCCCAGGGAACCGGTAATGATCTGCGCCCCGTAGTTCAGCGCGTAGGCCAGGGACAGCCCGATAAACGCGAAGCTCAGGCCGAGGGTCATGGACCCGAGCCCCCACAGGAAGCCGAAGACGAGGGGCAGCAGCATCGCGGCGAACCCGGCCTGCGAGAACACGGCGAAGTAATCTTTCACGATGACGGGGCCGAGCGTGAGCGGGAGAATAATCGTGACGAAC
>CAZLBC010000073.1:0-25242 GCA_964557575.1 uncultured Planctomycetaceae bacterium
TCTTCGGGGATCAACAGCGAAAAGACCAGCGGCCCGCGGGTGACGGCGACCGCGTCGTTTACCCACCGGGAGACCCGCGAGGCCATGGGCAGGGCGATCGCGACCGTGTCGCCGGTCTTCCAGGTCCGCGCGATGCGGTGGAACGTTCCGGGCTTCACGTCCACCGCGGCCGCGCCGTTGACTTGCACCGCGGGCGCGGCGCACCAAACGGGGATCCGCAGCGCCAGGGGAAAGCTCACGGGCCCGGCCGCCGTGATTCTCAGCGTCACGTCCGCCGTGAACGGATAGTCTGTCTCCTGGTCGATCGTGACGATCGCACCGTTCGCGCCCACCGGCGCGGTGACGGTGTTGGGGCCGTAGGCGGCGGCCGCCAGCCCGCCGTCGGTGGTCGCCATCCACATGGCGTGGACGAACTTCGGCCAGGCGAAGTGGAAGTTGCTCCGGCAGCAGCCGTACCCGGAGTGGGGGCTCGGGCAGATCGCGTTTTTGTTCTTACCGTTGTGCCACTTCCCGAGCAGCTCGTTGGTGCACTTCGGCTGGTTGGGCAGGATGTAGTAGCGCAGCCCCTTCCCGTCACAGGCGAGGTCGGCCGGCAGGGCGTTGTAGGCGACCCGCTCGAGCCGGTCGCCGATGGGGGCGTCGCCGAGGATCTTCAGCGCGACGGTGTCGCTCAGGATCCGCTCGGCGATCGCGCACAGCTCGGTGCCCTGGGTGGACCCGCGGTCGGCGAGCGGCTCGGTGCCGCTGACCATGCCGTCGACCCGGCCGCACTTTTTCCACAGCCAGCCGTCGGGGCCGAGGGCCCTGGCGTACCCTTCCCGGTGGGCCGCGTCACCCGAGACCAGGTACATCAGGGGGGGCGTCTTGAGCCCCTGCATCACATTGACGATGTGCTGGGGATAGGCGCAGTTGCCCTTCCCGGTCGCGTAGTAGTCGTGCCACTGGTTGGTCTGTTTCAGGAGCATGCCGGCGAGGTCCAGCAGTTCCTTGTCACCCGTGCGGTTGTAGAGCCACAGGACGATCTGAAGGTTGTCGCCGCCGCGGGCCATGGCCCACTTCGAGTCATTCCTGAGGGTGTGGGACGGCAGCGTTTCGCGCTGAAAGCGGAAGTACTTCGCCATGAAGGCCGGGACACGCTCGTCGCCGGTGGCCTCGCACCAGTCCCGCAGGTAGTGCAGGACGATCATGTTGGCCCACCAGTTGCGGTTCTTGGGTCCGAAGTCGCCGTCGTCCCGCTGGCCGGCGAGGACCCGGTCGACCCACCGCCGGGCCTTGTTCTTGAGGTCCGCGTCGTCGAGGACGAATGCCAGTGCCGTCAGCCCCTTGGCGTAGTAGGGCCCCCGCTCCCAGGCGAACTGCCCGCCGCGGTTCCTGCCGGTCAGCCAGTCGCTCTGCCCGACGTCGGCGTAGAGCTGCTCTGCGCAGCCGGTCAGGCCGTCGCGCTGCATCGCGAGCTGGTGCTTCAGCCAGGTCTTCGGCCTGACGCTGCCGAGGGGCAGGCGGCGGTAGGGCTGGGGCTTGAGGGGCGGGCGGTTCTGCGCGGGCATTCCGGCGGCGGCCTGCGCGGGACCGGCGGTGATGCAGCACAGGAACGCGGCGAGGGCGGCGGCGATTACGGTTGGTGAGTTCATGGATGTTCTCCCGTTGATGCCTTCAGTTGTTGTGATGCGGCGATGCGAATGCGACAGGAGACATTGTCACGCATCCGCGGCCGTTTTACAACAATGAGCGACGGGGTGAGATATTCACGCCGGATCGTGTTACCATTCCGTGGACAGGGCGGTTAGCGTCAGCGTTCGGTGGTCCGGTGTGTTATTGAGGCCCTGTCTTCAGCCCGGTATAATCGAGTACGCTGCCGGTGACCATTGCGTCTGTTAACGTGTTGCACTGAGAGAGAAGAATGACGAACCCATGGGTTGTAACGCTTTTTGTGGGACTCGGCGGATTCGCCGGGTCGGTAGCGCGATACGGCTTGAGCGTCTTCTCGCAACGATTCTCGATAGAGTGGCCTGTCGGCACACTGGCGGCCAATGTACTCGGTTGTCTCGCTATCGGCATTCTCATCGGCCTGTCTGCCCGCGGCGAAACCATATCCCCGGAAATCCGTCTCGCTCTGGCCACCGGATTTTGCGGCGGTTTCACGACGATGTCGTCCATGATCTACGAAACCGCGGAGATGATTCGCGCGAGCGAATATCTCCATGCCACGATCTACGCCGCCGGGACGTTCCTGTTATCCATGATTGCATTTACTGCCGGGATCACGGCGGTGCGGATACTTATCAAGATCGGAGGTGGGCAATGGATTTGAAAGCAGAGGCGATGCTCCTGCGAATATTCCTGGGCGAAGCCGACAAGATGAAACACACCGCCCTGTACGAAGCGATCGTGAAAGAAGCGAGAACGCTCGGGTTGGCCGGGGCAACCGTCTGGAGAGGCGTTATGGGATTCGGCCCGACGAGCCGAATCCGAACGACAAGAATCCTTGATCTTTCGTCGGACCTTCCTATTATCGTTGAAATCGTAGACGAAGAGGAGAAGATCAACCGGTTCCTCCCGGTTCTGCACGATCTTTTCGAGTCGGCCCAATCCGGCGGATTGATCACCATGGAGAGTGTCAGGGTCATCAAGTATCTTCACGGAAAAGACAAGAAACAGTCCGACAAGCCGGATGCACGCGATGGCGTATAGCCGCGCATGATCCGTGGCTTTGGCGACAGAACATGAATGTATTCTCTCATCTCGTATTGTTCGTGACCGTTGTCCTGGCGTTGCAGAAGAAAATCGAATGCAGGAAGGACGGGTGGGGCTATGGCCGCGAAACAGGCAGGAAAACGTCGTTCCGCGTGGATGTCGCCGCCGGCGGACCTATCGGCGCGTTTAAGATCGGCAGGGGGCATATGTTTCTGCCGGTGCGTTCCGCGGCTTCGCGGCGATCCGACAACGGGGTTAAGCTCAAGCCGGGTTCGGGGGGTTTCGCCGTGGACCACGCCGGTTACCGGCGCACGATAGAAAGAACCCGGAAGAGCCCGGTGCGGCAGCACCCGTTGAAGAGGAAAGAACGCGCCGCCGAAACGCGGGCCGGACAGTGACCCGCGCGGGCGCGGGTCATTTTGCGACTGATGCCAGGCGACCTTCGTCGGCTTTTTGAAGAAAGGTGAGTGAAGCAGATGCTGTCTGATTGCTACGGGGCGGCGACGGCCGCGGGCATGTCGTTCGTTCTTTCCTGCTGCATCGGCGGGTACGGGGCGGAACCCGCCGCGGAGCGCACGTGCGGGTACGTCGGGCTTCGGCCCCTGCCGCGGCATAAAGCGGACCTCAAGGCCAACCACGGCGGGCCGTGGGCGGGTCTGCCCACCTTTGATCAGCAGGACGGGAACTATCCCTTCGTGGCCGAGCACCTCGACGTCGTCAAGGGCTGGCTGGACGGCGATTTTAAAACCAAAAGGATGTTTCTCGAGCACTACTGGGGGCTCAGCAAAGCCCGCGACGATCCGGATCCGAAGAAAAACCTCCTCGTGAGGGTACTCCGGAAATGGGAATCCCGCGGCGGCATCATCGAGCACATCCTGGTCTGCCGGGAGTACCGGCTCGCCATACACCGGGGGCACGAACAGGCAAAACCGGGTCCCTTCAAGGAAGACACCCGGATCCTGTTTGCCGGGGACGTCGATGACATACGCGCGCTCTTCCGCGCCGCCCACGCGGCGGGCCTGCTGGAGCACGACGACTACAAACTGATCCAGATGGTGGAGCATCCCGTGTTCTTCGCGGAAAACCGCCGGGCGCGGGCGATCATCGGGAAGATGGAAGGGGTTGCCTACGAAGCGCACCAGTTCAACCGGCACTGGCCGCTCGAGACCGGCTGGTCGAAACCGGAAAAGGTGGTCCGGGGCGCGAAGTGGACGCTCGCCGGCGGCAAGGAGTACATCTTCTATTACGGGCCGGTCATCTGGAAATCGAAGCACTACCGCGCGTTCATCGAGCGGGACTGGCTCCGCACGTACTGGAAGGCCGGGCTGCCGAAGCATCACCCGCGGATGCACTACTACCTGAACACCTTTCCGCACGCGCACGGCCGCGGGCGCCCGCTCGGCCCGGAGTCGGACCCCCATTCCGTCCTGGGCCTGACGAAGTGGCTCATCGAGGAAATCAAGATGAAATCGCGGCGCAAGCAAGCGGCCGGCTCGGCGGTTTCCTGCGCGCCATACCCGCCGCCGGCCACGGGAATACAGAGATGAACACGAGGATCATACTGACCGCCCTGTTCATTGCGGCGCCGGCGGCAGCGGCGCCGCCCCCCGCATACCGCGACGGCCGCCCCGCGGCCGCGCTCAGGTTGGAAGCGAAGGACCACGGCGTCGTGTTGCGATACGGCGACGGGCCGGGTAAGTGCGACATGCTCGGCGCCCGCGATCCCTGGGTGTTCGCGGCCGGCGGCACGTACTACCTGCACTACGACGCGGCAGGCCCGCAGGGCTGGCTCTGCTCCCTGGCCGTGAGCCGGGATCTGCTGAACTGGGAGAAGAAAGGCCCCGTCCTCGATTTCGGGAAACCGGGGGAAGACGACGCGAAGTCCGCCTCCTACGGCGTCACGTACCACGACGGCCGGCGATGGCACCTGTTTTATCTCGGCACGCCCAACGTCAGCCCGCCGCCGAACCGGATCCCCTCGTTCCCCTACCTGACGATGAAGGCAACGGCCGACGGCCCGGCCGGGCCGTGGGTCAAGCAGAAGGACGTCGTGCCCTTCCGGACCAAACCCGGCACCTACTACTCGATCACGGCCAGCCCCGGGCAGGTGATCAAACGCGACGATGAATATCTCCAGTTCTTCAGCGCGACGACGCGAAAAGCCGGGAATCCCTGTGTCCAGCGGACCCTGGGTATCGCCCGGACGAAGGATCTCGACGGCCCGTGGACCGTCGATCCAAAGCCGATGGTTCCCATCGAGGAACAGATCGAGAACGCGTCGATACATTACGAGAAGGCCATCAAGACGTGGTTTTTGTTCACCAACCACATCGGCATCGATCGGGGCGAATACACCGACGCCGTCTGGGTCTACTGGAGCACCGACCTCGACCGCTGGGACCCGGCGAACAAGGCGGTCGTGCTCGACGGCCGGAACTGCACGTGGTCGAAGAAGTGCATAGGCCTGCCGTCGGTCGTTCAAGTCGGCACGCGGCTCGCGGTGTTCTACGACGCGCCGGGCGGCAGCAACACGAGCCACATGAAACGAAACATCGGCCTGGCCTGGCTCGCGTTGCCGCTGGTGCCGCCGGTAACGCGGAAAGAAGAGAAAGCCGCACGGGAGAAGTGAGGGCGGCGCATGCCGAGCGTAACCTCCGCATTTCGAACGTCGTCCGCGGAGATGACCGTGGTGAAGATGCGACATATGCTCCTGCTCCTGCCCCTCGCGGTCTGCTCGTGCGCGACCCGGGCATACGTCTGGAATGTCACCGGGGAGCACGTCGAGGCATCGCGCGGCACCAGCGATCACGGGACGGTCATCGTGCGGGGGGAGCGCAATTGCGTTAACGACACGTTCATGGGCGATCACGGCGACCTGGTGTTGTTTTCTTACGACCGGCGCGTTCCCCGTCCGTGGCGGTATGTGCTGCCGGACCCGAAGGACATCCCCGCGGCATACCTGACAGGGGACGCGGTTCGCTGGTGCCAATCGTACTGTCTGGCCCTGGAGCCGGCCGGCCGTCTCTATCTCCTGCGCCCTGCCGGCGGCGGCTGGGACACCGGCGGATACCGCGACGATCAACCGGCGGGATTCCCGTTGACGCCGAAACCGGGCACCGGAGCGCCACAGAACTGAATCAGGAGGATACCGCGTTTGACATAACACAGGATTTGCGGAAACCGGCGGCCGTCGACAATCGGTTACGGGTCTACTTTTCCGGTTCCGGAAACGGGGGTTTCATCGTGATGCGGACCCGGCGGGGTGTTCCCCCGTCGCCGGGCCGCTTGTCGATGTAGGAGCCGTAGTAGGGGGCGTTGGCGTCGACCCACGCGACCAGCGTCTTCCACTCCCCGCCGGTCAGCTTCGACGCCGCCCGGTGCTTCCGGTCCTTCAGCAGCTTCAACACCAGCCGGCTCCGGTGCGAGCCGAACTGCTTCGGCTTCGTCACGCTGCTGTCGGAGAACCGGTTGGACACCGATACCAGCGGCTTCTTCCCCTTCTTCCGCGGGAACATCGTCCGGAACGACCGGCAGAACGGCGTCCCGTCCTTTGCCGGCGTAAAGTCCAGCCCGCCCTTCGGTTTCCCGCCCCCGTGGCAGCGGACGCAGCGGCGGTCGAGGATCGGCTGGATCAGCGCCTCGTAGTCCAGCAGGACCGTGTCGCGTGTTACTGGATGATTTCGCCGTCCCACAGCGCCCGTAAAAAGTCCGTTACGGGAAGAACGGTGACCTCGTTGACGGTGGCCCTGCGCTGACCTGTGTATATACCCACCGCCTTCACGTTTTCCGGCCCCAGCGCGTCTCGGACACGATTCAGGCCCCGGCAGAACCGTCGCTCCCATCGCGTCGCGGCCTTTACTTCCACCGCCGCGAAACCATCCCGGGTCTCGCACAGGAGATCCACCTCGGCCCCGTGGTAATTCCGCCAGTAATGCTGCGCATAGCGCAGCTTCCGGTAGGCGAGATAGGCCCGCACCTCGGCAATGACGAGGGTTTCCAGGAGCGGTCCCCGCTCTTCCTGCGTCGGCGGATACGGCAACCGTCCCGACAGGGCCCGCGCGACGCCCGTATCGAACAGGTAGAATTTCGGATGGGACGTCTGCTTGTTGGCCTTTTTCAACTTCCAGGCCGGCAGCCAGAATCCTACGAGGGTATCGACCAGGATATCAAAGTAGTTCTGCACGGTCGTTCTGCCGACGGCCGCCTCCCGGGCGATATTGGACACGTTCGTCACCTGGCCGTTTTGCCGGGCGGCGACTTCCAGAAAACGTGAAAAGGCGCCGACATTTCTTGTGAGGGCTTCGGCCTTGATCTCTTCCGAGAGATACGTGTCGGCATACGTCGCCAGGTAGCCTTCGGGATCCGGGGCGGTGATGGACAGCGGCAACGTTCCATGGGTTATCGCGCGATCGCCGTCGTAGTCGTCGCCGAGTTCCGCAAACGTCAGGGGGAACAGGTTCGTCAGAACGGCGCGACCCGCCAGCAGGTTCGCGCCCGAGCGTTTCAGTTTTCGCGCGCTTGATCCGCAGAGTACGAACCGGAGCCGGTTGTCCTCGATCAACCGGTGGACCTCGTCCATGAGTGCCGGGACTTTCTGCACTTCATCGATGACGACCCAGGATTTCGGTGGAAGGTGCTGAAGCTCCTGGAAGAGCGTCCCGGGCGATCGCGCCAGGCGCAGCGCCTCCCGCGTATTCAGCAGATCGTACCAGGCGGCCCCGCCGAAGTGGTGTCGGAGCCAGGTGGATTTTCCCGTCCCGCGGGGGCCGAACAACAGTATCGAATCTTCGGGCTTTTTTAATAATCTTGTATACATAGTTGGCAATATTACGGTAAATATGCCAATAGTCAATACATAATTTCTCACGATTTGCTTCTTAACTCACCCTGACCGATGTGCGGGAGCATTGGATGACTGTCCACGCGCGGGAAGATTTCAGATCCACGTGCCGTCGAGCCCGGTATTACACGGGCGCTTGAATCACTCAAGCACAGGTGGCCCCGCGGTATCATATCGGGTATAGCCTGGTGTACCTTTTGTGCGGCAGCCTTGACCCGCCCGAAATGTCCCTCTTCGTCGAAGGGTAGCTCCCAGACGAATGCCGCGTGCCCCGCGGTATCGATCTTACGGGGCGCCGGCGGGGAGGTGCAGCAGCCCCGGCTCGTTTCGCCGGGCCTGCAGGTAATGGGCGAAGAGGAAGAACCGCCGGCCGCGCGGGCCGGCCATCTCCTTTTTGCCGCGGCCATCTCGTCGTCGGCGATCCGCGAGCGGTCACGCCGGGCTATCTGGAGGATCAGCCGGGCCGCGAGGGCGTGGCCGATGAAATTCGACGCCGCGGCCGCCTCGTGCGGGATGGCGGCGACGGGGTCCGCCGGCCGGGGCCGGCGCCGGTCCTGCGGCAGGACCAGGGCCGGTTCGCCAGGGTCACAGTCTATCAGTCGGGCGCAGGAGCACAGCTGGCGGACGAAGCGCCGATCGCCGGTGATCCGGTAGGCCATGTAGTAGCTGCGGCAGTTGTCCCAGAAAGAGCCGGAGATGAAGCTGACGTGCTTGAAGGCCCCGTCGTCGGGCAGCGCGCCGGTCTTGGCCAGGCCGAGCATTCGGTCGCCCGTGGCGTTCTTCAGCCAGCGGATCGGCTTTCTGCCGTAGAGGCCGTAGCCGAGGTGTTCGCCGCTGAGCATGCCCGCGGTGAAGCGCTCGAGCGTCTCGGGGGGGATCGGGCGGTCGACCGCGTCGCCGGCTGGGCCGGCCGCGGCCAGGGTCGAAATCATGATGGTCAGGCAGGTCGTCATCGGTATTTCTCTCGCCGGGTATGAATTGAAGAGAAACGCATATTCGATTATTGTATGCCGACCAGCGGCGGGGAGGAACACTATGATGCAAAAAGAAGACCAGGTCTACCGGGAATCGCATGTGCGGAGCATTATCAAGGCCGTTTCGTGGCGATGTATCGCGACGGGGACGACCTTCGGCATCGTCTTCGTGGTCACCGGCAAACTCACCTTCGCCACGTCCGTCGCCGGCGTGGAGGTGGTCGCGAAGATGGTTTTCTACTACCTGCACGAGCGGGCGTGGCAGTGGTTGCCGCGGGGAACGGTGCGGCGGTGGCTGCGGAAACGCCGCGGCGGGCCGCACCGGGGCGAGGGCACATAACCCCCCCCCGCGGGTGACGGGATGCCCGCGTTTCCGGTGGGCCCCATGAAAAAGCATCTGAATATCACGTGCATGATCGCAGTGCTGTGTGCCGCCGATTATACCGGCGGGGCGGTGGCGGGGCGGCATGTGCGCCTGGAGCTGCCGCGGCGGGCCACGCCCCTTCCCGACGGCAGGATCCTCTCGGTCAGCGAGATCCAGGTTTTCAGCGGCGGGGCCAACAGCGCCCTACAGGGGACGGCCGCCGCCTCCCCCGGCCGGACGCCGGCGCGGGTGGCCATCGACGGCAACACCGACGGGGAGACGAACTTCACGCACTCCGCGGTGGGGGCGGTGGATCCCTGGATCGAGATCGACCTCGGCGGCGTCCGCTCGATCGAGCGGATCACGGTTGTCAACCGGGCGAGCCATCCCGAGCGCCTCCGCGGCTTCCTGGTCTCCGTCCTGGACGCCGACCGGCGGGTCGCCTGGCACCGGCGGTACCGGCGGGCGCTGCGGACACCGATGACGATCGAGCCGGCACCCCGCGACGGCAGCCACGACGGGACGGTCGTCGCGCACGATGCCGTGAACTGGTACGACGTGACGAAAGAGACGGCCGCCGACCGGGGGTCGTTTATCACCGACACGCTCCTGCCCACCGGCGACTACGCGCGCCTCCGGCGCCAGCCCGTGGACCCCGACAAGCAGCCCGTGGTCGCCCTGGACCTCGGCAGGCCGGACGACGCGGCAGAGCGCATGGCGCGGTTCCGGGCCCGCAACGACGACACGCAGGTCGCGGCCCTCTGCCGGCGCCTCGAAAGCGCGCTGAAGGACGGCACGGCGGGGCTCGAGGAATTCGAGCGGCGCTGCCGGGGGGGAGACCACCGGCGGGCGCTGGAGGAGGCGTACCGGTCCTACTTTTTCGACAAGCTCAAGCGTCCCGAACAGTACGGCGCGGCGACCCGGAACATTTTCACCGCGCAGATCCGCGACCGCGGCCGCGACTGCCTGATCGCCACCCCCGCCGCACCTCTACACGCCCACGATGGACGCCGGGTACGACCTGCGGGTGTGGATCGACGGCGAGGAGTGGCTGCCCGCCCCGCGCCTGCACGCCGAGAACACCTGGTCCGTTCCCCTCGCGGCAGGTCTGCACCGGCTGGCGGTCTGCTTCGTCGACTACCGCCGCCGGCCGTTCAAAAACGAGTACTGGATGCCGTGGCGGAAAGAGCAGATGTGGCAGGGCATACCCGTCCTGGAACTCTCGGGCCCGGGCCGCGACCGCCGGCCGGTAGACCCGGCGATGCTGCGGTGCCGGTGATGTGCCGCCGGGAGCGATCCGCCGCCCGTTACGGGTGGGGCGTGATCGCGATAATGGTGATGTCCTTTCGGTTCGGGCCGTAACACCAGAATACGTGGTAGGCGCCGGGCGTCCTGTTCCGGGCATAGGCCTCGAATACCTTTTCGCGGGGATCAAAGGGATGTTCAAGGGAATGGTATTCGTGCGTTTGAAGACCGGGGTGGCGGGGATTGCTCAGGAGCAGCTTGGTCGCCTTGCGGACCTGTTTGAACAGGCCCTCGGCTTTGGTTGACTTTTTGTTACCGGACTCCTGTCTGGCTTCGTACCGCGCACGGGCGGCATCGCGCAGCGCGTCGTACTGCTGCCGCGCCGTCGGGGTCCACCGGGCGGTGAACATCACTTATCGTTCCGGTCATCGGCCCAGCCGGCGTCCGCCTCGCGGTCCGGCGGTTCGGCGAATCGACCGGCGCGTGCCTCCTCCAGGCCGCGGCTGACGGCGAGAAATGTCTCGCGGTTTCGGTACAGCCAGGCCTCCGTGGCGGGGACGGCCTCGGCGGGGATGACCTGCAGAACCCCGCCTTCCAGTTCCTGGATAATAACCAGCCGGTTGGCAAACGCCTTGCCGAGGCTCAGTCTCCCCCGCGGATCGACGGTCTTCGTGGTCATGCTGTGTCTCCTTCCCAGCTCATTATATCCCAAAAGGGGAAATAAGGCAAAAGGGTAATGCCCACATTAGCATCACGCGCGGGATTTCGGCAACGGGTTGTTAAGACGGCAACGAGACGAATACCACACACGTATCATAGGGGGGTTCCGGTTCGCGTGCCCTCTTAGCTTCTCATCAGTCGGCAAGCACCCGGCGGAGCATTCCCTTGACCGCTGATGTGGGCCGGCCGTACAATCGTGGGTCGGGCCGGCGGCCGCGAACGGGCGGTCGCGAGCCCCCCTCCGCGCCACGCCATGACCGGACCGAGAACACGATCGCTTACCCTGCTTTTCCTCGCGGCGGTGTGCGCGCCGGCAGCGGCCGGGGGCGGGGATGCGGGGCCGTTGGTCGCCGTAGGCCCGGGCGGGAAACTGGTCTACGGCCGTGACCCGGACGGCAACCGCATCTGTGATTTCTCCTGGGCCGGGTACCGCGGCGGCGGGGTGGCCATTCCCGACGTACCACCCGTGTATGTGCTCGGCCCGAAAAAGGGCGACGATACGCGGCGGATCCAGGAGGCGATCGACCGGGTATCCCGCATGCCGGTCCGGTACGGCGGCTTCCGGGGTGCCCTGTTGCTGCGGAAGGGTCGGTATGAGGTCACCGACACCCTGGAGATCCGCCGTAGCGGGATTGTGATCCGCGGGGCGGGCGCCGGTTTCGGCGGCACCTGGATTTACCACCGGCGGTCACCGAAGATCGCGGACCCCACTCCCGGCAGGTGGGTCCATACCATCCAGCCCGAAAAGGGCATCATACCCACGTTTCACACCCGCGGGGGGAGGGTGAAGACCCGCAAGGTCGCCGACGTTACGCAGGATCTGGCGGCTGCGGGAACCGCCCGACTGGCGGTCAGCGACATCTCGGGGATCCGCCCCGGCGCTGAGATCGTAATTGTCTGCCGACAGACGCGGAAGTGGATCGCCGCCCTGGGACTGACGAAACACTGGAAATCGCCCTTCGTCCTTCGCTTTCCCCGCGTGGTGGCGGCGGTCCACCGGGGGGACGGAACGATCGTCCTCAACGTGCCCCTGACCTCGCGCATCGATCGGGCGGGCGGGTACGCCGAGGCTGCGGTGCACGCCGTGGTGCGCGATGACCGGCTGCGAAACGTCGGTCTCGAAGACATCCTCTTCCTCTCGGGCTACGACCGCTCACGGAAGGACGACAAGGGCTACTTCAACGACGAGAACCACCCGAACTACGTCTTCCGGTTCTACGGTGCCCGTGACGGGTGGATTCGCCGCTGCGCGGCCTTCTTCTACAGCGGGGGCATGGTCGCCACGGGCGGTTCGCAGCACCTGACGGTAGAGGACTGCGCGATGCTGGACGGCGTTTCGCGGGATACCCCCGCCCACCATGCCGGCTCGCGGAAGTACTACTTCAACGCAAACGGGGACATGATTCTGTTCCAGCGGTGCTACGCGCGATACGCCCGTCACTCCTTCATCGGCAACGGCACCTGCGGGGGTGTTGTGTTTTTGGACTGTCTCTCCGAGCGGGACCACCTCAAGAGCGAGTGGCACCAGCGATGGGGGCACGGTCACCTCTTCGACAACCTCTGCTGCGAGGCCCAGATCGGGCTGTCCGGCACCGACTCCTCCCACGGGCAGAAGGCGGCGTTCGCCGTGGCGTGGAACAACCTGATCAACAACCGGCGGGCGTACGAAAACGACCTGATCATCAACCGGCTCCCGGGCCTGTTCCGGAACTACGCGTTCGGCAACGTTCTCCGCGGGAGCGGCGGGGTCGGCACGGACGTACAACCGGGCAGGCACGGCGCGATCGGCGCGGTGGGGCTGGTCGCGTCGCCCAACCGCTTCACGGTACCCCGTTCGCTGTATCTGGCGCAACTCCGGGAGCGGCGGGACGCGAAGGCGGTGCGGGCCGTTGCCACCGTCAAGCAGATCAACGGCGGCCGGGGCGCGGTCTGGAAGGACTTGGCGACGACATTTTCGAGATTCCCCGAATGGGCCGATCCCGAACGGGCTCCCTGGAAGGGTTTCGAGAACCGGGTCCCAGCGTTCGACCCGCCGGTGGAAAAGGCCGCAGCAGCGCGCACCGCGGGAGGAGGGCCGTGAGATCCGCCGTGAAGACGGCAGCGGCCGTTGGGATTCTCCTCGCGGCGGTGGCGCCTGCTGCTGCCGGCGAAAATGCGAGCGGGGGCAACAAACGCGGCGCCGTCCCCCGACCCGGCGCCGACCGGTGCCCGAAGATCACCGGAGGACTGTCGGGTGCGTACCACCAGTACTTTGCGACCCCGGCATGGAATGCCGACGGCACAAAGATCCTCGTCACTCGGAAAAGCCCCCGCGCGCACGGTGGACATGTCAAGAAGGCCTGGATCGTCGCCGACCGGGGCGACGGCACGTTCGGGAAGCCGCGGGAAATCGACGTGCCGGGATGGCACTTTTTCCTGCAGTGGGATTCGGTTCGTCCCCTCCGGCTCTTCTTCGCCCGGACCGACAGCGGGAAGGGCGTAACGCGCCTGTATGCCTACGACGCCGCGGCGATGAAAATCGGCAACGGCGCCCGCCCGCTGATCGCGTTCCGCCACCCCGCCGGCACCCGTGCCGTCCCGCAGCTTGCCGAGCCGCACCCCGACGGCGAACACATACTCTTCACCCCCCGCGAGGACGGCAACGGTGACGTGATCATCTTCTCCCTGCGACACCCGGAAAATCCGAAATACCGGATACCCCTCGACTCCCTCTCCTACCTCCACGACTGGAAGGAACCGGCAACCGGTGCGGCGGTAAGCGGTGGCGACCGGTACGACTTTTTTGACGACGAAAAACACACCTGCCACCGGATGCGGTTCACCCACCACCGGGACCTGTCGGTGTGGTTCAAGGAGGAACAGGGCCGCCCTGCCAAGATCACCTGGATTCTCTATCCCCGGGATCGGACGCTGGCCTTGGTCTCGGCGGCGGGCGGGCACCATACCTGCAACCCCGCCGGCACCCGTCTGGCCTACAACCGCGACAAGATGTACATCCTGGCGCGGAACGCCGACCGCCTGTGGCGGCGGGTCGGGGTTGTCGGGGGAATCAAAGGCGCCTGTCACAACCATTGGTCGCCCAATCCTCTGCGCAACTTCATCGCCGTGGACGGTGCCCCGCACACCCGCCTGGCGGGAAGGATCTGGATCGTGGAACCGCAGCGGGGTTACCGGCTAATCCCGGTCTGCCGCCACGACAGCACCTGCGCTTCCCAGAAGACCCACCCCCACGTCACGGTCGCTTGGGGCGGGCACAAGATCGCCTTCAATTCCGACCACGGTAACCCCAGGGACGTCCCTGATGTCTACGTGGTGAATCTCGCCGTTACACCGGCCCCCTGGCCGCCCCGCCGGGGACCGTGACGGACCGCGACGAGAGACGGACATTCCCTTGACCGCTGATGTGGGCCGGCCGTACAATCGTGGGTCGGGCCGGCGGCCGCGAACGGGCGGTCGCGAGCCCCCCTCCGCGCCACGCCATGACCGGACCGAGAACACGATCGCTTACCCTGCTTTTCCTCGCGGCGGTGTGCGCGCCGGCAGCGGCCGCCGAAAAGCCCGCATGGCACGTCACGCCCGCCATGCGCCTGCCAGCAACCAAAGTGGAACCATCACCGGCGGTCGAGACGGTCGCCCGCTGCGATTTCGAAGAAAGCGCCGAAGGATGGCGCCCCCGCTCGAAGCACATGACGATCGAGCGGGTTGCGGCGGGACATGACTCACCGGGGGCGCTGCGGGTGACCGGCCGGCAGCCGTCGGGGTGGAACTTCGCGTGGTCGCCGCGGTTCGCCCTCACGGAGGGCGCGGCGTACCGGGCGGTGCTGTGGGTCCGCCGCAACGCCGCCCCCGCCGGCAGCCGCCCGCTGTACTTCAAGGTGGAACTGAGCAACCGCGACCCGGAGAAGAATACCCGCGTCGGCAGCAACCGCCTGCCGGTGGACGCGGAGGGTACCTGGCAACACCTGACCGTGGAGTTCCGCGTACCTGACGGGTGCGAACGGGCGGCCGTCGCCCTGGAGAAGGGCACCGATGAGCCGGCGGCGGTGGACGTCACGATCGACGACTTCCGGCTGGTGCGGATCGAGAAGCTCACCGCGGAGGCCCGGTTCGAAAACGCCCGGCTCACCGGGCCGATCGCCGGCCCGCTGAAAGGCGTCCATCCCCGCCTCTACCTCGACGCGGCGAAACTGAAGCGCCTGCGGGCGGAGACGAAGACGAATCCCGCCTGGGCGCCGGCGATCGAGACACTGATCGCGATCGCCGACCGGGGGGTCCGCCGCGGGCCGCCGCAGTACGCCGAGCGTTTGAAGAACGACGACCGGAAGCGCGGCTCCCGCGAGCAGCTCTGGCAGCGGGGCGTGGGCAACATGATTCCGCACATCGCCATGGCCTTCCTGCTGACCGGGAAAGAGCACTACCTCGCCGCGGCGAAACGGTGGGTGTTCGCTTCGCTCGATTACCCGACCTGGGGCCTGGGCCGGACCGACACCATGGACCTGGCCGCCGGTCACCAGTTCGCCGGGATCGGTCTGGCATACGACTGGCTCTACCACGACCTGGCGCCGGCAGAGCGCCGCACCGTCCGCGATAAGCTGGTCGCCCGCGGCGACCGGATGGCGCGGGGCGCCGCCGCGGGCCGGGCCTGGTGGCACGACGCCTACATGCAGAACCACCAGTGGGTGAGCCTCGGCGGGCTGGCCACGGCGGCCTTCGCCGTCTGCGACGAGGCCCCGACGGCCAATGCCTGGGTCCACCTGGCGCACGAGAAGTTTCTGACCACGCTCCGGACGGTCGGTGACGACGGGGCGAGCCACGAGGGCTACGGCTACTGGGAGTACGGCGCGGCGTACATCATGCGCTACCTGGAGCTGGCCCGTGACCTGCTGGGTATCGACTGCTACCACGCCGGCGGCGCGGCGCACCCCTGGCTGTCGAAGAACCCGCTGTACGCCCTGCACCTGGCGATGCCCCCGGACGGCTGGGAGCGGCGGGAGTGCACGATCGACCTGGGGGACTGTCCCCGCTACCACTGGTACGGCCCGAGTTACCTGCTCCGCAACCAGGCCCGGCGGTTCGCCGGGACCCGCGCGGCCCGGCTTGCCCAGTGGCTGGCGGCCCGCGTGGCGGCGCGGGGCGTGGACGCGACCGGCTCGGGCCACTACCTGAACCTGGTGTGGTTCGACCCGTCACTGCCCGCCGCGCCGCCGAACGATCTGCCCACGCTGCACCACTTCGCGGACCTGGGGATCGTCTCGGCCCGCTCGGGGTGGGAGGGGCCGGCGACGCACCTGGTGGCCACGTGCGGTCCGCCCCTGGGCCACACGCACGCCGCGTGCGAGCGGGATTACGGTGCCGGGCATGTCCATCCCGACTGCGGGCATGTCACCCTGGTCTCGGGCGGCGACATCCTGCTCCGCGACGACGGCTACGCCAAGCCCAAGAAGACCGGGTGGCACAACACCCTGCTGATCGACGGCGCCGGCCAGAAGGGCGGGGGAAAGACCTGGTTCGACTTCGCCGCGTGGCGCCGCGAGCCCGGGGCGCCGCGAATCACGGCGGTCGAGCCCGGCCCGGAGACGGACGTGATCGTCTGCGATCCGACGGCGGCCTATCCCGCGGCGGCGGGCCTGGCGCGGTGGACCCGGCGGATCGCGTTTCACAAGCCCGACCGGGTCGTGGTCACCGACAGGGTGTCGATGAAGCGCCCGGCCCGGCTGGCGTGGCGGTACCACTGCGAGGGGCCGCTGGAACAGACGGGCCCGGCCCGGTTCCGGACCGCCAGCGGCCGGGCGTCGGCCGTGATAAGGGTGGCGTCCGGGGATGCGATCCTGGCGGAAAAGACGACGGTCGCCACGGGCCGCGGGAAGACCGCCCCCCACGACTGCCTGAGTGTCCGGACCCGGGGCCCGGTGTCCGCGGCGGCGGTTACCACGACGATCCGCATCGAACGGCAGGGCGAGTAGCGCACCGGGTGCCGGGAGGAGAACGATGGATAACATGACAACGATAACGCACACGATGACGCGAAACGCGCGGTGCGCCTGCACGCGCCGGCGATTCGCCGCCGGCGCGCTGGGCGCGGCCGGGCTGCTGCTCGGCGGACGCGCCCGCGCCGCGGCCGGCGCGGCACTCGATGTTCAAAAGCTGCTGCAGCCGGTGCCGCGGACGGCGCGGTTCGAAATGGACGGCTACTACGTCTGGGGCGGCCGGGCGGTGCGCGGCCCGGACGGCCGCTACCACCTTTTTTTCGCCCGGTGGGCGAAGTCGACCACCTTCCGCGGCTGGGTCTCGCACTCCGAGATCGGCCGCGCCGTCGCGTCCGCGCCCCTGGGGCCGTACGCGTTCGCGGAGGTCGTGCTGGCGGGCGGGGACGGCGACGCCTGGGACGCGCACATGTTTCATAATCCCACGATCGTGGCGGCCGGCGGGAAGTACTACCTCTACTATACCGGGACCCGCGGGACCGCGGGCTGGAAGAAGGACGCGCCGCTGAAAAACCCCGACGACTACTGGGTGTTCCGCAACAACCAGCGCGTCGGGGTCGCGGTGGCCGACCGCCCGACGGGCCCCTGGAAGCGGTTCGAGAAGCCGCTGATCGACGTCTCGCCGTCCGGCTGGGACTCGCTGATCACGACCAATCCCAGCGTCTGCCCGATGCCCGACGGGCGCTTTATGATGGTCTACAAGGCGGCGAGTCCCGGGAAGCGCCCCGCCGGCCGGGTCGTCCACGGCGTCGCCTTCGCCGACAACCCCCTGGGCCCGTTCACAAAGCATCCCGACCCGATCTTCACGCACAAGACCGCCGCGTTCCCCGCCGAGGATCCGACGGTCTGGCGGCAGGACGGCCGGTATTGCGCGATCGTCAAGGACATGGGCGGGCACTTTACCGACGCCGGCCGGTCGCTGGTGCTGTTTGAATCCCGCGACGGGATCGACTGGCGGCTCGGCAGGCACCGACTGGTCTCGACGCTCCGGGTCCGCTGGGCCGACGGTGAAACGCAGAAGGTCTTCCGCCTCGAGCGTCCGCAGGTCTTCCTGGAAGCGGGTCGCCCTGCCGTCCTCTTCTGCGCGGTTCACCCGGCCCGAAAGCACAACCATACCTTCAATGTCCACATACCGCTGAAGCGGTGAGGGCGCACATCGCTGCGCGCCCGTCAGCATTCGTCGCGGCTGCCGGCCACCCGCCGGCGGTACGCGCCGGGGGAGGTGCCCATCACCCGCCGGAACTCCTTGCAGAAGTAGCTCTGGTCGCAGTACCCGAGTTCGTAGGCGATCTCGGTGACCGTCGCGCCGGTCTCCAGGAGCCGGCGGCAGGCGGCGGCGATGCGGACCCGCCTGATGTATTGCGTGGGGGTCATGTGAAACTGCCGGCGAAACCGCCGCTCGAAGGCGCTGAGGGACAGGTTCATCATCCCCGCCAGGCGCTCGACACTGATGGTTTTACCGCTGTTGACGTCTATGTACTCGAGCACATCACCGAAGGCCGCGAAGCCCGCCAGGGCGCCCCGCGCCGCGCCGACGGGGCGGCTGCAGCCGATAATGCCGACGATTGCCCCGCTGTCGTTTCTGACGGGCAGCTTGGTAGTCAGGTGCCACCGGATCACGCCGCGGTAGTTCATGATCAGTTCCACGCGGTCCACCAGCGGGGTTCCCGTTTCGAGGACCGCCCGGTCGTCGCGCAGATACAGTTCGCGGAATCCCGCGTGGCTCATGTCCGCGTCGGTCTTTCCGGTGATCTGCTCGTTGCCGCGGAGACCGAAATAGTCCAGGCACTCGCGGTTGAAATGGAGATAGCGGCCCGCGGCATCCTTCATGAAGACGAGGTACCCGTCGAGGTGGTCGTAGAGTTTAAGGCACTCTCTCCAGGCGGGCTCGGTTGCGTGTTCCGGCATGGCGTTCCACTCGCGTACGCCGAATATATACCATACATAGCCGAATTCGTACCATCTTTTTGCCCGCGCGGCGGGCGATAATGTGCATAATTGAACAGGTCCATTCCGCCAAGACAAGGAGTCACCACATGAAGAGATACCGGCTGTTGCCCACCCTCGTCGCCCTGGCCGTGCTCTCGCGCGGCGGCTGCGCGGCGCCGCCGACCATCGTCACCGAAAAAATACCCGACGAGAAACGGGTCGAACAGGTCCGCGCCCTGCGGTTCGGGATGTTTATCTGCTGGTCGTTCAGCACCTTCTCCGGCCGGGAGTGGACGCCCACGCGGGACAAGGACGCGTCGTACTTCACGGCCACCGGCTGCGATACCGACCAGTGGTGCCGGACCGCGAAGGCCGCCGGCATGACCCACATCCTCTTCCTGTCGAAGCATCACGACGGGTTCTGCCTCTGGGACACCGACACGACTGAGAAGAAGGTGACCAACAGCCCGCTGGGCATCGACGTCCTGGCGAAGCTGCGGAAATCCTGCGACCGGCACGGGATCAAGCTGGCGCTCTACTTTTCCGAGGGCGACTGGAACTGGCCGGGCGCGGTCGACGGCAAGGGTCGCCGGAGCGGCGCGGGGAAGAACCCCGCGATGAAAAAGGCCCAGCTCGAGGAACTCTGCACGCGGTACGGCCCGATCGAGTACTTCTGGATGGACCACGCCGTCGGCGACGGGGGGCTCGACCACCCGGCGACCGTCAAGTGGGTCCGCCGGTTCCAGCCCAACTGCTTCGTCGGATTCAACCACGGCCCGGCCGCCGGCCGGCTCTGTCTCCGGGAGCGGGGCGGGCCGGGCCGGGTCGGCGACGCCTCGGCCACGAAGTACAACAAGGACGCCGAGACGGGATTCAAGGGATACCTGGCGGCGGAATTCACGTACCCGATCCTCCCGAAACACCGCGGCGGCGCCCAGTGGTTCTACTCCCTGCCGAAACACGACGACCTCTGCCTCCCGCCCGAAAAGATATACGCCGACTACCGCGGGGCCGAGACGTTTGAAAACATATTCGACATCGACGTGGGGCCGAATTACGCGGGCACGATCAGGAAGATCGACTGCGAGACGCTCGCGACGGTCGGGAAGTGGATACGCGACCCGTCGTCGCGCCCGCCGCCGCCCCCGAAACCCCTCTCGGAGGGAAAGCCCGCCGCGGCGTCCAGCGAGTGGAACGCGCCCGGCTACGACGCGGGCAAGGCCGTCGACGGCGACCCGCGCAGCCGCTGGGGGGCCGCCCCCGGCAGCAGGAACGGCTGGCTGCAGGTCGATCTCGGGAAGGCCGAGACGATAGCGCGGGTGGTGATCCTGGAGAAGGCCTTTCCGCGGACGCGGACATTCGCGATCGAGTACCGCGACGGAAACGCGTGGAAGCCGATCGCCGGCGGGACGACCATCGGGGCCGAAAAGACGATCGATGTCGAGCCGGTCACCGCCCGCCTCGTCCGGCTGAACATCCTGAAAGCGACGGCGGTCCCCACGATCGAGGAGTTCAAGGTCTACGGCCCGGCCGCCGCGGGCGACTGAGAGAAGTGCCCGTCGGCCGGGTGCATTTTTCCCGATACGCCGTTTCCCGCTATCTGGTATAATCTCGCCGTAGAGGATAGAGGCTTCAGTAAAAGGCGGCATATGGATCCGGAACACGGAGAAACGGCCATGAACCGAACCACGATCACGGCAGTGTGCCTGTCGCTGCTGGCCGCGTCGGCGGCCGATGCGGCACGGCGCGTGGAGCTGACGAGCGGCGACGTGCTCATCGGTCCCGTCACCCGTCTCGACGAGCGGTGCCTGACGATGGCGCATCCCGTTCTCGGCGAGCTGCGGATTCCGCGGCGGACGATAAAGACGATATCCGGCAACGACGCGATGGCCGCGGCGGTCTCCGCCGCCGCAAAAGAGATCGAGCCTCCCGCGCCGGGCGACGCGCCGGTGCCGGTCGCGGAGGGAAAACCGGCGGCGAAACCGGCCGGGTTCTTCGACAACTGGGAATCGAGTTGGGCCCTCGGCGCGTCGGGTTCCTCGGGCAACGTCGATGCGTCCCGTCTCCGCACCTCCCTGAAGTCGAAAAAGGAAACCCCGAAAGACCGCTGGACGGTCGATACCCGCTTCCGTTGGGCCGAGAGCAACGACGAGCGGACCCGCGACGACTTCACGATCGGCCTGCTGAAAGACTGGCTCGTGGACGAGAGCCGCTGGTTTTACTACGCCCGCGGCCGTCACGACTACGACGCGTTCCGGTCGTGGGAACACCGGTCGTCGGGGGGCGGGGGCGTCGGGTACCAGTGGTTCGACCTCGATGCGCTGAACCTGCGCAGCCGGGCGGGGGGCAACCTGACGCGGCGGTACCGCGCGGCCGATGACGATGACGGGCTCGACCCGGAGATGAATGTCGGCACCGAGTTGACCTGGCATATCGTCGAAGACCAGACACTCACGGCCTCGTCCCGTCTCTTTCCGGACATGGGTGTCCCGGGGGAGTACCGGATGGAAAACAACGTCAACTGGTCGTGGAAGATCAGCAGGGAAAACGACGTGTCCATCGAGTTCGGTGTCGAGCACGAGCATGAATCGCTGGTCGACCCCGGCATCGAACAGAACGACCTGCGGTACTACGGGGCACTCTCCCTGGATTTTTAGCCGGTTCCGAGGCTCCGGGGCTGCCCCGCCGGCTCCAGCAGATCGGTTCCCCGGCGGCAGAACTGAAACGGCACTCCCCACGGGTCCCGCATCGTCACTATGAGCGAGGCCTCGTCCGGCCGGTCTTCGGCGACCGTCTCCGCCCCCGCCGCCAGGAGCCGGTCCCGGTCCGCCGCGGGATCCGCGGAGACGAACGCCAGGTGAAACAGCAGCGGGTCGGCGGCGCGGTAATCCGGGACCCGGTCGGGGGGATTGTGGTAGATCTCCAGCATCATCCGGCCGCCGCTGTCGCGGAGAAACCGCGTGTGCGGGGGGGCGTCGACGCGGAGGACGATGTCCATGCCGAGGTGTGCGGCGTACCAGTCGGCCATGGCCGCGGGGTCCGGCACGTTCAGTGCGACGTGTTCGAGTTTCATGGTGTCTCCGGTTGCCGGGAGTTTATTCCGTCGATTCGAGCAGCACCGCGTGCTGCAGGGTTTCGAAGAGCGGCCAGTCGACGGCGGCCGGCGCGTCGGTCGCCGTCGACGCCGTCGCGGCCGCGACCGCGGTCGCCAGGCCGTCGGGGGGGTCCCGGCCCTCGTCCAGGGCGGCGATGAACGTTGCGAGGAGCACATCACCGGCGCCGACCGTGTTCCGGGGCGGCGGGCAGTCGGCCGCCGCGACGACCGCGTGCCAGTGTGCCCTCCCGCTGAAGAGAAAGGCCCCGTCCTCACCGGCGGATACGAGGACGAAGGTCGCCTTCTGGACCAGTCCCCGGGCGGCCGTAGCGAGCGCCGTGATGTCGGGGATATCCCGGCCGGCCAGTTCCGCCAGTTCCGCGACGTTGGGCGCGATCGTCCAGAACGTCCCCTTCTTCAAGGCAGCCAGTCCCGCCCCGGAGGTGTCCACCGCCAGCCGGGCCCCGCAGCCGGCGACCGCCTGCAGCAGGTCCGCGAAATCAGCGGCGGATACGCCCGGGGGCAGTGAACCGCTGAAGACGACCAGGTCTTCGGGGTACACGGTCGCCGCCAGATGCGACTGGAACTCCAGGAGATCCGCGCGCCGGACCGGCAGGCCGGGCCGACGGTCGTGGGACTGTTCGCCGCCGCCGGCGAGCAGCACCGTGCGGTTTTCCCGCGTCGTTCCCGGCAGCGCCAGGAAGCCGTCGCGCACGAGACCGCCGTCGAAGAGTTCGTCGTACAGGCCGCGGTTGTCGCGCCCGATAAACCCCGTTGCGAGCGACGGCAATTCGAATGCCGCGAGGACGCGGGAGATGTTGACCCCCTTGCCGGCCGGTATCCGGTGCAGCGGCCGGTGGCGCGACGCCGGGGCGTCCGGGGCCGGCGTTTCGAAGACGCAGTCGACCGCCGGGTTCAGGGACACGGTGACGATCTGTGGTTCGCATTCGCTCACGGGCAGCACCATAGCCCCAACCGCCCGGCGGTGCAAACATTTCGCTGTTGGAAAACGAAAGCCGCGCGGCTATAATCATATATACCGATTTTTTCTGTTGTACATACCGGCAGCACGGGCACGCCGGGCACGCAGTCAACATGGGATCGGGGAGTATGTCCGCCGCGGTATGCGGGATGTGGTGTGAGGGAACCGGATAATGACAACATCGCCGCAGAACGACGACGCGCGTTCAGATGAACGGGGAAATGCGATGCGGGGAAGCTCTTCCGATGCCGTCCTGCGCGAACGGTACGTCAGCCTGTTTCAACACTCCAACGATGGTATTTTCATACACGACCTGAAAGGCAGCATCCTCGACGTCAACGACCGGGTGGTCGAATGGCTCGGCTGGTCGCGGGAGGAACTGCTGGCGATGACCGTCGTCGACCTGCATCCCGAAGACGACCGCACCGTGAGCCGGGCGGCGTTCGAGACACTCCAGAAGGACGGGCAGACGCGGTTCGAGATACGATTCAGGACGAAGGGGGGCGTGTTGCGCGACGCGGAGGTCTCCGCCAGCCTCTTCGCGGCCGATGGGGATACGATGGTGCAGGGGATCGTCCGCGACGTCACCGAGCGGAACCGCATCGAGGAGACGCTGCGTGAAAACGAGCGGTTTCTCCGGCATGTCTTCGAGGCCATACAGGACGGCATCAGCGTCCTGAACACGGACATGGAGATCCTGCGCGTCAACCGCTGGATGGAACGGATGTACGCCCACTGCGGCCGGCTGGTCGGCAGGAAGTGCTACGAGGTGTACCGGCAGCGCCGCTCGCCCTGCCCGGACTGCCCGACCCTGCGGGCCCTGAAAACGGGGCGGCCCGAAATTTCGACCGTGCCGTACATCACCGACCACGAACCCGCCGGCTGGATCGAACTGACCGCCTTTCCCCTGACAGGCGAGAACGGCCGCATCGAGGGGGTCATCGAGTGCGTCAAGGACGTCACCGACAAGAAAAACATGGAGGACCGGCTGCGGCAGTCGGAAAAAATGCAGGCGATCGGGGAACTGGCGGGCGGGATCGCCCACGACTTCAACAACCAGCTCGCGGCCGTCGTCGCCCTCGCCGACCTGCTCCGCAGCGAGCTGGCGGATACCCCCCGCCTGGCCGAGTACGCCGACAACATCCTGACCGCCTCGCGGCGGGCGTCCGAGCTGGTATCCCAGTTGCTGGCCTTCTCCCGGAAGCAGCGCTATCTCACCATGCCCGTCGATATCCACGAGGTAATCGCGGAAGTCGTCTCGCTGCTGCGGCGAAGCATCGACAAGCGCATAAGCGTCGACACCCGGTTGCAGGCCGGTGCCTTCGTGACCATGGGCGATCCGACACAGATCCAGAACGCGGTTTTGAACGTCGCCCTGAATGCCCGTGACGCCATGCCGGAGGGGGGGCAGCTCGTCTTTGCCACGGACGTTGTTACCCTGGACGAGGAATACTGCCGCAGGAACCCGTACGAGATAGCGCCCGGTCCCTGCGTGCGGATCAGCATGACGGACACCGGTGCAGGCATGGACGCGCAGACCGTCACGCGGATCTTCGAACCCTACTTTACCACCAAGCCGGAGGGCGCGGGGACCGGCATGGGCCTCGCCGCCGTCTACGGCACGGTCAAGAGCCACGGCGGTGCCGTAAACGTCTACTCCGAGGTCGGCCACGGCACGACGTTCAACCTCTACTTCCCGCTGTCGATGGAAACGGAGGAGGACCGAACGGCCGGCGGCGAACCGGGACCGGTCGTCACCGGTTCCGCCCACGTGCTGGTCGTGGAAGACGATGACATCGTGCGGGAATCGGCCGGTAACATGCTCGAGAAACTCGGGTACCGGGTGACCGCCTGCCGCGACGGTGCGGAGGCGGTCGACTACTACACGGACAACTGGCGGTCGGTGGACCTGGTGATCCTCGACCTGATCATGCCCCGGATGGACGGGGCGGAGACGTTTGAGGCGCTGCGTGATATCAATCCCGCCGTCGCGGTCCTCGTTGCCTCGGGCTACGGCCTTAACGGAAAGGGCAGGAACGTCCTTGGAAAGGGCGCCGCCGGGTACCTCCAGAAACCGTTCCGTATCGACGAGCTCTCGCGGACGGTGGCGGAAATACTGGCGGAAAACGGGATTCGCAGCGAGAAAAGGGATGGCCGGTCGTGAATAACACTATTTCGTCTTACAAAAGTAATTTCATTCCGTATAGTTCGTTGCCGGATTGAGTATTACTTATTTTGCAACAATAATACCTAAAGGATATTCGATGGTACGAGGAATGAGTGCAGCGACGGTTGTTTCGCTCGGTCTTCTGTTCATCCTCGCGCGGGGCGGCGAAGAGCACAGCGCTCCCGCCTCCCTGTTCGAGCGGGAGACGCTGACCGACAACTGGTTTTCCCTCGGCCGGCGGCTGGAAGA
>CAZLBC010000074.1:0-25027 GCA_964557575.1 uncultured Planctomycetaceae bacterium
GCGGGAAACCCGGCTGTCCGGCCCATTTGCCGCTGTTGGCATCGTTCACCGTTGGAAATTGCCTTGACCTGGATTCGTTTCGGGGTTAAAAAGAGCGGTTCGATACGGCGTTTTGCCCCTGTGAGAAGCCATTTTCGCCCTATAAAACAGGCATGGTATAGATATGGCCGACGAAGAAAAACGAGAAGATATAGACCTGACCGAGCTCAGGAAGGCAATCGATGATCTCGACCGGGACCTCATTGAGCTTCTTAACAAGAGAGCCGAGGTGGTGGTCGAGATAGGCCGGAGGAAACTGGCCGACAACAAGCCGGTCTATTCACCCGACCGTGAACAGGCCATTCTCCGGCGTCTCAAGGAACTCAATGCGGGGCCGCTTCCACAGAAAACGGTTGACGCGATCTACCGGGAACTTATGAGCGGATCATTCGCGCTCGAGAAGCCGATGAGAGTCGCGTACCTGGGTCCCGAGGGCAGTTTCAGCCACATGGCGTCGATGAGAAAATTCGGCGCATCGATCGAACATCAGGGCATGCCTGATCTGCGAGCGATATTCGACGAGGTCATAAGCGGTCACTGCGACCTGGGACTGGTCCCGATCGAGAACAGCCTGGGCGGTGGCGTGATAGATACCATGGACTGCTTTATCGAAGAAGCGGTCAGGATCTGTGCCGAAGTCCTGCTGCCGGTCCACCATAATCTCCTCGCGAACTGCGGTCCGAACGAGATCAAGATCATCGCTTCGAAGCCTGAAGTCTTTGCCCAGTGCAGAAAATGGCTGAGCGCAGCCATGCCCGGGGTTGAACTGCTGCCGGTGGCCAGCAGTGCGAAGGCGGCCTCAATGGCCGCTTCGGAGTCGAACCTTGCCGCGATCGGATCGGAGCTGGCCGCTGAATTGTACAACCTCAAGATTATCTTCGAAAATATCGAGGACAACTCCGACAACCAGACCCGCTTTTTCGTGATAGGGATGGATTCCACGGGGCGTACCGGTAATGATAAGACATCCATTATGTTTACGACGCCGCACAAGGCGGGTGCCCTGGCCGAGGTGCTGAATGTTTTTTCGCATCATAATGTGAATTTGACGAATATAGACAATCGGCCGTCCAGAAGAAAAAACTGGGAATATTACTTTTTCGTCGATTTCGAGGGGCATATTGAGGACAGCCGCGTGCTGGAAACTTTGGAAGAAGTTAAAGATCATTGTAATGAGCTTTTTATTCTCGGCAGTTACCCCCGCGCGGTCTCCGCTATATGATTGCGGTTTCGCGGGAGTGCCGTGTGTATGTTCTCTGGCGTTCAGAAAGCATGTGATCCGGTAGAGCAAGAAATCAGCATCCGGACAAAGGAAAAACAGATGAGTCGAACAATGTTTGTCGCCGGCAACTGGAAAATGAATACGACCCGCGAAAGCGGCTGTGAACTGGCCCGTGCGGTGGCGGCGGCAGCCGTCGATACAATCGATCTGGCCGTATTTCCCCCGTCGGTGTATCTGAAGGCGATTTGCGACGAATTGAAGGCCAGTTCCGTTGCGGTCGGTGCCCAGAATATGCATTTTGAGGATGCCGGCGCGTTTACCGGAGAGATATCTGCGGGAATGATCGTGGATTGCGGCTGCGGCCTTGTCCTCCTCGGACACAGTGAACGGCGTCACACATTCGGTGAAAGCGACGAGATGATCAACCGAAAGGTCCGCACGGCGTTGGAAACGGACTTGCAGGTCATACTGGCCGTCGGCGAGTTGCTGGAGGAGCGCGAGGCCGAACAGACCATGGGAGTCAACCGTCGCCAGATTATGACAGGCCTCGAAGAGATTACACCGGCGCAGATGGCACGGGTGACTATCGCCTACGAACCGGTCTGGGCTATCGGTACCGGAAAGACGGCGACCCCCGACCAGGCACAGGAAGTCCATGCGGAAATACGAGCGTTGCTCCGTTCGATGTATGGAGATGACGTCGCGGATGCCACCAGGATCCAGTACGGAGGTTCCATAAAACCGGGAAATGCCGCAGACCTGTTTGCCATGGAAGACATTGACGGCGGCCTGGTCGGCGGCGCGAGCCTGAAGGCGGACCAGTTTTCGGAGATCATAAAGGCCGCCCTGGGTTCTTGAGCGGCTGCCGGCCATGTAACGCCAGAGGTGAATGATGGTTACGCTTATAAAACTGCTTTTTATCATCGTCTGTGTACTGCTTATACTCATCGTCCTGCTTCAGAAAGGCAGGGGGGGCGGCCTCGGTGCGGCATTCGGCGACGGTGCTGCGGGCAGCGCGTTCGGTACCCGGACGGGCGATGTCCTGACATGGATAACCATAGTACTCACCGGGTTTTTCCTGCTGGCTGCCGTTGGCCTTGGCCCCATGCTCCGGCCGGATCTCGGAAAGCTCGAGCCGCCCGTGTTCAATCCTTCCGAGTGGCCCGAAACGAAACGTGACGCCGCAGTGATCCGTGTCGGTATATCCGCACAGGAGGGGGCGACGATCCGCTATGCCATCGATGAGGAGATCACCGATAATTCCCCCGAGTACAAGCAGGCCAAGGTCGCCATCAAAAGCGGCCAGACCCTCAGGGCGATTGCGACGCGCATCGGCCCGGAAGATTCCGACGTGACCGAACACACCTACGTGAAACCCAAACCTGAAACCCGTCCCCGGGATCAGACGACACCCGTCCCGGAAACGATGCCGGCTCCGGAAACACGCCCCGCCGGAAAATCCTGAGGTGTTACCATGCCGAACTCGATGACCGGATTCGGTTCCGCACGGGAAAAGTTACAGGGTATGGATGTTTCCGTCGAAGTCAGGTCGGTCAACCACCGTTCGCTGAAAATTCAAACCAGGCTCAATGACCGACTCAGGTCACTGGCGCCGACAATCGAGAATCTGATCCGACAGTGTCTGCAACGGGGGAGCGTGACCGCCGGCATCGACATGAAGACCTCTGAGGATATGCTGGTCAACAATCTTGACCTCGATGTTCTGCAGGGGTATGTCCGGCGCCTTGTCCCGCTCGTTGCGGACAATGAAAACAATGTGGTCCTTGACGTTTCATCGCTTATCAATCTTCCGGGTGTCATGGGCGAGCGCGAACCGGTTCTCGATGACAATGTGAGCGCGGGACTCGCCGATCTCTTCCAGAAGGCCCTCGATAAACTGGTGGCGATGCGTGAAACGGAAGGGCGGCTGATTACGGATGAATTGAGACGCCTCTCTGTCGAAATACGCACGTCTCTTCAGTATATCCGGGATCATTCGGGAGACGTGACGCGGTGGTACCATGAACGGTTGCGGAAGCGGGCGGCCGAACTGGCGGGGTTGAGCGAAATGCAGATCGACGGTGAGTCGCTCGCCAGGGAGGTCGCCTTCATTGCGGAAAAATGCGACATTGCGGAAGAATTAACCCGGTTTGATTCACATCTCAACCAGTTTGAAGAAACCCTCGGGAAGGAAGGTCCGGCGGGACGCAAGCTTGATTTTCTTGCCCAGGAAATGTTCAGGGAAGCAAATACTATAGCTTCCAAGACACAGGACAGCGATATTTCCGCCGTCGTGGTGAATATCAAGACGGCGGTGGACCGGATAAAGGAACAGGCGGCCAACCTGGAATGAAGACTGATCGCGAAGGAAAACTGGTGGTTGTCACGGGCCCCAGCGGCGTAGGAAAATCGACGATTATATCGGCGGCACGTTCCCGCACCGACGCGGCCTACAGCGTGTCGGTCACCACCCGGCGCCCCCGGCCCGGAGAGGTCGACGGGGAGGATTACCGATTTATCGACCGGGAGTCGTTTGACCGGATGAAGGATGACGGAGCACTGCTGGAGTGGGCGGAAGTGTTCGGCAACTGTTACGGCACCCCGAAATTGCCTGTACAGGAGGCGATCGAACAGGGAGGCGTGATCATTCTGGAGATAGATATACAGGGCGGCATGCAGGTTCATGCACAATTGCCCGATGAGACTTTCGTGCTGATTCTTCCCCCCGGGAAAGAGGCGCTTCGCAAAAGACTGCATTTCCGCGGCACGGAGGACGAAGTAACGCTCAGGCAAAGGCTGAAAAAATCCGAAGAAGAAATCAGGATGGCCCGGGATAGCGGTATATATACGCACGAAATCGTGAATAATGATGTTGAGACCGCGGTTGACAGACTCGTGGAAATAATCCTGGAATAAAAACACGGCAGGTACCGAGAAACGGAGAGTAATCCAAGATGATAGAAGCATTGAAAAGCGAAGACATCATCAACAAGGTCGGGGGGCGGTTCAAGCTGTCCGCCCTCATTCAGAAACGGCTGGTTGAGATTGTAGAAGGCGCAAAACCGATGGTGGAGAGACAAAAGGGAATGACGGATATGGAAGTCGTCATCCAGGAGATCATAGAGGACAAGCTCTCCATTGATTACGAAAACAGCGACATTCCGCTTCCCGAAGATCTGAAGTGAAACCCTCATGGGCGGCACGGTGAAAGACGATCGCAACCTGGAGGGTCGGGAGATCCTTCTGTGCCTGACGGGGGGTATCGCCTGTTATAAGTCGGCTGAGCTGGCATCGTCGCTTGTCCAGCGGGGGGCGGGGCTTACCGTTGCGATGACGGCGGCGGCGAAGAAATTTGTCGGCCCGGTGACCTTCCGTGCCCTGACCGGGCGGCGGGTGTATTGCGATCTCTGGGAGGACGCGGAGGGGACCGCGGTCCGTCACCTCTCGCTGACGGAACGGGCCGAACTGATGATCGTCGCGCCCGCTACCGCGAATATGCTGGCGAAAATGGCGTGCGGTATCGCCGACGATCTAGTTTCGACACTCGCGCTCTCCGCGTCCGGCGCCTGTCCGATCCTGGCGGCCCCCGCGATGAACAGCCGTATGTGGCATGCGCCCGCGACGGTGGAAAACGTCGCAACGCTGGAAGAAAGGGGAGTCACGATGGTAGGGCCGGCCGACGGATGGCTCGCGTGCGGCATTTCCGGCACGGGCAGGATGGCCGAGCCGGAGGATATTGTGAAAACGGTGTGCGATTTGATTTCATGAATGCGGCCGGTCGTGTCGTTCGCGTTCTGATCTGTCAACGAGCTCGGGGTGTGAAATGAGACTGCTGGTTACCGCGGGGCCCACCAGGGAGTACATCGATCCGGTGCGATATATTTCCAATGCTTCGAGCGGCCGGATGGGCTATGCCGTTGCATCCGCGGCGGTGCGCGGGGGGCACCGGGTTACGTTATTGAGCGGTCCGGTCTGCCGCCGGGTGCCGGAGGGGGCCGCGTTGCTGCCGTTCAGAGACTTTCAGGAACTCAGCGACGGTCTCGCGGCTCACTTTAAACAGTGCGATGTTCTCGTTATGGCGGCCGCCGTCGCCGATTTTCAGGTCGCCGATCGCCGCAACCGGAAGATACACAGATCCGGGGGGGCGGTACGTATAACACTCGAACCGACCGAAGATCTGGCGGCCCGTTGCGGACGTGACAAAAACGACGTGCAGCGCATCGTGGTTTTTGCCGTGGAGGACGGCACGGTCGAGGAGCGGGAGCAAAAGGCGCTGGAGGAAATGAAGGCCAAGAATGCCGATTTCTCCGTCGTTAATACCCCCGCGGCCATTGACAGCGAAAGCAGCGAGGCGTGTATTCTCGATGCGGGTGGTGTTGTGATTCCCTGGGCCGTTCGACCGAAGCCGGCACTGGCTCGCGAGATCCTGAAGTTGCTGGAGAAGACCGGTCGAAACGTCCGATAAAGAGGAGCAGGAGGCCCGGATCGGGTCCAGTGTACAGTATTGTGGCGCGGCGGGGTTATTCAACCGTTCTTCGTCGGCCGGTTCTCCACGTGACGGCAGCTACCCGTTGTACTGTCACGACTGAGACGAGGCCGGCAGGACTCGAAGACGGTGCGGGAATGACTCCTGTGCCCGTACCCGTATATGACGTGAGGCCACGGATGGCGAAGCAAAAAACAAAAAAGGTGCCTAAGACGCAGCAGACAGGGGATTCGGCGGGGAAGCATCGGTTTTTCCGGTATTGCCTGCGGTTTCTTTTTCTCGGCGTGGTAGTCCTTGCCTGGATGAGTTACACCAGCTTCAGTGCCGCGGACTGGCCTTCAGGACAATCCTGTTGCCCCGGGCAAAAGGAAGTTGCCAATCGAGCCGGGCTGGTGGGTGCATACCTGGCGTGGGTTTTCAGGTACTGGGTAGGTTCCGGTACCTGTATCGCGCTTGTCGTACTGAGCGCGGGATCGATACTCATGATGTGCGGGAAACGCCTGGGCGATTTGCCGTGGCGATTTGCCGGCCTTGTCTTGATGACCTGTTCGTTCAGTGCCGCGGCCTATCTGATGGACCCCGCGATTTACCGACCGGTGATAGCCGGTCATGCAGGCATCCTCGGGCACTTCACCGGCGACTTTCTCCTGCGGTCCTTCGGCAGGCAGGGCGGCTGGCTGGTTATTGTGCTGGCGGGATTTGTCGGACTGGTATTGACGGCGGACACGTTCCTGATGTTTCTTGTCGGCAAAATCAGGGAAAAGCAGTACCTCCGCGTCGCGGCCGACCGGATGGCCCGTTGGCGCAGCAGGGCGAAACCGCAACCGGCGACCGCGGTCGTATCCTCATCCGGCAGTATTGCGAAACCCCAGCCGCGGGCAGTGCCGCCCGGCCTGGAGGACATGTATCGTCCGACGGTCGTTGAAGCCCCGCCCCAATCTCGCGGGAAAAGTGCTTCGTCACTCTCGGCGGATGATGACGAGAGAGGCGGCCGCAGTCCGGAGGAGGTCAAAACGAGAATTATCGAGGCCCTGACGGGGGGGCGTAAAAGCGAGAAAAATGGGTCAGCAGCGGGAAAATCTGCGGGAACAGGCAAACGCAGTGCCGCGGCGGCCGCCGCTGGGGGCTCGGGCGAAAAGAAGTCCGCCGCCGGCAAGGCCGTCATACCGTCCTCAAGCCTGCTGAGTGAGCCGCAGCGGGGCTACGGCGAAATCGCGGAAGCCCAGGCGATGCAGCGGAAGGTGGTGCTCCAGCAGACGTTTGACGATTTCAACGTGAAGGCCGTCGTCGACGGCTACATGACCGGGCCGGTCATCACGCTGTTCGAGGTTTCACTCGAGCCGGGCGTGAAGGTGGCCGCCATTACCAACCTCGCCACGGATATCGCCAGGGCGCTTGCCGTTCCCGCGGTGCGGGTGGTGCCTCCCCGGTTCGGCAAGCACACGGTCGGCATAGAGGTACCGAACCTCGAGAAAGAGATCGTCCGCATCAAGGAGCTTATGAACATGCGGTCCCAGGCCGACAGGAACATGAGCCTGCCGCTGTATCTCGGCAAGGATGCCGGCGGCGACGCGATCGTCCTGGATCTCGCGAAGTGTCCGCACATGCTGATAGCCGGCACCACCGGTTCCGGAAAGAGTGTCTGTATAAACACGATTATCATGTCCATGCTGTTAACCAGATCGATCGAAGATGTCCGGTTCATACTGGTAGATCCCAAAATGGTCGAGCTTGCCGCCTTCGAGAAACTCCCCCAGTTGCTGTGTCCCACGATCAGCGACATGAACAAGGCGGAAAGCATCCTGGAGTGGGCGACCGAAAAGATGGAAGAGCGATACGAACTGCTCAGAGAAGCCGGGGTAAAGAACATCGACCAGTACAATCAACTCGGCAAGGAAGAATTGTGCAAACGAGTCGGCGCGCTGGATACCGAGGAGAAAGCCAAGGTGCCGGCAAAAATACCGCGCTACGTGATCATAATCGACGAACTGGCCGACATGATGATGACGTCCTCGAAAGAAGTCGAGGAGTATATTATCCGCATTGCCCAGAAGGCCCGCGCGGTGGGTATACACCTGGTGCTCTCAACCCAGCGTCCCAGCGCGAATGTTGTGACGGGTCTGATCAAGTCGAATATGCCCTGCCGGATCAGCTTCCGGGTTGCCAGCGGGCAGGAGAGCAGGATCGTCCTGGATCACAAGGGCGCGGAAGTGCTTCTTGGCGAGGGAGACATGCTCGTCCTCAAGCCCGGCACGAGCATGCTGGTTCGGGCACAGGGCACCTTTGTCGACGATTCGGAAATCAAGGCGATCGTCGACGAACTGTCCTCTTCCTGCGAGCAGCATTTTGACGAGGAACTCATGAACATCCGCAACAGTGCCGCCGGTAGCGGACCGGGGGGCGGCGAGCGGGATGAACTCTTCGACGACGCGGTTGAAGTTGTGCTTCAGTCGGATCGCGGAAGCGTCTCGCTGCTCCAGCGAAGGATGCAGGTCGGGTACGGTCGGGCCAGCCGGATCATTGACCAGATGGAGGACGCCGGAATACTCGGCGCGCACAAGGGCAGCGTGGCGCGGGAATGCCTGATTACCCTCGATGAGTGGGAGGCGATGAAGGCGTCCATCGCGGCCGACCAGTCGGGTGAAAACAGCCTCAACGGCGAGCCGACGTCGGTGTAGCCCGCGGGGGAGCCCCCCGTCACTGCCGGCACTGTCTCCGCAACGCGATATAGTCGTCGCAGGTCAATCCTTCCCGCCGGCACGGCAGGAGCGTGTTGTTATGGGGCACCGGTTCCTCCGCCAGGGGATACCGGCTTCCGGAAACCGCTTCCGGCCACAGGGCCGTTGCCGGTATCGGCGAATACTCCGTCAATAAGGGCTAATCCACCGCGCAGCCGGCGGCCCGAAGCAGTCCGCCGATAGAGAGCAGGCCGAGCGGCCGGCCCCACGGGTCGTAGGCCGCAAAATCGTGTATCCACGGATTGATCAGGAGTACCCGTCTGCCGTTCATGGCCGGTGATTGAGAAAGGAATCCGCGTTTCAGGGACACTCTGCCGCGGTGACGGATATCCCGTCGCCGAACACGCGGTCCCACTGCAGCAGTTCGTAGTGCCTGAAGAGCGTGCGATTTCTCAGGAGTTTCTTTCTTCGGTGACCGTCGTCGCACCGCGGGCAGAGCGGTGTGCCCGTGCTGTCGAGACATCCGTTGGGGGTTATCACGGGATACCTGCGGCGGCAGTGGTCGGTGAACAGGAAAAACGGCGGGGGGGTAATACCGAGATTCGGCAGCAGCACGGCGGGAAAGTAGTTCATGCTGACCGGGTTTTCCGGCAGCTCCAAACGGTACCCGAAATTGTTCCAGAAATATGCCTTCGTGGAGTATTTACGAAGCAGGAATTTTTTTCGCGCGGCGGTATCTTCGACGTGTTCGGGGAAAAACCCGCATTGCCTGAAAATCTCGTCGTAATTTCCGCCCATCCCCAGTCCCGGCAGGTGGTCGCCGTAGAACACGATCATGGTCGGGGCATCCACTTTTTGAAAATACGAAATCAGTGTACCCAGCGCTTCGTCGCTTCGCTTCATGCCGATCGTGAACGTCCGCAGCATTTTCAGCAGACGTTCGTCGAGCACGTCCGTTTCGATGCCGTCCTGTATCGGGTAATCGAGACCCGCGTACCGTTCAGGCGGGTAGGGCCAGTGGTTTTCCATGGTATTGACGTTGATAAAGTAGGGTCGTTGTTCCCGGCCCAGCCGCTCGGCGGTATCAATGATCTGGCGGGTCGTCGCCTCGTCGTCTATGTACCATTCCCTGACCGTGATGTTTTCGATGGTCCACTCCTCGGCGCTGATAAACTCGTCGAAACCGAGTCGGGGATAGACCTGGTGATCGTTGAAATAGGATTCGAAGGAACCGGCCAGGCTGACCGTGCGGTAGCCGCGGTTTCTGAGAATGGTTGCGATCGAGGGCAGCGGCTTGCGGATATAGTACTTATACGGTGCCGTGTCGGGCGGGAAGAACACCATTGAACAGCCGGTAAGCATCTCCAGTTCCGAATCGCACGTTCCGCCGCCGAAGACCGGTGCGACACACCGCAGTGAACCGAATTCCTCCTCGATCCGGCGAACAACAGGTATGGGATCCTCCGAGAAGGTGACGTGTTCCAACTGGGTCGGATCCCAGAATGATTCCGACAGTATCATGATGAGATTGATGTGCGTGTCGGGAAAACCATCCACCGGTACCGCGTCGTGCGCCGGGACATCCGCCAGAATGGTTTCTATCGTCCGCCGGTCGGCGCCTTCGGGCTCGGGGACGATGAAGTATTGAACCTCTGCCGCGAAGGCCAGCAGCACGCCGGCGCGGGAATACGCGATATTCTGATTCCACGTCCCGCTCAGGATCCTGTCGTGAAAGGGTCGCAGCGCGCTGTACTTTTCGAAGAAGAGCGACGTGGTAAACAGGGCGAACGCCATGACGATGGCAATCCGCTGCCAGATTTTCGCCCGCCATGCCGGCAGCCAGCCGTAGACCAGCACCACGAACGGCGCCAGCAGCAGGAGCATCAGCAGGTTCGGCCACCAGCCGGAGAGCCGGGAAAAGCTCACCACCTGCACACCTTCCTTCAGCAGTGCCAGGTCCCAGGGATACACCACGACGCCCCTGACGGCGACTTTCGTCCAGTGACTGAATGCCAGCACCGCCAGCGGGATGATCACCAGGATACAGGCCGGCCGGAATCGGTTTACGAAGGCGAAAATCAGCAGTGTGAGCATCCCGATCAGGCACATGTTAAGAATGATCAGCAGCAGGCAGCAGTCTTCGAACCAGGCAAAAAAAGTACGGAACGAACTGAAGGTCGCGAAGTGAACGGCCCACGCGAGCAGGTGGAAATACAGCAACGGCACGCAGATTTTGAACCAGCGTTTTTTTCTGAAACGGGCCGCGCGGTCCCGGAGGGCCCACGGCCAGGTGAGGATGAATACCGGGAGGTAGCGCGGCGAAAAATCGGCCCGTATCGAACGTGACAGGATCAACAGGCCCCCGGCGATGCCGGTCAGTGCGCCCAGGGCAGCAAGAGAGATAATCCAGATCCCCAAATCGGACGCCAGGGGCGGCATCAACTGGAGCCGGCCTCCCTGCAGGATAAGTCGACTGAAGATGAATCCGGTCAGCAGGAGGGGTGCGGCGGATAGTGCAAAGAGTGCGGCGATCAGGCGGCCGTATGTTCGCTTTGAGCGCGATTCCGCCACGGCCAGGACGACAATGAGGATGGCAATAGCGGGCCCGAGAACGGCACCGATGAACTGGGTGGCCGGAAAGATGTAACTGAGTGCCGAGACAAATTCCCGCGCGGTCACCGTTCGCTCTTCGCACGCGATATTCGCGAGCACCAGGGCGCCCGCGGTTGTCAGCGCGACCAGCGAATAACCGGCAGCGGCGATGAGAAACAGCCACCATCGCGGCTGTTCCGGGCCGTCAGTCTGTGGGGCCGTCGGTTCTTGTTTCATGGGGCACGTATCGGTTATCGGTATCGCAATCGGGAGGCAAACGCAAAAAGGTACCGGAAGATGTCCCGCCGGTCAATCGTATCGCGGCGATATTGTCGAAACGGCTTCGCACGCAGTGACGCGTTGATCACCCGCTGCCGAAAACCAGCGCGTGTGTTTGTCCGTGTTTCGGATGTGTGCCGTCCAGTGCATGCAGGGTGAACCGGGCCCGTTTTTTTTCCAGCGATGCGTCCACCCAGCCCCGCGGTTGTTCCTTCTGAAACAGCCAGGCGGTGGTGGGTATACTCAGTTGGCATATCTGTTGTTGCGTATTGCATCCCCAGCGGTGCACGTGTCCGAAGAGATAGGCCCGTGCGCGCGGGTGTTTCCGGAGTACCGCAAACAGCGCGTCGGTATCTATCAGGCCGGATGGTTTTTTCCTGCGGTCGGGATTGTGATGGGCGACGACAAGGGCGGGCTTATCGGCGTTTGTGCCCAGGTGCCGATCGAGCCAGGCCAACTGTTTCTTGCCCATGAGCCCGGGGCACACATTGGTCTTGTCGAGCGAATCGAGGAGTATAAAATCGGCATGTTCGGTTTCGAGAACGCAGACGTGCTTGTCGGCTGCTGCTTCACTCTTGTTTGCGGCGTCGGCCTCCGGGAACGCCCTGAGGAAATGCTCCCGCTGATCGTGGTTGCCGAGGGCAAAATACACGCCGACGCCGGCCCTGCGGACGGGTTCGATGAGGGTCCGGATCATCGCGTAGTCTTCTGTTCTGCCGGTCATGGCCGCGCAGTCTCCCGCGACAATGATCTTCGACGGCACATCGTTGTCGGCGGCGATCTGTCTGAAGGCCGCGCCGGCCGTTTCGGTCGAGCGAACGCCCCGTATAACCTTGCCGGCATCGCCCCAGACGTGAATATCAGCCATGAGAGCGATGCGATTCGGGGTTACGCGGTGATCGGCGGATGCCGGGCGCCGGGCCAGAAGCATGCCGCCGCCCACGGCGGTCTTCATCATTGCGCGGCGGGTGACAGGGGGAATGTACACGGGCATCGATCAATCTCCTCGGGTCTTACCGGGACACGTTCAGTCTTTGTTCGTGTTCTCGCCAGGTTACGATTACCTCCGCGCGGCGTATTGCCTTCACCGTCCACTGACCTATTCTGTCTCCCACCTTCACCATTTTGTTGTTAATAAATGCGCGCGGGCTCGATCCGTATACGATCATCTTCACCGTTGCATTGAGCGGAGGCGGGGGGGCGGTTTTTACGGGGGTTGTTTTCCGCGGCGCCGGTTTCTTTTCCGGTTTCCGGGTTGTCTTTTTCGGGTTGTTTTTCGGTCGTGCGACGGTCGTGCTGCCGGCGGCTGCCGCTTCTTTTTCAATCCACCGCACGGCCGTTTTCACATCGCGCTGCACATCGGCGTCATCGGTCTTGATCGCCTTCAATTGCCGGAGGTCGGCCTCATTGCCGAGCAAACCGATCGCCATGACCGCCGCCCGCTGTTTGTCGACCGATTGCGCCGTCAGAAGGTCAAGGGCGCGCCGCCTGAAATCTTTTTCGCCGGTTGATTCGTACGTGCTCATTTCTTTCAGAAGGGCAAACCCGCCTTCGCCGATCAGCGTATCGGGATCGCGCGACCCGGTAGCGGTCATCTTGCCCAGCAGCCACGTGTACCACCTGTCGGGATTTTGCTCGTGCGCTTTGGTCAGTCGGGAAATCGCACTGATATAATAAGCCCCGGGATTTTCAAACGTGTGCATCGAGGCCGGCGCCCTCTCGCGATGCAGCGCCCCGACGAGCGGCAGGAGCGCCCGTCGCGAACCGATTCTCCCGAGGGCAAAGGCCGCCGCGCTGCGCACCTTTTTGTCGGGATCCTCAATGGCGGCCAGTAAGCGGTTGACCGCATCCCGGTTGCTTTTATGTGCCTCTGCAAGTGTCACGGCGGCATTTTTCCGTATGTTTGGATCGGGATCCGCCAGCATGTCCTGGGCAAGATTCACCGCGGCCGGTCCCGTGCGTTTCATCAGGAACCCCTCGGCCATTTTGCTCAGTTTCTCATCTTCATTTTTCGTCGCCGCGTACAACGCTTTCTGCGCCTCGCTGCCCGGTATCTCCGAGATCGCGAAGAGCGCATTCCAGCGCACGGTTCGATCGCCATCGTTCAGCAGCGCGGTCAGTTCCGGGACCGCTTCCGGATTCTTGAGGTTTCCCAGGGCCTTCGTTGCGGCGCCGCGCACACCGGCATTGCCGCTGCGGGTAAGTTTCAGCAACCCCTTGATGGCTTTCGGGTCACTGATCACCTTGATCGCTGCGAGGGCCTGCTCGCCGGTTGCCTTGTTTTCGGCCAGTTCGACAAGGCGCGGCAGGGCGCCGGCCGGTGCGGGCACGTATTTCAACGTGAACACGGCCGTTTTCATCACGGACGCATCCTTGTCGTGGAGCAGTGTCACCAGGCCCCGCGGCGCCTCGGTCATCTTGCACCGGGTCAGGAGGTTCATCGTTCCCCGTTTGACCCGGGCGTCCGGGTATGCCAGCATCGTGTTGACGTGGGGTATGATCAGCTTTTTCGCCTTTGCCGCGTCGATTTCGACCAGGCCCCGGGCGGCGGACAGCCGGAGGGGCCCCTTCTCGCGTTCGAGGAGATCGGCGAGCGTGTCCCATGCCTTTTTTCCGCCGATAGAGCCGAGCGCCGCCATGGCGGGGCGGCGGAAGTTCATATCTCTTCGCCGGACGTACCCGACCAGGGGATCGACCGCGCCCGGATCGCCGATCTGCCCGAGCGCCTCGATGGTACACTGGTCGCCGACCGAACGGCTTTCTTTTTTGATCGATCGCAGCCGGGTCAGCAGTGCCGGGACGGCGGGTTTTCCGATGGCGACCAGGGCCCGTTTGGCCGCGCTGTGGACGTATGATCCCGTCGTGGAACCGCCGCCGATGATCATGACCTGTCGCCAGTCGTCCAGGCGCTCCATCAGCGCCGGGACGGCACGCTTGTAATCGCCGCTCGCCTGTGCCGCGGCAGGAATCCTGCCCGCCGCCTTATAGGTGGTTGCGGCGTCGCCCGTCTTCAGTTGTTTCAACAGCGCGTCAAGCCGGTCGTTCGTGTCCTGTGCGGCGGGGGACACGGCGGGAACAAGGGCCATGAGAAATACCGAAACGACGACCGGGCGTACTGCGATCGTTATTGTCCCGGGGCCCGAATGGCCTGAACGGATTCGCGTGGTCATGTGCTCGTCCAACCGTGATGGTTGCGTGCGTTTCGGAGTCATTGCGCCTCAGCACAATTGTACACCAACCGCGGTGTGATTGGCCATCTCTTGCCGGATTATCCGCCGGCGCGGCCCCTCTGTGCGTGCACCCCGCGGTCGGCCGGGCCCCGCTGCTTTCCGGGACCCGGCCGGCGCGCGGTCATCGGTTATTCGGCGTCCCTGATCTTCAGCTTGATCTCGTCGGAATTGGCCTTGAGTTCCGGGGCGTACATCGCCGCGGCCTTCGTCGGCAGGGCGGAGAACCTGCCGGGGATCTCGGCCCGCATGCGGTAGCTGACCGAGTGTGTGCCCCGCGCCAGCCGGCGGACGAAGAAGACCACCTTCTCGTCGCGGTATTCGACGTAGGCGCCCATGCCGTCGTCGCCGTAGCCGCTGCGGACCTTGACCGGCTCGAACCCGGCCGCCTTCATATCCTCGAACACGATGTACTCGTAGTCGTTCTTGGACGCGATGACCAGTTCGACCTCGACCAGGTCGCCGCTGGTGACCGCGGCGAGATTCTTCAGCGGGACCCGCTCGTACTTCTCGACCTTTTTGTCCACCGCCCGGCCGCGCGAGCCCTCGGCCTTGACGGTCTTATCGACCCGCTCGAGGCGGAAGTAATTGCGGTCGACCTTGATCTCCAGGCCGGCCTTCGTGATGAAGTCCTCGAGCGTGAAGTTCGTCAGGTAGGCGTTGTAATAGAGCGGGCCCGTGCCCTCCCTGACAAGCTCGATCGTGTGCCTGCCGGTCGTGACCGCGTCGCCGGTCAGGACGAGCGTGTTGTCGAAACTGAAGATGTTCCCGGCGTTGATCTTCACCTCCCTGGCCTTTTTGCCGTCGACGAGGACCTTCACCGTCATGTCGGGCTTATCCTCCCCGGAGGCCGTGATGTAGTCGGCGAAGGCCTCGATGATCAGGGCGGTGTCCCGGGTGGAGTTCCAGTAGGTCGCGTGGCGCCGGTTGTTCAGGAGGTACTTGACGATCCGCGAGGCCTTTGTGCCCTTCGGGTCGACAATGCTCAGGAGCTTCAGGTAGTAGGCGTGGGCCTCGTACTCGCTGCCGTACCAGTACCACCAGTAGCCGCGGTTGGGCAGCTTCAGCCAGGCGGTCTGGTTTTCGTCGTCCTGGACGAGGTACTGGTCGCAGTTGCGGATCAGCATGTCCCGCCTGGTCATGTCGCCGGCCCGGTGGCAGGCGATGCCGAACATGGCCTTGGCGTAGACCGGCAGGTGGGTGCGGTCCTCGTAGAGGTACTCCCGCATCCGCTTGTTATCCTTCTTCTCGTCGACCAGGACCATGTAGACCAGGGCGTCGAGGGCGTCGGCGTGCGCTTTCCACCGCGTGCCCTTCGGCCGCTTCGCCGGATCCATCCGGCCCCGGCGCAGTTCTTCCTGCTCACGTTTCTGGTAGCGCTGCAGCCAGGCGATGCCCCGCTGGATGACGCCCGGCACGACGGCCACGTCGTTCGCCCGGGCGATCTGGAGCCCGTGGACCACCACGGCCGTGGTGTGCGGGTAGGAATGCTCGCCGTAGCCGCTGAACCAGCCCCAGCCGCCGTCGCCGCACTGCATGGTGGTCAGCCGGTCCAGCCCGGCCTTCACCATTCGTTCCACCTCGGCCGCGTCGAAGACCGGGTTGCGGGGCACCCACTTCTCCCCGTCCCAGCGTTTCTTGCCGATCAGCCGCTTCCAGTCCTTCATCCGCTTGGCGTCGTCGCCGATCTCCCGGGCGTTGAGGTTTGTCCGCTTTGCCCGGATATCCGCGAGATCCAGCCCCATGCGGATCAGGACCTTCTGCGTGATGACGGTCGGCAGGAAGCGGTTGAGCGTCTGCTCGGTGCAGCCGTAGGGGTACTCGACCATGTAGGGCAGGGCGTCCACGCAGGCGGCGGCCAGCGTCGGGGAATACCGGATCTCCAGGCGGCTTTGGTCGGGCCGCCGCTCGGCCGGCACCGCGACGGTGACGGTCCCGCGGTCCTTTTTCGGGCGGATGACGCCGCAGAAGGACTCGGTCTTGAGCATCCCGTGGACGTAGACGGGGAATTCCATCGCCATGGCGTCGGATTCCTCGTCGGTCAGGGCGGACATGGTGATCCTGGCGTTGCCCTCGCCGGTCACCTTCACCCGCCAGTCGACCCGCTTCTCTCCCGCGGCCTCGATCGCGACGGTCTTCGACGCCGCGACACCGTCCATGAGTGCCAGGGTGCCGCCCGCCAGTTCGATTGTCACCTCCACCGATTTCTTCTCATCGAGGTAGTTGTGGACGTTTGCCGAGAGGACGACCTCGTCTTTCTGGACGAAGAACCGCGGGGCCTGCAGCCGCACGATGACGTCCTTCGTGGTGACGACCTCGCAGGCCCCCCGGCCGACGCGGGTCCCGCGGCCCATGGCCCAGACCTTCGCCTTCCAGGTCGTCAGGTTCTCGGGCATCGTCAGCTCGACCTCGGCCGTACCGTTTGTGCCGGTCTCGATATTCGCCGCCCAGAGGGCGGTGTCGGCGAACTGCGTCCGGACGGTCGGCTGGACTGCGGGCGCTTCGGCGCCCCCGCCGCCTTTACCGAGGGCTGAGGAGCCCGCCGCCTCGGCCTTCTCTTCCATCGCCATGGGCGCACCGGACTTCGCGGCGGCCATCGGCGCGGCGGGCTTGGCCGCGTCCGCGGCGGCAAAGAGTCCCCCGCCCCCGCGCCCCAGGCCACGCTGCCGTTCGGCCAGCCCTTCCCTCTCCATCGCTCGATTGTTGCTGCGCAGGCCGCCCTCGGCGTCCGTGGCGACGGATTGTCCGAAAACCCCGAGAAAGCGCATCGCCACCGTCCCCGGGATCGCGAGGTTTCGCCCGCCCTTGGCAAGGCTGTGATACGTCCGGGGGTGGTGGTACCGCCGCCACTTCCAGAAGAAGGCCTTGATCTCGGGGACGTTCGACCCCCCGGAGATGTACTCCACGGACTTGTCGTATATCGTGACCACTGCCGACCCGTTGTACGGCTCGCCGGTGGCGTCGGTCAGCTTCACCGTGAATGTCGCCTTCTCGCCCGGCTTGTACTCCTTGTTTTTGCGCGAGGGAGTGACCGCGACGTCGAGAACCCGCTTCTCGGGCGGCACGGCGATCTGCCGGGTGGTGCTGTGGACCTTACCGCCGCTGACGGTCACCGCCTCGACGAAGAAGTTGGGCATGTCCTTCTTCGTGACCGCCAGGTCCCTGACCGTGGACTTGCCTGCGAGGCGCAGCACCTCGGGAGGCAGGTACGTGCCGTTGCCGGCCCGCGGAAACAGCAGGACGGTCCCCCCGGCGCGGTTCGTGTTGACCATCAGCTCGACCTTTTCGCCGGGCCGGTATTCCCGCTTGCCGGGAACCAGCTCGATATCGTTGAACCGGAAGTCGGTGCCGTCGAAATCGTCGCCCCGCACCACGAAGATATAGCCGCCCTCGATGGCGTGTTTCTTCCGGTCGGTGACGGTGCAGGAGAGGCGGTACTGGCCCTTGCGGGCGGCCTTGATCTGCAGTTCGGCGGTGCCCTCCTCGCCCATCTCCACGTCCCATGTCTGCACGACCGTTTCGACGGGCGTGTTGTCCCGGTACGTGATCCGCAGGAGCTTGACCGTCCCGTCCCCCGCCACCGGTTTCCCGTCGATCCGCGCGGCCCGGAAGTGGGCCCGGATCGTGTCGCCGGCCCGGAAATGACCCCGGTAGACCCACGCGTTGACCGTGAATGGTTTCCGGGATACCAGGACGTCGCCCTTCCCGACGATCGTCCGGCGGGACTTGTCGGTCACCTCGGCGGTAATCTCGTAGCGGTGGTCGCGGTCCCCGTAGACCTCCTTCGCTATCGAGGAATCGATCTCGATTTCGAATGTCCCGTCTTTATCGATTTTGGCTTCTCCCTCGGCCACGACTTCCGGCTGCTTCCGCGGCCGCCAGTGCGCGTGCCACCAGGTGCGGGGATTCGGGCGCAGGCAGCCCCACCGCCCCCACCCCGGATACCAGGTGTAGTCGTAGCAGAACCACCAGTAGCCCGGGCCGTAGAGCCAGTCCCAGGGGCAGACCGGGTACCACCGGGCATCGTGGTCGTTCCGGAGGACCTTGTACTTCACCTTCGCCTCGGTGACGGGCGCGCCGAAGTAGTAGTCGGCCTTGACCTTCGCCGTGAACCGGTCGCCGAGCATGACCGGGTCTTCCGGGGCCTCCACGGTTACCTCGAACTCCGGCTTCTTGTACTCCTCAACGCGGAACGTGCCGCGGCCCCGGTGACTGGAGCCCTGGCGCACGGTGATGCGATAGACGCCGAGGGTGGCGTCTTCGGGCAGTGTAATCGTGCCGTCGAAACCGCCGTACGCGTCCGCCTCGTGGGGCTTTTCGTAGATCTTCTCTCCCTTGGGATTGTTTATCCGCACCGTGAAGAGCTGACCGGCGAACTGGCTTTTGCCCTCGACGTCGTACTGGGCGCGGTTGACCCACGCCTTGAACTTGACCTCGTGCGTGGGGCGATAGACCGGCCGGTCGGTCATCACGAAGCCCTTTATGGCATCATACTGCCGGTCGGTGTACCCGCCGTGCCACGCCCCCCCGAAGCCGAGGTAGGCGAAGCGGCCCCCGCCGGTTCTCGCGATGACCAGCCAGCGGTAATTACCCGGCATCCGCCCCTTGTCCGGCCGCACGATCCCGTCGCCGTCGGTGAATGCGGAGAAGTTCTTCGTGTGGATGGTGTACCGCCGCTTGCCCTGCCGCTTTCGGAGGTACTCCCGGTGGTATCCGAAGAACTCGACGTTGGCCTTCGGAATCGGCTCGCCGGTGACCGCGTCCGCAACGAAATACCATGGACCCCCGGCCACGTTTTTCTGCACGATCGCCGTGTCGGCGACCCAGATGAGTATCTTGCAGGTATTCCCCCGTTCCATCTTTGCCGTCAGGAGGTACGCCCCCGGCTTCTGGAGGGGCGTGGCGACGGTGATCCGCCGGTCCCAGTGGCCGGGGCGGGGATCGAGCTTCAGCGACCAGGATGCGACCTTCTCGCCGATGTACTTTGTGCGGTGCTCGTTAAGTATGTCCCACCCGATGTTTGAAATCCTGCCGCGGTTATAATCCAACTGGGCGGGGTTGGCGCGATAGTATTTCTTGATATCCTCGAGCAGTTTTCCGGTATCGACCGCGTTGGCGGAGAAGTCGACGTTTTTGCCGTTGCGGAAGCGAAACTCGACGCTCGCGCCCGCCCCGGCGGGCCGGGTGACGACCGGCTCGAACATGCCCCAGTTCCCGAGGATCTGCCGCAACTGTTCCCAGGCATGATCGCCCGGTTTTGTCGGATGATACGTAAAATCCTTCTGCGCGAGGTGGTTCTGCACCTCTTTCGGGCTGGAACGGCGGATCTCCTTCCTCCAGAATTCGGCCGAGCGGGGATACTGCCGGCGGTTTGAGAATAGCTGCCCCAGTTGCCGGTAGGCCTCCAGTTCCTTGTACATCCGGAGGAAGTTGAATTCGTCGGGCAGCGCGAAGCGGCGGGCGCCGACCGCCAGCTTGGCGATCGTCTCGTCCTCGCCGAGGGTATGGAGGTCCCACCGGCCGGACGTGTCCTTGTCGTCATCGTCGTCGGTGCGGCCGAGCATGCGCCCGTACCGCGCCATCGTCTGCACGCCGAACTGGCTGTGCAGGAAATCGGCCCGCTTCCGCAGCACGGTCGTCTTCAGCCCGGCGTTGTATTCCACGGCCTGCAGGAGGCACCACCGCCACCGCTCGCCGTCGGTCGCGGCGTCCTTCCAGGATTTCGGCCGCCGGTGAAAGACGGGGTTGCCGTCCTTGTCGACCGGCGCGCCTTTGGACTGCCGGTGGTACCGCCAGTAATTCCAGTGCCCCGGCTCGTAGTCCGGCAACTCCGAGAGGTCGGTCAGGTAGCCCAGCCGCCAGGCGTTGGCGTACTGGCGCCGCCCCATGAGGATGTCGGCGAAATCAAGGTAAAAGCCGCCCACGGCCGCGTGATCGTCCTCGTCTTTCGTCAGTTTCATCGCTTCCGCCATCAACTGCAGGCCCCGCACGCGATCGCGCTCGAAGGCGTTGACGGCCTTCCCGCCGCCCCGCTTGGGACCGCGCTTGAATTCGCCGGCGACCATGAACCCGTTGTGGTTGTAGTAGCCGCGCCCGAGATAGGTGTTCGCGGCCGTGTGCAGGAGCCGCCAGTTCTCGGCGTGGACCGCGATGACCTTTTCGCGGAACGCGTCGATCTCGTCGACCCGGTTCAACTGCCGCAGGCACTGGAGGGCCCCCCGGAGGTCGGCGCCCACCTTTTTCGGATCGGTCTGCTTATCCAGGGCCAGTTTTGAATAGATCGCGTAGGCCTCTTTCCAGTTGCCGTCACCGGCGAGTTTCTGCGCCTTGTTGCGCTGCGCCTCGTGCGGCGGCTCGGCGGCGACGGCGGGGGGGGTGATGATAACGCATGCGGAGAGCAGTACCAGCAGGGCGGCGGATGCATGTTTCATGAGATTCCTCTCTTTCGCGCGGTGATCGGTCCGAAACGTTCCTCTGAAATCATACTTTTACGACGCCCGCAGGGGAAATAAGTTCCATGAAAAAAGGAAAAATATCACTCGTGGCGGAGGGCCTCTATCTTGGTCGGCGTGATCGTCACGCGGTCGTTTTCCCGGAGGACCCGGTCCGCGGTCGTCAACTCGCGGTTGACGCGGATCAGGTAGGCCTCGGATACCGCATCGGGCATCCGCCGGTTGAAAAACGCGCCGATCGTCGTGCCGTCCTCGACTTCGACGAAGTCGGCGAAGCCGCCGCCGTGGTTGTTGATGTAGAGTACGCGCATGGAAAACTCCTTTCCTTCAAACAGGGGTTCGAAAAATACGACTCGTTACGGGGTGCTGCACTGCGTGGCTGTCACAGGGCTTCGGGGGTATGCAGTCTTGGTTCGTGTATGTATCCCGGCATGTTCGTAAACGGGACCATCAGCCTTGAAGTGACGGGGAATCCGCCGGCTTCTGCGCCGGATCCCGGGTCGCGAACATCCCGGGGGCAATCTGCTCGAGGGGGCGGGGTTTCCAGTGCAGGTCCCGCCCGATGGACAGGTCCAGGGGACCGCGGGCCTGCCGCAGCTCGGAGAGGCGGAAGTAGCCGAGTTCCTTCTCCATGCCGTCGACAAGGCCGAAGAACATGAAGTCGATAACGGTGCCTTCGCCGGCGTAATCCGCCGGCTCCTCGGTCACCGACCCGTCGGCGTGCCTGACCAGGGCAGCACCCTCGGTCGCATGCCAGGTCCACCAGGAATCGGGGGTGAAGAATTTTACGGTCGACACGGCCTTCCCGCCCTTGTTCTCCTGTGAGCCGATGGGGGGAAGGCGGCTTTTGATCGTCCTGGTCAGCAGTTCCATACGGACACCTCCTTTCGGTCGGGGGGTAAACAGCGCTTGGGACAAAACGGACAGGCGGGGTTCCCCTTTTTTTGCTTGTGCCGGAGCCCCCGGTGATGCCGGCGCCGGGGTCAGGGCCTGAAGCAGAAGTTAAAACACGCCCTCAGTTCGGGGGGTTTCACCGGCCGGCCCCAGGCCTCGATATACAGCTTATCGATCTGCTCGAAGGCGCGTTCCATCACGTCGGCCGGGCCGTCGCCGCAGTACAGGCGCTCGTTGTCATCCTGGCCCGGCAGCGCGTTGGCGGTGCCGGATACGTTTGCGGCGCCGAAATCGATGTGGCCGGATTCGCTGTCGTTTATTCGCCACCAGCCCATGGGCACACCTCCTTTCGGTATTGCCGGTTCTCGAGGCTCTCGCGGGGTTCGGGCATCAGCCCGCACAGCAGTTCCACCGTGTCCGCCCCGCCCACCGACTTGTCGGGGTCCCAGCGACGCCGGCGTTCATTCCAGTACAGCCGGCGGAACAGTTCGGCGAGGGTATCCCGAGCCTCCTGGTCGGTGAGGGCGTCGATCTCCGGGATGCCCGTGGCGTTGGGTGGCACGTTCATGATGGTCTGCTCCTTTCGCGGTGGATGGGGGTGAGAATCGGGATGAGAATCGGGGGAAAAACGGGGGCAAATCAGGGAGTAAAAACCGGTTCGGACAGCTACTGGAGATACATCATGTCTTTATAACGGGAAAATGGCGTGTTTTAAGATGGGGGAGGGGTAGGAACGATGCCCTTGTGTTGTATGGGTACAAAACGAAATAATATGATTGCCGGGAGCAGGTTGAAGTGGCCTGATAAGCGATAGTATTCGGTTTTTACGGCATTCTGCGCCCTGATGTTCGGTGCGCCCGGTTGTGCCCAATAGGACGAATACTTTTATCGTTTTGTTAATATACTCCGCTGTAAGTCAAACAGCATACGTTAGAGATGGTCGCGGGAAATTAGCATCAGTGTCAACTCCTAGAAAATACACGTGAGTACGGGCGGCGAGATTGGCCTGAAACCACACGACCAAGAGAGAAACACCTTGCTCTAATGTTTGAAAATGCTATTGAACGATATCCATGCGCAACTCTCAATAATGACCATGATTTTGATCTATTCATTTTGTGGAATCTATGATGTATAGCCATATCTGTTGTCCAAATTTCAGGACTTAATAGTTAAACGCCAACGTGATTTAAAATATTCCTAGTCAATATCACGCTTTATCCTTATTCCGAGTTCCGCAAATAACACAGATTCCTACCCCCCGAGAAAAGTTGCCGTGTTCTCCTTCACAGAAGCCCCTATGACATTTATTACAGTATCGCTTTGTCTGCCGGCGACGCCTAAACACATCCTCGCAGATCCAGCAATTTGCCCAATCCCCTTTTTCGATCTTCTGTTTTGCCGTTAGTTCAGACATATTTTCTCCAATTGCCACTATTTTATTGATCTTAAGTTATAATATGCGACAAACGACTACGATGATTATCCCGCAGGTTGTGAAGCTGGGGCAGGTTTTATTCCGAGTTCCTTGCTCGTCTTGCCGCCATGTTTACGCAGGGTCTTAACAGCTTTATCTGCATGTTCATTTTTAATTGCAATATCCAAAGGCGTTTGCCCCTTCTTATCAATCGCGTTGACATCCGCCCCGTTCTGTAACAGAACATTAACAATATTAATATTAACCTCATGATATTTCGTCACATGTGCAGCCATATGTAAAGGTGTTTCACCCAAGGAATTATTTTTATTGACATTGGCACCATTCTCGATCAGAAATTGACACATTTCGTCCGAACTGTCATTAGACTTAAACACTGCCATGTGCAATGGTGTATTTCCATATTTATCCATTGCGTTAATATTCGCGCCGTTATCTATTAACATCTTTGCTATTTCATTATCTCTCGGAGCTATCACTGCCATGTGTAACGCGGTAGTATATGAATTTCTCATTTCATCATTAACATCTGCTCCGCATTTTAAGAATAATTTGACTATGCTTGCATTCCGGTCTAACACTGCTCGATGTAAAAGAGTAAAGCCATCCTCATGTCGTATGTTGACGTCCTCTCCGTTTGACAGGAACTCTCGTACCGCGGCGTAATCACCCCAATCAAATGCTATCCATATATTATGTGGCTTGTGGTGTTTGTAAATACCGAATGACAACACAGAAAATACAAGAAGAGAATAAATGATTATGCCAGTTCTTCTCCAGGCTTTCGAATATCGACATGCATCTGCTTTAAAAACTTTCCGATAGAACCACACTGACCAGAATATGAATAAGACTGCGAAACAAAAGTATATCAAACAGCTTATAATCCCGACAGCAAATGTGGCTTGTGATAAATCATAACTATTGTTCCAAAAGCTTCGCAATGATTTTGTAAGATAATTCCCCAAATCATCCGGCCAAAAACAAGGTAATGCTAACAAAACCGCTGCAGATAGCACGATAAGAGTTGTTAGATTAATCATCTGTGTGTTATTATTTTTCATGATATATTTATCTCTTCGGTGTTACAAGTATACTATATTTTTGATAGTGATGGGTATGTGTTGTAGTTATATCCCCTGTAAATATGAATTCTCTTTCCTTTCCTCTATGCCTTAAACCACTAGTTATGCTATAAGCGTATTTTTGGTAACGAAACATGCCGTCTGCAATAGTATACTTTACCACAACATCTCCCTCTTCATATGGATGATAAGTTGTATCATATTTAAATATCCCTGCATCGGAGGGGGTTGTCCCACCACGATATATAATTTCTCCTTCTGTCGGCATATGTGGGGTCACTCCAGAGAAGAGGCGGGCCATGTTTGCTTGTGTATCTATATTGTTATGTAATTCATTATGAAATTCGTTTCCAAGAACATTAAAAATCGTGTCAATAAGATCAAACAATGCAATAGTTGTTCCAGCCGTCATTAAACCAGTGCCAAAAATTGCACATGCAATTACCTCAGCTCCTGCAGTTAGCTTGCCCATAGCTAGCAACGACGATCCAGCCCACAATGAACCGCCCAACACAAAAAGTAGTTGGCCCCATTCTAAAATTTCAGGGTCATCATAAGTGTAGCCGTACAACATCATCATTGCGCCGGCACCAGTAGTAACCTTTGCTATAATACCTAATACAGTTGTAGCTGTT
>CAZLBC010000075.1:0-24951 GCA_964557575.1 uncultured Planctomycetaceae bacterium
ATAATGTATCGGCAGAATAACCCAATGCTCTACAGTATTTTAAGCGAGCACCCATATTTTTGATCCGATATTTCCAACAACTGCAAATGTTATTCGCGATTTACAGGCTGTTGCCCTAGTCCTTAAACCAGCGATCATCAAGCGATATTTTCATAAAAAACTCGAAATCCCCTATGATTTAAGTATAATACTGCTTTGCTTGGCTAACTGTCCTTAAATACATGGAGGTATTTCGAGTGAGTAAGATTAAACACAAACAACATGAGAAACGCAAGAAGAAAATTCAGAATCGGCTTCAAAAGGCTGAGACCGGGGACAGCGGCGCACCCGTCTTCACCGCTTCAAACATTCATTATGAATTGTCAGAGCGTGTTGGCGGGATTGGCTTTGGTGGCATAGGTGCCATAATGCAACTCGTCAATAAAATAGGCCTTGCTCAAAACATCGATGCCCATTTACCCATACTGCAATGCCATCGTCCCTATCATGAATCCGATCATATTCTGAACATAGCGTTCAATTGTCTTATGGGTAATTGTTGCCTGGAGGATTTGGAACTTCTTCGCAATGACATCAATTACCTTGCCCCTTGATCCCGGATTATTCACCGAATTATAAATATTATGCTTGCGCATACCTGTTCTAGGCTTATATAATAGTGTTTCCAGACACGTAAACCTAAAACAGGAGAACCACCCCATGGGTGAATGCCAAGGATGGCTGTTTGAGCCTACATTTAACAAATCCGTTAAGCTGCGTCAAGTTGATTCCAGAATTACTTCCAATGCCGGGGCCATTCTTTTGCGTGAGGCAGACCACCGACTCGGCCTGACGGCTCACATTGTATCTGATCTGCAGGACAACCGAAGGCAGGATCTTAACAAACGTTCGAAATTCCATGCACAGCATTCTTTTTTTATCAGCTACATGTTTTGTTTTCCATCTGCCGTCAACCGGCATCATTAAGGCCATCCATGATTTTAATGTCCAAGCGAGTCCGCAGAACACCATGTACGCCCAGTTGCTTTCCAAGCTATCAACCGGGATTATTCACCATTAGCTCACTGAAACATTTTACCGCAGCCATTTGCGCATAAACCATAATTTTGGACTCAATTTTCTGTTTTTTGTGCCCATCACTTCAAACCGCCCCCTTACCCCGACGCCGGCGATGAGATGCTCACCGCCGGGGCCGGCCGGAACTTCGAGGTCTTCGGCCCCCAGGAGTTTATCGCGGCGTACACGCAGCACATACCGCCGAAACATTTCAGCCTGGTCCGGTATATCGGCTGGTATTCAAGTCGCAGCCGGGGCGAGCGGGCGAAGAAGGAAAAACTAACGAGAGGCGGTGACGGGCCCGGGCGGTTCACGATCGCCCGGTATCGGCGGGATTACCGGAGGACCTGGGCGATGCTGATCTCCCGGGTCTACCAGGTCGATCCCCTCCGGTGCGAGAAGTGCGGAGGCGCGATGCGCGTGGTGAGCGTAATCACCCCCATCGGCCGCGCAGCCTGGAGCGGATATTGAAACAGGAGAGGCTGTGGGACCGGTACCCACCGCGGCCGCCGCCGTCGCACGGTCCGATATTCTCGGCAGCGCCTGGCGATGCCGGGGAGGACAGTGAAGAATATGAATACGTGCCTATCGACCGGTTCCTGGCGGAATTCTGAGCTGAATTCTGAGAAACGTTACAGGGCTGCGGGGAGGGTCTGTCGAACAGAGGGCTGAAGGAGGGAGAAGCAGCGGCACGGGGGTGATATTTTTCGAAAAATTGCTTGATCGGCGGTTACCGGGGGGTAAAATCAAGAGAAAGTCGTCGGCTCATGGCCAACACGGCCACAACCCCGCGACCAGAACGTCCCATAGTCTATTTTATGTTACACTTAAATCACCATGGTGACGGGAGATAGGATTGAAATTCTTAACAGTTCCCGGAACATGTGCAGATCGGAATTTGCCGCCGTGATGTGCTGGGCGAGGGCTGTCTGCAGTCTCATCCGCTTGTTTCCTTCAGTGCCATCCGTCTGGAGCCTTCAACTGGAGTGGCTTTTCGCCGTGTGTCATGCGTACATTGATTCCACTCACGATGCTCTGCATCGTACCCGCACGGGGTTAGCCTCAAGCCTCACTCGACAACCTTTGTCCGCCCGTGTGCTCTCGGGGACGGCGGCTGTTGGTGCTATAGCGGTTCTCGGATTTATACCGACATGCTAACTGCCCTTTCCGACAGCCAACGGACGCCCTGCCTGAGCCATGGCGGAGCAAACTCGGGAGACGCTGATTTTTGTTAAGAATGAATAGACATATATAGATAGGCGGAAGACATGATAAGCTATCGTTTCATCCCGGTTGATGAATATGATATAATCGCTGAGTTTATCAGGGAGCATTGGTGTGCAAACCATGTTTATCTCCGAAATAAAGACCTGTTTCATTGGACTTTTTATCACCCTGAGCTATTTTCACCTGACCATTATTGTTTTGCGATTGCTGAAGAGTACGGAAAACTGCTCGGGATTCTTGGCGGCATTGTAGTCCCCTTCACACGTATGGGCAGAGAAGCAAATGGAGTCTGGCTGGCAAACTGGGTCACCGATCCGAATATCCGCGGCCAAGGTGTCGGCAGTGGATTGCTCGAAATGTTTCTGAAGGATGAACGACTCGGACCCGTGTTCGGCTACAGTACCAATGACAAAGCTGCGCGTGTCTGGCTGGCAAATGGTTTTCAGATGCTTTGGGATATGCCCCGTTTCTTGTGTTTCGACAAGCGTGCTGTGGATCCGTTCGTTCAAATTATTCGTACCTGCAACCCGATGATCGATGATCAAGATCTTGATCATCTTCTTTCTATTACGCTTCTTGATTTTGCATCAATGACATCAGATGAGCCGGGATCGAACGCTCTGTCGAACGATTGGGAACAGATATGGGACCACCATTTCAAAGGTCGTTACATTGGAACAGACCGGGGCAGGCGATATCTGGAATGGCGATACCTGAATCACCCATCGTTCAAGTACAGGATAATTAGTCTGCGGAATTCTCCAGGCCTCGTCGTTTATCGGATCGAGAAGATTCGTGTCGATAACACGGGAAACGAATATAACTTCGCTCGAATCGTGGAGTTCCTGGCCGCTGACAGCGACGCTGCGAATAATCTGCTGGCTCTGCTGATGTACGAGCTGAGGGGGCATCAGGTCATCGGTTTTGACCATTATAACTATGCTGGTGATGTTGCTCAACTGATGCAGGCCGCTGGAATCACCCATTCCATCATGAACCCCGTGCTGAACTTGTTCCCTTCCCGTTTCAATCCAGTTGAAATGTCCTCGAACAAAACACTAAGCGCTGTACACATAGATCAGCCGATCCCCGACTTGAACAATCTCATCACAAGCAAATGGTACTGGACGAAATCCGACGGAGACCAGGACAGGCCAAACTAGCTGATTCACGGATCGTATTTCAGCCACATTTTCTGTGGCTGAATGCACAACCAAAGAGGCGAATGAACATGTCACCCCACGGATTGATGTTTCACCATTTCCACGATGACGCTAAACACGCACCGATACAAGGTTCCTTCAGTGAGTCGGAATTGGAGCATGTCCTGTGCCAATATGATCCTTCCCGCATTCTGAGTCCTGAGGAATGGGTGGAGCGGAGCCGTCTTGGTACACTCCAGGAAGAGCATCTTTGCCTTACGTTCGATGACGCCTTGCTCTCCCAGTTTGATATTGCGGTTCCTGTCCTCGAAAAACTGGGACTGCGGGCGTTTTTTTCAATCTACTCGAGTCCACTGGTTGGAATTACAGAAAAGCTGGAACTGTTCCGGTATATTAGAAACACACAATTTGGTTCGATGAAAGACTTCTACGACACCTTCTTCAGGGTCATGAAGGAGTCAGACTATGATAAGGCGTATCAGGAAGGCATGAGAAGTTATCCTGAGGGATATCTGTCACAGTATTCCTTCTACTCCAGAGATGATCGTATTTATCGGTATTTCCGCGACGAAGTTCTGAGACCGGAGCAGTATGAACAGGTATATTTGGCTATCATAGATGATCTGGATCTAGATGTCCAGCATTTGCATGAGATACTATGGATGAAGGACGCTCACCTGAAGAAGCTGGCGAATGATGGACATGAACTGTCGTTGCACACCCATACTCATCCAACGCGCATTGATGCCGTCAGTTATGAGAGGCAGTTGGAAGAATATGAAACGAATCTGAAGATACTCCAGCCGTTAACCAAGAGAAGCATACGGTCGGCGTGCCATCCGTGCGGACGTTACAACAAAGACACGCTTGATATTCTGACGAAATTTGGCATCGAGGTAGGTTTCCGATCGAACATGGATCCTCGGTATGGCGGCAATCTCGAATATCCGAGGATTGATTCCGCTGATCTGCGGTAGCAGGCAGGCCGCCGGAGGTGACTTCGTAGAGGTTCTGAACGCCGTCATCGTTGGCCGCATCAGCAGCCGCGCTGAGCACTCCCGCCGCAGCGGTTTTGATCTTGTTAGAGGTGGTTTCATAACTGTCTCAACGTAATTAGGGCTTGCTGAATAAGTCACAAACATAACCTTTGCATAATATTATGGTTCTATTATACTATAACAAGTGAACGGAATCTATACGAATATGTCAAAAACCCTTGCACCTGGAGAACACGGATGTATCGCAAGAAGAACCGTAACCGTTCACGGGAATTATTACAAAATTGCTGACGGATAACAAGGCCCCCCCCCAAAAAAAAACACAAAAACATCGCAAAAAAAGGACTTGCGCCATAGTGTTTGGCGTGTTACACAACATGCAGCATGTCAGGCAAGGACGTCATTCAGGCATTAGGTGCGGAGAACGCTCAACTACGGGAACAGAACGAGCAGTTGACCACAATGGTTTTTGAACTGCAAGTGTTCAGCGACAATTATTCTTCCCTACCAACGACAATTATAATTCCCTTTTTGTAAATTGAAAGAACACCGTGTTCTTTCTGTCCTTTCACGGTTGTGGCGGACGGAACGGAGCGCAGCGGAGTGTAGTCCGCCACAACCGTATCGCGCCGATTCTGCCCACCTTCGGTTAATCATCTGAACTCTCATTTTTGCCCTTGTCGGCAGCTTCCATCCTGTAGCTTGGGATATTCAATTCCAGGATGATGCTGTGGTGTACCAGCCGATCAATCGCGGCGGCAGTTGTCATGGGATCTTTAAAAATCTTCTCCCACTGGGAGAACGGCAGATTGCTGGTGATTATCGTACTGCCGCGCTCATACCGTTCTGCCAAAAGGGTAAACAAAACTTCCATCTCTTCTCGGTTCTGCTGTACGTAGCCCAGGTCGTCCAGGATTATCGCATCGAACCGCGAAAATTTCTTCAATAAACGTTTCAGCTTCAGGTCACGCTTGGCAATCAGCATGTCCTGAACTATCAAGCTGGTCGATGCAAAGTACACCCGGCGGCCCTGGTTGATCAATTCCCGCCCAATGGCACTTACCAGGTGCGTCTTGCCGGTACCGGGCTTGCCGAACACCAAAAGATTCTCGCATCGATCGATAAACCTCCCGTCCAGGAGCGTTTTGACTTGATGAATAACGCCGGTCGGAAGGCGTTTTATGTCGAATGTGCCTATTGTCTTGTCCGGTGGCAGGTTACTTTGATTTACGTAGCGTCTGATGCGATTCTCTCGACGTTCCTGATACTCCTGCTGGACCAGTTCAAGAAGGTATTGCTCGTAACTGCAAGTCTCCCGGCGAGCCATATCGGCATATTCTTCGAAGCATTCGCGAATGGCGGGAAGGCGTAATTGCTTCAGGTGATCTGTAATAGTTGCTCGGACCTGGTCCATCACAGCACCTCCTTGCTCTTTATCAGTTGATCGTATTCCGCCAGATTCACTGCTTCGACAGTAACCTGCCTGATGGATTCGTCAGGAGACTGGTGGCTGCTTACCATCGCCTCCAATACCTCGAAGTTCAAGGCGGATGCTTTGTTCAATAAAATGCGAATGCCCTCGGCTACGGCGACCTGGCTGTCTTTTGCAGCCAATTCCAGGATTTTGAGGTAGTTCCTGTCGGCCGATGAAGGGTTGGCCTTTTTCAACATGTCGTATGCGACACGGAACATGCTCGATGGAAACATATCTTCGTGATAACGATAGTTGGCAAAGGCACCGGGCTTACGGACAAGGCTGTCAATGACGTGCCGATAGTTGATACTATGTTTACCAGTGCCTCGAAGACGGGGCAATGTAAACAGCTTCCGTCGTCCGTACCGAATCTCAAGATAGTCTGCATAAAGGTGCACGACCACCTTCTCCCCGATGAGTCTACTGGGTACGGAATAGGTGTTCTTCTTTACGCGTATTGTGCTATTGCGGGTGACCGAGACGGTCAAAACGGCAAAATCATCTATCTTGCAGACAGGCAGTCTGTGAAGTACCTGAAGTTCCTGGTCAAAGCGTTTAGACCTTCCGGCATTTGCCTGGTTGCAGACCTCACGCAGGAATGAGGTATATTCTTCACGGCTATTAAAATCTCTGCTGCCTCGAAGCATCAATGACTGATCGACAAGATCCTTAAATCGATAATGACGCTGCTCTATGTCGCCGTTTTCATTGGCCTTGCCGGTCTGGATCTTGTGGGCTTCAAGTCCGTAATGATCCATCAGTGCCGTGTACCTTCTGGTGAACTCAGCAGGATTGGTAGTGTTTGAAACCGCCGCGGTTAACCGGTCCGTCCGATGGGCAAATGGAACACCGCCCAATTCCCACAGAGCTTCCTGCAAACCCTTCTGGAGGCTCTCGAAGCTTTCTGAAAAGCAGATCGTAAAGGTCTCCCAGTTGGAATAGGTCAAGACAAAGTGATACAGAATGTGCCTGAACACCTGACCGTTGATTGTAATACCCAGGGAGTTCATCGAAGTAAAATCGGACTGGCATAGTTCTCCGGGGCGGTGTACCTGCGAAAAGAACACTTCACGCGGCGGGCCGTGTGTGGCCCGCCAGTCCTTGATTCGACGCTGTAGAGTACGCAGTTGCCCATCCTGGAATCGGCCGGGGCTCTGCCGCTGAAGGGCTGTAAACAGCGTCTTGGCCTGGAGACGCTGGTTCAGCTGCAGTTGCTCGACTATCCAGTCCCAGACCTCCGAAAATGGATCTTGACGGGTCCGCCAATATCTGACAGGGGCACATTGGCTGGGTAATTCTCCTGAACGTAAGTACTTACGGGCTGTCTTGACATCTACTCCCACCTTGTCAGCGACTCTTTGCAATGTTGGTTCCTTCTGACTCATCTCTTGTAATCTCCTGGCTTGGTTGTCCGTAATCATCTGCTTATCCTTGTTTTAAAGGAAAAAACAGATGATAAGCCCTTTTTTGTGACTCAATATAACCGGCGAGTGTATCTTGACCCTGACGACAACGAAGTAGTAGCACCGGTTCCACAGACGGTCAAAGCAACGGGGTATTTCGGCGTCAATCTTCAAGCTTGCGTCGGATATATGAAAGGGGCGATGATGACAAGCTATTCCCAGATACAGGGTTTGCTTGAGAATCTCGGGATACCGGCCTCCCGCGGGTATTTGAATAAAATTTGTACCCGGAAGATAAGTTCGGCTCTCGATGCTCCCTATGCTGATGCGTTGGCGGCCATTCGTACTGAGCCGATAGTAGGCAGCGACGAGACGGGGATCAAAGACAACGGTGATCTGCATTGGGCCTGGTGCTTACGGGCGGCGGATTTTACCATCTTTCACATAGACAAATGTCGCGGCGCTAAAGTTCTCTTTGATATACTCGGCGAAAGTTTCGCCGGTGTTATGCTGGTCGATTACTTCAGTAGCAATCGATCCTCTGTGAGAAAATCCATGGCCTCGGGCCAATACTGCTGGGCACACCTGATACGGGATATCCAATTCATAGCAGACACCTATACCGGCAATATTCGAACATGGGCGGATATCCTGCTGGGCACAGCCAGATCGCTGTTCGATACGTTCCACCGACGACACGAAATGACCAGGAGAGGATATCTGAGGGAAATGAACCGGTGGAAAAAGGAATTTTTGCGCGAGGTGAGACGGCCGCCCGATATCAAAGAGGCCCGGATTATCTGCAACCGCTTTGATGCTTCCGGCGCCGAGGATTATTTCAGATTTATCGATATGCCGGGATTGGAACCGACAAACAATCGGACCGAGCAAAAGATCCGCCATGTGGCGATGGACAGGCGCGTTACGCAGGGGACGCGGAGCGAGAATGGAAAACGGTGGTGTGAAAAGATCTGGAGCGTCGTAACTTCATGTAAACAACAGGGGTCTTCGTCGTTCGTCTTTCTAAAGAAGGCGTTGTCTGCTCAGATTTATTGCACGACAACACCAAGTCTTGTAAAATAATCCCGTGAACGGTTACGGATATTCCTTGGGCAGGTCCTTCCAGCGAGCCCCGGACCGGAGCACCCAAAGAATACCCTCGAAGACCCGTCGGTTGGGTATCGGTTTGGGGCCTCCGAAAGGCGATGCTTTTAGTCTTGGTAATAATGGTTCAATCTTCTCCCATTGCTCATCCGTGAGCTTTGTTGGATCATTGGCCATGGCTTACTCCTTTCCACAACCAATAAACCACAAGGTGTTATGTGGCGCAAGTTTATAATAATAATATAGTTATGAAACCACCTCTAAGCAATGCCGCTCTCCTCTATACCATAACCACACTCGGTCATGGGTTTTTTGCATATGAGCCGAATTATACCAGCGCGCCACTTCGGCAATTCATCTTTCCATTTATATGCCCGTTCAACAATCGCTTCTTCAGTAACATTACCATGCAGATGTTTGGTTGAAGATGTGATCAAATGCGATTCGCCCTTTTTCTTGAGAAGCCTTTTCAATTCGGCCGGTGTCAATTCAGGCACCCCCAGTTTCCGCCATATGTTGAGTAAAATGCCGGAAGTATCGACCACAAATGACTCATAGCATACCTTGCAAACACGACCGGGCCACCGTTTACCCGCTTCAAGCATCCTGTTCACATAATCCCGCCAGCCAATTGCGTTCATAACCATATTTTTCGCCATAGGAGTCCCCTTTTCACTATGCAGGGCCTTTCGAGCCGAGTTATACATGGCCCGGGGATCCCTAAGCATCCAAATTGTCACCGAATCAGGAAACGTGGATAATAGGAGATTTACATTTTTATAATACCATCCGGATTTTTTAAAGACCACGATCCTGGCCGCCGGCTTTTTCCAATCCCGATAAGCTTTGCAACAGGCGTAGAAAATAGTTGCCCAGTCGTGTGCCCTATACCGTTTTATTTCGTTCTCAAGCAATTCCTTCGGTAGACCCCATTCAGAAAATTTCTTCTCGTTATATATGAAGTCAAGAATATCCCCTTGCACAATATCATTTGCGTGATTCTCTTTGAAATATTGCACCAGTCTTTGTGCTACATTAGACTCAGGCGTAACTAGAACCCCGGGGTGACGGCTCAGTCGATCACCAAAAATAGTAGAACCAGAACGGGAACGAAAAACCAGAAACGAAATGCAGGGATCGGTGAATTCACTGCTAAACACTGTTGTCCAACCCACCGGCCTTCACCAATGTGCCGGTTATAGCATCGATTTTCTGAACTGTCGTGAATAGGTCGCTCTGCACACTTTGGAAAATCATTTTACAGCAATTGTCGAGGTTGTTGCTTAATCTAGAACTGGTTTCAACACCGCGATTTGGTCTGCAAGCTGCCCTTTTCCCTGCAAAGCAGGTTATGAAATCACTTCTCGAAATAACAGCAGATGTTATAGCAATAATGTGCATATGTTCTCGAAAGCAATGTGGTTTCAAATCTAAACCGAACAGTGGAGAAAAAAGTAGTGCACCCTCAGGCCTATTCGGTATAGTGTGTTTTTGGCAACATACCTAGCGAAAGGATAAAAGGTGCACCACCGACAGCTTACCTCCGCAGAACGCCGTTGTATAGCGGAAATCGCTAAATATCAACCAGAAATTTCCCGTAGATGCATTGCTCGAAGGCCGGGTCGGCCACGAGCGGCCTTTGTGCTGAAATCCGGCGTCATTCCCGCCCCGATGGTTCCTCTCGTGCATCCTGCGATCAGGAAACAGTCATTGCTCGAAGACAGTCGCCTCGCTGCGCTTACAAGAAGGATAACCCCGACATCCTTGAAGTAATCGTTGCCGCTCTCCAGGGTAGATCGTCTGCGAAGATCATTTCCATGAGACTCAAGGGGTTGTATTCACGCGGTCAGATCAAAAACCACGTTCATAATTGAAACCGGGCCAACTCTTCAACTTAATATCTTCTCTATCCTCGCTTCGTCGGTCAAGCACCTTTCATAGGTATCCCTGGCATTCCGTGACAGTTTTTTTCTCAGCGACTCATTTTCTCTTAATTTCACAAGGCTGTCGATCCACGCTTTACGGTTCGTCGCCGGTACTTTATACGCATTTACGTTATGCTCCAGCAACTCACTGTGACCCGGCACATCAGAAACCATAAGGACACATTCGTTGGCCAAATAGTCTATTATTTTTAGGGGAAAAGTACACTTGTGGAACCCGGCGCTATTTGGAATCTGATGCAACTGCAATGGGTTCAACACCACGTCAAAAGCATTCAAATATCCGGGAATATCATTTTGCGGTTTTCTGCCATAAAAAAATATATTATCGTATGCTTGAGAAAGATTACTCCAGTAAGCCACCGTTTCATTGTTCCCCCCAACCAGGTGAAAGCCACTATCTACAAAATGACCGGCCAGCTCCAAAACTGTTTGCGTTCCTCGAAGATTATTTACATCCAAATTACCGACATATCCGACATTAAAGGCGTAGTCACCCCTTATGTCCGCTTTGACGGGGCCGTTTAAAGCTTTTTTGGGATCAGGAGCACTTAAATAGGCAGTTTCAACTTTCACAATATCACCTATTTTCTCATGCAAGTGGTCCCTCAATCTTCGCGTGTTGGTTACAATTTTTCTAAACGGCAGGCGTCTAAGCGTACTTTTACACACCCGTGCCAACACCCCTCCTTTTTCCAGATCCCGGGGATTGTGCATCTCGCATACTATCGGCGGGCATAATCCGCAAGGAAGCAAAGAAAACACCAGAGAAATTGTTGAAGATACATTTCGTACATAAATAAGTTCGGGTTCATAACGCTTGATTTCATCCGCTACTGCCATGCACATGAACAAACGGCGAAGATTCTGTAACCGTTTGAACCGAAACATTCTCTCACCGAGGAGCGGGTTTGTCAGTCGTACAGTAAACTCGTTGTTAACCCCATAAAATTTTCGCAATGAATTATTATCCGTGTATAACTCTGATTTATGCCCAAGCAACTTTATGCTGTGACCTTGTCCTTCAAAAGCACTGCATAATCTGAAGACACTTAACGAATGCGCAGTATGCGAAGGGAACAAGGTGTTTGCAACAAAAAGTATTTTCATGCATACCACTCCGATGCCAAGGTTTCATATCAGCAAATCCTCATCCGAAGATCAAAAGCAACGCTCAAAGCCACAAAACGCTAGGCCGACGCCGCCTTGGTGCTCACACTGAACAAAACTATGCATGCTCTCGGCCTGACCACGAACGCCCTGTGCGCGTCCCTGTTGCCCCCCCCGGCCGCTGTTTCGCCGAAAAGACGGTATCACGCTGCATACGTTGCTCAACCTCACAGGCTCTCTTCCCGCGTTTGGCGGGCCCACAACATGTTTCGGAAAGTAACACCCACGCTTTTTGTTACTCATTCGCCGCTGCCATTTTCTGGAACTCGCGACACGTTTCCATGAGTTCGGAATACGTGCCACGGGCTATCAGCCTGCCATGATCGAGCATATAAATACAGTCGCAATTTCTGACCGTACTGAGTCGGTGCGCTATTATGATAATGGTTTTTTCGTCACCCACGTTTTGCACCGCCTGCATGACTGCTTTTTCGGTAATATTGTCCAAGGCGCTGGTGGCTTCATCAAAGATGAGCACGTCCGGGTTATAATACAGCGCCCGGGCAATGCCGATGCGCTGGCGCTGGCCGCCGGAAAGACGCACCCCCTGTTCGCCAACCATTGTTTCATAGCCTTTCGGCAATTCCCGGATTACAAAATCATGTAAATCAGCTATCCGGGCCGCGCCCTCGACCGCCTTTCGGTCTACCGCATGTTCCGGCACACCGAATGCTATATTTGCCGTGACCGTGTCGTCCGCCAGAAAGATCTGCTGGGGTACATACCCCAAGGTGCGCTGCCAGGCAGACATATTTTTTTCCTTGATGGTGACGCCGTCGACACGCAATTCACCTTGTGAGGGCGTTAAGAGCCCTAACATGATATCCACCACCGTGGTCTTGCCCGCGCCCGTCGGCCCTACCAGGCCGACCGTGCTTTTTGCTGAAATCTGTAAATTAATATCCTGCAAGGCCGGACGGTCGGCCTTTGGATACCAGAAGTCCACATCCAACATATCAATGCTCTGCTCAAGACCCAGTGGCATGGCATTTTGCGCTTCCCGCATACACTGTAATGTATCTTCCGTCAGCCTGCTTTCCATCAAATCCGCATGAAAGGCATCCAGTGCCGGCTTGCCGTAACGCATTTTTGCCGCATTGGTATACATCTGGGTCAAGGCCGGGAGCAACCGCTGCCCCGCAAAAGCAAAAACACCCAATGTGGGAAGCACTTGCTCTAACTCCCCGCCGCTAAAAGCTAAAAGGACCAATGTCAGAGCAATTATGCCACCGAATGTTACGGCCTGAAGAAAATAACGCGGCACCTGGTTAATAATCATACTGGCTGCCTGGCGCCGGGCATAGCGATGGGCGGGTTTGCCAAAACTGGCTATGTATCCAGCCTCCAATCTGCCGGCCTTGACTTCTTTGATGCCGCCCAATGCTTCCTGGGCTACTTGAAATCGTTCCCGATTAGCCTTGAGCCGATCAGTTCCGATGTGTTTAAGATACTTACGCATAGAAAGATAAACCGCGGCATACATAACACCCAGCAAGGCAGCGGCAAGGAGAGCCACCACGGGATTAACCAGCAGCAAGAGAACAATAAGGCATACGGCTATCACGGCATGCACTATGAATTGCGCCGCCGGGAGCAAGGCCTTCTGGATCACCTGCTGCACTTCAGAAAGGACTGTCTTCCCCAGATCAGCGCTGTGACGATCCAAAAACCAGCTATAGGGACGGGACAAATAGCTCACCATCAACTTTCTGCTCAAGCTGTAATTGCGCATCTGACTGAAACGAGCAATGGCATACTGAGTCAGCGCCTTAAGAAAAAGGCCGGCAATCATCACCAGAAAAACAACAATGCCCAGAAAGATCAGAAAGGAATCAGCCGTGGTAAAACCCAGTTTCTGGTAGACAGCGAAAAGAAGATCGCTTTCCTGAATAACATGGGGATCGGCAAGCACAGCTAAAAACGGCATGATCGAGGCAATGCCTATTGACTCCACTGTCCCCGCAATCAGAATCAAGCAGAACAGGATCACCGCGTTGCGTCGTTCCCTGGGGTTGAGGATTTCTTTTAATTTATAAAGCAAATCAAGCATTTGACGGCTTTCAGTTATTACCTGTCTTCAGATTCTTGCTCAAGCGAAATCTTTTGAATAGACTATCCCTCAACCTGTTCTCGGGAAAATCCGTCCATTTATGCCGAATATCGGCCCGGGAAAACATGATTATAAATCACGCGCTAAACTGCGCATCCCGAACCCCGCGAAGCAGGGCGTCAAACGCGCAGGTGTACCGGTCACCGTATCATGTATATTTAACCAGCGAGATGCGGTATTGTCAATGGCCGCAGCGGCAATGCGAAGGGAACTGCCCGGGGCACAGCGATGGCGGCATTATGATGCTTGGATGCAATTGAAACCTGCATATCCTACCGCTGAAACGCCAGGAGAATAATAAAATTGCTGATTGTCTTTTGCGTGAAACCGTAGTACCACCCGACGTACCCGCCGTTCGCGAAAAACACCGCTTGTCTCTGCTTTTTCTAATAGGCCAAAACCGGGTGCCTGTTATGGGAAACGCCACGATTTTCAGACTTTTGCAACAGGCTGCCGGGAAGATGCTGATAACGATTGTCAGAATATTTGTTTCGACATACTCAGCACAAACGACGTCAGGCGGCGGAATCGGCGGTAAGAGGTTGAAATATGCCCGTAAATAGCTTGATTGGGCGTTGGCCGGGGGGTAAAATCAAATATGTTGTGGGCTCTTTGCCAACAGGGCCACCATCCTGCGGCCAATACAGCCCATAACCCACTTGTGCTATGCTTAAATTACTATTTTAAAATGAGACAGGATTGAATTCCCTACCAGCTCATGGATGAAAAGCCAGTCATTTATCTTGTTATTGAAGTCAAAGCCCGCGAATTGGAAGGCCGGGGGGCCTTGGCGTTTGAAGCGGCAACCAGGGGGTATCGCGTCGTTCTCGGCAGTAAAAACCATATTTACCAGTTTGTAAAATCAGGCAAGTTACCGCCAGGGCTTTTTTTTGAAAAAAGCCTCACGCAGGGGAAGGAAAGTAAACTGCGTGAAATTTTGCATGCCGGCTGTTCTTTAGCCTCGCAGGACGAGGAAAGCGGCCTTTTGGGAAAATCATATGATGACTTTATTTCTTTCCGCAGCAGTTCCGATAATGTTGATATGGCCGATGCTGTATTTTGTTGGGGTAACCATGACCATAATGCCTGGGTCAGGCATTATCCCGATGCGTCCCATAAAGTCTACGTGACAGGCTCCCCGCGAGTGGATTACTGGCGGCCAGAATACACGCCATATTTCCAAAAAGAGCTTGATAGCATCCGTGAACGATTTAGCCCATTTGTGTTGCTGGCATCGAATTTTGGAGCTGCTAATGGTTATATGCCCACCGAGGAACTGATTCGCCAAAGAAAAAACAAGGGGGGCATTACAACTGAGAAAGATGCCGAAGCCCTACGTTCCGAAATTCGAGACCAGCGGAAGATGTTTGAGCATTTTGCGAAGGCGTTAAGGTGTATGGCAAAAAGTCATCAGGTATTACAGTTTGTTGTTCGACCGCATCCAGCGGAAAGACTGGAGCCGTGGAAAGAAGCTGTAAACGATCTTGAAAATGTACATGTTTTGTTCGAAGGCGGGATCAGCAGTTGGGTCAGAGCTGCTAGTGTAATCTGGCATAACGGATGCACCACGGGTATCGAAGCTTATGTCTCGGAAGTGCCGGCCATTGCCTATGTCCCATTCGAGAGCCTCACCAGCCGGTTTATTCCCAACCAATTGAGTATTGAATGTAAAGAACCCGAGGATGTATCGGCCGTTCTTTCACGAATTGGATCTGGGGAACCAGTAAATGAGCATCGGAACAAAAAGAACGATGTCCTGATACACCGACGGCTTGCGAATGTGAAAGGGAAAACAGCAGTTGAACGAATTGTAGATGTGTTAGAAGTGATGCAAATACCACGATCACGGGCCGTTAGTATAGGTATAGGGGGTATTAAATTTGGAGCAAGGAGGCACTTGCGAAATATGATGGACATAATCCGGGGAAGGCCACATAAGGTAATGAGATCGAAACGTAAATTCCCCGGCCTCACGTTACGAGAACTTGCTGAACTGAAAAAGAGACTTAGTACTATCAATCAGGAGTATATAGGCTGTAGTATAAAACACCTATATGGCGATGTTTTTATGATCGAGAAGACAACATGAACGAACGCGGGCGAGGCAATGAACCTACGACATGTGCGGGATATGCTCGCAAATACCTTGAACGGGAGTTGCCCGGTGGAGTAAGGTCTGAAAAGTTGTCGACTATTGGCCAAAACGGCCATCATCATGCGGCCAATACGTCGAATAAGCATGAAAAAGTACGTTTGTGATGGCCGGCGCAGGTCGATAGCTCTTCAACGACGCCATGAATAATGACCCCTGCATAGAACACTTATTAGTTTTTTATACAACATGGTAGATAACGTTGGTATAGGTAAGAGTACCGCCTCAATGAATGTAAGGATACTGGCCTCGTAAGGTGCTACCAGATAGGCCTTGATGAATAGTACCAGAATGGGCTTTTGTGAGTCGAACATAAACACACTAATAAATACATTGAATAGATTGATAACCTGCTTATAAGGCAACTTGATAAACAACAAAACAGCTGTATTAACCTTTGTACCTTTATGAACAGAATGATACAGTTGTGCTAAAAGATGAATGTTACTGAAATAGGCTAGAGAAGGTATATTTGTAGGAAGAACATATTTAATGTCAATGTATGATAAAAAATGGCAGAATAATGCAGTTTTAATTTACGGGGCTAGAAAATCGGGGACAACTTTATTACAGAATTTGCTGGATGGAGGAGAAGAAATTCTGGTTTTTCCCAACGAAATTAAGCTAAAGCAATTCTTGAAGAGGGTTTGGAAGAATAGTCGGAATATGGTGTCAGATTACATATTTAATAATCAGGAGATCACCAAACTTAATTTCAAAATAAAACAATCAAAGTGTAATCAGAAGGCAGTAGATGTAGATGATAAAAGTTTTAATCTGCTGTTTGCCAAAATAAGTGATTGCGTTAATTATGATTTACTCGATTCTAGGATTTTAGATAGTCTGGATTATAAAAACTATTTATCAAATCTAAAAGAATTCAATGAGCACCGGTTTAACGGTTTTGCTGATGTACTAAGAAAAGACATAACGATATTTTATAACAATCTTTACAAAAAGCCTGATAAAATAAAAATGTGGGCTATGAAAGAAGTGGGCGGTGACCCGGAAACAATATTTGGTTTTTTTAAAACAATGTTTCCTAATGGAAAGATTGTAGCAATAACCAGGAATCCGTATTATGTAATAAGGAGTATAATTAGAGACAGGAGAAGAAGAAAGGGCATTCAGCTATCCCCTGTATATATTGCACAAGAAACATATATGCCATTAGAACTAATCGGATATTAAATAGTTTTCATTGTAAAGACAATAGTATTTGTATGGTTTCTTATGAAAATATTGTCAGCAATGGTATAGAATCTGAATTGAAGAAAATATGTGATTATTTAGATATAGATTTTTCAAATACGTTTAAGTGTCCTTCAGTACTGGGGAAAAAGGGTATAGTTATGACATCATCAAGGAAAAGTGAAAAAGTATTTAATCCTCATGAATCAAGCTGGACTAAAGATTTAACAATCATTCAAATAGTGTTGATTGGGGTGAGTAGTTTTTTATATAGGTTGTTAAGAAAACTGATTTCCGCAAGATAACGACTACATGTGAACAAAGCTTTCCTTTCCCGAACAGTTTTCTGCATCAGGGCCAAAGGTCGTGACCGTCTTGGAGCATGATTGATTTCGTAAGTAACCAGCACATCGAAATGGCGTCTAAACCGGTATCCCAAAAAGGTGAGTTCTGAGCGGGAACGAAAAGCAAATATAGCATGCAAGGATTGTTAACCTTATAACCAATCACTAATGTCGACACCATAGTCCTTTTCAAGCTTCATGTTGTCTTGCCGATACATTTCAGCCAACCAGTTCGCATCGGTCCTTGAAATCGGATCATATTTACCCGGGTTGTGGCGTCTTTTCGTGGAAGTTTCAAAGGGGGCAAGACCTACAAAATTGAATATCTCGGAGCAAACAGCCTGCGGTTCCTTAAAAAAACGCTCCGCTGTTTCAATATAAAACTGGCTTCTCGCGAAATAGTTCATCCACAGTTCAAGTTGCTCGGCGTATCTGCCACGGTCATAATATGAATATCGTTGATGAGAAAAACTGTAGCCGATTTCAGAACAGGCCAGGCGATGATGGTCAACTTTTACCCTTTCCATTTCTTTCTCAACAGCCTCGCGAAAAGCACGGTTTTCCCGTCCATTTTCAATCTCATGGTGAAAGTGCGAATATGCCCTTTTTACAGGGTCCCGCAGCAGGATAATAAGTTTAAATTGCTGATTAAATGAGTAGGAACGCTGAGGGGCCAGTGGATGATATAGATAATATGGACTCTTTTCTCCTGTAACCTTTCCTTTCTGCTTAAATGGAAAACAGCTCAGATACCATTTGGGGCCACGGTCATAATACAGATCAAAATAATGTAACTCCTTTTTGATGACCGGCATCAGAATTGCGTGGTGCTGAGTTAGATACCGGAATAAGGAAGTGGTTCCTGATTTTTGCGCTCCGATGACCAGAAAATTCGGTTTCATGCACAAATGAGCCAATGGAAAGCGAATGTAAGGGTAAATTGACCTGCCGAGTTTCAGAATATTACTCCTACCCCCGCTGCTTAATACTTTCGATGCGATTTTTTTCATTAAATGCATATAGGCGGTTCCTATAAGACTTCTTGGATACAATTTTCAAAACAATTTCATGGTACATGACCTCAGCCGGTGTTCGGTATCCTCACTTGTCTCGTGGCCGTTCGTTCTGTAATTGTTCAACCATGCGAACCGGGGCATGCGTAACGTCACGAACGTCTGTTCCTTCGGGAACCACCAACGTCACATTCCATCGATTTGTTCATTCAACCCGCATTCTCACTCGTGGCAGGGCCGGGCACAGGACACGTCAAGCCCCGATGATTTTGACAATACTTCGTGTTCCGCATACTCTTTCTCGCCCATTATCCACTGTGACAGTCTTCACCGGTACACCGGGGTGAGGATCAAAACCTCGCCGTGCCGCATGATTCAGCTCTTTTGCCGAACCACCCTTCAGTACACTCACCGCCGGCAGTTGCATCTTTCCTTCCACAAAGGTTGCCCAGCCACTACTGCCTTTACCCCCTTCCATGGCATCGCCTTCCCCGTCAGCAATCCGGGATCTGCTCTCGCCGACCTTCGGCCGCTTTTCAATACCAACTTGGCTTTTGACCCGGCCGCGTTTCTCCTTTTTCCCATAGCGTTTCCGTCGCTTCCGTCCCGCCCGGGCAAGCTCCGTCCCACCGTACGTCCTGTGTTCCGGCATCAATACACGTAACCGGTCCGCTGTTTCAGAAACCTGCGCGTGACGTTCCTTTTTTATATTGTCACCCCCCCTTTTCCGCCGCGAGCTTGAGGTGGCCAACGATCTCATCAACGTTTTGAGTCCATGAAAACAGTTCCGAGCGATCCCGGGCCGCCGTGCTTCGCCCCTCAATAGCTTTTCGGTCCATTCCTGAAACCAATTCCATTTTCCGGGCCAACTCGTCGCAATTACCAGCATTATAGTACAACGCGGTATCCGCGTAAAACTCAGGCATCGGAAGGTTAGCAGACGAGATTGAAAGTGCCCCCGCCGCCAACGATTCCAGGAGGATGTTGGGACACGCCTCGATACGGCTGGTCATTATGAAAGCCTTCGACTCACCGAAGCACCAAGACATTTCTGCAGGGGAAATGTGCCCGAGCCAATATATTCTCTCACTCACCCCTCGTCGTACCGCAAGGCGACATAATTTTTCTTTATAGGCGGTTGAATAGACCGGTTTCCCCGCGATCAAGAGCTTTTCACCGACGGGCCGCGTGGACAAGGCCAATACAAGATCCTCCAATCCTCTGTAGGGAACCAGCGAACCGGCGGTAAACCAGAACTCTCCTTCCTCTACATCAGGGGGCACATCGGGCCGAACCGCTTTGTCGGGAGGATCCACCCCGTGAGGAACAACACCGATTTTGTCGGTGCTGATATTCCATTTTTCCGCGATGATTCCCTTCACAAATGCAGAAACCGCAATCACCCTCTCTGATTTCAGGCATGATCGACGGGCATAGCGCGCGCGCAAAAGATTTTTTATACCCTGCATAAGAGAATTACTGCCAAAAGGCCTGAGTAACGGTTCGGCGTTACGTACCATGCACACGACGGGTATACCACCGGTGTCGAACCAGTTGCCGTTGGGAATAAAGATAACGTCGGGTTTCAACGTAAGCACCCGTGACCGCAGGGTCGCAAAGCCCTTCATCCAATCACGAGGTGGCCAGGAATGAATGGGCACTTCCCAATTCTCCAGGTTTTGCGACTTCCACGGCAAAAAAACATCGAGCCGGTCTACCGCGGGGTGTTCGGCCAAAAGCGGAATCTGTCTGCGCAGCGACTTCCTCGGCCCTCCGCTCATCCCCCCCCCGCTGAGAAATACAAGCGCTACGTTCAAAAAGAGAATCCTTAATGTGCTTTATGCAACAAAACGTCTCTGTGCATCGTTCAAGGGGCACATCCAATCACCAAAAACTATACCAATCTCATCTCTCGGGGCAAGACCGCACCAACCCGCTATGAGCGTGCCGCGGGTAAAGTTGCACTGTGTATCCGCAAAACCATCCGGCCGGAACACTCATCTACCCGAGAAACCTTTCTATCTGCTCCGCCGAAAACTGGTGGCGGTAGAGCCGGTAGTACCGGCCCCGGCGCGCCATGAGTTCCGCGTGCGTGCCCGACTCGACAATGCGCCCGCCCTCGATAAAAATAATCCGGTCCGCCGCCAATACCGTCGAAAGCCGATGGGCGATGACCAGCGAAATGCGGCCCCGAATGATTTCGGCCAGACCCTTCTGGATCGCCCGCTCCGTAACAGAATCAACCGAGGCCGTGGCTTCATCCATAACGAATATCTGCGGATCGGCCAGGACCGCCCTGGCCAGCGTCACCAGTTGCCGCTGTCCGACCGACAGCGCCGAACCGGATTCTCCCACGCGGGTTCGGTATCCCTCGGGCAGGGAAAGAATGAAGTCTTCGGCACAGGCCAGGCGGGCGGCCTCGGCGACTTCGTCTTCGCCGGCCGGCGGGCGACCGTACCGTATATTGTCGAGTATCGTACCTGAAAAAAGATGGGGCGACTGAAGGACGATCCCCAGCCGGGACTGGAGCCACGCGAGTTGGAGCCGCGTGTAGTCGACACCGTCGACCAGTATGCGCCCGGCGGTCGGCTGGTAAAAGCGACAGAGCAGGGAGACCAGCGTGGACTTTCCACCGCCGGTCGGACCGACCAGCGCGACGGTCTGGCCGCGCGCGATCTCGATATTAAATCCGCGAATAACATCTTCGCGATCGCCGTATCGGAAATGCACGTCCCGGAACGTAATGTGTTCGATGACGTCCTCGCCTGCAATCGCACCGGGCAGATCCTCGATTTCAGGGCGGGTTTCCAGCAGTCCCGTTATCCGCTCGGCGGCGGCGCAGGCGTGCTGCACTTCCGTCAGGAGGTGCGAGAGTTCCGTGACGGGACGAAAGACCTGCCTGACGAAAAGAACAAAAACGGCCAGGGTCCCCAGTGGCAACCCGGTATTCACCAGCCAGCCGCCGCCGACCAGCGTCGCCGCTATCGACAGGCTCGCCAGTGTCAGCACGACCGGCAGGTAACAGGCTTTCAAAATGCCGCTTACTACCGATCGCCGGAACATCAGCCCGCTCAACTCATCGAACTCGGCGAGATTTTCCTCTTCCCTCACCAGGGTCCGGGTCGCCCTGACGCCGTCGATACCCTCGCCGAACGCCGAGGTGATACGGGAATTGGTTCTTCGAATATCCCGCGAAGTCTTCAACAGCCTCCGCTGGAACCACACACTGACAAGCCAGATGACGGGGGTTATGGCCAGCGCCACCAGGGCCAGGCGCCATGACAGGACCAGCATCACGGCAATGGTCATAAGGATGAATACGCTTCCCCAGGTCAACTCCAGGAGTCCCCACGCCATGATACGCGCGAGTCGGTCACAATCGGTTGTCAGCCGCGCCACCAGCCAGCCGACGGGGTGGCGGTCGTAAAATCCGAAGCTCAGTTCCTGGATATGCCCAAACGTATCGCGACGAAGGTCGCATGAAATACCGGACGCCATCTTTCCCGCCGCGAGGATAAAGACCAGGACGCCGACCACCGAAACAAGGATCAGCGCAACGTTGAGTCCCGCATACACCGTCCATTGCGCCGGGTGATCGATAATGGCGCCGACAAGCAGCCCGAACGCCACGTGGGTGGCGCCCATGAGGATCGCCGCAACCACCACGCAGATCGCGCTGCGGGCGTAGCCCCGGATCCGTCCCAGCAAAACCCGCCAGGCATGCCAGTTGAATCCCCCGCTGTAAATATCCTCGGTAAAGCTCGACCGGCTCATTGCGCCCCCCCTTCCCGGGTGCCGGGGTCGGGCAACTCGTTTTCGATATCGCACTGTATCCGCCAGAGTTTTTTGTACAGTCCCTCTTCCGATACCAGCTCGGCGTGGCCGCCCGCCTGCGTGACCGCGCCGTCTTCCAGAACGACAATCCGGTCGGCCAGTCGCAGGGTGGAAAAGCGGTGCGCGATAACAATCGTCGTTTTGCGCCCCTTTCTCGACTCGAGGGCATTGCATATTTCGGTCTCGGTCGCCGCATCCACCGCGGACAGCCCGTCATCGAGAACGAGAACCGGGGGATCCCGGAGCACCTCCCGCGCCAGGGCCACCCGCTGTCTCTGGCCGCCGGACAGGGTAACCCCCTTTTCGCCTACCACCGTATCGTAACCGGCATCGAAATCCTTCACGGTTTCATGCAGCGCGGCGACTTCGGATGCATGATGAATCTCTTCTTCGTTTGCCGAACTCCTGGCCAGCAGTATGTTTTCCCGCACGCTGCGGGAAAAGAGAAAGGGCGACTGCCTGACCACGCCGATGGACGAACGCAGTGACGTGCGTCGAATACGGCGGATATCAATACCGTCCAGGAATATGGCCCCCTCATCGAAATCGTAAAACCGGAGCAGGAGATCTATGAGGGTCGTTTTCCCGGACCCGCTCGGGCCGATAATAGCGAGGGTCTCACCCGGCTGAATCGTGATGGAAACCCCCTTCAATACCGCTTTACCGCTGCCGTGAACGAAGCTCAGATCACGGAACTCCAGGCGGCCGGTCGCCGACGTCAATTCCCGTGCCTCCGGTGGATCGGTCTCGACGGGCGCATCCAGGATGCCGGAAATGCGGGACAGGGATACGCTCGCCTTGCCCATGTCGGCCATCACCCTCCCGAGTCTTTGAATGGGCCACAAAACCAGGCTCACGAATACCAGGAACGCCATGAAATCACCGGGGCCGAAACCGCTCGTGGCCAGCATCCATCCGCCGACCGCAAGGCAGATACCCCGCTGGCCGAACACCAGCAGGTTCGAGACAGACCAGTAGGCCGACATAATGCTGATCAGCCGAAACCAGCGGTCGCGGTAGGCATCGTTCTTTACCCCGAATCGGGATATTTCCAACTGCTGGTTCGAGAAGGCCCGCACAACCCGTATGCCCGACAGGTTTTCCTGGATGGCCGCCGTCATCGCCGCCTCGGCCTCGTCCACCTCCTGGAAACACCCCCTGACCTTGGAAAAATACAGCAGCGAAAAGAGAATAACGATCGGAAGGAGCAGCGTCGATGCTATCGTCATCTCAACGCCGAGGGGGAGCATGAGGGCAACGGCAACGGCAACCGTGACGGTACTCCGGGCAATCGTGGTCAGATGCTCATCGAGAAACACCCTTACCGTCTCGACGTCGCTGGTACACCGCTGGACAAGATCGCCCGTTTCCATTTCGTCGAGCGCGGTGCAGGGCATCCGCTGAATGCGATCGTAGAGCCGGTTCCTGAGCTTTCGGGCGACCGTCTCGGCCGACAGTGACGCCAGCCGCCCGTGCAGATACGTAAAGAGCGATGCCAGCAGGGTCATGACCAGGAGAAAGAAGGCGACGAAAAACAACTTGCCCACGAATCCCCGCTCAGCAAGTCCGCTTTCGAGCACCGCCTGGAAGAAGGGAACCGGTACTGTCTCCGCCTGTGCCAGCACAATATCCACGGCCGACTTGATCGCGTAGGGGATACAGAATAGAAAAAAGGACGCCAGGACGGTTGAGACCATGGCGACCAGGTACTTTATTCGCACGCCTGCCGTCAATTGCCACAGCTTGTCAATGAGGTAGCGCATATCGGTTCGTTACGCAAGGGGGGGCGGCGGAAGCAAGTAATACAACCATGTGCTGCTGAAAAGATTACGCTCCCGGACAGGACGCATTAACGGTTGTCGGGAAAAAGAAATCACGTGCACAGGGCTTCTTCCACCAGTTCGCACAGCGTGTGGTAAATCACCACCGTGGTTTCCTGCACGGCGGGCGTGCGGTCGGACGGAACAGCCAGCAGTATGTCCGCGGCCGCGGCGCAGCGCCCGCCCCCGGCGCCCGTAATCGCCAGGGTGGCGATGCCGCGCGACCGGCAGTATTCAAGGGCCTTGACCACGTTGGGACTGTTGCCCGACGTGCTGAGGGCCAGCGCCACGTCGCCTTCCTCGGCGGCGGCCTCGAGCTGCCGGGTAAATATGTACTCGTAACCGTAATCGTTGGCGACCGACGTGATTATCGAGACGTCGGCGCTCAGTGCCCTGGCCCTGATCGCCGGTCGTTCCTTGAGGTACCGGCCGACGAGTTCGCCCGCGATATGCTGGGCATCGGCCGCGGACCCGCCGTTACCGAACACGAAAAGCTCCCCCCCCGATCGGCAGGATGCCACGATCATATCGACGGCTGCGACCATCCTGTCGGCCATGTCGTCGACCGCGCGCCGTACTACCTCAACATGCTGCTCAAACCTGCGGATTATTATGTCTCTCATTGTCGCACTGTCCTTTCCGTCCGCACCACAGTTTCCCCAAACGCCTCAATTCTGTCCAGTACTATGTAGGGAATATACAGGAGAACCCCCTGAATACACGCGGGGGCGAAAAGGGCCGAGAACAAAACGACTCGCAATCCGTGCGAGAGAATCACGATGACCTTAACTCAGGGCCTGCCGAACACGTCGGCCGTTGGCGAGAAAGAGACACGTTTCTCGCACATCAAGGAAGTCGAAGCAGACGATCCTTTATGGATCGTCAAGTGATGATCACTAGAGCTGGTTTCATAACTTGCTTTGGTAGCGAAAGCGAGGTATTTTGTCGA
>CAZLBC010000076.1:0-24941 GCA_964557575.1 uncultured Planctomycetaceae bacterium
CCCCCCAGGCAGACGACCTTTCCGTCGACGGTGGACAGGTAGATCCGGCCGCCGGCGGCGATCAGGGCGTCCCACGCCGGGGGCGCGTCGAGCGTCATTTCCGCCAGCGTCTTACCGTCGGCTGCGGCGACCGCCCGCAGAACCGCGCCCTTCTTGCCGGCCAGCGACGCGGCCTGCGCGGCGAGTTTCACGCGGATCTCCTCGTCGCTGATGCCCTTGACGGCCCGGTCTTCGTCGACCAGGTCCGGCGGCCCGGCGGCGAATATCGTGTCGCCCGCCACCGCCATCCCCCGCACGAAGAACGGCAGCTTCTCCGACCAGTCGAACTGCACGTGATACCGGCTCCCGCGTCTTTTCCGCCCGCCCTTCCCGGAGAACGCCATGGCCTTCCCGAACTTCCCGTCGACCGGCTTGACGGCACCGGCGACGCCCGCGCCGATCTTCCCGGCGTCGTTTGCCGCGTCGCCCTTGTCGAACGAGTAGCGCAGGACCAGCGTGGCATCTGCCGCCTTCAGCGTGCCGGCCCCGGCGGCATGGGCGGCGATCTCGTCGCCGGTCACCGTCCCGTGGTACACCCGCACCTCGTCGATGAGTCCCGTGAACGGCAGCGGGCTCTTGTACGCGCCCACGCCGGACTGGTCGTCGGCCCCGATGGCCATGCCCTGCTTCGGCTCGCCCGCGATCAGGCCGGGAGCCTTTCCGCTCCCGGCCGGCGTGCCGTCGACGTATATCCGCATCGTCCCGTCCTTTTCCAGGACACCCGCGAGGTGCGCCCACCTGCCGACGACCCGCTTCTTCGCGCCGACCGCCGCGAGCTTGCTGTCGGCGCGGATCATGAACGTCGGGCGGCCCTTCTGCAGGAGGAGCGCGTAGCCCTCCGCCGGGCCGCCCCGCGCCACGATCACGCCGACGGGCTTTCCGGCCTTTACCCAGGCCTCCACCGCCAGCGGCGTGCCCGCCGGGTTCAGTGCGGGCGCGTTGGTAACCTCTATCCACGAACCGGCGGGCACGGCGGACGCCTTCGACCGCCGCGCCTTCTGCGGGCTCATCCCGATCGCCGGCGGCTGCCGGTCCGCCCGCCAGAGGTGGTGCTCGATGGGCGTTGTCCACCGGTAATACTGCGGTTCGCGCCCGAAGACGTAGACCTTCTCGTCGTCGAAGCAGATAATCCTGCCGGCCGGCGCGAACCTGCCGGCCTGCCAGTACCCGCCGTGGCCGCCGGCGAAGCTCCTGCCGTAGACCCAGTAGGTCCGGTGCCACCAGGAACCGTCCAGGAAACTGCTCGGGCAGAACAGGTGGGCCTCCTCGCCGTGCTGGACGGCCCCCTGCTGCACGGGATTCCCGGCGTGGGGACCGATCGGCCCGCGGTTGCCCTCCAGGTCGAAGACCTGGGACTTCATGTAGATCCGCTTCCCGTCGCTGGAGAGGATGTCCGGCTTGGCCACGGGCATGTTCAGGATCATGATGCGGTCCTGGAGGGTGCCGTCGTCGTCCGGACGGCGCGAATCCATGATCGTCTCGGAGAGTTTCTCGCCGGTTTCGGGGTTCAGCCGCAGCAGCCGGACGCCCCCGTCGAGGAACATCGAGCGGCCCGCCGCCAGCAGCAGCACCCCGTCCTGGACGAGAACGTTGCCGTGTACCGGCCAGAGCGATTCGATCTGCTCGAAGTACATCGTCTGCCGCTGCAGCGGCGCCGCGCGGTAGCGCCAGGCGAGCGCCCCGTCGTCCAGCCGCAGGCAGTAGACCCACCCGTCGGCGCAGCCGAAGAGGGCCCGGCCCCGCCATATCGCGGGCGGCGAGTCGACCCGCCCGCCGGGCGTGAACTCCCAGGCCGTTTCGCCGGAATCCGCGTCCAGGGCGCAGACCCGGTGCCGGTCGATGTCGCAGACCAGGAGCTTCCCGGCGGCGGCGGTCAGGCTGCTGAGCTTCTCGCCGACCGCGACCGACCACTTCTCCGCCAGCGTCGCCGGGACCGCCGCGGCCGTGTGTCCGCTGCGGCGGTTGTCGCCGCGGTACGTCGGCCAGTCGGCCGGTCCGGCCGCGGCCGTGAAATCCCCGCCGTACGCGGGGCCCTTTTCCAGCCGCCCCTCCTCGGGAACCGCGCCGGGCGCGGGACGGGTATCGGCGGCCGGGGCCAGGACGCTGAAACCGTCCTGCTTGGCCTCGGGGTAGCAGCCGCACGGATGCTGCGGGGCGTAGACGAACCCGTTGGCGGGCATGATCCCGTACAGGCAGGCCCCCCTGACCCAGTGGTGTATCTCCCAGTCTTCCTTCTCCAGGTCCAGGAACTCGATGCCGGTCCGGGACATGAGCAGGTAGTTATCGGTTGCCTTGCCCCGGTGACAGCGGTGGTGGAACCAGTAGGTCTCGACCGTCGGGGCGAACTCCTTGACCACCTTCCCGGTCTTCGGGTCCCGGCCGGTGAAGACCCCGTCGTAGCCGCCGCTGGTCGTCGCGCCGGTCCAGACCAGCCCCCCCGCCACCAGCAGGTCCTCCGGCGACTGGTAACCGCCGGGCGGATGCGGGGCCGTCCACAATTCCTCGCCCGTCTCGGCCGACAGGGCGTGCATGGCGTCCTTCCCGCCCCGGTGGGGGATCATCTTCTCGCCGCCGGCGTACAGGACGATATCCTCGTAGACCACCAGGGTCGGCCCGAAGTACGAGCGGATCTTCTCCCAGACCGGCAGGGGCTTCGACACCCACCGCTGCGTTCCGCTCTTCCGGTCGAGGCAGACGATCTTCTCGCCGTCGCGGAAATACGCCGCGGCGCCGTCGACCGCCAGGGTCAGGGGCGTCACCACCGACTTCTTTTCCCACAGCTTCTCGCCGCTGTCGGCGTCGAGGGCCATGACCCGCCGCTCGTCCGGCGACCAGAGATCGGCCGTCGCGGCGTCCACCCCGGAGCGGTCGCTGACAACGAGGAAGAGCACCCCGTCGGCGAGGATGATCTCCTCGGTGGCGGCGGTGTCCGCGTACTCCCGGATCGTCTTGCCGGTCGCCGCGTCCAGGGCCGACAGGCCGGCGGCGATGCCGAGGGTGACATAGACCCGGCCGCCGGCGGCGGCCAGGCGGCGGGGCAGCGTCGCCGGGCCGCTCTTGAGCCGCATCATCTGGTCGTACCACCGGGGAATAGCACGCTTCCAGAGGACCGTCCCGTTGAAGGCGTCCCGCGCGATCAGCCTTATCTCGGCCGGCGTCAAGATCGATGCCCGGCTCGCCTCGTCGAAGATGTAGAACACCCGCGGGCCCGAGCAGACGCACGCGGTGACGCTCGACATGTGGTCGTGCTGCCGCGACCAGCGCGGCCCCCCCTGCCACTGCAGGTGGCGGGGCGGGCCGACCAGTTTATCGTGCGCGACGGCGTTGTTGGACGGGTCGTGGAGGTAGTGGGTCCAGGTGTCGATCGCATCCGGGCGGGGCTTGACCGTCTTCTCGCCGCCGACGAGGGCGACGCCGCCGGGCGAGAGGACCCGCATGATCTCCTCTTTACCGGCGGCGCCGGCGTCACCGGCTATCAGGAGATCCACGAAATTGTCGACGTAAGGGAGCGTCTTCCCGGTCAGCTTCACGGCCGTGGCCCTCCCGTAACATCCCGCCGCGCGAATAGTACGCCGGGCGGCGGCGACGTTCTTCATGTCGGCGTCCAGCCCCTGTACCAGGAAGCCGTCCCGCGCGCCGACCGCGGCGATCAGTGACCCGTCGCCGCACCCGAGATGGACGACGAAACCGCCCTGCACGCCGGCGGTCTCGATAATCTCTTCCGCCTCGGCGGCCGGAGCGGGCGCGGACAGCGACGGGAGGACGCAGAGGACGGCGAAAAACAGGACGGCGCTGCGGGATACGCTTCGGTTCATGGTATTCCTTTCGAATATCGTCGGGCGAATATGCGACCTGTCGGTGAGCCCGCCATTGTACTCGCCAAACGCGTCTCTTTTCAATCCGCCGGCGGGCGGATTCCCTCGCCGATCCGTGCACGACCCGCCGAAATTCGCCTGCGACCCTTGACACGAGGCGGATTAATTAGCATTATTGAGCCACCATATCTTACGGCGATCGCATGACCACGCTACTGAGAAAAAAGGACTTCTTCGGCCCCGACGGCTTCCCCATCGTCGTCGCCCGGCGGGAACCCCAGCCGGAGTTTCCCCGCCACAGCCACCAGTTCTCCGAGCTTGTCGTGGTCACCGGCGGCTGCGGGGTCCACGCCATACGCCGGGAGGAATACGAGATCGCCGCCGGCGACGTGTTCGTCATCAACGACAGCTCCCCCCACGAATACCGGGACATGGCGGACCTGGCGCTGGTAAACATCCTCTACGATCCCGCCGCGTTGAAGATGTCGTCCTGGGACCTGCGGGAACTGCCCGGCTACCACGCGATGTTCAGGCTCGAACCGGCCTACCGGAAACGCCACCGGTTCGAGAGCCGGCTCAGGATCGAGGTCGAGGCGCTCTCCTACGTCGGCGAACTGATCGACGAACTCGAAGCGGAACTCGCGGAAAAACGGCCCGGCTTTCGGCCGGCCGCCACGGCCGTCTTCATGCAGATGGTCGTCTTCCTGTCGCGATGCTACGCGGAGTCCTCGCAGTCGCAATCCCGCGAGCTGCTGAGGATCGGGCGGGCCATCAGCCATATCGAGCAGAACTGCCACACCCGCATCAGCATCGAGTCGCTCGCGGAGATCGCCCACATGTCGCGGCGGAATTTCACCCGCGTCTTCCGGCGGGCGATGGGGCACTCGCCGATCGACTACATCATCCACCTCCGCGTGGCCCGCGCCGCCGAGCTCCTCCGCAGCGAGGACAGCACGGTCACCGAGATCGCCTTTCGCGTCGGCTTCACCGACAGCAACTACTTCGCCCGCCGCTTCAAGATGATCACCGGCCTGACCCCCGTGGAGTTCCGCGCACACCGCAAGCACGCCCTCTCCGCAGCCGCCGAAACCGGCGCGGAATGAATACAAATATCTGCACATTGCCTACAAGACAGCAGATGCGTTATCATGCTATTTTATGCGGCATAGGCGAGTCGGTTTTGAAAAACGCCGGTTCTGAAGGATCGAATAATTACAAATCAGCCATACCGTCAGGGAGAACAGAGATGAACAAGAATCGTCGCGAAACGGGAATGAATCGCAGGAATTTTCTGAAGTCGGCGGGGGGGGCGGCCGCATTCAGCGTGGTGGGAGCCGGCGCGGTGCGGGGAGCGAAGGCCAACTCCCGCCTGAAGCTCGGCGTCATCGGGTGCGGGGGGCGGGGAACGTGGATAGCAGACCTGTTCAAGAAGCACGGCGGCTACGAGATCCACGCGGGCGCCGACAGCTTCAAGGATCGCGTCGAGAACTTCGGCAAGAAGCACGGGGTGGACGGCAAGCGGCTGTTCACGGGCCTCTCGTGCCACAAAAAGATGCTCGCGAGCGGCGTCGACGCGGTGGCGATCATCAGCCCGCCCTACTTCCACCCCCAGCAGACCATGGACGCGATCGAGGCGGGCGTCCACGCGTACGTCGCCAAGCCGATCGCCGTCGACACGCCCGGCTGCAACACCATCCGCGACGCGGCCAAGAAGGCCGCCGGCAAGCGGTGCCTGCTGGTCGATTTCCAGACCCGCGCCACCGCATTCTACATCGAGGCCGTCAAGCGGGTCCACGCCGGCGCGATCGGCGACTTCGCCTTCGGCGAGGCCATTTACCACGCCGGCAGCCCCTTCGGCCGGATGCACAAGTACCTCACCAAGGACACCGTGACCGGCGCCGACCGCCTGCGGGCCTGGGGCCTGTTCCGCTCGCTCTCCGGCGACATCATCACCGAGCAGAACGTCCACACCCTCGACGTGGCGAGCTGGATCATGAACGCCCCGCCCGTCAGCGCCCGGGGCACCGGCGGACGCCTGATCAGGAACCTCGGCGACTGCTACGACTACTTCGCCGCCTTCTACCAGTACGCCGACAACGTGGGCATCACGTTCAGTTCCAAGCAGTTCCCCGGCCACGGCTCCAAGCCCGACGGCATCCGCAACCGGATGTTCGGCTCGAAGGGCGTCCTGGAGGCCCAGTACGGCGGGGAGGTGATGATCCGCGGCAAAAAAGATACCTTCTACCGCGGCGGCAAGACCTCGCGGATCTACAAGGACGGCGCGACGGCCAATATCGCCGCCTTCCACGACAGCGCGATCAACGGGACATTCGACAACCCCACCGTCGAGCCGAGCATCCGGAGCACGCTGGTCACCTTCCTCGGCCGGAAGGCCGCCTACACGGACCGGGAAGTGACCTGGAAGGAGATCGTCGACAGCACCGAGAAGATGGAGCCGGACCTCGAGGGGCTCGAAGACTGACGCCCCACCGCGGCACCCGGCATACAACAGCCCCGCGTTCCCGGCACGCACCGGAACACGGGGCTGTTTTTTTGTGTCGATTCACCGCTGCTGCTTCTGTTCGTAACCGTTCACGGAGAAACATACCGCCGGCGCTGCTTATGAGACGAAGATCAGTACGTATCAACGGCAAAAACCGGGACGGTCCACAGGGGACAGTCCCCATTTTTCACGGCTCACACTACACTGATCTTCGAATCGCAGTGCCATGGACAGCGCCCGCAAATTCGTGAACGGTTACTTCTGTTCTTTCTTCTTCCCGCCGAGCGGGCGGAGCCAGATGTTGCGGTAGCGGACCGGGTTGTTGTGGTCCTGCAGCGACAGCGGCAGCTTCCCGGGGTGGGGGCTGTAGCTGGTCCACTTCTTGTGCCGGCTGGGGCCCGCCATTGCGAAGTGGTCGTGTACCAGGACGCCGTTGAACAGGACGGTGACGGTGGCCGGCGCGACGACCTTCCCGTCCTTGAACGACGGGGCGTGGAAGATGATGTCGTAGGCGTTCCACTCACCCGCCGGCCGGGCCGGGTTGACCGCCGGCGGTTTCTGGCCGTAGAGCGCCCCCGCCTGCCCGTCGGCGTAGGTGGTGTTTTCATCGTTATACGTATCCAGGACCTGGACCTCGTATTTACCCATCAGGTAGACCCCGCTGTTGCCCTTCCCCTGCCCCGTGCCCTTCCCCCCCGCGGGGACCGACCACTCCACGTGGAGCCGGCAGGAACCGAACGATTCCTTCGTCTGGATGGAGCCCTTGCCCGGGTCGATCGTCATGCAGCCGTCCGCGACGGGCCAGGTCGGCTCGATCAGCCTGCCGGTCGGCCGGAGCTTGCCCTCCTTGTTTTTCTTCTTCTCGTGCTGGACCCAGTTGGCGGCGCGGTCTTTCTTCGCGCCCCCGAACAGGACGATCGCGTCCGACGGCGGGTCGCCGGGCTTCTCGCCGGGCTTGACCACCGGCGGGCGCGGCCGCTTCATGTCGTGGACCCGCCACGGGGAACCGGGAATCGGCTCGCCCTCGTGCCCGCAGAACGCCGCGGTGCAGAACACCGCGGAAACGTACGCCGCTGCAGCCGCGAATCGCATCGCATTCGAAATCATCTCGTCGCTCCTTTCGTGGTATGCCGGTTGCGTTCGAACCGGGGAATTGTACTACACGCGGGCGGCGAGATAAAGCGTTCGAAGAGAGTGAATTGATTCGCCGGGTCCGGTTCAATCGGGCGGGCATTGCAGGCGATAACACCCCCGCATGAAATGACGGAATACACAACACGCCGCAGCATGTCGCAGGCGTAAACGAACACCCCTTGAAGAATGCCCCGCTGTTGACACGAACCCCGGCGGCTACCCCCGGCGGGTTCCGGTTTACCGGCCGCCTCTATTCCCCATCGCGGCGCGCTCCTCGTCGCTGAGGACGCCGTCGCCGTCGGTGTCGTAGCGCTGCACCAGGTAGAGTTCCTTCATACCGCGGCGGTAGGCGTCGCGCTCCTCCTTGTTGAGTTTCCCGTCGCCGTCGGCGTCGCACTGCGCGCGGATTTTTTTTCGGGCCTCCCGCATCTCCCGGGCCCGGCGCTCCTTCTCGGCCTTGTCCCGCTCCAGGGCGGCCGTCTCCTCCTCGTTGAGCGCCCCGTCGCCGTCCGCGTCGTAGCGCTGCAGGATATAGAACTCCCGCATCGCCCGGCCGTACGCCTTGCGCTCCTCCCGGTCGAGGTTCCCGTCGCCGTCGGCGTCGCACTCCTCGCGGATTCTTGTCTTCGCCGCCTTGTATGCCTCCATCCGGCGTTTTCGCTCGGCGGCCTCCCGGGCCATGGCGGCCTTTTCTTCCTCGCCGAGTTCCCCGTCGTTGTTCCGGTCCCACCGGCTCAGCATCTTGCGCTTGTACGGGCTCATGCCCTGCGATACCGGCGCGCCGCGGCCCCCGTTTTCCGATCCCTTGCTGATCGCGGCCCAGGCATTCTCCGAAGAGGCGGAACCGCGCTTGCCGCTCGACCATTTCCGGGAAGAGCCGCTGTGCGTCCGGCTTGAAAACTTTCCCGACAGCAGGGCGCGGGAGGCCGCGAGCCGCTCTTTGCCGTCGAGCCGGCGGTTCCTGTTGTCGTCGTATTCGGCCAGCACCTTCTTGCGGAGCTCGCGGCGGTACGTGTCCGCCTCGAACCAGTCCATGGTCTTGCTGCCGTCCTTGTCGAACCGGAGCATCGCCGGGAAGCTGTCGAACTTCCGCGCGAAGCCGCCGCTGCGGGCCCGGTCGGCCTCGAACTCGCCGCTGTCCAGCTCGTTGTCGACGCCGGCGGCCTTGAAAAAGCGCATCTTCTCGCCCGCGAAGTCGTAGGGATCGACGGCCTTTTTGCAGACGTCCGTGACGGGTGCGTAGCGCACGGGGGGAACCGTTTTCGCCGCGGCGGGTGTTTCGGTCGTTTTTTCGGCCGCTTGGTCGGCGCGGACCGCCGCCGCCGACAGGGTCGCCAGACAGATCGATATGCTCACCGGTATCTTCACAGCAGCACCTCCCCATCGAACGGGAATGCCCCCCGGCTCGAAATTTATCATACCCCGTTCACCCGCATATACAAGCGCCGAGAGCCCCTCCTCTATTTTTTATCTACCCGCCTCCCGAAACCGGACACCCAATATTCGGATCAGAACCGAATCTCCGCGCAGAAGAAATCGGAAGAAACGGAAGAAATGGACACCCACCCACCGGAAGAAATGGACACCCACCCACATGAAAACCGGATCGCCGCGCGAAAGGGTCGGAACGTCCGGTTATTGTCCAATCATAAGCCTCCAATCATAAGCCGGTTCAAAGACAAGCTCCCGGGTGTCCGCACTTTTGGGTGCCCGGATATTGGGTGTCCAAACATATGTTTTTCTTTTACGATCCCGGGAGATTTCGTATAAAGAATCCATTAACGGAGACAACGACCATGAAAATCTGCAATCTTATCTTCTCGCTCGCACTGTGCTGCCTGGTTGCGGGATGTCCGAACGAACAGGCGGGGCCGGCGGCCGACGACGGCGCGGCACCGCAACCGGATTCCTCAGCCGCAACAACCGAGACGCCCCCCCCCCCGCCGCCGGACAAAGAGACCGGGGAGGATGCCGCAACCCCCAAAGAGGCGGAAGCTGCAAAGCAGAAACTCGCCGCGGCCGGCAGGCTCATGGAGGAACAGAACTACGGCCCGGCGGCGGAGGCCTGGGGTGAATTCCTCGAGACATACCCGGACCACCCCAAGACAACCGCGGCCCGTTACGGCCTGGGCATGAGCCTCTATCGTCAAAAGCAGTTCACGGCCGCCCTTCCGCACTTCGAACAGGTGATCGCCGCACCGCGCTTCAAGCAGCGCGGCGCGGCGCTGGCCGCCGCCGGCCACTGCCGGCTCGAGACCGGCGATCACGAGGGTGCCGCCGAGGCGTACCGCCGGCTGCTCGCGGTCGCCGGGTGGGAGGGGACCGCCGAACTCAACCTCGCCGGCATCCTGCTGGCCCTCGATCAATATGCCGCCTGCCGCGAGATGTGCGGGGACTTCATTGCACAATACCCGGACAGCGGGCATATCCACACCGCCCGGTACCGGCTCGCCCGGTCCCTGGCGGCGACGGGAGACACCGAGAGGGCCGCCGACGAAGCCGAAAAGATCATCGAGGCCGGCGGCGATCCGTACGTCGACGACGCCCTGCTGCTGCTGGCCTGGTGCCGGCACACGCTCGGGGAATCCCGCGAGGCCGTGGGCATCCTGCAGACGGCCGTCGAGGAGGCCGACGACGAGGAGACCCGTGACCGCGCCCGCTTCTACCTGGCCTCCATGCTGCACGTGACCGGGAAGCCTAACCGCAGCGCGGCCGAGTACCGGACACTCATGGCGGCGAAGGGCGCTTCGAAATTCCCCGCGCTGGGCTACCGGCTCGGGGCGGCCCTCCGCGCTGCGGGACAACTGGATGAGGCCGCGGCTACCTTCGAGGAGGCGGCGACGCGGGGCGGCGACACGAAATGGACCGGACTGTCGTGGTACCGGCTCGCCCGGTGCCGGATCGACCAGGGCCGGTACGACGAAGCCCGCGAACTCCTGGCGGAATTGAAAGAGGACCCGCCCCCGGGCGTCCGCGGGCTGGCATACGACGAGGCCGTCTGCCTGATGGGACAAAAGCAGTACGACCGGGCCGCCGAAATACTGGCGTCGTACCTGGAAAACAACCCGCAGGCCCCGAACCGGGGCGAGGCGCTGTACCGCCGGGCGTACTGCCTCAACAAGACCGGCGCGTACGACCGGAGCACGGCGCTCTGCGCCGCACTGGCCGAGTCCGACGATGCGGCCCTCGCAACCGCCGCGAAGATACTCGCCGCCGACGGTCTGTTCATGCAGGGTAAATACAAGGAAGCCGACGCGGCCTTCGCCGAACTCGGTGAAACGGCGAAGCAGGCGGACCCGGCGGTGACGATGCGGCGGGGCCAGTGCGCGTACTTTATGAAGCAGTACCCGCGGGCCGTCAATCTCCTGTCCGCGCTGGCGGACACGGCCGACGTTGCCGAGCACCCGAACCTGACCGAGGCCCTCCTGACCCTCGGTGACGCCCTGGCGCACACCGGCACCTGGGGCCGCGCCGCCGAGGCCTACCGCCGGTACATCGAGAACGGCGGCGCGCGGCTCGACGAGGCGCGCTACAAGTTCGCCGAGGCGGCCGGCGCGGCCGGCGAGCGGAAGAAATCGATGGACGTCCTCCGGGAACTGGCAGCGCCGCGCAACGACGCGCCGTGGCGGCGGCGGGCGCTGCTGGCGCTGGCATACGAGTACCACGCCGACGGCGACTATGCCGCCGCCGCCGAAGCGCTCGACGCACTGGCGGCGCTGGATCCCCCCGACGCGATGCGGGCCCGCGCCGCGTTCCTGCAGGGACGGGTGCTCCTCGGCCTGGACAAGCCGAAGGAGGCCCTCGATACATTCGAGTCCTTCGCGGCCCGGTGGCCGAAGCACGAAGTGGCCGGCTCGGTGCGCTACTACACGGCCCGATGCCTGTACCGCTCCGGCGACAGGGACGCGGCCGCCGCGGACGCCCGCGAATATATCGCCGAACACCCGGACGGCGAACTGGCCGGCCGGGCGCGGCACATCGTCATTCGATGCCTCGCCGAGACCGACAGGAAGAAAGAGGCGAAGCGTCTGTTCGACCGGATGGCCGAAAGGAAAAACGCCGCACCGGACGAACTGTACGAGCTGGCGTGGGCCGGCCGGAAATGCGACATGAACGCGGAGGCCCGGGCAGCCTACCGCGCGATGATCAAGGCGCATCCCGGCCACGATCTGGCGTTCCGCGCCCGCGCCGAGCTGGCCGACCTGCTCTACAAGGCCGAAGAATTCAAGGAGGCCGCCGCGCTCTCGGCGGCGGTCGCCGAAAACCGGGCGGCACCGGCAGACCTGCGGGCGTCGAGCCGCTACCGCGCGGCGTGGTGCCGGTTGAAGCTCGACGACCGCACCGGCGCGGCGAAGGCATTCACCGCCTTCGCGCGGGATTACCCGACCGACGAGAACGCGCCCGCGGCGCTCTACCAGGCCGCCGCGGCGCTGACAAAGGCCGGGGAAGAGAAAAAGGCCGCGGGTGTCCTCGAAAAACTCCTGAAACGGTACCCCGCGTCGCCCCTGGCGAAAAACGGGCTGCTGCGCCGCGGCGCCCTCTGCAACGACCTGAAGAAACCGGAGGAGGCCCTGAAACACTTCACCGCGTTCCTCAAGAAATACCCCGCCGATCCGCTGTCTTACGTCGCGCGCTACGGCTGCGGCCGCGCGATGGAAGCGACGGGACGGAAAGACGAGGCGATGAAGATGTACGCGGCGGTCATCGAGAAACGGAAGGGGCCGGTCGCGGCGGAGTGCCAGTACCGGATCGGCACGATCCTGGCGGCCCGCGGCGATTACGAGGAGGCCGTCAAGGAACTCGTCAGCACCTACAGCGTCTACGACTACCCGGAATGGTCGGCGAAGGCGCTGCTCGCGTGCGGGCGGGCCTGCGAAGCGATGGAAAAGCGGGCAAAGGCGGTCAAGGCCTACAAGACATGCGTGAAGAAATACCCGAAAACGCCGGCCGCGGCGGCGGCGGCCAAAAGCCTGAAGGCCCTCGGGGAGTGGCCGATCCTGGATTAGATCAGCCCGTTTCACCGAACAGGCGGGCCGATCGCCGTCCCCTCGCGCGGGACCTGTTCAGTTCCCCGTCTCTTTTTGCACGACCGCCTCGATAAGCCCCTCGATCGTGTGCGGATCAGCCTCCGCGTCGACCGTCAGCCCCCGCTCCCGCGCGGCGGCGCTGGTCATCGGCCCGATCGAGGCGAACCGGCAACCCGGCACCCCGCCGTCTCCGGCAACGGCCGCAAACGCCTCCACGGTCGACGACGAGGTGAACAGGACCCAGTCGATATCCCCGGCCGCAAGCCGCTGACGGATTGCGCCGGGGACCGTCGCCGCGCGAACGGTGCGGTAGGCGGTCACCGCCTCGACCGTCGCGCCGGCTTCCTCCAGCCGCCGGACCAGGTCGTCGGGGGCGATATCGCTGCGCAGCAGGCGGACCGTCCGGCCCGACACGCCCGCCGCGACCAGGGCATCGGCCAGCGACGCGGTAGTATAGGCCGGGGGCACCAAGTCGGCCCGCAGGCCGGCGGCCGCCAGCGCGGCCGCGGTCCCCGCGCCCACCGCCGCGAGGGCCGTCCCGGCGAACGCCCGGGAATCGAGACCGAGTTGGCGGAGCCGGTCGACGACCAGTTCCACGCCGGACGGGCTGGTGAGCACCGTCCAGTCGCAGTCCCCGAGGCCGCGGAGGGCCGCGTCGAGTTCCGCGAACGACACGAGCGGCTCGACCGATATCATCGGCGCGGAGATCACCTCCGCGCCGCGGGCGGCCAAGAGGCCGGCGATGCGGGCGTTGCGATCCCGGCTCCGGGTGACCATGACCGACCGCCCCTTCAGGGGCAGTTGCTCGAACCACCCGAGCCGCCGGGCACACCCGGCGACCGCGCCGACGATGATCAGGGCGGGCGGGGTGATGGACGCGCGATCCGCCGCCTCGTGCAACGTGCCGAGCGTCGCGACGACCGTCTGCTGCCGGGGCGTGGAGGCATGCCGGACGAGGGCCGCGGGGGTGTCCGCGGCCCGGCCGGCGTCGATCATCTTCCGGGCCAGTGTTTCAAGCCGCCCGATGCCCATGTAAAAGACCACGGTGTCGATGCCGGCGAGCGCCGTGAAGTCCAGGCTGGACGCCGCCTTGGCCGGGTCTTCGTGGCCGGTCACGAAGGCGACCGATGAGGCGTGTCGGCGATCGGTCAGGGGAATCCCGGCGTATGCCGCCGCGGCGGAGGCCGCGGTGATGCCGGGGACGATCCTGAAGGGGATGCCGGCGGCGGCGAGGGCGTCCGCCTCTTCCCCGCCGCGGCCGAATACCAGGGGGTCCCCCCCCTTCAGCCGCACGGTCAGCTTCCCTTCCCGGGCCTTCTCGACGAGGAGGGCGTTGATATCCTCCTGGGCCATGGCGTGGTTTCCGGGAGACTTGCCGACGAAGATCCTCTCGGCCGCCGGCGGCGCGTGCGCCAATATCTGCTCGTCGGCGAGGCGGTCGTAGAGCACCGCCGCGGCTTTGGACACCCAATACTTGCCCTCGATCGTGAAGAGACCCGGGCACCCGGGCCCCGCCCCGACGAGTATTGCGTGTCCCGTTTTGTCTTTTTCCGGCATACGGGAATTATACACGTTTTGCGGCCCGGCTCTATACCTTCTGCCCGGCCGGCAGGAAATATGCGGCACTGCCCGGCTTTTTTGGCCTTGAAAACAAGTCCTTCTGTGTATAATATTCACCGCGTCAGCGGCGACATTGCCGCGTCCCCCCTTACAGGGGATTGGTGTAATGGTAGCACGAATGGTTCTGGTCCATTTAGTCGGGGTTCGAATCCCTGATCCCCTGTTCGTGCAATAACCCCGCAAACACAGCGTTTGCGGGGTTTTGTATGCGCTTTTGGCTGTGTGTTCAGGGCAAAACAGTTCGGAGAAAAATTGCGAGAGCAGTGGCACGTGTATAAGCTGGTGGAGAGTTGGAATTTCACGCGGGTGTATAGGTACGGGGAATATGAATAGGATGTCAAAAAGACCCCTGTGGCACTTGAGCGACAACTCCAGTTTTTCACTTACATCCGGCAGGGTGTATCTTAGTAAGTCCGAGTATGCTCACTACCCTGCAATGCCAAATTATAAGCCCAGAGCAAAAGAACTCTGGAAACACATGAACAGGCCAAATGGTCAAATAATATGGTGCCATACAGTTAATAAAGGCAAAGATTTTTCAAGTGGTACTGGAGCCCTTTACACATTATCAGTGCCCGAAAACAAAATTCTGTGTTACGTAAATGAATGTCTTTGGTTAGGTGTTTGCCACAAGCATTACCCCACCCCGGAAGACTGGAAAGATATTCTCTCATCAAGTTGGCAAAGCGATGAAAATATATCCGCTATCTTAGAACACCCAATCCCAAAAGAATGGATTATCAAGAAGGAGCCTTTCCCTCTGTAAACCTGCACTGCCCCGGATCTGGATATGGAACAAGACACCCAATAATAAATTGTATAACCACTCATTTTCTACTTGATTCCCTTGTCGTATGTTCGTATTTTGTTAACATTCGGTTCCGCAAATACTCATCTTATGTGCAGTGTCAACATGTTAATGTAATAACGAAAGGGGTACTCACATGGCTGTCGCTCGAAAAGAAACCGTAAACTGCAACGAAGTCGGGGTGTACCACTGCATCTCACGCTGCGTCCGCCGGGCCTGGCTGTGTGGGAAAGATCCCTATAACGGCACGGATTACAGCCACCGAAAAAAATGGATTGAAGACAGACTCTCACTTCTGGGAAGGATGTTTGCTGTCGACGTCTGCGGATACGCCGTCATGACCAACCATATACACCTGGTCCTGAGAAACCGACCTGACCAAGCGAGAAATTATTCCAATAGAGAAATCGCCGAACGATGGCTTTCGATCTATTCCGGAAAATATATCTACGACGAGTACCCCCCTGAATCCGACGAGTCGAAAATCGCTACGCTTCTCGCAAACAAGCAATATATCGATACACTGCGCAAACGCCTCTCAAGCATCAGTTGGTTCATGAAAACGCTCAACGAAAACATCGCCCGCAAGGCAAATGCAGAAGATGAATGCACCGGTAGGTTTTGGGAGGGCCGGTTCACATGTACCCGCCTGCTGGACTCGTCTGCAGTACTGGCATGCATGGTGTACGTAGACTTGAATCCGGTGCGGGCCGGGATTGCCGCTATCCCTGAACAGAGTGCTTATACCAGTATCAAACTCCGCTGTGACGCACGCAGGACCCGACAATGGCTGCAACGGCAAACATCATCGCAACACCTGCAGTACGCAGATGAAGCATCAACCCTCGCACGTTGCGACCAGTGGCTCGCATCGGTCTTTCGCAACCGCGAGACAACGTCCGGCGAGGAGATATTGCCGGCAACATTCGATCAATACCTGCAACTCCTTGATTGGACCGGCCGACAACTGCGGGAAGGTAAACAGAGAGCTATCCCCAAAGATCTTCAGCCGATTATGCAGCGTATGAAAATCAATATGGATAACTGGCTCGAAACTGCGAGCACCTTTGGAAAACGATTCTGCCGCGTAGCCGGCGCAACAGAACGGATTAAGCACGCCGCCGCGGCAGCAGGAAGATATTTCTTCAAGGGAATCCAAGCGGCGAGAGAGGCCTTTGCCCCTTACCCCGCTCCCAGCAGCGACCTGAACTACATCGGCGGCTAACCAAATATCAGCAAATACGGGGACTCAAATGTAGAATGTGTGCGCTTACCCTGAAACAATCAGTATTGAAACCATAAATCATCCCTTTGCGTATAACTCTCTGCCCAGCGCCGCCTCAATGAACGGCATTAATGCAAGATAACGCGCCAAATACAATATACAAACCAAGCACAAAGGAGAAACTTGGTCCTATTGTATTGAGTGTCCGTTTCCATTATAAACGGCGGGTGATCGGAGCACTGCCATGAGACTATCACTTCGCCTGCGTCGCGCGGCGATCGCCGCCGTCTTTCTCGTTCCCGCCTTTTTCCCGCCCTTCGCCCCGTCGGCCGAAACGACCCTCTACGTCTCGCCCGACGGCCGGGACGGCAACCCCGGCACCAGGGCCAAACCCCTCGGCGGCCTGCACGTCGCGATCCGCGCCGCCCGGGCGATCGAGAAGACCGAACCGGTCACCGTCGTCGTGCGGCCCGGGACCTACCGCCTCGACAAACCGCTCGTCTTCACGCCGGCCGATTCCGGCGAGCCCGGCGCCCCCGTCGTCTTCCGCGCCGAGAAGGCGGGCACCGCGATCGTCAGCGGCGGCATCCCCGTCGGGGGGTGGAAGAAGGACGGGAAACGGTGGCGGGCCGCGGTGCCCGCCGTCCGCGCGGGGGATCTCTACTTCCGCCAGCTCTTCGTCAACGGCCGCCGCGCGGTCAGGGCGCGGACACCCAACACCTTATACCTCCGCACCGCCGGCCCCCTCAGGCCGCTGGGCGACCGCATGAAGGCCCGGCGGGACAAGTCGAAAAAAATGGGGTTCCGCTTCAGGGAGAGCGACCTGGCGGACTGGCCCGACCTCGCGGACGTGACGATCAAGCTCTATCACTCCTGGACCGCCTCCCTGCACTGGATAGCGAAGCTCGACGCCGAAAAGAGGACCGTCACCTTCACCAATCCCTGCGCGTGGCCGGTCGGCTACTGGGAGAAATTCGAGCGGTACCGCGTCGAGAACTGCCGCGCGGCCCTCGACGCGCCCGGCGAGTGGTACCTTGACCGCCGGACGGGCACCCTGTACTACCACCCGCTGCCCGGCGAGCGGATCGACCGGGTCGCGGCCGTGGCCCCCCGCCTCACGCAGCTCCTGGTCTTCCGCGGCGACCCGGCGAACGGCGCCTTCGTCGAGCACCTGCAGTTCAGGGGGCTGTCGTTCCGGCATGCCGACTGGCAGTTCGACCGGACGGCGACCGTCGACGGGCAGGCCCACGCCAAACAGACCCTCTCGCCCGTCACCGCCGTCGGGCTCAGGAACGCCGCGTTCGTGGACTGCGAAATCGCCCACGTCGGCAGCCACGCCGTCCGGCTGGACACCGGCTGCATGGACAACCGCATCGCCCGCTGCCACATACACGACTGCGGCGGCGGCGGGATATACGTCGGCCCGGCGGCGAAGGTCGGGTACCTGCCGCCGAAGGAAGACCTGAAGGTCCGGCGGAACATCGTGGAGAACAACTTCATCCACGATATCACCCGCGTCCTCGGCGGGTCGATCGGCATCTGGGTCGGCTCGAGCTCATTCAACACGATCCGCCACAACGAGATCTGCGACTTCGACTACACCGGCATCTCCGTCGGCTGGTGCTGGGGGCGAAGCACCGACATCTACCAGCGGGAAAACATCATCGCGTACAACCACATCCACCACAACGGCGGCGACCTGCTCAGCGACAACGGCGGGATATACGTCCTCGGCTACTCGCCCGGCAGCGTCATTCGCGGCAACCACATACACCACATCTACCACTACCCGCATATCAACGACTCCCGGGGGATCTACCTGGACGGCAACACCAGCGAGTACCTCGTGGAAAACAACCTGGTCCACGACATCGGCAGCTTCGGCGTCACCCTGAAGGGCCAGCACAACCGGGTCCGCAACAACATCTTCGCCTTCTGCGGCGACAGCGGGTTCAACCGCCTCTTCAAGGCACACGCAAAGGACTTCGCGTACGACCAGAGCTCGCTGACCGGCAACATCGTCTTCCAGGACGGCGCCGTGATGACCTCCGGCTACTACGCCCCCCGCTGGACCGAGATCGACCGGAATCTCTACTGGAGCGTGAAAAAGAAGACAGACGTTCGGTTCACCGACTGGTCGTCGCGGATACTCAAGGACGTGTCGCCCGTCAACGGGGTATCCTTCGCGCAGTGGAAGGCACTCGGCCGCGACCCGCGCTCGATCGCGGCCGATCCGCGATTCAGGGACGCCGCGGGCCGGGACTTCCGCCTCGCCGGCGATTCGCCGGCGAAAAAAATCGCCTTTGCGCCGTTCGATGCCGCGAAGGCGGGGCTCGTCGGCGACGCCGCCTGGACCGCCCTGCCCGGCACGATCGAGCGGCGGCCGCTGCAGTTCGCCCCCCCGCCCCGCAACGTGCCGTTCTTCTATGATTTCGAGTCGTACGGCGCCGGCGAGGTCCCGATGGTCGTCGGCCGTATCGTCGAGGACGGGGCCTGCCGGATCAGGACCGCGCAACCGGGCGCCGCCGGCAGCCGGGCATGCCTGCAATTCACCGACGCAAAGTCCTCCCGGCGGTGGTATCCCCACTGGTACGTGTTCTTCCGGCCGCCGGAGAAGGGACGGGTCACCTTCTCCTGCGACCTGCTGAACGACGAGAAGACGCCCGCGCGCTTCAACTTCGCGTTTCGGGACTACACCACGAAACCGAAGTGGTCCTGCGGCCCCCGGGTCTCGGTATCCCCCGACGGCACGCTGGCGGCCGGAAACAGGCAGGCGGGGCGGATCGAACCGGGGACCTGGACGCGCGTGGAGATCGCCTTTCCGTTCAGCCCCGCGGCCGAAAAGGTGTTTTCCCTCAGCGTTACGCCGCGCGGCGGGAAGAAGGTGACCGTCACGGACCTCCCCTTCGGGAGCGAGGACTTCTCCGCCTGCACCTGGCTGGGATTCTCGAGCCTCGACGACAGCAAGGCCGCCTACCGCCTCGACAACATCAGGATGAACATCAATTGATCCAAATCCGGACACTCAATAAAAATGAAGATAAAAATGTAGACAATACGCATTCGCCTGAGAATCCGGATGAGAATCCGGACAATACGCGGTAGCTGAAAGCTGATGTCTCAAACAGGGTTTCCAGAAGCATGTCTTCATAGGTGGGTGTCCAAAAGCGGTTTTTTTCTTGCCTCGTCTGCGCCCTGCCGGACAATACCCCCATGCGCATCGTATTCTGCGGCACAGGACGACCGGCTACACAGACCCTGCAGGCCCTCATCGTCAGCAGGCACGAGGTCCTCTGCGCGCTCACCCCGCCCCCCGCCCGGTCCGGCCGCGGCCGGAAGCCCACCCCGTCGCCGGTCGAGGAAACCGCCCTGCAGGCCGGGATCGAGGTCGTCCGCTGCCCCGACATCAACGACGAGGCCATGGTCTCGCGCATCCGTGAATACGCGCCCGACGTGACCGTCGTCATTGACTTCGGCCAGTTTCTCGGCGAACCCGCGCGCGGGGCGGCCGCCCTGGACACGATCAACCTCCACTTCTCCCTGCTGCCCGCACTCCGCGGGGCGGCACCCGTCCAGTGGGCCGTCATCCGCGGCCTCGACCGCACCGGCGTGACCACCTTCTCGATGGACGCGGGCATGGACTCCGGCGACATCTACCATGCCGAATCCCTGCCGATCGAGCCGAACGAGCGTGCCGACGCCCTCTATGAGCGGCTGATCGCGCTCGGCGGCGACGTCCTCGTCGAGACACTGGACCTGATCGCGTCCGGCGACGCCGCCCTCCGGCCCCAGGACGAATCGGCCGCCACCTGCGCCCCCAAGCTCACCAAGGCCGACGGCCGGCTCGATTTCTCGCGCCCCGCCGGCGAGATCGCAAACCGGGTCCACGGCACCTGGCCCTGGCCCGGCGGCCGCGCGGTCTACCGCCGCGGCGACGGCACGGATATCGACGCCACCCTCGCCGCCGTCAGCCCGTCCGCGAACCCGCCCCCCGGCGCCCCCGCACCCGGAGAGGTCACCGGCGACCTGCGCGTCGCAACGGGGCCCGGCGCGCTGGAGATCCGCGAACTGAAGCCCGCCGGCAAGCGGCTGATGTCCTGGAACGACTTCTGCAACGGGTACCGCGTCGCCCCCGGCGACCGGTTCTGCGCGATGCCGGATACACAATAATCATGGCAGGAAGGAAGAAAAAACGCGGCGGGGGCGACGGCAGTCCGGGCAGTCCGCGCATACGCAACCGCAAGGCCTGGAAAGAGTTCCACATCACCGAGAAACTCGAGTGCGGCATCGCCCTGACCGGCACCGAGGTCAAGAGCGTGCGGGCCGGCAGCGCGAAGATCGGCGAGGCCTACGTCCGCATCGAGAACAACGAGCTGTTCCTGGTGGGGGCGAACATCGCCCACTACAAGCACGCCGACCCCTCCGTCCAGCACGACCCGACCCGCAAGCGCAAGCTCCTCGCCCACCGCCGGCAGATCGCGGCCCTCACGGCGCACGTCCAGCAGAAAGGCCGGACGCTGGTGCCGCTGACGCTCTATTTCCACCGCGGCCGGGCCAAGCTGGAGGTCGGCCTCGCCGAGGGCAGGCGGAAATACGACAAGCGGGAGACCATCCGCAGCAAGCAGCAGCAGAAGGACATCGAAAAGGAAGTGCGGCGGGGCAAGGGGTAAGAGGGAAACGTCAGTCACCTGAGGCAGCCGTCGGGCAAAAGCGGCCGCTCAGGCGGCATGCTTCGTGAAACAGGCGGGGCTACCCGAACGGCTTCGACGAGGATCGCCGGATCGTGAGCTGGTCGATCACGCAGTTGCCCTCCCGGGTCACCATGAAGACCACCGCGCCGGCCACATCGGCCGGGTCGATCAGTTCCGCGGGGTCGAGGTCGGGCCGCGCGGCGCTGATCAGGCCGGTGTTCACGCCGCCGGGGCAGATCGCGTGGACGAAGATACCCTCGTCCTGGACCTCGCGGGCCAGGGATTTCGACATGCCCATCAGGGCGTGCTTCGAGGCGGTGTACGCCGACTGGCCGGCGTATCCCTTGATCCCCACCACCGACGCGATGTTGACGATGTGCCCCCCGCCGGCCGCCCGGAGGTGCGGCAGGGCCTCCCGGCACAGCAGGAACGGCCCGCGGGCGTTGACCGCCATGACGCGATCCCAGTCCGCCGCGTCCGTTTCCTCCAGCGGGCCGAACAGCCCCGCCGCCGCGTTGTTGACCGCGATGTCCAGCCGCCCCGCCCACGCGACGAAATCCCGGACCAGCGCGACGACCGCCTCCGCGTCCGCCATGTCCCCCGGGAAGCACGCCGCCGTTCCGCCGCCCGCGGCGATCTCCCCGCGCACCGTTTCGAGTTGCGCGGTCGTCCGGGCCGCGAGGCCCACGGACGCCCCCTCGTCGGCCAGCGCGAGGGCGATGCAGCGGCCGATCCCCCTGCCGGCGCCGGTGACCATCGCCGCCCGCCCCTCAAGCCGCATCGGTGTTCCCCCGCGAGACCAGTTCCAGGACGAACGCCGCGGCGAGGGTGACGCCGAGCCATATCGGCCCGACCCAGACGAAGCCCGCCGCGTACCCCCCGTAGGGGCGCGCCAGCTCGCCGACCAGGGCGTCGTTGACGATGTAGATGAGCATCGCCGGTATGACGATCTTGATATCGAAGTCGAGCCAGTGTTCCTCGACCCACAGCAGGAAGATGTTCGCCAGCAGGGCCAGCATCGCCACCTGTGTCCCGATCGACCCGGTGTCGCCGAAGCGGCAGAGGCCGTACCAGGTCAGGCCCAGCAGCGCGGTCAGGACCCCCCGCATCAGCCAGTCGACCACGGGGGGCATCCGCATGTCCGCCGACTCGTCGAGGTGGCCGCGGAGCCGCCGGGCGGTGAAGTACCAGCCGACGATAATGCTCTCGAGTATCCCCACCAGCACCAGGCCGTAGTTGTTGATGAAGTGGTCGACGACGTCCAGCAGGTACATGCCGCAGCCGGTGGCGAAGGGGATCCCCAGCAGGAACGCCGCCGCGCACAGGATCGAGGTCGACAGGGTCCGCGAGATGGTAAAGTGGTCCAGCAGCGCCGAGCCGAAGGCCTCCACGATGGAGATCGAGCTCGAGAGCCCCGCGATGATCAGGGACGCGAAGAAGAGCACGCCGAAGATCGGGCCGCCCGGCATCCGGTTCAGGATCAGCGGGTAGGTCTTGAACAGGAGCCCCGGGCCGGCGAACCCGTACCCGGACACGCCGTCGGCGTAATCGTCGACGCCGAGTTCGTCCAGCTTCTCGTTCAGCGCGTCGGCCGGCATCCCCTCCCTCAATTCGCCGGCGAGGTCGTCGGGCAGGCGGGCCGCCAGGGCCGCGCCGTCCGCCCCCTCCTTGAGCCTGACGATCTCGGTCTGCCCCAGCTCCCGCGCCGAGAGGCCGTAGCCGGCGGCCGCGAACCCGATCGCCGAAAAGACGGCGATGCCCGCGAACACCGAAAAAGCGCAGTTGCCCAGAGCGGTGATCACCGCGCTCTTGGTGACGTTGAAATTGTCGGGGAGGTAACTGGCGTAGGCGATCATGATCCCGAAGCCGATCGAGAGCGTAAAGAATATCTGCCCCACCGCGTCGATCCACACCTGCGCGTCTTTCAGCCGGTCCCAGTCGGCCTGGCCGGGGTCGATGTACATCGCCACACCCCCCCACGCCCCCTCGAGGGTCAGCGACCAGACCACCAGCACCGCCACCACGCCGACCAGAAGCGGCATGAAAATCCGCACGGCCTTCTCGATGCCCTTCTGGATGCCCTTGACGGTGATCACCCAGTTCGCCGCCCAGACCGCGGCGAGCCCCCCGAGGATGTGCCACTGGACCGCGCCGAACGAGAACGGCGTGTCGCCCGCCGGCGGATCGGTCATCCCCAGGAACGTCTCGTCGAAGAAACCGGCCGGCTCCGGCCCCCACCACCGCCCGAACGCCAGGAACAGGTAGTCGACGCACCAGCTGATGACCACCGCGTAGTAGACGACGATGCCGAACATCACGAAGGTCACCGACCACCAGCCCAGCCAGCCGAACCGGCCGTTGACCCGCCGCAGGGCGAGCGGGGCCGAGCCCTTCATGCGGTGGCCGAGCCCGAACTCGACGATCAGGATGGGGAGGCCGACGACGAAGAGGGCGATGAAGTACGGGATGAGAAACGCGAACCCCCCGTTGTCGAACGCGAGGTAGGGAAACCGCCAGATGTTCCCGAGCCCGATCGCGCTGCCGATGGCCGCGAGGATGAATCCCCAGGACGAGGTCCACCCCGCCCGCTGCCTGCCGTCAAGCTCCGCCATGTGCCGTGTGCCCTTTCATACGCCGCCGGTGGTCGTCGTGTTCACGCAGCGGGGCACAGCCCCTGTTTTCGCCCGAAGGAACACCGCGGGCGAAAAAGGGACCGTCCCCGGGTAAGCTGTCATGCGCCGCCGGTGATTGTACCGGGTCGGGCGGGTTTTTCCAGCGTCAAAAAGCACCGCGGCGCCCCGCCGGGCAGCGTGAAAGGGTCCGTGACGGCCGCGGCGAGGCCGAACTTCTCCGCCTCGCGCCGGGCGAGGGGGAGGTCCGCCGCGGCCGCAGTCGGCGTCGCGTAGAACACGATCCGCCCCCCCGGGGCGAGCAGCCGGCGGACCGCCCGGACCATTTTCGCCGGTTTCCCCGCGGCCCGCAACAACACGTAGTCGTACTGCCCCGCGTGCTCGCGGGCCTGCCGGCGAACGACAGCCGCGTTCGTCAGGCCGAGCTTCGCGATCATCGCCGCAACAAAATCCACCTTCTTTTTCCGGCGCTCGAGGCCGGTGATCGCCAGCCGGGGATTGGCCCACGCCAGCGGCAGCAGCGGGAACCCGGCCCCGCACCCCACGTCGACCGCCGCGCAGGCGCCGCCGGTCAATTCCGGGAAAAAGAGCCCCGCGGCCAGGCTGTCGGCGACGTGCAGGACCCAGAATGCATCCCGGCCGGTGATCCGCGTGAGATTGGCCTTTTCATTGGCCGCCGCGAGGTCGGCGCAGAGCGTCTCCATCGCCGCCGGCCGGGCGACCGTCGCGGGATCGACGCCGCAGTTGATCAGGAAGTCGGCCGGAATACCGGCCCGTTCGTCGTTCATACGGGCAACTGTACCGCTTTTGCGGTCTCCGTAAAGGCAATTTCCGCTCATTGCGCCTTGGGAAACGGCCGATTGAGGGGTATAATGGATATGGCTGGAAACCCGGCGGAAGCCGGGCACCGGCCGAGACGACAGTGATCGACCATCCGGGGGCGAATTGGATTCGACCGGACGAGTTGAGATGTCGGCTGCGTGTCGAGGTTCCAGGAGGCCTCGTAAAACACCTGGGCCATTTATAGTTGCCAATAACAACTATGCAATGGCTGCTTAAATAGCAGCCCGTCCCCCGACGCTTCGCCCGCGGGCGGCGGAAGGACGACGAACAGCGGGCTTGCCGCAGCGGTGTTGCCGGGTTACCGCCGCGGGACACCCGTCCGGCTGGCCGTGAACGGATCGTGTCGCTTCGAGCCCGATCGGCGAGAACAAATAAAGCGACTATGCACGTAGGCGCCGCCATTGAAACGTCACGGGACGCGGGTTCGATTCCCGCCGCCTCCATTCGACGAGTCCTCGCGACTCGTCTCTCGGCCAAACAAGGCCCGTTGCCCACCGGCAGCGGGCCTTGTGCGTTTCGGCCTATAAACAAAGGGGTTTCGCGACTTCATCGCCGTGCCGCGAGGTCAAACCACGTGACGGGGTAGCCCCCGAAAACGCCGTTCCG
>CAZLBC010000077.1:0-24592 GCA_964557575.1 uncultured Planctomycetaceae bacterium
CCCCCCTTTTTCTCTTCTTATTCTGTTTGCTATATGCCATCGCCTTGCGGCTTGTTTATCGGGTTCGGCATCGAGGAGAAGATATTCCGATGAATCTAAATCAATCCCGATTTCAACATCCTCAATATTTCCTGCAAGAATCTTATAACCATCCTGTACTCGCAGTTCACGAATTCTGCGAGCATATTCCGAAATACCCGATACTACTTCTAATTCAGAAGTATTGATCACTTGCATAACGTGTTCTGTGAAATACAAGCGTATACGTTCTCGTGCGTTTACTTTTGACGCTTCCGGGTTGGAGTCAATCCCCAACTTTTTTATGGATCCGGATACCTTGACCAAGGCGAGTATTTTTTCGCGCCAGGAGAGACCTTGATGATTTCTCTTGTAGTAAGCAAGCGCTTCGTCAGCTTCTGCAATCAGCAGTTCTATGGTTTGTTTTTTTGGCATTTGTTCGTATGGACGTTTTTTTGTTTCCACCGGTCGATTTTCTACGATGTTTTCTGATTTCCTTGATTATGCTTGCCCCGAGGGCATACCCTAAGGGTGGAGGAACTGAATTTCCGATTTGGATTCCGACTGATATTTTCTTTCCAATGAAATGGAAGGCATCCGGAAAACCTTGAAGCCTCGCGGCTTCTCTGTGTGTTATCGGGCGATGCTCCACCGGATGGAGGTATCTTCCTTTTTCCGGTTTATAAAACTCAGTGCGTATGGTCACGGAAGGTTTGTCCCACCATAATCTGCCGAAAAGGTCGGTCCCGCCGCTTACTTTACGTTTCCAGCATTCAGGCATTATTTCTCGAGGTAAATCCCATCGATTGCCGCCGGGAGGTATACAACGATATCGCTTTTTGGAAAGTGCGGTGGGGTTACGACCGATATGCCAATTATTACCATCTGGTTCCGCCGGAAGGTCGCTTATGGCATCTCGTACGGTCCTCCAGGGTGGCAGGCCATGGTCGGCGAATGTCGGGTCTTTAGTGGGGTTTCTATGTGTCGGCGGCGGGAATTTCGGATATCCGATTCTACTTCCGATTACAAATGCCCGTTTTCTTTGCTGAGGTACACCATAAAATGCGGCATTTAAGACACGCCCCTCTATTTTGTAACCCAAGGCAGATGCGTGTTTGTATATCTCCTGATACTCTGCTGATTTGAGCAAAGGTTGGACATTTTCCATGACAAAAACAAGAGGGTTGGCATCTTCCACGGCCCGTAGGAAATGTCTCCATAGTTGTCGTCGTGGGTCGTTCGGTACTCGTTCACCGAGATTGCTGAATCCTTGGCAGGGGGGGCCTCCAACCAACAGGTCGCATAGAGGAAACTGTTCGATTTCCTGAATCGCGCAATTAAGTATACGCGTACTTAAATTCTCCCTATATGTTTCACAGCACGATTCGTCCCATTCCACGGCGATTAGTGTTTGGAAACCCGCTTGGTGTAAGCCTAGGGAGAATCCCCCACAGCCGGCAAAGAGATCGATCATAGTGGGTTTATTCTTCTTAACTTTGGTCCAATATTCAGGTATCTCCGTACCGGTGCGAATATTTTTTGTTTGAAAAGGGTATATGCGGTAAGATCTAACGTCCAGTCTTTCTATTGCCAGAACATCTCCCTCTTGGATTCTGTGCTTGTCGAAAAAGAGCTTAACCCAATCATGCTTTTTGAAACGAATCTTGTCGTGTTTTTTGGAGTGTTTATTGGGTCCTAAGATTAGCTCCGTTTCAACGAATTGTTTGCGTCCGTTGTAGAAAATCCTGATATTTTCACTCGGCTCTGCGCCGTTATCTGAACGAATGAAACACCCACCAGGAAAAAAATCGAAGTGTGTATCGAGAGAGAGATTGTTGTCTCGTAGGTTTCCCCTAGATACGGATAAAAGCCTTTTTTTTTCGCTTACATTACCGCTCATTCGTTTTTCCCGTCGTCCATGACAAAAGCAAGTAGTAATTTAACCGCCCGGAATTGATATCGCAAGAGTGAAAGGTTGAAATCTGGTTTCGCGTCGATTTCTAAGGGGCTTTTCCGGAGAAACTTGCTTTTTGCACGGTGTATACCCACCCCTCTCACCACCCCGCCGGCGGCCAGGGGTTGGGCGTCGGCTTCCCCCGCTTCTCCGGGAAGGGCAGGGCGTTGACGTCCCGGGCCCACGCCGTCCATGTTCTCTTCAGCCGCTCGACGATCTCCGGCCGGGAGGCCGCGAGGTTCTCCGTCTCGCCGCGGTCGGCGGACAGGTCGTAGAGCTCCCAGTCGCCCTTCCGGTCGTCGACCGTCACCAGCTTCCAGCGTCCCGCGCGGATCGCCGCGTGGTTCTCGTGCTGCCAGCAGATCGCCCGCGGCTCGCCGTCCCCGGCCCCGCCGCCTTCCTTCTCCCCGCCCGTGATCTGCGGCAGCATGCTCCGGCCCGGGGAGGGGGTGATTTCCCGGCCCTCCAGCGCCGCCGGGCAGGTCGCCCCCGCCGCCGCGCACAGCGTCGGCATCACGTCCATGACGTGGAAATACGGGGCGGTCTCGATCCGTCCCGGGTTACTGATGCCCGCCGGCCAGTGGGCGATAAAGGGCGAGGCGATGCCGCCCTCGTGGACGAACTTCTTGTACTTCCGGAACGGCGTGTTCGAGAAGCAGGCCCAGCACTGGCCCTGGGAGATCGACCAGCCGCCTTTTTTGCGCCACGCGCGGTAGTTGGCCGACGTGTATTTCTTCCAGTTCATCCCGAACAGCCCCAGCTCGCCCGAGCAGCCGTTGTCGGAAAAGAACAGTATCAGCGTGTTGTCAAGGATGTTATGCTTCTCCAACCGGTCGACGATGCGGCCGACGTTCCAGTCGAAGCGGTCGATCTGCCCGGCGTACATCGCCCGGCGGAAATCCAGTTCCTTGCGGTCCCGCTCCGGGATGTCCTCCCACTTCGGCAGGACGTCCGTCTCCGCCCCCACGCCGCCGAAGCCCGCGATCTTCCGGTTTTTAAACCCCCGGACCGCCGGGAGCTTCTGGGCGGGGGTGACGATCCCCATCTTCTTCATCCGCGCCAGCTTCTCGGCGCGGAGGGCGTCCCAGCCCTTCAGGTAGCGGCCCCGGTACTTCGCGATAAGGTCGTCCGGGGTCTCGAGGGGAAAGTGGGGGACGTTGTAGCAGAGGTGGAGGAGGAAGGGTTTCGATGCGCCGGCCGCCCGGTCGATGTAGTCGAGGGCCGCGTCGGTGAAGAAGTCGGTGGTGTAGAATGCCGCGTCCGGGCGGTAGGGGTTTTTCGGGTTCTCGCCGGCCGGTATCAGCAGCTTCCGGTCGCGGTAGACCGCGCAGCCCTTCAGGACCTTCCAGTAGCTGTCGATGTGGGGGTAGACGCCCGTGAAGCGGTCGAAGCCGCGGACCTCGGGCCGGGACCGCCGCGCGTGGCCGGCGTGCCACTTGCCGACCATCATCGTCGTGTAGCCGGCCTCGCGGAGCACCTGCCCGAAGGTCACGCACCGGTCGTTGAGGTTCCCGCGGTAGCCGGGGCCGCGGTCGCGGTAGACCATCATGCCGATCCCCGCCTGGTGGGGGTAGAGGCCGGTCAGGAGGGAGGCCCGGGTCGGGCAGCACCGCGAGGTGTTGTAGAACTGCGTGAACCGCACGCCGCCGGCCGCGAGGCGGTCGAGGGTGGGCGTCTCGATCTCGCCGCCGAAACAGCCGATGTCCGAGTAGCCCATGTCGTCGACGAGGATGACCAGTATGTTGGGGCGCGGCCGCCCGCCGCCGCGGGCGGCCGTTGCCGCCGCGCCGAGCGCCGCCGTCTTCAGAAAAGTGCGCCGGATCATGTAGTGCCTCTCCGGGGAACGATTATACCGCACGCGGCGGCCCGCCGTCAAAAGGTCGCCGGCGGCGAAACGTGTTGACTAATTATAGTTAGTCATCTATCATGTCCATGATGATCGCGTTAAAACACATACGAGAGCAAAAAGGATATTCGCAACGGCGCTTTGCGAAAATGGCGTCGTTGTCTTTTCGTGGATTGCAGCTCATCGAGCAGCGCGAACATGATATGCGGCTCTCGAGCCTCCGGAAAGCGGCCGGGGCCCTGCACCTGCCCGAAAACGGGATACCCCTGCTTATTGAAGAATTCCTCGGCGAAGATGAGGACTCCGTCAGGATGGTTTCCTTCCGTATCATGGAGGACGGATACACGTCGTGGCCGCTGCACCTGTTCGACTTCGTTGATGCCTTGCGGGCGCGACGAAATGCCGACCTGGTGACGAGTGCGCCGTTTGCCGGCCTGCACTGCACGATTGTATGTCTCCTGGCATCTACGGTGGAGACCCTGTGCGGGGAGTTGGGTGTCCGGATTCCCGGCTGGTGTGTCGGGATTGCGTCCCTTCAGACCCCGTGGTTTGTCGCGGGGGTAGAAAACCTCAAGGCGACGGCGCTTGCCGAGTCGCCGGTTCATTTCAGGAAAAGAAATATTTTTGTCCTGGGTAATTTCCTGGACCGGGTATGAGGAAAACGCATGCTGCGAACGGAGATGATAGAACGGCTTTTTGATGCATTAAACGCCGAGCTTGTAAAGAAGGATGTTATCGGCGAGGTGGGCATATGCGGCGGTGCGGTCATGTGCCTTGTGTTCAAGACGCGCTGTGCCACGAAGGACGTCGACGGCATTTTCGCGCCGGCGCGTGAGATTCGCGATGCAGCAGCGCGTGTGGCCCGTAAAATGGACGTGCCCGATGATTGGCTCAATGATGCGGCCAAGGTATTTTTCTGCGTCGACCCGCCGAAAACAGACGTATTGAATTACCCGCATTTACGGGTGTGGGCTCCACAGCCCGGCTACCTTCCCGCGATGAAATGCATCTCCGCGCGGTTCGATTCACACGACAAGGACGATGTTATATTCCTGATAGAACACCTCGATCTGAAATCCCCCGATGAAGTATTTCGCCTTGTCGTGAAATACTACCCCCGGGAAATGATCCCGGCGAAAACCCGTTTTTTCGTCGAAGAATTGTTTGAAAACAGGTAGATCCGGTATATCAGTCTGAAATCCCGCCGCTGTGTTGCCCGAGAATAGGCCGGCGCGCGGTAAAAAAGAACAACCGGCTTTCATCCGATGGGTGACAGGGTGTAAACGAGGTGCGGCATGATCGATCTCAGGAGCGACACGGTGACCCGTCCCACCGGCGAGATGCGGCGGGCGATGGCCGACGCGGCGGTCGGCGACGACGTCCTCGGCGACGACCCGACGGTGCGGCAGCTCGAGCAGCGCACGGCCGCGGTCCTCGCAAAGGAGGCGGCGGTCTTCATGCCCTCCGGGACGATGAGCAATCAGGTTGCCGTCCGGGCACACACCGAGCCGGGCGACGAGATCCTCATGGACCGGGAGGCGCACATGTACTACTACGAGGGCGGCGCCCCGGCGGCCCTCTCCGGGGCGACCTGCCGGCTGCTGCCCGGTGAGCGGGGGGTCTTCAGCCCCGCCGACGTGCGGGCGGCGATCCGGCCGGCCAACGTGCATTTTCCGCGGACGCGGCTGGTCTGCGTGGAGAACACGCATAATCGCGGCGGGGGCAGCGTGTGGCCGGTCGAGCAGATCGAAGCCGTGACCGCGGCCGCGCGGGAGGCGGGGCTGGCCGCGCACCTCGACGGGGCCCGCCTGTGGAATGCGTCGGTCGCGGCCGGCGTTTCGGAAGCGGCGTACGCCGCCGGGTTCGATTCGGTCAGCGTCTGCTTTTCCAAGGGCCTCGGCGCCCCGGTCGGCTCGGCGCTGGCCGGCAGCGGGGCGTTTATCGAGCGGGCCCGGCGGTTCAGGAAGCAGTTCGGCGGGGGGATGCGCCAGGCGGGGATCGTGGCGGCCGGCGCGCTGCATGCCCTCGACCGTCACCGGGACCGCCTCGCCGACGATCACGCCAACGCCCGCCGGCTCGCCGCGGGGCTGGCCGCGATGGCCCCGGTTTCGATCGATCCGGCCGCCGTGGAGACGAACATCGTCTGCTTTGCGCTGCCGGGTTGCGATGCGGCGGGATTCTGCGCGGCGCTGGGGAAAGCCGGGGTCCTGGTGCTGCCGGTCGGCTCGGACCGGGTGCGGGCGGTGACGCACCTCGGGATTGCGGCCGCCGACATCGACGCGGCCCTCGAGCGGATCGCGGCGGTGCCGGGCTGAGGGCGACGACGGGGTGCGCCGCCGCGTCTGCCCGCCGGGTATCACTTCTGAAGCAGGTACCACATGGTCGCGTGGCGGGGGGCGAGGTGGAGGACCTGCCCGCCGTCGGCCGCCGTCAGGCGGGCCGTGCCGGCCGCCGACCCGTCGGGCGTCAGGGCCCGCGCGGTCCGGCCGGCGCCGGGGACCAGCAGCCGCCCGGTCACCGGCTCGATCAGGACCGGCTCGGTGCCCCATTTTCGTCCGACGGTGCGCCGGTCCTGCGAGAAGGCCATGCCGGTGTTCTCGCACCGTCCGCAGGCGGCGACGAGCACGCGGCCGCTGTCCGGGAGGGGTTTGCCGTCGAGGGCGGCCGCGATCACCGCGGCGAACGCCGGTGATTCCAAAACGAACGCGCCGCCGGTGGCCTCGGCCATGATCCCGGGGCGGCCGGCGTACACCCGCGCGCCGGTCGATTGGACGGCGCAGGCGCCCTTCCCGCCGGCGGTACGCCAGGTGACCTCCGTGCCGGCCGGCGCGTCCGCGAGGCGGGGCGTTTCCTTTTTTCCCACGGTCACCGCGACCCGGCGCCGCAGGAGGTCCCGCCACGAGAAGTCCTCGAGCGTTGCGGCCAGGAGCGTCATCATGTCCCGGTCGTGCGCGCGGTGCAGGTCCGCCAGCCGCGGCAGTTCGCCGATCGGCGCGGTCAGCGCGCCGGGCAGTGGCGCGATCCCGCCGTCCCGGAAGACCGCCGCCGCGGCCCGGACGAATCCCCACTTGGCGGGATTCATGTGCATGTCGAAGAACCCGCGGAACCGCCGGCTCTCCCACCGCTCCCCGGCGTTGCCGTAGGTGAACAGCCAGATCCCGTCCCAGTCCTGGGCCGCGGCAAACGAGGCGATCAGGGGGACGCACTCGGCCTGGCAGTCGTTGGGGGCGGGGTGGTTGTACTCCGAGACGGTGTAGGGCTTGTCGGCCGGCCGCTGGGCGGCCAGCCGGATCAGCGTCGAATCATCGGGATGGTCGGTCATGGCCTCCTGGTTGACCAGCCAGTTGTTCGGGTCCCAGGGGCGGCCGGGAAACCGGGGGTGCTGCCAGTAGGCGTGGGCGTCGTAGTAGTCCATCCCGCCCTGCCCGTAGAGACCGAGGGGCCCGAAGATGATCGTTCCGGTCACCAGTGCCCCGCAGCCGAGTTCCTTCCTGATGTACCGGTGCAGGTCGTCGAAATACCCCCTCTCGGTGTCCGCCAGGAACATCATCCGGTCGCGGCGGCGGGGTGCGGATACGCCGCCCGGGAAGACCGCGACGTTCTTCTTTTCCAGCGACTCGCCGGCCCCGAGGCCGACCATGCCCCCCGGGCGCAGCTCAATCCGGGCCAGCAGGACGTCGGTCTTCGCGCCGCCCAGGGAGAAACTTACCCGGGCGTTGTCGTCGCCGGCCCGCGCCGTGAAGCCCGCGCGGAAGGTCTGCCACGCGGGCTTGAGGTCGAAGCTGCCGGAGAGGCCGAGCGGCCGCCACGGTGCGTGGTTCATCCCGACGGTGTAGCCGACCGTCCTGGGTTCCGGGGCCGCGGCGACGACGATCAGCGTGTAGTAGGTCCCGCCCGCGATCCGGACGTCGCCCTGCTTCAGTTGCAGGTGCCAGTTCGTCTCGTCGATCCGTTCGATCGCGACCCTCAGGGCCTTCTTCCCGCCATACGAGACCGGGGCGGCCGCCGCGGCGCAATCGCCGTGCCGCTCGAGGTGCCAACTGCCGGGGAGGCCGTCGCCGGACCCGATATCCGGATTTTTCAGCAGGCAGTCGCCGAGGGGCTTTGCGCCGTGGGACCAGGCCTCACGGAGCGCATCCGTGCTTTCGTACCGCTGCCGGAGCCACGCGTTGTACCGGTCGCGCAGGATCGCGGCGTAGAAGTCCGGGAGGCCGCGGAGGTCGCGGCGGGCCGACCACATGAAGAGGCTGTCCTCGTTGGTGATCTCCACGAAGGCCACGGCGGGGTCCTCGGCGTAGCGGACCTTCCGGCGGGTGTTGACCCGGTCGAGTATCCGCCGGGCGTAGTCTTTCTGCGCCGCGACAAGTTGGGGGGTGAAGATCCCGACGATCTTGTCGTACCGCGTGTTGGGCGCCGGGGCGCCGCAGTAGCGGCTGTGGGCCCGGCCGACGTGGAGATTGAGGTTGACGCAGATGCCCCGCTTCGCCAGCTCGTCGATGAAGACGTCCAGGCGCGCGAGGGCCTCCGGTTCGATGGTCTTTCCCTCCTTCTTCTCCCAGATCCCGCGGGGCCAGCGGGCGGTGTCCATGTGGTGCAGCCGGACGGAGTTTATCCCGGCGGCGGCCATCCGCGCAGCCACCGCCGGGGCGATATCGGGGGCGGGGAAGTTCGCGCCGAAGCAGGTGTTCACCCCCCAGATCCGCACCCGCCGCCCGTCGCGCACGAACCGGTTGCCGTCGACCGTGATCCGGGATCCGCCGGCGGGGAATGCGGGAGACGAGGTGGCGAGGGGACCGTCGTCCGGCATTCGCGGGGGTATCACGAAGGGGACCATCGTTTCGGCCGCCGCCGCGGCCGAGACGGCGACGAGGAGTACCGCCGGTGCAGTGATGCGCATCATTTCGCTTCTCCTTTCGGCGCGGGGCCGATCTTCCCGACGGGTATCGTCTTGAACCCGGGGATCTTTGCGAAGACCGCCGCGTCTTTTGTGAGTCGGAAGTCGCCGCCCGCCATGTCGACGAACCCGGGGTCTTCATCGGTGACCAGGTTGTCCTTCATGGTCACAAGCTTCTCCAGCTTCCGGAGATTCATCGGCTTTTTGCAGCGGACGATGACGTTGTTTTCGACGACGTTGTGCAGGGGCAGGCGGGGCCGGTCTTCCATCACGCCGGCCAGCGACGGGTAGCGCGTCGACCACGGGGGGGCGGTGTAGTTCAGCCGCTTCGCCTTGGCTTCCAGGTCCCAACTGTCGCGCGGCCGGTCGAATTTCATCCGCCGCTTACCCCGATCGTCGAGGTGAACAGCCACCGCGCAATCCACGAACACGTTGTTCCTGACCACGTTGTCCCGGCCCCCGCCGATAAAGGCCGCCTTGTCGCAGCGCCAGAAGACGTTGCCCGCGATCGTATCGCCGCTGTCGCAGTCGTCGAGGTACACGGCCATCGACCCGTAGCTCCGGCCGCCGGCGATGTCGTGGATGAAGTTATGCCGCAGGATGTTGCCGCGGCTCGTCCAGTCGCGCCCGGTGTAGAAGGCGCCCACGTCGCCGGTCTCCATGGCCACGTGGTGGACGTGGTTCAGTTCGAGGACGTGCTCGTTGCCGCCGTACAGGACCGCGGCGTGCGGCGCGTCGTGTATGTGGTTGCGCGACATGCGGTTGCCGACGCCGTGCAGCGAGATGCCGGGCTGGTAGGTCTTCCGGCGCCGGGCGAAGTGGTGGATGTGGTTGTCTGCCGCGAAGAGCCGGGCGGGCGTGAGCGTCTTCCGGTCGCCGCCGGCGATGCGGATGCCGCCCTTGCCGGTGCGGGTCACTTCGCAGCGGACGACGCCGTTGTCCGTGCCGCCCGACAGCCGGATCCCGTCGCCCCCGACGTTACGGACCGTGCAGTCCCTGATGCGGACGCCGCGGCCCCCGGCGACGGAGACGGCCGCGACCCGGCCGTACTCGATGACCAGCCCGGCGACGGTCACGAAGGAGGCGTCGCGCAGGGCGATGATCGGTTTATCGAGCAGGGACACGGCGATCTCGCCGGACGACGGGTCCGCCGGCGGGATGAACGTCAGGATGCCGGTCTTCCTGTCGAGATGATATTCGCCGGGCGCGTCGACCTCTTCGGGTATGTTCAGCGCGTAGTACCGCCGCGCGCCGTGGCCGCGGGCGTCGAGCCCGTAGCCGTGCCGGTCGGCGAGGGTGATTTCCTTTTTGTCGGTGTCGATCTTCTTGACGCGGAGCGTGTCGTCGGACCAGTCGTGCGTCCAGTAGCCGTGCAGAAACACGTCTTTTCTTCCCGCCCAGCGGGCGTGGCGGTCGTCACGGTAGATGAATGTTCCGCACGATCCGTCTTTGTCCAAGCCGTTGTCGGTCACCCTTTTCATTGTCACCCACCCCGTGTTCGGCCACCGGGCGAGGGTCATGGGCCGGCCGCCGAAGAACAGCTCCAGGATGGCCCCGCCGGCCAGGGCGCGGCGATCGATCGTGCCGAGGTCGCGGATGCCCAGCGACCGCAGGTCGACGCGGCAGACGGCGCCGTTTTTCCTGAATGCCGCGGCGGGGATCACCCGGCCGCCGATCAGCCGGGCCGTGCCGGGTGCGGCCGCGCGGTAGACCACGGGGCGATCCTGTGTGCCGGAATCCCGTTTCGTCAGCAGCAGCGGCCCGTCCATGACGTACGTTCCCGGGGCGATTATGACGGTAACGCCGCCGTCCGGGAGCGGTTTCATGTCGCGCATAGCGTCACGGGCGCCGGCGAGCGTCGCCAGGGGCTCGTCGGCGGTGCCCGTCGCGTCGTTGTCGCCGGACGGGGAGACGTGGAGGGTCGCCGCCGCCGCGACCGCGAACCCGCCGTGGACAGCGGCGAGGAACAGTATCATCGCCGGCAGCCGTCGTGCTGTCATCGGCCCGCTCCTTTCGCGTCCGAACGGAGGGTGATCCGGCCCGTGCAGACCAGGTAGCGGGGCCGGCCCCACGCGGGGCGCAGGATCGCGGTCCGCTTCTCTTCGTCGATTGCGATTTTCACGGGGCGGCCGAACATATCGAACGCCTTCGGCGGATCGCCCGCGTAGGTGACCGGCTCCTTCCGTTGCTTGGCCCACCGGCCGTAGACGTCCCAGAAGGCGTAGACGGTTTTCCCGTCGGGGGTGGTCCAGCCGGGGTAGTAGAACAGCCGCCGGTGATACGGCCCGTCGAGCGGTTTCGATCCCGGGGGCCGCATCCGTATCAGCGTCTCCAGGGCCCGAAACGCCGGTTTGGGCTTGAGGTCGAAGTGGAGGATCCCGAAGTGGTGCTCCTGGTCTTCGGGCTTCTTCTCGGTCGCCTGCAGTTCGTACCAGAACCCCCGCTCGAGCCCGGCGGCGAGGGCCAGGACATGGGCGCGGACGATGTGGTTCGCCTGGTCGCCGTCCGACAGGCCCCCGCGGGCCGTGTGGGTCGGCCAGCCCCACTCGGTAAACCAGATCGGCCGGTCCGCGATCCCGCGGGCCTTCATCAGGACCCGGATTTCGGCGATCGTGCCGGGGATGTAGGCCTCGGGCGCCTTGGTCAGCGCGTAGCCGTAGGGATGGACCGCCATGACATCGAAGGCGTCCGGGGCCAGCTGGAGGACCCGGTCCATGAAGTTCCAGTCGAACTGCGAGTTTCCCCCGAACACCACCTTCGCCTTCGGATCGATCGACGTGATGAGCTTGTATGTCGGCTTGAGCAGCGCCGCGTAGTGGTCCGGGTCGGGATTCTCCCAGAAGCCGGGGATATTCGGCTCGTTCCACACCTGCCAGGCGGGCACCCGCCCCGCGTAGCGCTTCACGGTCTTTTCCACGAACCGCAGCCACGGCTCGTGGTGCTCGTGAATGGGCTTCGCCCAGCGCGGGGCGCCGTGCAGGAGCCCCATGATGCTGATGTCGTGCTTCTCCGCGGCGGCGACGACCGCGTCGTGGTTGTCGTAGACGAACCGGCCGTCCTTCTTCATGATCGCGGCCCACACGAACCCGGTGCGCAGCCACCTGATGCCGGCCTTTTTCATCAGCGCGAACTCGCCGGCGGTAAAGCGGTGCTCGTCGTTGCGCGTCACGTGGGAGTGGACGCCGTAGGGCGACGGCCGGTCCTGCGCCGGGGCCGGGAGGGCCGCGGCCGCCGCGGCGACACACGCCGTCGCTGCCAGAATGTAATCACGTCTCATATTCGTTCTCCTTTTACCCGCAGTTGTTCCGGTATTCCTGCGGCGGAACGCCGGTGAATTTCTTGAAGACAGTGGCGAAGTACTGGCCCGAGGAAAAGCCGCAGTCGAGGGCGACGTCGATTATTTTCCTTCGGGGATTCCGTTTCATCAGCCGCCCGGCCTCCGCGACCCTGAGCTGGTTGAGGTAGTTGACCGGCGTCTGGTTGGTGATCTCCCGGCAGTAGTGCACGAAGCGGGTGACCCCCAGTCCGCAGTGCGCGGCCATCGACTCCAGCGTCCACGGTTCATCGATGTGCTCGCGGAGCGATGCGAGGAACATCTTCGTGGTCCGGTGGGCGGTGGTCAGTGAGGCGGTGAGCCGGATCTGCTTGTCCCGGAAGGACTCCAGCAGCAACAGGAAGATCTCGTTGATGCCGATGGCCAGCCGCGAACAGGCGCTGCCGCCCCGGTCCGCTTCGACGGTGTCCGCGAGGTTCTGGAAGCACTGCTTTATTTCCGGCGTGGCCTTCCAGACCGGGTGCTCGTTCTGCCTGAGGTATTTCGTCAACTGGTCGCGGTCCCGGCGGGTGATGACGATCCAGTCGGGCCACCGCCACTTCTGGTGCGGCTGCCTGACGCCCACGTCGAGGATGATCCAGTGGAGCCGGCCGATGCCGATCGCGGGATCGCCGAGCCGGTGGCGCTGCCAGGGCCGGGTGATGGTCAGGTCCCCCGGTGCCAGGTCGTGGCCCGAACCATCGAGCGCGAAGCGCATGCTCCCGGTCTCCAGGAAGGTAATCTCGATCCCCTCGTTGCGGTGCCACGGCAGCCCCCAGTCCTGCTCCTGGACGGCGTCCCAGAAGCCGGCGCTCATCAGCCCCGCGAGGCTGCCCCGCCGCAGCGGCGTGCCGGGATAGGCCCCCCGGGCGACCGCCGCCATCCGGAGCATGCCCCGCGTGGTGGCGTCGACGAGGGCGTCGCATGAGTCCGCGTGGTAGACGCGGCCCTGCTCCCGGTAGGTTGTCGTGCTGTGCCTGGCCGGCATGATCTGCGCTCCCGGGTACAATATTCTTCACTAAACGAAACCGAACGTTATCGCCGCGGCGCCCCGGTTATGATACGAAAATCACCCGCACGATACCAACCGTAAAAAGGAGATACGGCCGATGCACATAGGATTGTTTTTGCTGATCGAACCGTTCGCGAGCGTGGAGGAGCAACTCAAGAGGGTCAAGGAGATGAGATTCGACCACGCCGACATCACCGACACGAACGCGGGCGGCAGCATGCTGGGCTCCGCCGGGTTCTCGCCCACCGTGAGCCTCGACGAGAACCCGTTCGAAATAAAGCGGTTGTTCGAGAAGTACGACATCGTTCCGGCCACGGTCTGCGCGCACGCGATGCTGCTGGAGCCGAGCAACCCGGGCACGTACGGGACCGCGGAGATCATGAAGGCGATCAAGCTGGCCGCGGCGATCGGGATACGCGACGTGGTCACCACCGAGACGGACGCCCGCTCGGCATGGGCGCAGAACCTCACCTACGAGCAGAGCGTCTTCACCGTCGCCGAGAAGCTGCACGCGCCCGTACAGATGGCCGGGGACTACGGCGTGAACCTGCTGCTCGAGCCGCACGGACCGCTGACGGACACGATCACGGGGATGCAGGATATCATGGACATGCTCGGCAACCCCGACGCACTGGGCGTCAACCTGGACACGGGCAACTCCTGGCTGGGCGGCAGCGACCCGGTTGAAATGGCCAGGACCTTCAAGGACAAGATCAAGCACATCCACTGGAAGGACCTCGGGCCCGAGTGGGAGCCGAAGCGGGGGAAGATCTTCGGGTGCGGCTTCTCGAACATCGCCCTCGGCGACGGGGTCATCGACATCGCCGGGGTCTGCGAAGTGATGAAGGATGCCGGCGTGGAGAGTTCGACCCTGGAGATCATCGGCGCCGACGAGATCCTGATCAAGAGCGCCGCGTACCTGAAATCGCAGGGGTTGTAGCGCGGGAAACGACCCGGTATGCCCTGTACATGGATAGACATATGCCCGTTGCGGCGCCTCGAGCGGGAGGGCGCCGTCGACGACTCCTGGCGCGAGGGATACTGCCAGAGCGCGGAGAACTGGAAGAACTGCATCCGGTACCTGATGGAGCGGCGCGGCGAACCCCACGCCGACGACCTGCTCCCGGACGGCAGTTTCGCGCGGCGGGACGGCGGGGCGGCGGAATAATTTCAGGCAACCGGGGAACCGCCGGGATGGACAATTCGTATAAAGGGTGTAGTATGCACACGCGCATCGCGCAGGATACATCCGAACCTGGCACAGAGGTGAGTTACTATGCCTTTTCTTTTTATCGATCCGTTATACCTGATCATCGCCGTCGGCCCGGCGCTGCTGCTGGGCGGCCTGGCGACGCTGCTGACGAAGGCGACGTTCAAGAAATACAGCAAAATCGCCTCGGACCGCGGCTTCACCGGCGCGCAGGCCGCCGAGGAGATGCTCCGCGCGGCGGGCGTCGACGGGGTGGCGATAGAGGTCACCGGCGGGTTTCTCGGCGACCACTACGACCCGCGGTCCCGGACGCTGCGGCTCTCGGAGGGGGTCCATGCCAGCCGCTCGCTGTCGGCGGTGGGGATCGCCTGCCACGAGGCCGGGCACGCCATCCAGCACGCCCGGAGTTTCGCCCCCATGTGGGTCCGCACGGCCCTCGTCCCGGTGACCAACTTCTGCTCGAGCCTGTATATCGTTCCCATCATCGCGGGCTTCCTGATGCAGATCAAGCCCCTCGCGATCGTCGGGCTGGTGATGTGCGGCATGAGCCTGGTGTTCGCACTGGTGACCCTCCCCGTCGAGTGGGACGCGAGCCGCCGGGCCAAGATCGCCATGGAGGAGGGCGGCCTGCTCTCCGGACGGGAGACCCGGGACGCCGGGAAGGTCCTCAACGCCGCGTTCCTGACCTACGTCGCGGCCGTGGTCAGCGCCCTGCTGGTCCTGCTCTACTGGGCCCTCCGCCTCGGCCTCCTCGGCGGCGACGAGTAGAGAAAAAGGGTACAGGCTGCTTTTCCTTCTCTCCGCAACAGCACTGAAATACGGGGATTCATTACCGTAAAAGCAGCCTGTCCCCTTTTCACCCTACGGCGGGTCGGCGGCATTATGGTGCAGGAGGACGGCGGTCACGTCATCGTCGGGGTCCCTGCCGCCACGGAAGTCGTCGACGGCGTCCAGCAGCGCGTGGATGAACGATTCTGGACGGGACGTGTCCAATCCCCCCGCGAGTTCAAGCAGACCTTCTTCCTCCAGCCGATTGCCCGACGGATCGGCCGCCTCCGCCAGGCCGTCGGTGTACAGCAGGACCATGTCGGACCTGTCCAAGGGCAGCGCGAACTGGCGGTAGCCGACGTCCGGCAGGATGCCGAGCGGCAGGTCCATCAGGCGGTCGGCGGCCCCGGGCTCGTTGTGCGAGAGCCGCCGCCATTCCCCGGTCGCGCTGCAATACCAGAACGGCCGCGGGTGGCCCGCGTTGACCACGAGAAGGTGGTCGTGTATCGCCACATAGGTGACTATGACGGCGGTGGCGAACTTTTCCATCGCCGCAAGGGGGGCGAACGCCTCGTTGATCGCCGTGACCAGGGCCGACTGGTCCGGCGTGTTCACGTGCTTTTCCATGAGATCATGCAGGCGTGACGCCAGGGGGGCGACACGGGGCCCGTGGCCGCAGACATCGGCCACGATAAAACGCGAAATGATCCCGTGCCCGCAGAGACCGACGAAGTGAATATCTCCGCCGGACGGTTGGCCGCCGTGGGGACGGCTGACCGTCCACACGTCCATGCCCGGGACGGCGGCGGCGGCATCGACGGCGCCGGGTCCGCCCCATACTTCCTCGCACTGCAGGACGTGCGGCTCGTTGACGTCGGTGTGTCCTTCGGCCATGGTTCTACTACACGCAGTTTTACAGAGGGGAGAAAACCCTGCGATACGGAATACTTTTCACTGTGGTTTTGTTAACGGCCGCCGCGCTGCCGGTATGCGCGCCCGGTCCTGCTGATAGCGCAGGGCGGATGAAGACAGAGATGCTGCCGGGGGATCACGGCGTCTCTTTGATGAATGCCGCCACAGCATCGGCGGTCAGCCCGAAACGGCGGTAGCAGCCCTCGGGATCGAGCGTGCAGCCGGTCATCCCCCGCGGCGCGCGGTGCACTATTCGCGGGCGGGACGGGAGGCCTTCCCGTTCCAGGTCGGCCATCGCGCCCGACAGCTCGTCGCGGAGGCCGCCGGCGGCGATGGTCTCTTCCACCACCCGCAGGAGTGCGTACCGGCCGGCGAGTTCCCTGACGAATGCCCGGTCGAGATTTTTCAGCGTGGAGACCGTCCAGAGGTCCACTTGCGGCCCGCCGTCGGCGGCGAGGGCGTCCACGGCCTCGCGGCAGTACCGGGTGGTGTGCGGGCCGCAGGTGACCACGGCGGTCGGCGCCCCGTAATCCCGGACCTGCCGGCCCCGGCCGTACCGGAAGGGGCCGCCGCCACAGGGCGGGGCGGGCGTGCGGTGCAGCCTGATGTAGGCCGGCCCCTCCCACTCGTCGAGAAACCAGTCCAGCATGCCCGGCAGTTCCCCCGGGTCGGCGGGGTAGAGGACGGCCATCCCGGGTATCGAACGCATCATGGCGATGTCGCCGGTGCACTGGTGCGTCCGGCCGTCGGTCGTGTAGCACAGCCCGGCGTAGTGGCCGGCGTAGAGGATCCTGGTCTGCTCGGTGGCGTTGACGTACACCTGTTCGAAGGCCCGCCGGAAGAATGCCGCGTAGGTGTTGACCACCGGGATCTCGCCGCCCAGGGCCAGCCCCCCCGCGCAGGAGACCATGTCCTGTTCGCAGATGCCCATCTCGAGTAACCGCCCTGGGAGCCGGCGGGCGAAATCCTCCAGGCGGCACGGTTTTTCGAGGTCGGCGTCCAGGACCCTGATCGCCGGCCGTTCCATGGCGACGTCGACGAGACAACGGGCGAAGGCCTCGCCCGTGGACATACCCGCGGGCCGCGGCCGCGGCGGGGAGGCCGGGCGGCCGCGCCGGGCGGATACGAAGGAGGCTATCTCGGCGGCGAGTGTCCGGTTGCGGAGACTGCCGCCGAGTTCGACGAGGGCGTCGAGATACGCGGCGCCGGCCGGCGGCCTGCCGTGCCACGCGTAGGCCCTCCGGCGGGCGTCGCGGGACTCCATGAAGCCGACGCCCCGTCCCTTGACGGTGTGGGCGATCACGGCGGTGGGGACGCCGGCCGCCGCGGCCCCGGCGACGGCGCGCTGAAGTGCCGCGATGTCGTTGCCGTCGGCCGCGACCGTGTTCATCCCGAAGGCGCGGAAGACCGCGGCGGGGTCGCCGATATCCATCACGTCGGCGACGTTGCTGTCGGACTGGATGCCGTTGCGGTCGATGATGACGGTCAGGTTATCGAGCCCGTAGTGGACGGCGGTCATGACCGCCTCGTAGTTCTGGCCTTCCTGGAGTTCTCCGTCGCCGAGAACGGCGAACACCCGCCGCCGTCCCGCCATCGCCAGTCCGCAGCACTTCGAGAGGGCCTGCCCGAGCGAGCCGGTGTTGGTGTCGATGCCGGGGGTGGTCATGTCCGCGTGGGCCTGCGGCCCGCCGGGCCGCTTGTACTGCAGCAGCGCGGCGACCGGGATTCGCCCGAGACCGGCCAGGGCCGCGTACTGCATCGCCGCGGCGTGTCCCTTGCCCAGGACCACCGCGTCGCGGCGGGGATCGTCGGCCCCGGTGTCCGCGATAGCGAAATACAGGACGGTAATGATCTCGGCGGCCGAGAAACAGGCGCCGATCCAGCCGTGTCGAGCGGCCGCGACGGCCGCCATGGCGTTGATCCGGTTGTAGGCGGCGATCTCCCGGAGGCGGTCGGATATCTCCTCCCCGGCCGGGCCCTCCCGCGCCGCATCGTAATACGTCTTCTCTACCAGGAAGCATTCGTCGTTCATGGGTTCCCCGCGTCGTCAGGCATCGTGTACGCTCGAGTCCCCACGGTTCATACGTCCTTCCAGTTCCCTCAAACCCTCCATGATCTCCTCCCATTCCGGCAGATCGCCGAAGATCATCTCGCGCATGCCCGCGTAGTCTGCCCGGAGAGCGGCATAAGAACGGATTTCACGGTCTTCGGCCGGCCAGTCGTCCGAGTGCGCTCCCATATCGAGCCTGATCGAGGGACGTACGGCTTCCGAAAGACCGCCCGTAAGTTCGCTGCGAAGATAGGCGAATATAACCGTCTGCGGATCGTTTTCATCGAGTTCAACAGTCCAGCCGTCGGTACCTATCACTGATGCGAAGTCCTCCCTGAGCTTGGGCAGAACTGTGCCGGCGATCGCTTTCTCGCAGGCCGCGACAAGGGCATCTATCCTTCGACGCGCCTCCTTCCCGCTGATTCCGGGCTCTTCGGGATCGCGTTCATCGGAAAAACCAAGATCCTCGCGGCTGAGCGACAGGTCCACGTCTTCTGAAAACCTCTCGATCGCGTTATAGGCCTTGGAAAGGGACGTACCCCCCTTGAAGATCATCTGAGGCCTGAACTTCATCACATCGTAGATGCGGTACAACGTCCAGCAAACCCAGAAATCCTTTTCGACTATTGCCGGCGACCTGTCCGGGCTCAATGCCGCGGCCGAACGGCTGAACAAATCCGCGCGTACCTCTGCAGGGGCCCGGGCAATGCCGTCCATCAGCCACCCTCCTTACCGGCAATGTCCTCGATCACCGGTTTCATCCACCCCGGGGCGCATCCAATACTGCTGCTCAGATCGGACCTGTCTTGTTTTGAAAGAATCGAGTGCAGCCGATTCATTACCTTCTGAGTCACACCCCCGCGGCCTATGTGCCTCAGGGCCTGCAAAACCAGCGGGGCAAGGTCTCCGCTCACGTCCATGGTCTTTGGCCCGCGATTGAGCAGCTTGACGATATACGGTCCGAGTTCGAGTGTCTGAGACCGGCCGTTGGTGTAATATACGATCTTGGCCGGAACCTGCGTGGAAAGACCAAGCATGTTCGCGGCCATCGCCCCGGACGGCACCACGCGCAGGCCGTTGTTCCTGGCCCAGGCGCGGACCAGCACGTCGGGCGAATGCACGAGTGGCTCACCCAGCAGTGCGCCCGTGCGCGGGATCTCGTATAATCCCCGGCGAACCCTGCGAATCCTGCCCTGGCGCGCCAGGCGCGAAAGGGCCTTGTCCACGGCAGAGCGGGTTCCCAGGTCCAGAAGATCCCCGGTTGGGACAGGCCCCTCACGTCCATTTATCCGTCTAAGTATTTTTTCTGAAATAGGATGTGTAACATTCATAGCTTTATAATGTCAGCAATAACGATCGATATTACTGACATTATATCAGCGGGTTTCGCATTGTCAATTAAAATTATGCGGGAATAAAAGGCTCCCATCTCCTTTTCACGACCTGTAATTATGCTCGCAGGCCTGGGGCATGGGCGGCTTGCCCGCGCGCCTGTCCTGGACCTTCTCCCACTCCGGATCCTTAGTTTCTCCGATTCGAATCTATGCCGTCAGGCATCGTGTACGCTACAGCAGCCCCCACGGTTCCCGCAGCGCGCGGCCCGTCATGGCGGCGGCCGCGGTGTCGCCGACGATCTCCTCGCGACGGGGATCCCACCTGATCTTCCGGCCGAGGAGCATGGCGATGTTTCCGAGGTGGGCGGGAATGATCGAACCGTGCCCGACCTCGATCGGGGTGATCGGCTCGCTCCGGGTCCGGACGCAGTCCAGGAAGTCCCGCCGGTGCCCCTGGCGGTGGCCCCCCGAGGGCCGCGGCAGGTGTATCTCGCCGGCCCCGAAGGTTTCCCGCAGCAGTGCCGCCGGCTCGGCGGTGGTCTTCGAGCGGGTGGCGCGGACCCAGCCGTCGTCGCCGATAAAGCGCACGCCCTGCCGGACGTGATTGTTGCTCGCCACCCGCATCCGGATCCCGCCGGCGTAGGTGCAGGTAAAGTCGTAGTCGACGGCCGCGTCCCACAGGCCGGTGTCCGGAAAGATACCCTTCCCCGCCACGGTGAGCGGGCCGCTGCCGTCGACGCCCATCCCCCAGTGGGCGATGTCGATGTGGTGGGCGCCCCAGTCGGTCACCTGTCCGCCGGAGTAGTCGCGTATCCAGCGAAAGTTCCAGTGGCAGCGCTTCTCGGTGTAGGGGGCCCGGGGGGCCGGGCCCAGCCAGCGGTCGTAGTCGAAGCCGTCGGGCACCGGCATCACCGGCTGGGGTTCGATGGGCTTCCCCGGGCCGATGCCGACGAGGACTTCCCGCAGCGTGCCGATCCGCCCGTTCCTGACCAGCTCGCAGGCGAACCGGAAGTGCGCGGTGGATCGCTGCCAGCTGCCCGTCTGCCAGATGATCCCGTTGCGGCGGACGGCCTCGACCATCGCCCGGCCCTCCCGGATCGTCCGGGCCAGCGGCTTTTCCCCGTAGATGTCCTTTCCCGCGCGGCAGGCGAGGATGGACACGACGGCGTGCCAGTGGTCGGGGATCGCGATGCAGAGGGTGTCCAGCCCGTCGCGCGTCAGGAGTTCGGTGAAATCGTTGACCCGGTCGCAACTGCCGCCGTTTTCGTGTTTTTCGATCACCGCCGCCGCCTGCCGCCGCCTGGTGTTGTCGACGTCGCAGACCGCGACGATCCGGCAGTCCTTTTCCTCGAGGAAGCCCTTGACGTGGCGCAGACCCATGCTCCCCAGCCCGATCATGGCCATCGTCAGCCGGTCGCTGGGCGCGGGACGGCCCCGGACAACTGCCGGGACGGCCGCGGGCGCCGCGGCAGCGGCCGCGATGAACGACCGTCGCGTAATGTGCTTGCCGGGTGTTCTCATGTCCGTTTCTCCCGTTCGGCCTTCAGCAGCTCGATCCACCGGGGAACATAGAAGGGGTGGTCGTGGTAGGTTCTGCCGCTGACGAGGTTGCGGTCCACCACGCACGGTTCGTCGACGAATATGCCGCCGCGGACCTCCAGGTCGAAGCGGCACTTGGGGACGGTGGCCATCCGCCGCCCCGCCACGCAGTCGGCGTACGCCGGGATTTCCACCCCGTGGCAGACACTCCCGACCGGCTTGTCGTTTGCGAAAAAGTGCTTCGTGACGCGGACGAGATCTTCATCGTAGCGGATGTACTCCGGCGCCCGCCCGCCGGAAAAGAATATGCCCAGGCATGCCGCGGGGTCGACGTCGGCGAAGGCCGTGTCCGCCTCGATCGTGTATCCCTCCCATTCCTTCGTGATTGTCCAGTCCGGCTTGACCTCGTGCATGACCATCTGGTACCGCCGTTTCTCCGGCGCGGCCACCACCGGTCGAAAACCGTCTTCCCGCAGCCGGTACAGCGGGTAGAGCGTGTCGACGGTTTCGGCGGCATCGCCGACCACGATCAGAACCGCGTCGTTCATGGCGTTTTCCTCGGATTATGACAACAGGGATTCAAGATATTTCTGTGCCCGCGCGATCTCCGCGGTGACCTCCCGTGCCGTGGGCAAAATCGGGATCCCCCGGGGCACCGGGTGCATGAAGACCGACGTCCAGCCGGCGTAGCCGATGCTCTTCAGGGCCGCGACGATCGGCCCGAAGTCCAGCCGGCCGCGTCCCGGCAACTGCATCAATTCCTCGTCCTTCGGCCGTTTCTTATGGCAGCCCATGCCGTGCTCCCACGCGTAGAAGTGGAGGAGCCGCTCGCCGAGGTCGCCGATCAGCCGGGCGATCGCCGCCGGGTCCTGGGGGAGGTGGTAGGGGGCCAGGGCGATGCCGCAGTGTTCGGCATCGGCGATCTCGGCGAGCCACTTCATCGCGTCGGGGGTCTCGATGAGGTTGTTGCCGTGATTCTCGACGGCGATCGATACGCCGTGTTCGGCGGCGGCGGCGATATGGGGTTTCAATTTCTCGGCGAATGCCGCCACGGCGGCTTTCAGCTTCCCGCCCTTCAGGCCCCGCGGCCCCCGTCCCCCGCAGACGAGGATCTTCCCGCCCAGTTTTCGGGCGAACGCCATTTCCTCCTGCAGGCGGAACGGCCCGAGGTCGTAGCGGGTCACGATGCCGAGCTTCACCCCGTGTTTTGCCAGGAGGGCGGCGAACCGATCGACGCCCATCTTCTCGACCTGTTCCCGCTGGTTGCCGTGCTTTTCGGGCCAGATGTCGATGTGTTTCGCCCCCAGCCGCGGCAGTGCGGGCAGGATCTGTTCCAGGGGCAGGCGCCCGTACAGGCAGGAGGCGATGATCCAGCGGAATCCGAACGGCTTTTCGGCGCGAGCGGCGGCGGGGCAGGCGGCCGCGGCCGCGGCGATACCGCAGAAGCGGCGGCGGTCGATAGTGGTGTCCGTCATAGGCGTGTTCTCCGCGCGAGTTGTCAAGCCGGTGCCGACACAACGATAGATCCGTGACACCGGGCGTCAACTGGCGTATATTTTCCGCAATGATGACTGTTATTGCAATGTCAATACGCGCATATATTGTGTCTTATTACGCAAATGAAGATGAGAAACACCGTACCCGCATACCGTGATTACCGCAGCCCCTTCACGCAGCTCGGGCGGTCTTTTCTGGAACTGACGCAGGTTGCCGGCGCCTCGTTCATCGTCCACGAGTGCGGTTACCTGCGTTACGAAAACTGGAATCATCGCGGTATTCGAAGCCCCTACTGGCGATTGCACTATAATTGCGAAGCGGGGAATGCCATCGCGTTCGGGGACGGGGAGTATCCGCTGACGCCCGACGCGGCCGTTCTCACGCCGGCGGACGTGCTCTTCGATACCGTCGGCCGCAGGGATGTCCCGCACCTCTGGATTCATTTCAATCCCAGCGACGATTTCGCCATCGCCCTCCGGCGCCCGTGTTCGGTGGCCGTGACACCCGCCCTTCGATCGGCGCTGGACAATTATACCATTGCATACGATGACGTAGTTGATGGCGACGGTTTGCGGCGCCTCAATCATATATGCAAGGGCGTTCTTCACCTGACCTTTGCGGCGCTTCCCCGGGAATACTTTCATGTCTACCCGCCGATGGTACACCGGGTTGTCGAACACATCGCCCGCCACATGGATCGGAATCTGTCGAACCCGCGCCTTGCCGATTTTGCGGGAATGGGTCTGCGATCATTCGAGTACTGGTTCAAACGGCACGTCGGTCAAAGCCCGGCCGCGTACGTCGCCGCCGAGCGCATCCGGGCCGCCTGCCGCACGCTGGCGCTCTCTGCGAAGTCGATCGACCGGGTCGCCGCGTTGCTGGGATTCCCGAACCGCTATTATTTCAGCCGCGTGTTCAAAAAGCACATGGGGTGCGGTCCCGCGGCGTTCAGGAAGGGCGGCACCGCCGGCAGGTGACCGGCCGTCAGATTATTACTCCCGTTCCATGGGGAGGATGACCAGGAGGTAGACCGCCGAAGAGAGGACGTAGGCGGCGAGGGTCAGGTTGAACGGCCAGAAGTAGCCGCCGTGCTCTATCAGCCATCCGCCGACGTTGGCCGTGACCCCGAACGAGGCGAGCCACGCGGTGGTCATGATCCCCGACATCAGCGGGTGGTCGTGCGGGTGCGTTTTTTCCAGCGAAAAGTTCATGACCATCGGCTGCGCCATGTTCATCAGCGCACCCCGGGCCAGGAACGCCGCGACCGACAGCCAGAGGTGCCCTGAGACAGCCAAAATATACAGGAACGGAACCGAGAGCATCTGAAAGAGGATCACCGACCTGATCCGCCCCCACCGGCGGGCGAAGCGGGGCGCGGAGATCGCCCCGAGGATCATGGCGACCTGCATGGCGGCGAAGAGGGCCCCGATCTCCGAGGGTGCCAGGTTGAACCGGTCCGCGAAGTAGAGGTTCAGGAACGGGATCGACAGTCCCGCCCCCAGGCCCACCAGGACGTGGGGTGACGCGAGCCGCGCGATCTGCCACCACGAAGTTTCTACGTGGAAGAAGTGTTCCCGGTGATCGTCGATCAGTTTGCGGGTATGGATCAGCAGCACCGGCACCATCGAGAGTGAGGCGATCCCCACGTGGACCAGGAGAGAGATCCTGAATCCCCTGATCAACGGGTAGTCGCATGCCCGGAGTATGTCCGGCAGCCAGCCGGCCAGAAGCGCTCCCGGCACGCCCGAGGCGATCATCAGGGCGAGGTCGAGGCCGAAAAGGAATGTCTGGTGACGGGCCTTCGTTCCCTTCATGATCATCGGCCCGCGGATGACCGTGGGGAAGGCCTGGGCGGCCCCGACACAGATCAGGCCGATCGCGATCGGCGCCATGTCGGCCCGGAAGATGACCAGCAGGGACGCCGACGCGGTCACCAGCCCGGTGATTACCAGGGCGGTCTTCAGCCGCAGCCGCCTGACCAGGAAGGCCGCCGGAATCGTCATCGCCATCATCGCCAGCGTCCTGGCCGAAAGCAGGTGGCCGATAACCCCCTCGCGGTGGCCGAGTTCCTTGAGGTAGAGGTTCAGGATGACCCCGAAGCCGCTGAACCCGAACCCGAAGAAAAACCCCGACAGGAGCAGGAGCCTGACGTCCCGGGAGGTCGGCAGCAGCAGGTTGAGTCGCCTGATGTTCATATCGCCGACCGGGATGGTAGTGCGAACCAAAGCGGAGGGAAAGAAAAAAG
>CAZLBC010000078.1:0-24513 GCA_964557575.1 uncultured Planctomycetaceae bacterium
GACTCGACAGGAACCTTGAATGGGACCCGGACAAGGAAGACTTCGTCGGCGACGAGGAAGCCAGCCGGCTGGTGGACCGTCCCCGGCGCGGCCCGTGGCAGATATGAACACCGAAACCCGAGCGGAAGGAACGATACCGATGATAAAGAAAACACTGATCATACTGACGGCCTGCTGCCTGATCGCGTCCGTATCCCGGGGCGACATCTGGGAGGATTTCGCGAAGTACGAATACGGTGCGGCCTCGGATGCGGGCAAGAAAGTGGAAGAACTCCTCCGGGAAACGCCCGTCGACGAATACGGCGCCCTCGAGGAGAAGCTCCTCGCCGTCGTCTCCTCGCCAGACGCCACGCAGACCACCAGGGCGCTCGCCTGCCGTTTTCTCCAGCAGGTCGGCACGAAGAAAGCCATTCCGGCGGTTGCCGCCCTGCTCGCCGACAAGACCCTCGCGCACTACGCCCGGCTCGTCCTCGAGCGGCTGCGGTGCGACGAGGCCGACGCGGCCCTGAGAGACGCGCTGGCAACGGCGCCGGACAACGCCACAATCGGCATCCTCGGCAGCCTCGGCGAACGGGGCGACCGGAAGGCGATCGCGGCAGCCAAGACGCTCGCCGAAAGCAGCAAGACGGCGGTCGCCGCGGCCGCGATCCGCGCCCTCGGCGCGATCGGGGGCACGGACGCCGCCAAGGCACTCTCCGCCCTGAAAACCCCCGACGAGCTCGTGCCCGCCCGGATGCAGGCGATGGTCGCGTGCGCCGGGAGTTTCACGGGAGACGAAGCGGCGGCCCTCTGCGAGCAGGTGCTCGCCGGCAGCTACAGCCCCTGCAAGATCGCGGCGCTGCGGGCCCTCGCCGAGGCCGATGCCGCAAAGGCGATCCCGCTCATCAGCACGGCAATCACGGGCGACGACGCCATGCTCCGCGCGGGGGCCCTGGGGATCGTGGCCGGCACCGAGGGCGAAGAACTCACGAAGGCGATGATCGGCCTGCTCGATGATCTCTCCGGCGACCGAAAGGTCGGACTGATATCCGCGCTGGGCTCCCGCGGCGACACGGCCGCGATGGATGCCCTGACCGCGCTCGTAAAGGGCGGGGACGAGGCCGTGCGCGACGCCGCCGTCAAGGCGATGAGCAAGATGGGCGACGCCGGGACGGTGCCGGTCCTGCTCGGACTGGCCGATTCCCCCGACGTCGGGGCGAGCGTCGCCCGGGCCATCACCGGCATGTCCGGGGACGGCATCGACGCGGCGCTGATCGACGCCCTCGGCCAGGACGCGCTGCGGGCCCCGGCCATCAAGGCCCTCGCCGCCCGCGGCTGCACGACGGCGGTCCCCGCGCTCCTGAAACTGGTGCAGGCAGACGACCCGGCGGTCCGGAAAGAGGCGTGGGCCGGCATCGCCACGCTGGGTTCGGGGAAGGATATCGAGCCGATCATGAAGGCAGTCGTCGAGATCGACGACGAGAGCGAACTGCCGCCCGCGGAGGCGGCGATCAAGAAGGTCGCCTCGCGCGCCGACGACACGGCGGCCTGCTTCGAGGTCATCGCCGGGTACTACGACCGGGCGAAGGACGCCACGAAGGGCGCCATCCTCGCCCTCGGCTCGATCTCCGGCGATCCCAGCGCCCTGGCGATGGAGCGGAAGGCCCTGAAATCCGGCAACGACGAACTGGCCGGAAAGGCTTTGCGGGCGCTGGCGGCATGGCCCAACGGATCGGCGGCCGAAGACCTGCTCGCGGTCGCGAAAAGCGCCGATACGGACACCGACCGGATCGTCGCACTCCGCGGCTATATCCGTCTCGCCGGCCTCGATAGCGCGGGCCTTTCGGGCGAAAAGCGAACGGCAATGTTCAAGACCGCCCTGCAGCTCGCCACGCGGGACGAGGAGAAAAAGCAGATCGTCAGCGGCCTGCAGAACGCCGTGACCGCCGAGGCCCTCGCGATGCTCGATGAGCTCATGGACAACCCCGCACTCGCCGCCGAGGCGGAGTTGTCGGCGGCCAATCTCGCCTGGAACATCCGCACCAGCAATCCGGAAGCGGCCACGGCGATGGCCAAAAAGCTGAAGAAGAGCAAGAACAAGACCGTCGCCAAAACGGCCGATAAGACCCTCGCCGATCTGGCCAAGACGAAGGCCTACGTCAGGGCCTGGATGATCTCGCCGATCTACGACAAGGGTGGGGACAAGGCGCTGTTCAAGAAAAAGCTTCCCCCGGAGACCGGCGGGAAGGACGTGACCTGGAAACTGCTGAAAAAGGGCATCGGACAGGAGACGATCGACCTGATAAAAGCGGCCGGGAACAAGAGCAACTGCTGCGTCTACCTGAAGACGACGCTGGTCGCGCCGAAAAAACAGGAGACCCGGCTGGAGATGGGCAGCGACGACGCGATCAAGGCCTGGCTCAACGGAAAGCTCGTCCACGAGAACTTCCAGAGCCGTGGCTGCACGCCCGGCCAGGACAAGGTGACCGTCACGCTCAACGAGGGCGAGAACAGCCTCATGCTGAAGATCGTGCAGGGCAGCGGGGACTGGGCGGCCTCCTGCCGCATCAGGGACAAGGACGGCATGCCCGTCGACGGACTGACGGTCAAACCGCAGTAGCGCAGATACCGCGAAAAACAACGCCGTGCGGGACGCCCTGTACCCGCACGGCGTTTTTTATTCAGAACCGGGACGTCGGTTCACTTCTCCAGGTCGACCTCGATCCCCTTGCCGGCGAGGTGTTCCTTCATCTGGCGGATGGTGTACGTGCCGTAGTGGGCGATCGAGGCGACCAGAACCGCCGCCGCGCCCGCATCGAGCACGACCGCGGAGAGGTGCTCCAGCGTCCCCGCCCCGCCGGACGCGACGACCGGGACGTCCACCGCCGCGACCACGGCCCGGGTCATCGGTATGTCGTAGCCCTCCTGCACGCCGTCGGTGTCCATGCTGGTCGGCAGAATCGTACCCGCGCCGAGCGCGGCGGCCCGGGCGGCCCACTCGATCGCGTCGATGCCGGCGCCGGTCCTGCCGCCCTCGATGACCGCCTCGTACCCCGACGCCATCACCTCGTTCTGCCGGGTGTCCACGGCCACCGTGACCCGCTCGCTGCCGAACTCCCCGGCGAGATCCGAGACCAGGTCCGGGTTGCGGATGGCGGCGGTATTGACGGAGACCGTGTCGACACCGAGGTCGAACAGTCGCCGTGCATCGTCCACGCTCGCAATACCGCCCCCCACGGTGAAGGGACAGTCGATCACCTTCACGGTTTTCTCCACGGCATCCAGGAACGTCTTGCGGCCCTCGGCGCTGGCCGTGATGTCCAGCAGGACCAGCTCGTCGGCGCCGGCCGCGCTGTAGGCCCGGCCGGCCTCGGCCGGATCGCCGAGTTCCCTGATGTCCACGAAGTGAATACCCTTGACCAGCCGCCCGTCTTTCGTATCCAGGCACGGAATAACCTTGATAGCGCTCATCTCGTTCCTTTCGTGTCAGTGGTTACACGAACACCGGGAGAAAGGTACCAGTATTCTCCCCGGTAGTAAAGACGATCATATCCGATATAATATCCCGACGTCGGGTTGTCACCGGCAGGAGCGGGAGCCGGTGCGTCCCGCGGAGGCGAGGACACCATGGACGACTACGAACGCAGCGAGCCGTTCGGCGGCAATCCCGCCGCGGCGATCGATTTCGCCCGGTCAATACTGGCCCAGGCCGGATACCGGGTCGACAACACCGACAGCGGCATCGTCGCCGAACACGAGGGCGGATTCATCCGCTCCCAGTCGGGCAATCCGCTTTACGGGGCGTCGCCCATACGGGTAACGGTTTCGGGAGGCCGGCTCTCGGTCACCGCCGGTTTCGGCGGCGTCGACAAGGTGAAGGGATTCATCGTCAAACTCCTCCTCGGACTGGCCGTCGGTCTCGGCGGAGGCCTGGGGTTGCTGTTCGCACTCCTGTTCGACCAGCAATGGCCGATCCTGCTCGGCGCGGGTCTCGGCGGCGGGATTCCCCTCCTCCAGCTCCCCATCCACTGGCTCATCGTGCCGGCCGTCATCAGGCGGCGGGCCGTCTCCGGCCTGGATACGCTCGTGCACAACCTCCGGTCGGCGGGCCGGTAACCTCACTGGTTCAAGACAAGGAAACGGCATGTACTGTCCCTCATGCGGCGCCGACTCATTCCGCGACGACGGCACGCGGCGGTGTTACTGCGCGGCGTGCGGCTTCACCTTCTTCTGGAACGTCGCGGCCGCCGTCGCCGTCGCCATCCGCTGCGGCGCGGAGATCCTGCTGACGGTCAGGGGCAGGGAACCCGGCCGGGGCATGCTCGACCTGCCCGGCGGCTTCGTCGACGCGGGCGAATCGCTGGAAGAGGCGGCGGTTCGAGAGATCGCCGAGGAACTCCGGGTCGCGATTCACCAGCCGGTATACCTGTTCTCGGTACCGAACACCTACCGCTACAAGGACGTCAACTACCATACCGAGGACGTCTTCTTCGAGGTATTGCTCGATGAAAAGCCGCGGGTGATCCCCGGCGACGACGTGGCCGGATACACGTGGAAAAGCCCGGGCGATATCGATTTCGAGAACATCGCCCTGCCGTCCATCAGGCGGGGGCTGGAACGAATCCTCACCTGAAAATCAGTACACGTTCGACTTGCGCATCCCCTCCACGTAATCCTTGAGGTAGCGGAGTTTCATTTCGTCCTCGGTGTACAGGCGCCTGAGCAGGTCGGTGATGGAGATAATGCCGACCACGTTTTCATTCTCGATAACCGGCAGATGCTTGATCTGTTTCGCGGTCATCGTCTCGAGCGCGTGGTGCACGGTATCGGGGGGATGGGCGACGATGACATTCGTGGTCATGATCTCGCCGATCGTCGCGCGGTCGATATTCCGGGGACACCATACTCAATTTCAGTCGGGAATAGGGACGACGAGCTTCAAATAAATGCCATCAATTAAGTATGGTGTCCCCATAATAGACGTCAATCGAGGCAGACCACCTTGTAGCCCACGTTAAAGACCCGCCGCCGTGCGGGAGGGCGCGTGGTTGCGGCATCAGCGTTCGATGAGCAGGACGGCCGGACCGCCGGGAGCCAGCGTTACGTCTATGCCGGGATCGCCGATGCGACCGGCACTGCGTCGCACGGGTGCCGCGTCGCTCAGGGCGTCCCGCACCGTCCAGTCGCCGGTCAGGCCGGGGACGGCGACGCGGACCGCGCGGGTGTACTGGTCCCGGTTGTGCAGCAGGAGGGCGTGACGGTCGCCATAGCTGCGCCGGGAGAGAACGATGTTGGGCGACAACCTGCCGTCCTTCTCGGTGATTCGCGCGGCCACCCATTCAGTCGCGGCCTTGGCCCGGCCCGCGTGCCGGATGATCGCGTGCAGGATCTTTGCCAGGGAGTACCCGTGGGCATCGGCGGCCTGGTAATACACCGCGCCGTTGCCTGCCGGGAGGCGCACGACAACAGGATGATTCTGCGCATCTTTGAGTACGACCGAAATACCGCGCCGCAGAGACAGCCGTTCCCGCGTGGCCGCCTTTACCTTACCGGGGAACAGGGCGTCGGTCACCGGGCGAACGGAGACCGCGGTGACTGCGCCGGCATCCGCGCCGGTGCGCAGGTCCGCAACAAACTGCGCGTTCGCGGGTAGCGGCCGTCCGTGGATGTCCCGGGTGAAGTCGCACTCACCGAGGACGAGGATGCCTCCGCGCGCGACAAAGCGACGAATCGCCGCCGGAAGCCCGCGCTCGACGTGCGTCAGGCCGCCGGCGACGACGACTTCCACCGACGGCGGGATGCCCGACGCGATGATCGTGTCACTCGGCAGTATGGTCATGTTCCAGTGGCTGTAGCGCAGCGCCGCGTAGTAGGCCGGGAGCTTGTCGTACCGGTCCGGCGCCACCGCGCGGCGCCGGGCGTTGTCCCAACTGTAGACCAGGCCGATCTTCGGCGCGGGTCCCCACGGCTTGGGCAGAATCCGGGGCGCCAGCGCCTGGATTTCCGCCGAGAAGTCGAGGATGCCCCGGAGGGCATCGGTGCGCCGGGCCAGCGGGATAAGTGACGAGTAGGGGTACTTATCCGCGTCCACCTGCACGTCTGCGCGCTTTTTCCACCAGACCCAGCCGCGCTTGGACCAGGAGAAGACGGTCAACCCGTCCAGGCCGCAGACGACGTGTTCCCACAGTCGATTGCGGGTGGCGGCGCGGGTCTGGCCGCGCAGGTACGTCTCGTTGTCGACGATCATCTTCTCACCCGACACGGCCAACAGCAGGTCGTTCTCGATGGGCGCGTCGGCCATCGGATGCGTCGTCAGGGTCGCGCCCGGCCGCGGGGCCGCGCTGCCGCGGGTCCATCGGCCGCCGCCGGTCGGAGTCAGCACCATCGTTTCGATCTGCGCGATCCGGTGCTTCCAGACACTCTCGCGGGGCGTCCGCAGGTAGCCGCCCATCGGCTGCAGGCCGACGAGGGTATCGGGCAGGATCCCGTTGACCGTGACCACCCCCGCGGCGATCAGTTCAGTGAACCGACCGGCCAGGTACTCGTCGTAGTCGAGGGTCTGTCCCCCGGGCGGTCGGTTCCGGTCGCTGAAGCGACAGGCGGCCGCATCGGCCAGGGACGCATAGTCCGTGCCCCAGGTACGGTTCACGGCGGCCACCGAGCCGTAGCGCTGTTTGAGCCACTGGGCGAACTCGGCATGGTGATCGGCGCTCTCGCCCCGGTAGGCCGGCTCGTTCATGAGTTCAAAGGCCACCACGCGGGCCCCCGCATCGCGGTAGCGCCGGGCATTCAGCGCCCACAGGTCCAGCCAGGCCGTGCGGCCGGCCCCGATGATCCGGTACTGGGTCCAGTGGTTGCGTCCCACCGTGGCGGCGTCGGTCGGCAGACGGGTCCGGTCGATGTTGCGTCCCGGCTTGCCCAGGGTCCAGGGCCAGGAGACCGTGTCGACGACGAAGGGCAGCGCGATCCTGCGCGCCAGTGACGCGAGGTATTCGTCGGCCACCGACGCATCGGCATTCCCGTAGCCAACCGCCGCATACCAGGGCGCGGGGGCCGGCGTCACCGAGTAGCTGTTGAAGCCGAGGCGGCAGAGGATTTCGGTGGAGGGAATCTCGTCGTAGATCCACCCGTGTTTCCGGCGGTCATAAAGGTCCCAGGTCGGCGGCAGCCGTTCCGGGTCGGCGTTCCCGTAGTTGCCGCGGGCGTCCTCCCGGGCGTAGGGATTCAGCAGGAACGCGCGCGACCCGTCGGGGTAGACGAAGGCCCCGTCCCGGACCGACACTGCCCGCCGATCCGCCTTCACCGCGGCGGGAAGGTGCTCGTATGCGGGCCACGTCACCCACGCCTGCTTCACGTCCCGGTTGAGCTGCGCGACCATCCAGTCCGGCAGTCGGTCGTAGCGCACGTACGCGATATCGTCCAGGCTGTACGTCAGTTCGATGTGGTTGCGGTTCTGGAAACTGAAGCCGCCGATTGTGTGTCCCGGTTTGATGTCGGTGAAGTACTTGAGCGGGACCAGCACCTCTTGCCACGTGTCGGCCTCCTGATCGATGCCCCGGCCGCGATCGACGAACTGCGAGCGCAGGGCCTGGAATTTTTCCACCCCGGGGTCACCCAGAGGCCGGATCTGGTAGGCGTCGCCGCCCCCGATATTGCCGTGCCGGTCGAGCGTCCGGTTCAGCAGGAAGCGGATGAAGCCCTTTTCGATCCACTCATCGGTCACCGTGAATGTGGGGGCGTTGTCGGCCCGGAACCTGACGCCGGCCCAGGGCCTGGCCTGGTGATCGGTGTTGAACCACAGGCAGATGCCGCGCTCCCGTCTTCCGCCCGGCGCCCGTTCCATCTTCATGTTCCAGGCGCGAGGCTTATACGGGGTTTCCTGCCCCGAACTGAACACCGTGTGCCGTTCCACGATGTTCTGGGCGGCCGCAGGCAGGCAGAGGAGCGCACAGCCCAGAAAGAGAACGAGGCACCGCGCCGGGCGGATCGACGGAAGGGATGTGACATTCACTTGTTCTCCCCTTTCAAACGAAATAGTGTGACACGTATAGCTTCACGGCGAATCTCTCGACACTGCTTGTATTTGATTATAGGGAAATTCCGGGGACACCATACGTAATTTTGCCAAATTCCGTGGACACCATACTCAATTTCAGTCAGGAACGGTGCCAGGGAAACTCTCATAATGCCATCAATTAAGTATGGTGTCCCCATAATAGAAGTCAATCGAGGCAGACCACCCTGAAGCCCACGTTGAACACCCGCCGCCACGCGGGATAGGCCCACCGCCGTCCGCTGCCGGCCCGCTTCGGGTGGTCGAAAAACGATCCGCCCCGGATGACTTTGCGCCCGTCGCCGGCGCGACGGGGATAGGACCGGTAGTCCGAGCGCGTCCACTCGGCGGCGTTGCCGTGGCAATCGTACAGCCCCCAGGGATTCGGGCGGTACGATCCGACCGGCGCGGTGACCACCGCCCCGTCGTCGAAGCGGGTGTCGGCGAGGGCCGCGCCCTCGATGACCAGGTGCTCGACCCCGCCGGTCACCTGCTTGCCGCCCGCCAGGAGCCCCCGGCTGAACGACCGGTCGCCGAGATTTTCGTATTGACCGCAGTCGGCGCCCGGGGCTCCGAACCACATCTCATCCCCGCTGCCGGCCCGGCAGGCGTATTCCCACTGCGCCTCGGTGGGAAGGGCGAACCGCCGGCCGGTCTTCTCCGACAGCCAGCGGCAGAACGCGACCGCCTGGCGCCAGGAGACCCGGACCGCCGGCTGGTCGGCCCCGTCGAGACGCAGTCCCTTGTCGTCCTGCCGCGCGTGGCGGCGGGTGTAGTACGCCGGGGCGTGATCGGGGTCGAACACCCTGAACTGGGCGTTGGTCACCTCCCGGGCGCCGATCCGGAAGGGTTTCTCGATACGCACCGGCGCGACCGGCCGCTCGTCGGCAGGCCCTCCCGGCGTGCCCATGAGGAACGTGCCGGCGGGGATGCAAACCAGTGTCATTGTTATGCCCCCGAATTCGACGGACGTTTCCGCATCCGCTCCCGCCTCCCGCTGTCGTTTCTTCGCCGCGGCCGCGTCGAACGGCCAGCCCGCGACCGCGGGAATCTTCGAGCGGGCCGGCGTGACGGGCTCGGTATCGGCAAACGACGGCCGCGGCAGTTCCGGCACCCGCTCGGGGTCGCCGGGCGGTCCGCCGTACCGCTTCCGCAGGGCCGTCCGCCGCTCGTGGGAATCGGTCGGGAAGGGGTGGACTTCGTGCCAGGTACCGTGGCAGGGCGCGTTGAGGTCTATCCAGGTCACCAGCCGGTCCCACGCCCGGCGGTCAGGCCGGACGCCGTGGTGCCCCTTGGCCAGCAACCGGATCAACGGGCTGGTGTCGGCGCAGTACTCGCCGGGGACCAGGAGGGAGGCGTCGTCCTCGATGCCCACCCGCCGGATATACGGAACCAGGGCGTCGTAGGCCGGCGTGTACCGGATGTTTCCGCCCGTCGACTTCTTCATCACCGGGTGCATCCGGTTTCGTCCCAGGCCGCTGATCCGCTTGCCCCGGTAGCTCTTGACCTCCTCGAGGGGACGGAGATCGGGCCGGTTTTCGCTGCTGCCGTCGTGGCACCGCACGCAGTAGGCGTCCAGGACCGGCTGGACCTCGCGGGCGAAATCGAATCCCCGCGGCGGGCCGCGCCAGGGCGCGATGTCGACCGGGGCCGTGTTCGTCGCCGCGGCCGCCCGCGGATCGGGCACGTCCCCCACCGACTCGTGACACCCCACGCAGGACATCCGCTCCCCCGGCATCAGGGTCATCCAGCTCCGCATGAGCTGGACGGCCTTCCCGTCGGCGTCCAGGGCCTGCAGGGCCAGGGGCGTCCGCGACGGGACGGTGAAGACCGCCGAGCCGTCGTCGGACACCGGCACCGTCCCGATGATCCGCATGGCCTCCCAGGGCCCGCCGTAGCCGATCTTGTCGGGGCCGGCCAGGTCACGATACCCGAAGTGGTAGGCGAATACCCGCAGGCGCTTGATCGTACCCTTCGGGACGCCCGCCAGGCCCGGTCCCTTGTAGATATCGTGGAGAAAGAGCGTCCCGCGGCCGCCGTCCGGGTCGACACGATCGGGCACCTGCCGCGGCACGGGGCGCTTCGCCAGGGGCACCGGCTCGAGGATCGCGAATCCTTTGTCGGCATAAAGAGGAATCACGTTGTCGAACACGTCCACGAGGTAGACCGCCCACGGCGACGTCCGATTCATCTTGCACGAGGCCAGGAGGTACTTCCCGCACGTGTCGGGCCGCTGCGGGTCCCCGAGCGGCCAGGGGTTCAGGAACATCGGCCACTGTCCCGCAACGAGCGTGTCCTTGATTTCCACTTCGATCTCACGGCCGCGGTGGGGGAACTCGTGGACGATGCCTTCGCGGCCGTACCAGCCGCGGCCGGTGTCCAGGAGGACCAGCCGCCCCATCCGGTGCGGGCCGTGGTAGCCGCTGAGCACGCTGACGAAACGATTGTTGTGCCCGGGGATCGGCCGGGTGAAATAGAGGGCATTGGGGAACCACGTGTTGCTGCCGTAGATGGCCCGCTGGGCGGTCCCGTCCGGGTTCATCAGCATCAGCGTGCGGAGATAGATGTGGATGATCCCCGTATAGTCCCAGCGGTTGTACAGGATCTGCCCGTTGGGCATCACGGTCGGGTGCAGGTCATGGTCCTGGTCGAAGCAGAGCTGCCTGACGTTCTTCCCGTCGCCGTCCATGGCGTAGAGGGAACTGACCCGGCGCCGGCCGTGCCAGCAGGGTATCGACTGGAACGAGGCCGTCGAGCAGAACACGATCCGCCCGCCCGGTACGTAGCAGCCGTCGAAGGCGTCCGTGTCCGCCGGCATGTCGGAGACCCGGCGCGGTGTTCCCGCTTCTGCGCCCGAGAGGGGCAGTTCCCATACCGTCCAGTTCTCCCGGTCGCTCCGGGTGAACAGGAGCCGCCCGGCGGAGGGGTGCAGGTCGATTTCCCCGACGTATCCCCCGTTTTCCGGGCGGTACAGCGTCCGGAGGGTTCCGCCGTCCCGGACGGACGCCAGGACCGCGATCTCGTTGTCCCAGCCTCCGCGGGGAAGCGACGAGTTGCACTCGTGGTTCGAGGGAAACCCGATCTCTGCGCCCCGCCCCGACTTCCCGCGGGGTTTTCGCTTCACTATAAGGAGCTTCTCGAAATCCAGGAGCGGATTGGCCAGGAGGGCCTCGCGCCTGAGGTCATCGAGTCGCCGCGTATCGTGTTTCACCTTTTCGAGCCGATCGAGATATGCCCCGCCGCGCGGGTACCGCGGCCCCCAGGTCTCCGCGAGGTCCGCGATCGCCGTTCGCAGGGAGCGGACCTGTTGATCCAATCCCCGGCCCTTTTCACCGAAGCCGGCCGACGGAACGAACAGAATACCGACGCCGGCGAGCAATGTACCGATTATCATCACACCTGTTCTCATCTAACGGCACTCCTCGTGTACGCCGGCGATCCGGCCCCGGTACCGGTCGGCGCGGGCCTGGTCCATCCCCAGTTGCAGGGAGATCTCCTCGGCCGCCCGCATCACCACCGGCCCGAGGCGGGTTATCATCTCATCGCGGCTATCGTAAAAGAGGCGGAGGACGCTGGCGCCGATCGTGCCGACCACCCGGTCCTCGTAATTGTAGACCGGGGCGGCGAAACACATCATCCCGCGCCCGTACTCCTCGTCGTCGATCGCGTACCCGGCCTCCCGTACCCGCGCCGCCTCCGCGGCCAGCACGCCGGGATCACAGATCGTGGACTCCGTGTTGCGGTCGAGCCCCTCCTCGACCAGCCGCCCGAGCAGTGCCGCGCCGGCGTGGGCGAGGAGGACCTTGCCCGGCGCCGAGCAGTGCAGGTAGTACCGTCCCCCCGGCCGGGCGGCGGTGCGAACCTCCCGGACACCGTCGAGGTGCTCGATGAACAGCACCCGGTCGTCGTCGAGTACGGCCAGGTAGCAGCTCTCCCCCGTTACCTTCCAGAGCCGCTCGAGCGGACCGATGCCCGCGGCCCGGAAGTCCATGCGGCTGACCGGCTTGCTGGCGTAGTGGTAGGGCTGCAGACTCACGGCGTAGAGACCGCCGTCTTTCTGGACCACCCATCCCTCTTCCCGCAGGGTGTGCAGGAGACGGAAGACCATGTTCTTGTTGGTGTCGACCGCCCGGCTGATCTCCGTGACCCCCATCGGGCCGTCGGCCTCGCAGAGGCACTTGATGAGGGCCACGGCCTTGCGGACGGTCGGGATATCGTAGTTTGTTTCGGCCATCGTTATATTATAATAACATTGTTATATGCTATAATCAACCTGAAATGGGAGATATTTGTCTCGGTAACTCGCGCTGCCCGCAGTGGTGCGGGCTGCCGTTGCTCGCCACTTCTTGCAGGAAACCGTCGGCCGTGTGGACATTGCCGCACGCGGCCATCAGGTAACTCCACAGGACGGGTTGTATCGGCAACAGGTGGGGTACGAATCTTGATGCGCATCATCCGTCGGCACGCTCATGTCACCGGTATTCCGCATAACCCCGGCCAATCTATCAGTTTTTTTGCCGCTGTTCCGTTTTTTTCGCCCCCTCTCGCTGCCGGTCGATACGCCCGGCCTTTATATGCGGGCTGCCGAACAATTCGTGCCTGCCTGCGAAAGGCCATTGTTCCGCACCTCATCGTCGATCTCCATCGGCGATGCGTAGAGCATCGCCTGCGTCGACTTCCGTGGCGCACGAGAAACGTGTCTCCTTCTCGCCGACGGCCGACGTGTTCAGCAGGCCCGCTGTACCTGCAGCGGCCACCACCGTTCGGGGACGGTCCAGCCACGCGGCGGCGGTATGTATATCGGCACCGCCGGCCGCGACATGAAGCAGATGAAGCCGGATTTCGATGCGCGTCAGGCCGCCCGGGACGACGGGCCGGGCATCGCCGGAAATCGCGGACGGTCGACCGGTAACGGCGGTAATCGGCTGATCCTCCGGCGCCGTATCGAGGCCGACCACCGTGTGGATACCAGCTTAGACCTGACGGACGATGCGCCGATTGGTCGCGTCGCCGCGCACCTGATCTTTGCAGCCGCCGCCGCGCCGATGCGGATTCGTTTCGGCCGCACATTGAGCACCACCGAGACCACGGTGTGCGAGACGCGCGTACGGCGGTGCATGTTTCTCATGCCCCGCCGGGCCTACCGCCGCGTGCGCACGAGCCGCATCCCCGTCTCGAAGCTGCGGTAGGTGGGCCGGTGTACGGTCGCCGAGTACCAGAGCATCCCCTTGAGCGGCCGGTAGAAGCTCTTGCCGCGCAGGACCCGCATGCCGCCACCCGGAACGACCGGATCTGTGAGCTTCTTCCGCTTCTTCCACCACCACCAGCCGCCGTTGTCCAGGCACCACTCGTGGACGTTGCCGGTCATGTCGTACAGGCCCCAGCCGGTGGGCTTCAGGCGACCGACCGGATGCGCGTGCGCTTGTCCGGCGTGAATCGTGTTCTCGCGCGACCAGGTCTGCGCGGCCAGGCGCGTGCGGTCCTTGTCGGAGGCGATCCTCTTAATGCCGAACAGCGGCCCGCCTCCCTCGCGCGCGGCGCACTCCCACTGCGCCTCGGTCGGCAGCGCGTATCGCCACGGACCGCCGCAGGCGTTGAGGCGGTCGACGAACTCGCGGCACTCCTCCCAACTGACGTACGACGCGGCGCATGCCGGGTCGTCCTTCGCGTAGACGCGGCCCGACCAGGGATGCGTGCTCATGACGATCGTCCACTGCTTCTGTGTGACTTCGTGCGCGGCGATCTGGTACGGCGAGAGCGTCACCTTCACCGGTCCCCATTTTTTTTCGTCGTCGCGCTGCATGTCGAACGTGCACGCGTCGACCTGCACGAACCGCATGCCGAGGAACTCGGCGACGTCCTTGCGGGCGGCCCGCGCCTTGGCGAGGAACGCGCTGCGCGTCTTCGGGTCGAGCGCGGCCTGTCGCTCTCGCTCGCGTCGCTGTTCGACCAGCTTGCGCGCGCCCGGGCCCCGCCGCTCGTCGTTGCCCGCCTGCACGCGGACTTCAGGTTGGGGCAACGGCTCGCCGGTATCGAAGCGCCGCGGGTCGGTCCCGTTGAGGTACTCCTCCACGTTCGTATACACGTCGCCGTCGTAGTCGGCCGTCCCGTCGGAGGCGACGGCCGGGTTCAGCCGGTGCGCGCGCTCCCACGCGTCGGGCATGCCGTCGCCGTCGCTGTCGGGCGGGGCCGCGCCCGCCGCGTAGTCCGCCCAGCCGCCCACGTCCTCCTGGGAATCGATGATGCGCCCCGTTCCGGTGCGCGCTTCCTCGGCGACGCGGTCGTCGGTCACGTCGCGCACCGGCAGCGTCGCGCCGGCGTAGCCCAGCACGTCGCGGAACGCCTCCCGTGCGGAGCGCGTCGTCACCGGCGGCGTCTCGAACGGCGCTGCGGCGCGGAGGCGCTCATCCGGGGGGACAAGCCCGCCGGGGTGTGCCGTGAGGACGTTGCCCTCGAGGTAGACCTTCCCGCCGCCGACGCTGAGGCGGTCGCGCGGGCGGTCGCCGCTGTCCGCGCCCGCCTTGACCGTGTTGGCGATGTAGTTCACCTTCGATCGTCCCCCGATGATGCCGAAGGTGCCCCTGCCGTGGTTGTAGACGACGTTGTTGCGGAAGTCGACGGTCGTCGCGTCCTCGCCCGTGCCGCGGTTCTCGATCCGCGGGTGGCGGCGCGTGAAGTGTGCGATCAGGCAGTGATGCATCGTCACCCGCAGGTCGCCGCGGATGCCGAAGAGGGGACCGTAGCCGTGGGGGCCCTCCTCGTGGAGGCTGTCGTTGAGGGCCTCGCTGATGACGCACCACTGGAACGTGATGTCGGTCGGCGCGTACCAGGTCGAGACGCACTCGTCCATGCTCCAACTCGCCGAGCAGTGGTCGATGACGACGTTGTAGACCTTCTTGGTGGAGCTGCAGACGCCGATGGCGTCGCGGTTGCCGGGGCCGCCCCCGATGGGATGGTCGCCGACGCGTATGCGCAGGTGCCTGATCACGACGTCGTGCGTGCGTACGCGCAGGCCGGCACCGCGCAGGCAGATGCCGTCGCCGGGCGCGGTCTGGCCGGCCACGGTGATGAACGGCTCGGTGACCGCAAGGTCCTTGGTGAGGCGGATCGTCCCGCCGACGTGAAAGACCACGATGCGCTTGCCCCTCGCGCGCAGGGCGTCGCGTAGCGTGCCGGGGCCTTCCGCGGCGAGGCTCGTCACCGCGATCACGCGCCCGCCGCGCCCGCCGGGCGTGTCCGCGCCGAAACCCTGCGCGCCGGGGAAGGCGGGGACGGCAGCCGTCGCCGCCGCGCCCGCCACGGCCTTTCGCCCGCAGGGAAAATCCGCATCCGCCGACGTGCCCCGCCGATTACGTTCCTCCACGAAGCCGGCGTTCTGGGGGACCTTCTTCCCGTCGATGAGGCATCGTGACATCTCCACTTGAGGCGGAAGAACATGCGGGCCTACTCTATTGTCCCGGATGGTGATATCCCTCGTGTTGTACCACCCGGCCGTACCCGCCGGCCAGCCCGGCCGTTCGTCGTCTTCTTTACCCTTCCAGGGACTGGAGGTGGCCTGCTTAGCCCGATAGAAATGAGCGTCGTTTTCGGGGACTACGCAGTTCTTCTCGATAACACTCTCTTGTCCGCCGATCATCATGATGACACGATGGCGATGATAATGACCGCCTAACACGTTCTCCCGCACGACGATATCCTTGGCCTCGTGTCCGATCATATCATCCCAACGGGGCCGCCGGTGTCGGCGGGAATCGCCCCGCCCGCCGAGCTTGAGCGAACAGGCCAGATACCGGCCGCTGAAATCGTTGTTGCCGACATATACATCCCGCGTGCCGGCCTTCATGCACACGCCATCTGTAACGCTGCCCACAAAATCATTGAACCGGATGGCAACCTCGATCGTGGATACCACGTCGATCGCCGCATCCTGGAGATAATTGTCCGGTATCCCGTCCTTCCATCCTTTCGTCGGCCCGGTAGCGAGCAGGTTGCCCAAGATGGTAATACCCCGGCTGGACCCGATCTTGATCACGTCTTCGGCGGTACTGACGATCTCGTTGTCGGCCGCGAGAATATTCTTCCCGGAGATGATCTTCAACGGCGCGTTATCGCCCTTGAATCCCGCCGTGCCGACTATTTTGAAACCGCGCACCTGGAAATTATCAAGACCGTTAACAAACAGGGTCGGGGCCGCGGTCCCGTCCGGCGGCTTGATGACGGCCTGCTGCGGCCCGTCGGCCGAAATAAGCACCAGCGGTTTACCGGGGGTGGTCCGGCCGTTCGCCACCGACCAACGGCTGCATTTCAACGCCTCCCGGTAGGTCCCCGCCCTGACCTTGATAATAAGCCCCGGTACCGCACGGTCCAACACGGCCTGTATGCTCTGGCCCGGACGGACGGTCACGGTTCTCATCTCGTCCAATGTATCCACGGGGCGGATATCGCCCCCGACAGCACCCAGGGATTCCCGCGATCGGCGCAGCCAGCCGTCTACACTGGGGGGGGATGCGGATGCGGCCGGCTGCCGCGCGGGAGCCGTCGCGCAGCCGGTCTTCCGCCGCGCCGCGCCGCCATCGGTATGCCGGGACCGGGCTACGGTGGAACCGCCACGCGGCGAATCGGCCGCAATCGCATACCCCCGCGGCGCAAGGTGAATGGCGCCGCCGCGGATCGTCCACGCCAGCGGTTCGCCGTCCCCCTCCATCTGCGCCAAGAGGACGTCGACGATGTCGGTGAGCTTCTCGTCCACACCCCGCAGGAGTACTTTATCCTTCATCTCGGCACCGGCCCGTTCGAGGGCGTCCCACGCGGCCACGATTTTCACACCCCCGAGTTTCTCCAGCGCCGCGACCGCCGCCCGAGGCGGCGCGAATATATTGTACCGCGGCACGGTCGTATCCCGAATCATCAGCACGTCCCCCACGGATGCCCCCGTTGTCGTCACGGGGACAAGAACAAGAGCCGTCACGATCACCCAAACGTATCTCATGTGTATCTCCCGGTTAAGCAGTAATACGGAGCTCCTGCAACCCCGCCGGCGCACCGGCCGGGGGGGCCATCGTTCGTCTCGACAGCATGCGGCACGATCGGCGGCGCGGAAATGCCGCTTTCGGTTCACAACCCGCGCCGTCCGGCGGCGAGCCACCAGCCGGCCAGGTGGATGGTGCGGCCGTCGGCGCCCGCCGCGACCGATTTTCTGTGCAGCCACGCCTCGAGCACCGTCAGCCCGGGACAATGCGGGTCGGAGGCGAGCAGCCGATCGCCGACCCCCCCGTCGCCGCGGTGGAGGGGGCCACTGAGCACCGTCGCTATGGCATCCGTATCCGGCACGATGGCCCCGCGGCCGTCGTGCGGCCAGTCGATATCCCCCCGCGAATCGCTGACCGTCGGGTGCGTCTCGTCGCTCGTCCCGGTCGCCTGCAGCGTCCGGTCGGCGATCCCGGCGATGATATGCGCATCCACGCCGTCGCGGTGGTCCGGCCAGGCGCCGGCATGGTGCAGGCATCGGTTGCGGACCTCATGTTCGGGATCGAAAAGGACCGGCGGCGCGGGGTAGAAGGGTTTCTCCTCGGCCACGAAATTCGCGGGGCCGTCTTCGGTGGCCAGCACAGCGGCCCGTTCTTTGAACACGATGTTGCGCTGAAGATGGTCCCGGTTGCTGTCGTCCCATCCGGGGGCGGGATCGTCCTTCGTGTTGGTATAATAACAGGTATACCAGTTATCCGCGGCGTACAGCCGGCGACGGGGGTCCGATCGCGTGCGCGAGTGTTCACCGTCGACGTAACGGTTGTTGCACCACGCGAAGTACCGTTTTTCTTTCTCGTCTATCACGTCCCCCGTACGGTCACCGAAATCCGCCAGGTTCTTGATCACGTCCGCCCGGCATTCCCGCAAACGCGCGGGCATGTTCGTAAAACGGCTTTGCGGCGAAACCAGCTCGCAGGGAAAATGGCGATTCTTCGCCCCGCTGGTGCCGTTGCCGAAATTGAACCAGACATTGTTTGCCAGCAGGGCATAGGTATGACGGAGCCACGGGTTCCGCCACTGGCCGGCGGCGAAGATCGTCCCGTAGACGAAGACGTTCTTCGTGAAGTCGTTGATGTTCATGCTGTAGTTGTGGCTCTTCGTGCCGCAGTAGGTCCCCTTCCGGCCGGCGATGGTATAGCTCAACGGCTGCGCGTAGAGACAGTCCTGTATGACCACGCGGTCGCTCATGACGATCTCCTCGTTGTCCCGCGACGGCGAGGCGATGTTCGTCATCGTGTCCTGGCCGAACGCGACCGAGCAATTGCGGACGATGACGTTGCGCATGTAGTGAACCGGGTCCCGCGGATCGACCGCGCCGCCGGTGTTGACGAAGCCGGGTTCGTCGCAGTGGGTGACCGATGAATAGATGTTCAGGCAATGGCCCTGGCCGGCCCGCTCGTTGTCCGCGCCGCGTCCCCTGACCCGGCGAATCCGCAGATGCTCGAGCCACGTGTTGGGACCCCGGACGTGGATGCCGCCCTCCAGTTCGATCCCCCGCCCGCTGCCGTCTCCCGGATCGGGGGCGATCTGCCCGGCCACCACGAGATTGCCGCGGGCCCGCCCGGGAAGAGGAGAATCCTTGGAAGTGCGCGTGCTGATCATCTCACGGATGGTTGAAACTGCAGGGACCTTGCCGCTGACGATCCGGTCGCCTTGCGGGGGCATGGCGACGGTGCCGCTGACGGCAAAGACGACGATGCGGGTGCGCGGGGCACCGTTGCCGGCGGGCGTGGCCGTTGTCAGGGCATGGGGCAACGTGCCCGGCACCGCGGGGTCGGTCCCCAGCGAGGTAACGCGGTAGATCTCGAACTCACCGCCGCTTGCCGAAAGGAACGTGGGAAGAACCGGGTGTCGCGGAACCGGCTGGGTTTCCTTTCGAGAACGCTCGCGCCCGGCCGCGTTCGCTCTCGGCTGCTCCGCGCCGGACCGTTCCTCCCCGCCGCGCGGGCGGGAACCGGCCGCCGGCGCGGACACAAGGCAGAACACCAGCGCGATGCCGACGGCTCGGACCGTTCGATTCAATCCTGTTTTTCCGGTGGACATACGACACTATCCCCGTATCGGTATACGCTGTTTTGACAGTCTACCACCTTTTCGCCGGGAATGGCAATCATCGCGATTCCGACGGCTCGGCAACACGATTATTACGCTAATATACTAATTGTTATACCACGCAAGTAAGCATAAATCTTCATTTGCCCCCCACCGACCCGGTCACTACGGCAGGTCCACGCTCACGGTGCCGCCCGCCCGCCCCCGGGCAGGGAGAGTGTCTGCTGTTCGCGCCCGCCAACCGTGACCGTGATGGTGTCGGCCCGCTGCGCCGGGTCCGCGATCGACAGCCGCGATCCCCGCAGCATCAGGGCGCACGGAAATATGATTTGTACGCGCCATTGTTGTTTTGCTCCGGCAATGCCCTCACCCCATGTGGCGGCCTATTGGGCATGGGGCTTGATACCGTAGTGTTCGACTATCTCCTCTTTCCGCCAGGCGCGATTGTAGATTCCTAGCCAGTACAGCTCGCCCAGCCAGGCCCGTTTGATATCCTGCTCCCGCCGGAGGATGATTTTTCGGCCATCTCCCCTGTGATCTCCCACGGCATATTCCTGCCCGAGCACAAGATGATAATCCGTGCTCCAGTTGGCGAAAGAACCGGGGCGCCGCATAGTGCAGGCACGTTCGCCGTTTATCCAGATCGCACTCAGCCCGGCGGCCGTATGGGTGTAGACCAGATGAACGAGGGCCTGCCGGTTGATCAGCGGAGTCGGGCGCGTGACCAGGTCCGGGAGACCGTTGATATTTTTTGACTTCGCCGTTCGCAGGCGGGCGGCGAAGGTGTCGGCCGGCGCGTGATGGCCACCTTGGCCGACCGAAAAATTTCGATGGGTCGGATCGAGTGACATGGTGACGATACGCTGCATGCCGATCTGCGTAGTGGTCGGGACTGCCGCCCGGGGACGTAACCATAAGACAACGGCAAGTTCACCGGTTTCCATGCAGGCCGCGGCGATCGTGTCCGCGGGCCGCGTCGAGACGATGCACGCCGGGCCATCCAGCGCGATCCCGCCACCGGGCAGTCGGCGCACCCGCTCGGGGGTCTCTATCAAAAGGGGGAGGGGGTCACCATGGGGGGCGCTGTCCGCAATCGTGCGCCCGGCCGGCCGATCGAACCGGTAGCGGGCGATAAGCCCCTTCTCGACAAACGGCGGTGCCGTCGACGCCGCATCGTCGTCGGACGGAGCATTCTCTCCGATCGTGGCCCGTTGCCCGGCGGTGACCAACCGGCCACGGCCACCGACCCGGGGGGCGAAACGCACCGCCCCCGCCGCGACCGCTACATCCGTCGAATCGGTCCCGCAAACGAGGGTGAAGCGGGTACCAACGACGGTGGTCCGGGCGTGCGGCGTAAGCACTACCAGGGGCCGATCATCCGGCTGGGGACTGACGGCAAACCGGACGGACGCCGTGGCACCGGGCGAGCCGGACCGGAGCAGTATCCGCTTGTTGCCGCCGGTTTCGACGGTATCGTCGAGAGTGACGATCGTGTCGGCCCGGATATGAAGGGTCGATCCGTCCGGGTACACAAGCGTGGCCGATGCGCCGCGCCCCGTCGCGATGGCTTCCCCGGGGCGAATACGGTCGCCGGCGGCGAGGGCGCCATCACGGATCCCATCTCCCGGTTCGACCCGTCCCTCCATGTCGGTCACGCGAGCCGTGAGAGCAGGCGGCGAGGATGCGGGCCGGGGATGAACGGACAGGTAGACCGCAACGATGCAGATCACCGCGGCTGCGGCCGGAACGGCCACGCGCCACAGAATCCGGGATCCGCGACCCGGCCGCCGGAAGCGCCGCGCCGAGCGCCGCCATGAGCGGCGATCGGTTGCCGCCTGCGACGCAGCGAGTGATTGCAGCGACGACAGAGCACCGGTGTGCTGTTCGTTTTCCATTGCCGCAAAACGCTCGCGAAGCGCGTGTTCGAGGCTGCTTTGCATCAACAGTTCACGGCGGGCCGCCGGATCGCCGCGCAATACTTCCTCCAGGCACCGGATATCCCCGGGTGAGGCCCGCCCCGAAAGATAGCGGTGGAAGAGCGCGTCTTGTTCCCGTTGTTTCATGATGACGCTCCCGCCGTTCGCCGGCGATTAATGCAGTCACGGAGGGCTCGACGTGCCCGCGTGAGGAGATTGTCGACGGCGGCAACCGTAACCCGCCGGATGCGCGATATCTCGGCTGACGATCGCTCTTCGTAATACCGCATACGCAAAACGGCCCGGGCCCGTTCGGGTAAACGCGCAAGGCACCCGTCCAGATGCCGCCGCTGGTCCTGCACGTCATCCGCGGACGCGGCCGACGTGTCAGCCATCATCTCGACGATCGTCGGGGAAAGGACCTCGCGACTGCGCGCCCGCTTCTTTCGCCAATTGAGCACCCGCATTTTGGCGAATCCCATGGCCCACGGCGTAAAAGGCCGGCTGCGGTCGTAGGTGGCAAACCGATCCCACAACAGGCACGACGCCTCCTGCATGAGATCGTCGGCCACATGGACGTCGCCGCAGCAGGCCATCAAATACCCCCACACGGCGGGCTGGGCACGCAGCATATACTTCATGAATTCCCGGTGTTTCTCGTCCATTCGACAACCTCTTGAATATATTTATCGCCGAGAAAGTAAATCTATCACCTTTTCTTTCGTTTTTTTTACTTTTTCTCGCATACCGCCGTCGGGCCGCCCCGCGTCGAGAGGACGGCACCAATCGACACCCCGGCCCGGTTGGACCATGGCGGGATCATACGACGAATCGAATCCCGGTGAGAAAAATTAAAAAATCTTGAAAAACGGCGATAGAAATCCCCCGGCAGGGAAAAGTATCAGGTGAGCAGTGGCAGCGACGGACATCCCGAACCACGCAGTTGCGAGGAAAGGAACAGACGATGAAACACCACGACGACGGCCCGCGTACGATTCTGACCCAGTGGCTGCACCCCGTTACCGAACGCCTCCGGCCGGTGAAAACGTCCGCAATGCCGGCAGGTCGCCGCTCCACCGCAACGCCCACAATTCCCGTGACCGAACGGCTTGAACCGCGGCTGTTTCTCGATGCCGCGCCCTTCGAATCACCGGTTCCTCTCAGCGACACGATAGACGGGGCGACCTCGGTCGTAGCCGAAGACCTGAACGGCGACGGACTCAGGGATATCGCCGTGTTTCGCGGCTATCGGGGAACGAAGACCATCGCGTGGTTTGAGGCGCCCGGCTGGAACCGGCACGAATTCAACAGCAGTTACGACTTCGCCCGCTTTTTCGGAGATGCGGCCGCGGCGGACATGAACGGGGACGGGCACATCGACATCGTCGTCGGCAACGACGCGCATTATCCCAACGCCGGTGGCTATCAGGACGCACGGGTGCTGTGGCTGGAAAACCCCGGGGGCGGCCGGGATACCGCGGGAACCTGGCAGGTGCACACCGTGGCGACATTTCCCTTCGAGACCTACCACCTGGAAGTCGAAATCGCCGACATGAACGGCGACGGCACGCCGGATGTGGTGTCCCGCGACCTGCTGCCGGACGGGAAACACTCACAGATATCAGTCTTCTTCCAGGACAGCGAAGACAACTGGCAGGCGCGTTTTCTCGGTGAATACCCGATGCGGGAGGGACTCTGGCTCGATGACGTCGACCGGGACGGCACCAACGACATCATCTGCAACGGTTTCTGGCTGGCCGGCCCGTCCGACCCGCAGACCGACACCTACGAAATGTACACCATCGATGATTTCTTCTACACCCAGGATTTGGGCAAACTGCGGAATTCAACAAAACAGAATACCCACGATTTCGACGGTGATGGAATCAAAGACGTGCTGATTTCATCCGCCGAAGGCAACAGAAACACAGACCCCCCGCTCGGGAAGCTCTCCTGGTACAAGTGCCCCGAAGATCCCCGGACCCAACCGTGGGAGGAGCACCGGATCGAAAGCGATTTCAACTTCTCCCATCTCGCCGAAATTCAAGACGTGGACAACGACGGGATCAAAGACATCATCGGCGGCCAGGCGTTCGGCCGCAACGGCGTATACGTGTGGTATATGCAAGCCGACGGCAGTGTCCGCGAAAAGCAGGTGGTGACCACCGCGTGCGGGATTTATCAGGGGCTCGCCCGCGACCTCGACAACGACGGCGATATCGACATCGTCGGCCCCGACGACTACAACAGTGACGACGGGAACGACAATGTCTACATCCATTGGAACACGCTCGATCCCGGGCAGGACGAGAACCGTGCCCCGCAGGCCGCTTTCGCCGTTACCAGCGACGACCGCACCGTCGTCGTGGACGCCGGCGACAGTACCGACCCCGACGGCGACACGCTGACCTACCACTGGACATTCGGTGACGGCGCAACCGCGGAAGGCGTAACCGCCGACCACACCTACGCGGCCGACGGCGAATACACTATCACCCTGACCGTCTCGGACGGCACGTTGAGCGACAGCGAATCGCTTTCTATCGGTGTCGCGGCACCGAAAACGCATGACGCATTCAGTCGCATCGAGGCCGAGACATTCGACATTGCCACAGGCGTAGGCATATACGACGGCGGAACGGGCCAAAAAGTCGGGTCGATTGAAGACGGCACCTGGATATGTTTCGACAGCGTCGACTTCGGCAACGGGTTCAATGCCGCAGAAGCCGCCCTGTCCTCGGACACGCAGGGCGGCACGGTTGAATTCCGTCTCGACGGCATCGGCGGCGCGCTGCTCGCCACGGCCGCGATCGACGGCACCGGCGGCTGGAACAATTTCGTGACCGTCGACGGCACCGTCAACCAATCAGTCACGGGCGTACACACCCTCTACCTGGTCTTCTCCGGCGGCGACGGCTGCCTGCTCGACATCGACTGGTTTCAGTTCGACAGGGCACAAATGCCCTACGGCGGGACAACCCCCGCCATACCGGGACGCATCGAAGCCGAAGACTACGACACCGGGGGCCAAGGCACGGCATACCACGACACCACCGACGGAAACAGCGGGGGGCAGTACCGCGACGAGGACGTAGACATCCAAACGACGGCGGACACGGGTGGCGGGTACAACGTCGGCTGGATCGCCGCGGACGAATGGCTCGAATACACGGTCGATATCCCGATCGCCGGCACCTACGACATCGCCCTGCGGGTGGCATCGAAATCGGCCGGCGGCGCGCTGCAGGTCGCGTTCGACGGTGTCGACAAAACCGGCACCGTCGATTTTGCGGCCACGGGCGGCTGGCAGGAGTGGACCACCGTCACCGTCGACGGCGTCTCCCTCGATGCGGGAACGCAGGTGATGCGGCTGACGGCGGAGTCGAGCGGATTCAACATCAACTGGATAGAACTGGCCACCGACCAGCCGTCGGACCTCCTGGCCCGCTGGTCGTTCGACGAACATGACGGAACCACCGTCGACGA
>CAZLBC010000079.1:0-24421 GCA_964557575.1 uncultured Planctomycetaceae bacterium
CGGTATACACGACGATGCTCGCGGCCGCGCTGTGTTCGGCCGCTTCAGCCGCGGGCGGGGACAAGGCCGCCGTCGAGCTGGTACCGACGTTCCACTGTATCGGCATCTACTGGTCGCCGGCGGGGGGCCGGCCGGGCCGGGCGGCGACCGTCCGGTTCCGCGCCGCCGGCACGCAGCGGTGGCGCGACGGCCTGCCGCTGCGCTACCACCCCGTCGACACGCCCGAGTGCCGGGCCGACTACCGCGGCAGCATCGTGAACCTGTCGCCGGGGACGCCGTACGAGGTCGCCCTGTCGCTGGCGGGCACCGGCGAGCGGGCCGCGGGCCGGGCCGCGACCTGGAGCGAGACATTTCCCGTGAAGACCGCGATCAAAACAGCCGACCGCGAAAAGACGCTCGCGGTCGAGCAATCCGGCGCGCCCGGCGGGTACGTGCTCTACGACGGGTCGGGCTGCACGATCGACACCGCCAACCGGGAAGACCACGGGATCGCCGTCCGCGCCAGTTACGTCATCCTGCGCGGCTTCACGATCAGGAATGTCCGGAAGCACGGGATCCGCCTCTTCGAGGGCCGCCACATCGTCATCGAGGACTGCGACATCAGCACGTGGGGCAGCGAGGACGAGAAGGGCTGGGGGAAGAACTACCAGGCCTGCGTCTTCAGCAACAAGCGCGACCTCCGCGCCGTCGTCATCCAGCGCTGCCGGATGCACCACCCCTCGTGGGACACCAACAGTTGGGCCGAGAAGCACGGGAAATCCAACCACCCCGCCGGGCCGCAGACGGTGGTCTTCTGGGAATCCGCGGGCAACCACGTCATCCGGTACAACGAGTGCTGGTCGGACCGGGACCACTACTTCAACGACGGCATGGGCGCCGGGCACAACGGCGGCTACCGGGGGTTCCCGGGCGCCGACAGCGACATCTATTGCAACTACATCGCCAACTGCTGGGACGACGGCATCGAGGCCGAAGGCGGCGACCAGAACGTCCGGATCTGGAACAACTACGTCGAGGACGTGCTGATCCCGATCGCCAACGCGGCCGCCTCGATCGGGCCGCTCTACGTCTGGCGGAACGTCTCGGGGCGCTGCTACAGCCCGCCCGGCAGCAGTTGGAACATGACCCACGGGCCCTTCGCCAAGATGGGCTACGCCGGCGGCGAGAAGTGGATGACCGGCCACATGTACTTCTTCAACAACACGATCTTCCAGTCAGACGACGACGGGGCGAGCGGACTCGGCGGCGGCAGCAGGATCATCAAGCACTGCACCACGCGGAACAACATCCTCCACGTCCGCGGCACCGACCGCTACAGCATCGCGAAAAACCGCCGCCACGAGAACAACGATTTCGACCGGGACCTCTGCTCCGCCGGCGTCCCGCCGGGCAGCGAGGAGCGCGGCCTGCGGGGCGCGCCGCGGTACGCGGCGGGTGCGGGGTTCGACGCGAAGGCCAGGACGGGCGTCTTCCGCCTTGCGCCCGGCAGCCCGGGGGCCGCCGCCGGGACGGCGATTCCGAATTTCTGCGCGGCGGCCGACGGGAAGCGGCCGGACATGGGCGCCCACGGGCGCGGGACGGGGAAGATGGTGTTCGGCGCGAAGGCCCGGTTCATCCCGCCGGGGGCGGGCGGCGAGTAGCAGCCGCCGGCGCGGGAACCCGGCGCTGGCGGGCGGGCGCGGTTGGTGATAGAGTACTGGGCGGGAGAAGCCAATGCCGATCACGTTCAGGGTCATCGAAGAGAAGTGCTGTTTCATCGCGGAGTGGAAGGGGCCGATCACCGACGAGGACCTGCTGTCGGCCTACCGGGATTTCTTCGCGGGCGACGAGTGGCGGCCCGGGCTGAACGAACCGGCCGACCTCAGCGCGGCGGACCTCTCCGCGGTCTCCACCGCGGCGCTGAAGAAACTGGCCGTACTCATCGAGGGCACCTACACCGATTCCGGCGTCGCGGCGATGAAGTGCGCCGCGTACGCCCCGGCGGACCTCAGCTTCGGCCTCCTGCGGATGTACGAGGTGTTCTGCGACCACTCTCCGGAAACCACGAAGACCTTCAGGGATCGCCGGGCCGCCGAAGCGTGGCTGATAGAACAGGGCAACGGGCCGCCGCCGGATGCGGGGGAGGGATAGCCGGGACAAGCAATCCGGCGCGGGCGGGGCGCCGGCGGATCGGAAATCGCGCAAACCGCCGCGGATGTAACAGGCACACGGCGCACGTGCCGCGCCGCCGATGCGGAAGACGGCGCCGGCCGCCGCGCACGACTCAGGCGGCAATCACCAGAGCGTCCACGTCCGGTCCCAGTAGCATTCGTGGCAGAAGATCATGCAGTTCCGGGGAGAAAGCCGCTTGCGGGGGTTGCGGATCAGGACTTCCCACCCCCCGTTCCTGCGGCTGCCCCGGCCGGACCGCGCGAGCCGCCGGCCGCACTTGCCGTGGATGTGCCGGTGACTGGTCCGGCGGCATTCGCAGCGTCCCCCCGCTCTTCGCCACAGGTACTCGAGAACATGGTTCGGTACGGACTTACGCATTACACTGTGACCTGCCTGTTCCAGGTTGACCCGTCGCACGAGGGGTGCATGCTTTCCAGGCAGGCCCCTCAAGGACCCGGCCTTACTTCCGGATCCATGTAATTATATACGTGCGAACACGGCCGCGACCACGGCGGGCGGCTACCGCCGTTTCATGGTCTTGCCCGGAACGCGGAAGCTGCGGCGCTGCCGGACCCACCGGACCCACTTCCTGACCCGCTCGTCTGCGGTGATGGCCGCGACGGTCTGGTAGGTTTCCTTCATCTCCGCGAGCGTGAAGAGCCGGTGAAGCTGGTCCCCGCAGTTGATGCAGACGGTGATGGTATCCCGGCCGTTCCCGGACTTCGGGACGAGGTGGTGCTCCTCCCGGTACCGCGGGGGCGTCGCCCGCCCGCAGATCCGGCAGGGGATCGTGTCGTCGTGTTGTCGGCCCGGCGGCATGACGGCTCCGGTGTGAGGATACCGCCGGCGGGTCTGCGGGGCAAGGGGGGATGATGAAATGGTATGCCCAGGCAATGGGTCATGAGATCCTGAATTTTTATCAAACCATCGCTTCCCGGATTGCCGGAAACTAACTGACTCTGAAAAAACAAGTTGCGCTGCGGGAAGAACTTGAATGTTTGAGTCAAGATACAAGAAAAATACACAAAACCGGATTTTTCTGTTGGCGCGGTCAATCTCTTGCATACAATACGCCGGTCAAAGCACCCAGGGGTTACTGGGTATGGCAAAGGCTGCCTGTTGCAAAAAGGGTTGCTGTGATGATCATGGCTTCGGACCCCGGCAAAGGACCGATACCCATATCGATTCACACCCCTTTTCAGGCAGGGCCCCGCGTAAACGACGGGAAAAAGGACGGAGATTATTGTGCGTGTACGATGTTGCATGTTTGCATCCCGTTGCGATAGGCACTTGTCGTCTACCCTCTGTCTTGCGAGTCTCCTGTATGTTTCTGCAGCCTTACCCGCGGCACGCGGGGGTAAACGCTTTACCTCCGTAGACGGCGTCGACGCGGCCTTTATCACCGCCCTGGAAATCGATAACCATGGTGCAATCTGGATCGGCACCGAGGAGAAGGGTTTGTATCGTTACGATCCCAACCGGCCGGCCGGAACAAATGTCACCCGCTTTACCACCGCCGACGGCCTCGGTGATAACTATGTCTACGCGATCGCCTGCGACCGGCTCAGCCGCATATGGGTCGGCCACGTCACCAGCGGAGTCTCGATCTACAACGGCGAACGCTGGGTAACGATCGCTCCCCCCTACGGCCCCGTCTCAGGGCGCGTAACCGACATGGCCTGCTGTCCGGCGGACGGCGCCGTCTGGATCGCGACGCCCGCGGGACTCACCCGGTATACCCTCAAAGGCAAGAAATGGCGGCATTACACCCGGGCAGACGGCCTGCCGTCCGTACAGATCGTCGCCATGGACTTCGATACCCGGGGGAATCTCTATGCCGGGACGGAATGTTCCGGCATCGTGTGTGCGCGGGCTGCCGACGATTACGCCAGGTGGCGGCAGGTGAAAACCGCCGAACGGTTCGGCCCGAACGGCATTTCTCCCGTTCCCGTCCGCCCCCGGGGGACGGGGCTGCCATCTAATTGCATCAACGACATACTGGTCGCCGAAAACGGCGCGGTGTACGCCGCCACGGCGGCCGGGCTCGCCGTCAGCACCGACAGGGGGATGCGCTGGTCGTTTACCCGGGGAACCGACTACGACGACAAGCTCAAGGGTCTGGCCCTGAATAAAAAGAGCCGGCGGAAGATACGCATTTCGCCTGCGGTCATGCAGCGATTGCTGCCCGAGGACTATGTCACCTGCCTTGCCGAGGGCGGAGACGGCACGATATGGCTGGGTTTTCGCCGCCGGGGACTGCTGGCCCTCGACACGAAAACGGGCAAAAAGATGCCTGTTGGCGACGGATCGCTGCCCGAAAACTATGTCTTCTGCGCGGCGATAACCGGCGATTCCCGCCCGGTAGTCGGTACGTACAGGGGAGGGGTGGTGACGGCGTCATCGCCGGTCAGGCTGAGTAAAACAAAGCCGACGGCGAAACAACACACCACCGTTTCAAAAACAGATGCGGCTGCGCCCGAACTGCCGGCCCCGGCCGGGCCGCCGTCATTCGATCGCCTGTATGCGGCGTATACCCGCCTGGCGAAGGCGGAGAAAAGAACCGCCGGACGGCGAAAAGCGGTCGTTTCCATAGCCGATGACTGGCGTACGCAGGGCGCGTGGCTCGGGCGGTACGGCCGGTACTGGGGCTGCCTGTGCGCGATCAGGTCGCCGCGGGATTACGTCTGGGGCGCCGGCGATGAGGATATCGACTATTACGCGCAAATTGGACCGAACTGCAATAAGTACGATTCGATTCGTTACTGGGTCCACTGGTTGTACACCGACCAGAACCGGTCCCTCGAACTGCCGCCGACGTATCTCGACGGGCGCATACTCCGGGGGTTGACCACGCCCGAAAGAAACCGGCGGCAAGCGGAATGGGACGACCACAAGGAAGCCTATGCCCTCTCCCGCGACGGTCCGCACCTGTACTGTTCGGTCAGGGTTCCCGACGGGACCTACGTGCTGTCCCTCTACGACGTCAACAAGGACGGACACCGGGGCAACAACCGTTACCGCGACTACTGCGTTTCGATACGCCGCCGGCCGTTCAACCTGAAGGGGGACCTCCAGCGCCTCGACGGGTTTTACTCCTGGCCCGAAGAGGCCGCCGGCCGGATTCGCAACTTCTGGTCCGGGGTCTGGAAGCGGTATGTCGTGGCCGGGCCGACGAGTCTTACCATTGAATTAAACGCCAATTACTCGTTCAACACGATACTCGCCGGCATCATGCTCGACCGCCTGGCTGAAGAACCGCCGCCGTACTTCAAGCCCTACAAACAGTGGCACGAACACGCGGAACAACGGAAGCGGCATCTTCTGAAAAGTCCCGTCGGGATTGACCGGGAAGTAGTGAAAGACAAAGAGGTGAATGCCATGGCCGACGCCCTCTTCGACGCGGTCGAGCGGCTCAGAATCATCAATCCGCTGGCATGGGCGCGCCTGCACCGGGAGGTCTACATCGATCTTCTCAGGCACTACGAGCAGGGAAATCCACAACTCGGTTCCGGGCGGGACCGGGACGAGTACCTGAAGAACATAGGCACCTGCCGGTACCATCTCGGTTTTCTTGCCACGTGGGAGCAACTCCAGGAAGAGCGGGGGCTGGTGACCGCCCGGCAGATCGAGACATCGATTAAATGGGACCGGCTGTCCTACAGCAATTCCGGCAAGGGCCGCATCAATGTTCTCGAGTATATCGACCGGCACCGGCCCAACTACGACCCCCGCTACGTCGGGCGAAGAAAACCGCTGGAGTGACGGACATTGACAGTATTGACACAGATAAACAGGTGCGACATCGTGGAAAATGTGAATAATTGCGAAAGGAGAAAAGGATGAAAAAGTGGAATGGTGTAAAGGTGCTGGTTTTTGTGGCTGTCGTAGCAGCTATGTTCATGAACGGGACTGACTTCGCGTCCGCGGATGAAGGTGACGATCCCACACCCAACGTCGAAGCACAGGGGAAGTGGGTTTTGGTAACAGATCAGTGTGATTTTGATGGTAATAAATCTCGCAAAATATACAAACTAGATGAAAGTCCACTCGGGGATGATCTTGCACTCATAGATTCATATAGAATAGTGCAAAAAAACAAAAAACCGCTAAAAGTAAAAGTTTATGGTAAGGTCTGGTGCGAAATTCCGTTTGGTGGTTCACGATCCGTAATTAATAATGGGCATGCTGAATGTGATGAAAATAGGATTTGGAAATGGAAAGGGGATGCTCCAATCGAAAATAAAGCAGTAACAGTTGTGATTAATGGTACGGGGCAAGCTACTATAAGTGTTACTATTAACGATAATGAAAGTGTAGATTGTGCGGCATCTTCAGCAGATTTCGATGCTTTGGGAGTTGGTCATGTAGGTGGCATAGACATAGCAGGCATGAAAATTGAAACAAAATCATTAAAACTAAAAGCATACATTGAAAAATCAGAAAATAGAACAAAATATTTTATTTCCGGAACCGCCGATAAAACGGAGGGCGGAGGAGATATAACCGCTACTGCTAACACAAAGGAATGGGTTGTAAACAAAGGTAATCCTGCTGATACTGAAACTATCGTCATTACGGCAGCGATAACCGGCACAGGCAATACAAATGATGTTCCGAATTACGCCGTAACATTATCACAAGGCATATCTGGCTCAATTGCACTTACATGTTCTAATTATGCAGAGTCCAAAGCGTCAGCAGAAGTATCAAGTAATTTTAAAATAACAGAATAATAAATATGAGGATTAAATATTTATGAAATTTAAAAGTTCTTTAAATTATGATTTTATTATAAGCCTTATTCTCTTATTTTTTGTTCAGCTATCTCTTAGTGCCGATAGTATAATTTCTGATATGCCTAAGAATATTGACAAGGATAACACAAAGAATATTAAGTGCAATGTTACAAAGAGTGATTATTTGAATGTTGTCGTAAACACTTTCAAAACGCAAAACATATTAACTTCTGATTTAGAAAATGAGTTAACTTTACAAGCATCAAATATTATTGAAAAACACATTAATGCCAATGGTGGAAAGAATACCACTTCATATAAATTTAATGTGTTCAAAAATTTATTTCCAAGCTTTATTTCTCTGAAACGCATAGGGCTAAAGGATAATCTTGCAAAATTCAAGCAAGAAAATGCAGTTTTCTTTCCAAAATATTTGGAAACAGGGCTTGTGCTTTTTTTATCTAGAAAGCCATTTAGCAAAGCGGAAAGGAAAGAATTAAAAGAATTATTATCAAAGCTAAAAGCAAAATACATTGAGTCAATTGGTGTTCAATATTCAGACTATAAAAGATTAGCTAACGAGTGCGAACTCAGAAATCTCGTTTCAGACCACATAGATAATAACATTACTTATACAATTGAAAATTATTTTGATATAGATAGTTGTTATTTTAGTATAAATAATTTAAAAAATCAACTTGATGAAGACTTACCCATGATCAAGCCAACATTTCCAAACGCAGGTAAATTATGGTTAAAAAAACTTGAAAAATCAAATCTGCCTAGAAGTACAAGAGCTTCATTTGAAAATATGTACAAAAGCGTTATCAGTAATGAATTCAAAGAAACTATGAATGAATGGGAAAAAGCACTTTTTATTCGCAATCGACATTGCGATAAAGGCTTTAAGATTCTTTCAAGAAAAGTACCGGGAATTTCAATTAATACACTTTACCCATTATTGGTGCAGCATGCAAAGGCTTGGAGCCTATTTATGAAGCAAACATCTGGTTGAAATACACTTATCACACTTCACAAAATACTATTTCACAAAGCAGGTAGAAAAATTGATGTACAAGTTAGTTTTTTTCTTAATCGCATTTATTTCGTTACCCTGCTTCTCCCATGCCGGCGAGCAACAGAAAACAGTGACTGATTCCATCCTTCAGGCCGAGAAGAAACTGGCCGCGCCCCTGATCAATACCGGCGCGGCCCAGTGCTCGAAGTCGGGCAGCCTCAAGGAAACGACGGATCTCATCTGGGATATCCCCGCCATTCTCGAATCACTCCGAACCGGCCGGGTAAACACCATGCTGCCGTCCCTGATGACCGAGTTCAACTGTCTCCCACCCCTCTACCTGACCAAGGGCCGCACATCTTTCCTGGACCTATCCAGCACCATACAGTGTCGATTCACGATGGATTTAACCCCCCGCCTCTACTGGCAGCAGCCGACCAGGATGGAAGGCCAGGTGCGAATATCTCACAACGGCAGTGTGAAATTCATGGTCGACAATGTTTTGCCGTGCATGGTCATGAACTATCACGCCTTTCCCGCACCCCTCCCTTTTTTCGCAATGTCATATGACGGAAAACGCCTCTATAACTATTACGATCTCGCCCGCGACCGGGGTATTCCGGTGTATCCACTGCCAGATACAAAACCGTCGAAATCGATGTACTCCCTGCTCGGGACATACGGCCTCGATGCCGGCGCAGCGTCGTACCGATACATCCTGTCGCTGGGACCCCGGAAAGACGCAAAAAACATCGAGACTGAATTCGACGAGAATCGGCTGGTTTCATTTTCTTTTGGCCCTGAAGACAAAGTATACATCGAAGGGAAGATCCGGTGGATAAACGCCCTGCCCGCCCGGATACAGATCCGGGTCAATCCGGTCACCGTATCCATCCGCGACGAGTCCTTCGCATACGATGTCCGCGTTTCTTCGAAAAATCACGCGGTGAAACAATACCGCGTGCATCCCAAAATTGAATTCTCGTACCCCCCTGCCACCCGGCTGATCGTAATCACATTCGATCAACATGACGATCCGGGAGTCATACCCGTCTCGATCACCATACATGACAGCGAGGGTTCCGTTCTCGACCGGATACAACTCAACTCAATCGAAACCATCGATGATGACGACCCGTGCAACATGGACGAATTCGCCCTTCATTCCTGGAATCGGCACTTCCCCCTGTGGGACACGGTCAACGACTCGCTCGTATTTACTCCCGGTGATATCCAGAAACATAAATTTCGGAATTACATCGACGATTTCCGCAGCGGTCGGATCCAGCCGCGCACGCCGTTCGCAACCCGCATTGCGATAACGGCCCTCGCCGTCCTCGGCGATAATGACAACGCGGCAGCCGAACTGAACAGATATTGCGGGCGCCTGAATGACAACGACCTCGGGCTGTACGCGATCGTCGAACGGGAAGCCGCGGCCCGATGGGCATATGACTGTGAACTAACCAAATTATCCAGACTGATATTGGACGGCCTGGGAAAGCGGTACCAATCCATCGATTCGGTTCAGGATCACATAGCGCGGCTGACACGCCATCGCGATTACGCTCTTGCGTACATGCTTGCCGACTTCGGCAACGACGATAAAACGCCGAAAACCATGTACCGTCTTGTATGCAAACTGGTCGGCGACGAGATGCACACCGACAACCAGCAATACACTGTTTTTGTATTGCGGCACCTTTTTTCCACCTGGAAACTGTTCAAGCAGACCGCGATCGAACTGCTCACGACGTCGAAAAACGAGGGGTTGAAAACACAGAGCAAAGAGTATGAAAACCCGCTCCAGAAATTGAAATCACTGGCGGACTGGCCGCCTGCACCCGATTTACGGAAACAATAGAAGGGAAACACGATTATGACAATACGCACCCCCCTGCTGCTGGCAGCGGGCCTATTGGCCGTACTTGCGTTTCTGATGCTGAAGATGAAATGGTATGCACAGGTGCCCCTCTTCCTCGCCGGGCTGGGCGGCGTGACGTGCGTGTACCTCGGGCAGGAGAAACTGACCGATAATTTTGTTGAGACCGACACGGTCGGTATCATCCTTATTGTCTCCGGCTCCCTGATCCTGCTTGGCGTCGGTGTCGTCGTGAAACTCCTCTTCGGAGTACATAAGGAAACAGGGCGGAAGGCGGATACCGGGGACGTTTGAAGACGTCGTCGGACGCCGGGGATGTAAACATAAAAGGCAAAGTAAGCATGAAACTGTTTATAAAGCTGGCAGTACCGGCAGCGATCGTCACCTACTGTGTTATGGAATTCGAGAATCCCCCATCCGAAAGGGCCGAAGCACTCGTAAGAATACGAATGTTCGAAGCACCTCAGGAAGTGGTAGATACAATCATTCCACGAGATGCCAGAAAGCCGCTTGATGAATCAACTTATATGGCAGTAGAAGCAAATCCGGCAACTGTTTCTTCATTACTTGACGGTATGGTTCCCGAACCCGGTCTGCTTGTTGATGAAGTGCAACATGTTATCGGGTGGTTATCAGCAGACAGTTGGGTATGTTCCAGGGCGGATACGAAATTGCTCGGCACCAGTCTCGGCACAGGCGTACTGGGCGTTCGCACCCGCGACGAAATCCGAGAAATCAGGATCGAGTATGACATAAGCCACAGGATCGATTCCTCACGACGTGGTGGAAAGAACGAGCCGAAAGCAAAGGGGACTCTGCCCATAGAGGAAAAGATATACTACGAAGGGCCGGTCCCTCCCGAAAAGAGCATCATTTTCATGAAGCCGTTTGTAAGAACCGACGGTACGGAACTGGTACATCTGGTTGTATCTGAACTAGTGAAGTGGGGAGAAACCTGATGCATCACGATCACGCGTTGATAAAATCCTCTTTAAGGAACAACAGAAAGCGGGGCTGTAGCCGCATGTCGGGGCCCCGCCAGGTCTTGGTAAGACGCGGGTGAATGAAAACGTAAAAGGTGGAATAATCATGAATATGTTGAAGATTGCTGTCGTAATGGCTTTGATCACCTCGGGTTGTTTACCGGGTCACGGAACCGGCAAACACACCTGGGAGCAGGCGAAAGTAAGACTGCGAATCTTTGAGGTACCTCCCGACGTGGTAGACAGCATTATTCCGAAAGAGACCAGAAAGCCGCTGAATGATTCAACGTACGTGACGGCAGAGGCCAGTGCGGAGATTGTTTCATCCTTACTCGACGGTATGGCTGCCAATCCCGGATTGTTGCACGACCAGAAGCGACCCATTCGCGGGTGGTCATCCACAAGAGACCAATGGATATGCTGCAAGGCGGATAAGGCATTGCAGGGCACAAGCCACGGCGAAGGTTCACCGGGCGTTCGCATCCGCGACGGCGTCCGGGAAATCAGGCTTGAATACAACGTAACACATACGATCGATGTTACACCAACCAACGATGAGACCGAGCCGGCAACAAAGGGGACTCTGCCCATAGAGGAAAAGATATACTACGAAGGGCCGGTCCCTCCCGACAAGATCATCATTTTCATGAAGCCGTTTGTAAGGAGCGACGGTACGGAACTGGTACATCTTCTTGTGTTTGAAGTAGTGAAATGGGAAAAACCTTATGAAATATAATCATGTGTCAAGAGCTGTTGCCGGGATTCTTTCCATAACCGCGTCTCGGCTGTTCCACATCCGCGCAATCAACATCGCTGCGCGCGTATCGCGAAAACGCGAGCGGCTTTACACGAACTGATATGAAACGAACATACCTGATCACGGTCTTGAGCGTTCACCTCGGGCTGCTTGTCATCGCGGCGATGCGGTTGTCCCCGGTCTCCTGGCTGTGGGGCGATCCGTCGCTGACCTTCGACTTTTTCGAACTCAGTTGCGGGGACGGGGCGGGCAGCGTGTATTACGGCGATTACACCCTCCCCGTCGTGCTGACGTACATCGCCGCCCACGGCGCCGGTCTCGCCGCCTACCGGGAGGGATGCCGGTACTTCCGTTCCCGGTGGTTTCGATTCGCGGCCGTGCTGTGCGGGCTGGGTCTGCTTTCTTTCCTCCTCGAGCTGTCCCACTGGCTGACGCATCACCACCTGACCGCAATTGCGTCCTGCCCCCCGGCGAATATCGTGCTCACGATCGTCGCAATCGTCATTCTGCACCGGAGGGGACGTCACAATCCCGACTAAAAAATCCCGGCGGAATCTACGGCCTGAAAGCGGAGAAATTCAGTTCGCGGATAGCCTTGAAGTGTTTTCGGTTCGCCGAGGATAACCGCAGACCGTTCTCTACGGCGGTCGCGGCGACGAGCGCATCCCCCGCCCGTATGCCGTGTTTTAGACTGAATTCCTCGATGTATATCGACGCCCGGTGGCCGATATTCTCAGTGAACGGCAAGACCCGGAAACGGAAGTCTTTGAGAAAGGCATGTATGTATTCATGTTGTTTCTTGTCTGTCGCGTTCTGGAGCAGTTCCATATAGGTCTGGACCGAAATATACCGCTCATCGGCTTTCTGTATCAACCGGGCGGCCTTTTTGCTGCCTCGCTGGACAAAAATCAGAACGTCGGTATCGAACAGCATCAGTACCGTTCTCCCCGCAGTCGTTCCATGGTTTCTTCAACACTCTCGCCGGTGTCCGTCTTCATGCCAAAGAAAGGGTGACGGGTAACCGTAGTGTGCCCGGGGTAATCGTAGAGAGGCGATATGACAGCCTTTTCCTTACCGTGATAGAGAACCGTCACGTGTTCGTTGCGATCCAGTGCCCGGAGGATGTTTTTCATCTTGTACCTGAGATCGACTATTCTCGCCTTCATACGCAGCTCCTGATATGTATAGTTTGCCTATACATTGTAGGATGTGGATCGTTTCAGGTCAAGGCGTCCATATGCCGTACCTGTCGCCGTTATGAGGGGACCGTCCTGGACCGTCGCCCCCCTCAGCACCCGCCCGCGAAGAAGTCCGCGGCAACGTCCGGGTCGAGGGGCAGGGTCACCCGCCGGCCCGTCCCCGCGGACATGAGGGCCGCCCAGCCGATCTCGGCGATGCCGGCGGCGGCGGCGAACCCCAGGGGGGACTCGGTCCCGCTCCGGACGCACTCGATGAAGTGGGCGGTGCACTCGCGGGTCTGGTGGTCCATCACATCCCCGCTGTCGGGCGTGGCGGCGCCCGGGGGCCAGGCGAGTTCCGGCCGGCCCTGCGCCGCGCAACGGTCGGGATCCAGCGGCCGGACCCACTCGCCGCCGGTCGCCTCCGCCGACCAGTACCGCACCTTGTGGGGAGTCTCGAGGCCCGGGTCGAAGACGAACCCGCCGCCGGTACCGAAGACGTTGTGATACGCGTCGTAGCCGATGCCGTTGTCGATGTCGCCGAAGCAGAAGCCGGTCGCCCCGTTGTCGAACGCGACCATGATATTCCAGACCGGGTCGGTCTCGAACCCGCGGGTGTCGGTGGCCATGCTCGTGGCGTACACCGCCGCCGGGGCGGCCTGCGGGGCGAAGATCCGCGTCATCGCGAACAGCGCGTGGATGACCCCCATCCCGACCGCGTCGCCGAGCAGGTCCCGCTTGAGTTTCCAGGCCTTGTCCCCGGCGATGTTGACCGGGTGGCGGTAGTTGACCTGCACCTGGGTGACCGTTCCGAGCTCTCCCCGTTCGACCATCTCCCGCAGGCGGATCTCCATGGGATCGAAATGCAGGATGTAGTCGACGTACGTCACGAGATCGGGATTCGCCCGGTCGAGCTCGATCTCGCGGCGGTACTCGTCGTACGCGGTCGCGCAGGGCTTCTCGCAGAAGACGTGCTTGCCCGCCGCCAGGGCCGCGACGGCCTGGGGGCCGTGGAACCGGTTGGGGCTCACCAGGAACACCGCGTCGACCGCGGGGTCGCCGGTGATCTGCTCGAAGTCGTCGACCAGCAGGTCCGCCGGCAGGCCCAGCTCCGCCAGCACGGCCGTGCCGCGATCGCGGTCGGGCTCCAGGAGGGCCCGGATCGCCGTGTCCTCGCGCTCGGCGAGCCGCCCCAGCAGCGTCGCGCCCATCCACCCGGCCCCCACGAATCCGATGCCGACCTGTTCCATCTGTCCGCTCCTCAACTCAGTTTCATGCCCAGTATGAACAGGACCCGGACCGTCATCAGGAGGACCACGATAAACCCGATGCCGCCCAGGACGTTGGTGACGATCCGGTTCCGGCGGTCGCCCATGACCGCCTTCTTGTTCGCCAGCCACAGCAGGACGCCGGCCAGGAGGGGATTGCCCAGGACGGTCATCGCCTGCCCGAAGATGATCAGCTCGACCGGCTTCCGGCCGGTCCGCAGGGAGAGCATCGCCACCACCATCCCCACCAGCAGGACGCCCACGGTGAATACCCGCGGCCACCGGTCGTTGAGGCGGGGCGACTTGCCGATCCCGTCGGCCAGGATGCCGCCGCCGATCATCGCGTTGATCAGGAAGGGATTGATCGCGACCACCAGCAGGCCGATGCAGAATATCGCGTGGGCCATGGTGCCCAGCAGCGGCCGGAGGGTCTCGGCGAGGGTCCCGATGTTCTCGGCGGGCCGGCCGGGAATCACCGTGGCGGTGGTGATCATGATGATCATGCTGACGCCGGTCAGGACCGCGACCCCGGCGATCGAGTCGCCGATGCCGCGGTTGTACTCCTTTATGGTCCAGCCCTTCTCCCGGACCAGGTTGCCCTGGTAGAAGGCCGCGGCGACCGAGAAGGTGGTCCCCAGCAGGGAGGCTATCAGGATCATCGGGTCGTTCATCTTCCGGGGCAGGTCGATGGCCACCGACGCCGGCCAGCTCGGGACGAAGCCCGCCAGGACGTCGACGATCGCCGGGCCGGCCACGATCAGGTTGACCAGGAAGCAGACCAGGATGATCCCCACCGTTATCTTCATGAACCGCTCGATGATCTTGTAGATGCTTTTGGCGGCGAACAGGAAGACGACGAGCACGGCGTTGAGCCCCACCACGAACCAGGAGGGCGCGACGCTCGGAACCAGCGTCTCGGCGGCCGCCGAAAAGGCGAGGTTGTTGGAGAACTGGAAGGCGGTGCATATCAGGCACAGGTTGATGCCGATGATCGCGGCGAACCACCGGCCGGCGTGGCGGGCGACCAGGGTGCACGGCGTTGCGCCCCCCGCCACGCCGATCCGCGCGGCCATCGTCAGGTAGGTCCCCATCAGCACGCCGGTCATGATGAGCATCCAGAGCAACTGGTAGCCGTGCTCGGCGCCCACGTTGGAGCTGATCAGGAGGCTGCCCGGGCCGAACACCACGCACGCCGTTATCAAGGCCGGGCCGATCGACCGCCACCAGGGCGGGCGCCGCTTGGTCCCGGGACTTTCGGTTTCTTCGGTCATCTCGTCTCTCCCGTATAAAACCTGTTCCGTTCCTCGTCGAAGCGGACGGGGACGCGGGCGTCGATCGATGCCGGATCGACGCCGATCAGTCGAAGGGGATTGGAGAACCCCACGGCGATCAGCTCCTCTGTCGACAGCAGTTGCAGCGCGCAGAGGCGGTTGATGCACGCGAGCATCGTCGCCGACGATCCGGCGAGGTAGCCGGTGTCGGGGATGTGCAGCCGCCCGTCCTCGGCCAGGACCACGTCGTTGCCCAGCGTCCGGTAGCGCCCGGGCGGCAGGCCGGCGACCGGGGCCGCGTCGCTGACCACGATCAGCCGCCCGGGTCCCTTGACCCGGACGAAAATCCTGACCAGGTCGTCGGGGAGGTGGTGGCCGTCGGTGATGATCGTCGCCGACAGCCCGTCGTCGGCGAGGCCCGCCCAGACGGGGTTGTCGTGGCGGTCGAGCATTTGGGCGACGCCGTTGCCGAGGTGAGTGATCGCCGCGGCGCCGGCCTCCCGGAGCCGCGCGATCGCGGCCGCGCCCGCCTCCTGGTGCCCGAGGGCCACGGCAACGCCCCGCCCGGCTGCGTGGGCGGCGAGTTCGGCGGCCCCCGGCAACTCCGCGGCCAGGGTCAGCATACGGATCTTACCCCCGGCCCACCGGTTGTATTGCTCGAATCGCTCGGGGTCCGGGGCCCGGACCAGGTCCGGGTCGTGGGCCCCGCGGGCCCCGGCCGCGGGCGAGATGAAGGGCCCCTCGAGGTGTATCCCGGGCAGCCGGCCGCGGAACTCCCCGTCGTCCATGACGGCCGCCATGATACCGAGGTTCCGCTCGTAGACCGCCTCGGGGCTGGTGATCATCGTGGGCAGGAAGGCCGACGTCCCCGCCGCGAGGACCGCCCGGCAGGCCCGGACGAAATGCTCACGCCTCAACCCCGCGCCGGAGAAGTCGACGCCGCGATAGCCGTTGACCTGCAGGTCGACGAGTCCGGGGGCGTCCATCACGCCCCGCCTTCGGCAGCGTCCGGCAGGCGCGCGGCGGCCCGGTCCAGGAAGACCGCGCAGTCGGGGTGCTCCTGAATGATCGACGCCGGCACGGCGGGGGTCACCTCCCCTTCCAGGGCGTTTTTGACGGCGGCGGCCTTACGCTCGTCGGGGACCGAGACGACCAGCGACCGGCTCTTCATGATCTGCCGGATGCTCATCGATATCGCGCGGCGGGGGACGTCGTCGAGGGAGTCGAACCACCCTTCACCGAGCTGCTGGCGCCGGCACGGCTCGTCGAGATCGACGACGATGAAGGGGGCTTCGGTCTCGAAGTCGGCGGGCGGATCGTTGAAGGCCAGATGCCCGTTCTCCCCGATGCCGACCAGGGCGACGTCGACGGGATGCTCGGTGATGATCGCCCCCAGTCGCCGGCACTCGAGGTCCGGCTCGCCGGCCTCTCCGTCGACGAGGTACACGTCCTTCAGCGGCCCGACCCGGTCAATGAACCGCTCCCGGAGATACTTCCTGAAGCTCGCCGGGTGGTCGGCCCTGAGGCCGATGTACTCGTCGAGGTGGAACATGGTCACCGCCGACCAGTCGATGTCCCCGGCGGCGACGAGGGCGTCGAGGGTCTCGAACTGGCTGCTGCCGGTGGCGAGGATGATGGTGGCTTCGCCCCGGTCGGCCAGGGCGGCGCGAATCTTCCCGGCGGCCCGTTCGGCGGCGGCGGCCCCCATCGATTCACGATCCGCGAATACAAATGTCTCCATGCGTCTGCCTTTCCGTCTGCGTGTCGGCCGGGGTTTCCGCGGCCGCGACTATTTTACCGACCGGCAGCCCCGAAGTATACGCCGAAAAACGAGGATCTCGTCCTGTCGCGGACGGCGTGCGCCGAAAAACCGCAGGGCTTCCGGCGGGGGCAGTGCATCGCCAACTAAACGGGCCTGCGCCCGGAAGGCAAACGCAACAAGGCGCCCATCTGCACAAACGAGGACCGGGGCGAAGACGAGCAACCCCTGCCTCGTCGGGCCCCTGATCGGTCTCGCCTCCGCCGAATGGCTGCACCTGCTGCCTGAGCTGTTCGAAGCCGTTCTCATTCCCGAGGAGGTACTGGAGGAACTTAAGGTGGATTCCGCCAGGCCCGGCGCCCGGCGTCTCGCGCGTCCGATCGAGGAGGCATGGTTACCGGTCTGCGCAGCACCGGGCTCCCGACTCAGAACACCGGTCGTGCTGGACGCGGGGGAACGCGCGGCGATTTCCCTCGCCGTCGATCGCAATTGCCTGTTGCTCATCGATAACTTGCGGGGCAGGAACGCCGCGGGAAAACAGGGGGTCACGATAATCGGAACGGGGAGGGTACTGCTCGAGGCCAAAAAACGAAACCTGATAGACAGCATTGCCCAAACGCTTGCCCGTCTGCGGGCAACCGGTTATCGTCTAAGCGCCGCCCTCCACGCGCGGCTGCTTGAACTGGCGGGTGAATCGCGAAACCCGCAGACCGGCAAACAAGCGCGCAACGGGGGGTCGGGGAAGAGGAAGTATCACGTGTGACATGTTGCAGTATATGAAGCACTGTCAAATTCAATTGGACTTGATGTGTCCGTTGCCCGTCCCTGCTATGCGTGGGAACGACGGTTGATGCCGGCATCGAGACAGACGGCCGGTTTCTGCATTATTACGGTTCTTCCGCTCCATTGTAAGAGGTCGCCGGCTATTTGGCCGAGAACCTCGGCCGCGACCCCGTCGCCGACCGGATCCTCCTGAACATGATCCGTTTCACCCGGGAAGAGCGGAAGGGAGCACAATGATGAACCGGAGAAGGCCTGAGGAAAAGAAAGGAATACAACACATGAAAACCGCACTGACGATCATGGCCCTCGCCGTCTCGTTCTGTCCCGGGGCGGGCACGGTCCCCCCTGACAAGGACCTTGCGTACCCGACATATACGCCGAAACACGGGGATCTCGCCCTGTCGCGGACGGCGTACGCCGAAAAACTGCAGGGCTTCTGGCTGGGACAGTGCATCGCCAACTGGACGGGCCTGCGTACGGAAGGCAAGCGCAACAAGGCGCCCTTCTACACGGACGAGGACTGGGGCAAAAAGGGACGGGGCGGCCTGATCACGTTCGTGCTGGTCAAACAGGGAGGCGTCTGGAACGCGGACGACGATACGGACATCGAATATATCTACCAGCACGTCCTGGACACGAGCAATCGAAGCGTCCTGACCCCGACGGATATCCGCGACGCCTGGATCAGGCACATCAGGTCAAAAAACGGGAACAAGCCGGCCTTCCTGTGGGTATCGAACGCGTTTGCCTGGGGGCTCATGAAGAAGGGCATGCTTCCGCCGGAGACCAGCGCCCCGAAGAACAACCCGAAGTACGATATGATCGACGCACAACTCACCACGGAGATATTCGGCCTCTTCGCCCCGGCCCGGCCGGACACGGCGCTGAAGATCGCGCACCTGCCGATCCGCACCACGGCCTACCAGGAGGCCGAGTGGATGGCGGAGTTTTACGTGATCATGCATTCGCTGGCGTCCCCTGTCGACCGGAAGATGAGCATGCAGCAACAGACGGCCCGGCTCGCCGAGCAGGCGCGCAAGCGGCTGCCCGCGGAGTCGGTCGCGGCGAAGATGTACGACTTCGTGAAGGCCGATTACGACAAGAACCCGGACAAGGACGACTGGGAGAGGACCCGCGACGCCCTGTACCGGAAGTACCAGGTCAACGGCGACGACGGCTACCGGTACAAGAAATTCTACGACGCCGGCATCAACTACGGCGCCGGCATCGTCAGCCTGCTCTACGGGCAGGGCGACTTCAAGCGGACCCTCAGGATCGGGTCCCTCAGCGGCTGGGACTCGGACAATCCCACGGCCACGTGGGGCGGCCTGCTCGGCTTCATGCTCGGGCCCGAGGGCGTCGAGAAGGCGTTCGGCGGCACGAAGCTGTCGAGACGCTACAAGATCTCGCGCACGCGGGACAACTTCCCCGACCGCACGCCGGACCGGGACGGCGAAGACACATTCGAGCTTATGGCGCAGCGCGGCGTTCACATCATCGACCGCGTGGTCATCGAGGAGATGGGCGGCGGCGTGGATCTCGAAAAGGACGTATGGTACATCCCGAACCCCGGGGCGGCGTTCGACCGGGCGGCATACGTGGAAGTGAAACAGGTCAACCGCGCGAAAGCGGCCCCCCGGGGCCGGGATATCGCGGCCGCGGTCGGGACGTTCGCGCCGGGCTGGTCCGTGAAGGATTGCGGGGACGACATGGATCCCGGCCTCAGGGATGAATACCGCGGGCGCAAGAACGTGCTGGTCACCCACCCGCGCTCCGAGAGCGCGCCGTGCGTACTCAGCAGGAAGCTCGACGTGCCGGACAGCGACACGGCCGGCCTCAGGATCGTCGCGGCCCCCGATCAGCGGGGAGACTGGGTCCTGGTGGTGAAAGCGGACGGCACAACCATCGTCGAAGAGAAGATCGGCAGAGACACGGTCGCACGGGACGGATGGAAGACGGTGACCGTTGACCTGTCGAAGTTCGCGGGAAAGACCGTGAACCTCGAGCTGCTGAACAAGGCGAACGGGTGGCGCTGGGAGGCCGGGTACTGGTCACGAATAGAAGTCATCAAGTAACGGAGAACGAACGATGAAGAAGAGCATCATACTGTCGGCCGCGCTGGCGGCAGCGGCGTCCGTCTGCCCGGGGGCCGAAGGCGGCACGAAGATCCCCGTCGTTATCGACTCGGACGCGAACAACGAACTGGACGACCAGCACGCGATCGCCTACCTGCTGTTCAACGCGGACGTCTTCGACATCCTCGGCGTGACGGTCAACAACACCAAAAGCGGCGGCGGCATAGCGGGCCAGTACGACGAGGCGCTGCGCGTCATGAAACTCTGCAAGGCGGACGGATCAGTGCCGCTGCTGAAGGGAGCGGAAGGCGATTACCGGCACATCGTGAAACATCTCGGGGGGCCGGATTACGACGGGCACGCGGCCGTGGAGTTCATCATCAGGACGGCGAGCAAGCACACGCCCGGGAACAAGCTGGTGCTGCTGCCCGTGGGAAAGCTGACCAACATCGCCCTGGCGCTGAAAAAGGCCCCGGCGATCGTCCCGAAGGTGAGGGTCGTCTGGCTCGGGAGCAACTACCCCGGCAGGGGCGAGTACAATCTGGACAACGACCGGACGGCAGTCAATCCCGTGATCGATTCGGGCGTCGCCTTCGAGATGGTGACCGTGCGGTACGGCAAACCGTCGGGCACCGACGCCGTCCGCGCATCGATCGAGGAGATTAAAAACAAGATGCCCGGCCGCGGTCCCCGCGTTGCCGAACCCGTCACCGGGCGGCACGGCGGCCGGTTCGAGACCTTCGGCGATTACTCGGTCGACCTGTTCAAGAACATGAAATCCATGACGCGCGCGCTGTACGACATGGCGGCCGTCGCCATTGTCAAGAACCCGCGGTGGGCCGCGGTCTCGACCATTCCGGCCCCGAAACTCCTGGACAACGGCGCGTGGGAGCAGCGACCCAACACCCCCGCGGCGATTCATATCTGGGAGCATTTCGACCGGGACGCGATCATGAAGGATTTCTACGATACGATGAAGAACCCCTGTCTCGTCGAGAAGAAGAAACGACAATGATCGGGCCGCTGCCGAATGGCGGCGTCAGAATCCCTGAGAGCACGAGACTGAGCACAGGTATGCCGCCGGCGCGTCGCCGTCTCAAACCCGCCGGTACGCGCAAGAAAGAAGGAGGCCATGAAACAGAATACGCTTATTGCGGGGGTGCTCATCAGTATAGCGTTCTGCGGTGGCGGGTGCCGGGGTCCCGGACCGGCATTTCCGCAATTGCATGAAGCGCTGTCCGCGAACGGATGGGGTTTCAACAGGGCGGAAACAGCGAAGGCTTTTCAGCGGGACCGGCAACGCCTCGGGAAACGCTTCGGTACCGCGGTGGTCAAATACACGCAGAACAACTCCCGGCGCGCGTATTGGTGCGCCTGTTTTCTCGTTTTTGAGTCATACCTGTTTGGAAACGATCCGGACATAACGCTCGCATTACGGCTCCTGGACAAGGATATCAAACGGAGACTGGCGAACGAACTGACGCACAGGGAAAAGGCGGACCTGATACGGTTTCACGTGTTGGCGGCAGTGCTGGCATATAAAGACAATCAGCTCCGGAAAGCCGGGCGATACAAGAAATGGGTGACAACAACCATGTCGCAGGGGAAGTATGCGGGTGTCATGCCGGCCCTCCCCAAGGAAGACAGGGCCCTGTATGATGCCCTCTAGGCGCGCGGCATACAGAAGCGCATAACCGGTGGCCGCGCGTGACGCCGTCCGTTCGCGAGGAGATGATGACATGAACGCAAATACGAGAACGCTCCCGTTCCTGATCCCGTTGATCGCCGTCGCCCCGGTGTCCGCGTTCGAGCACCCCGGCGGCCTGCACACGAAGGCGCAGATCGAACGCGTCCGCGCGCAGGTAACGGCGGGCAGGCAGCCCTTCACGTGCGGCTACGAGCAACTGCTGAAAAAGGCGAACGAGCGGCTCGACAGAAAGCCCCGCGCGATGGCGGACTTCCACGTCAAGCCCTGTTACAGCAACGGCAAGCAGCAGCACATCAGGATGAAGACGCTCCTGAGCGAGGACGCCACCGCCGCCTACTCCTGCGCACTCGCCTGGCGGCTGAACATCAATCTCTCCGCCGCCGACCGAAAGACCTGCGCCGAACACGCCACGGCGATTCTGAACAACTGGGCGCGGGTAAACAAGAAGGTGTCGGGCGGAGACGGTAAGCTGGTCATGTGCTACAACGGCACGGGACTGGTGTTCGCCGCCGAACTGCTGTGGGACTGCGGGGGCTGGCCGGACAAGGATAAAAAGCAGTTCAGGGCATGGGCGGAGAACGTCCTGTACGCCTCCACCGGCCAAAGGGGACATGCGCACAACCGGGGCAACTGGTACCTCCTGGCCGCCCTGGCCGTGGACCACCTCACGGGCAACGAGGATCGCATGAAGGAGGACATCGAGCGGCTCGAGCGCACGATCGGCAAGCAGATCAGGCCGGACGGCGGCATGCCCGCCGAGCTGAGCCGCGGGAAAAACAGCATGTGGTATACCTACTTCGCCCTCGCGCCGCTGACCGCGTGCATGGAGATCGCCCGCAACCGCGGCGGGCCGGATTACTTCCGGACGCCGTCCGGAAACCGGGTCAAGGACGCGCTGGACTTCCTGTTCACGCGCGGTATCGAGCAGCCGGGCACCTGGCCCGTGAAGGGCGCGAGGAATATCCTGAAACCAGGCGCGTGCGGCGGGAACCTGTTTTACGCCGCGGGGCTGATCTATGATGACACGCGGTACCTGCAGTGGGTCAAACACCCGATCTGGCGGGACTCGACGGGGCTCGCCTGGATCTGCCCGTCACTGATGGCGCCGTTATCATTGTCGGGAGACACGCCAACGGGGGACATGCCCTTGTCGGAGGACACGGTCGGGGGACACGCTTTTGTCAGGGGACACGATCCCGATTGCAGGCAATCGGGTCATGTCCCCCCAAAATCGGGTCATGTCCCCCCACAATCGGGTCATGTCCCCCCAAAAGACGTGCCCCCCGACAAGACCGCGCACGCCGTGCTGAACGACGGCGCCCCGCGCGCATATGTCGAGCGATTCAACAGCACGGACCACACGCACGTCGGCCAGGCGATTTCAAACGAGGACGCCGCCGACTGGATGGCCGCCAACGTGCCACGCTTCGCGTGCCCGGACGGGGACATCGAGGAGATCTACCACTTCCGCTGGTGGACGTACCGCAAGCACATCAAGCGGACACCGGACGGCTTCGTGATCACCGAGTTCTTGCCGAAGGTCAGCTGGTCCGGGAAGCACAACACGATTTCCTGCCCGGCCGGCCACCACTTTCGCGAGGGCCGGTGGATCCGCGACCGGAAATACCTCGACGACTACGCGCGGTTCTGGTTCCGCAAGGGAGGAAGCCCCCGGCGGTACAGCTTCTGGGCCGCCGACGCGATGTACGCCAGGTACCTGGTGGATAAAAACGAAAAGCTCGTTGTCGACCTGCTGGACGACCTGATCAAAAACTACGCGGCGTGGGAGAAATCCCGCCGGGAGCCGGACGGGCTGTTCTGGCAGATCGACGACCGCGACGGGATGGAAGTGTCGATCGGCGGAAGCGGTCACCGCGGCCGGGGCAAGCGGGCGACGATCAACGCCTATATGTACGGCGACGCCACGGCCATCGCGGCGATCGCGGAGATGGCGGGCAGGGAGGACCTCGCCAGGCGGTACCGCGACAAGGCCGCGCAAATCAAACGACTGGTCCTCGAGAAACTCTGGGACGACGAGGCGAAGTTCTTCAAGGTCCTTCCCCGCGGCGGCGACGCGAAAATGGTCGACGTCCGGGAGCTGCACGGTTACACGCCCTGGTACTTCAACCTGCCGCCGAAAGAGAAGGGCTACGAGGCCGCCTGGAGCCAGCTCATGGACCCGAAGGGCTTTTACGCCCCGTACGGCCCGGCGACCGCCGAGCAGCGGCATCCGCAGTTCTCGGTATCCTACACGGGCCACGAGTGCCAGTGGAACGGCCCGAGCTGGCCGTTCGCCACGTCGGTCACGCTGACCGCCCTCGCCAACGTGCTGAACAACTACCCGCAGGACGCGGTCTCGAAGGCGGATTACTTCCGGACGCTGAAGATCTACACGAAGTGCCACCGGCTGAAGCGCGCCGACGGGACGGTCGTACCGTGGATCGACGAGAACCTCAACCCCCGCACCGGCGACTGGATCGCCCGGACGAGGCTGAAGTCGTGGAAGAACGGGACATGGGACCCGCGTAAGGGCGGCGTCGAGCGCGGCAAGGACTATAACCACTCCTCGTACTGCGATCTTATCATCACGGGACTCGTCGGCCTGCGCCCCCGGGCCGACGAGACGGTCGAGGTCAATCCCCTCCTGCCGGCGGGCACCTGGGACTGGTTCTGCCTCGACGGCGTACCGTACCACGGCCGCCTGCTGACGATCATCTGGGACAAAACCGGCGAGAAGTACGGCAGGGGCGCGGGTTTGACCGTCCTGGCCGACGGAAAGAAGATTGGCTCGATCCCGAAGCTCGGTCGGTTGACTGCATCATTATCGGGGGACATGCTTTTGGCGGGGGACA
>CAZLBC010000080.1:0-24010 GCA_964557575.1 uncultured Planctomycetaceae bacterium
ACTTGAAAAAACCGGTCTTCGGATGAGGCCGGGGTATTGCTGTTTGTGATTTTTCCGCACCTCATCGTCAGTCTCCATGGACGATTCATAGAGCATCACCTGCTTCGAATTCCTCGATGTACGAAAAACGTGCCCCTTTCTCGCCAACGGCCGAATTGTTCAGCAGGCCGTAAATAAGTACTAACAGTTTTTTTCATTCCCCTTGCTGACTCGGCAAATGAATTAAGCAACAGGTTTGATTTCAGTGTTTAATGAAGGACTTTGCACTCGGGGTGTCACAAATTCCTTACAAAATTACATTTTCTGCGCAAGACCTTCAAGATAACTGCGAACATTATAGATGAATAGCAAAAATCCGATACGGGAAAGGTAAATGAGCGAAAGATGAAAAGTGAGTGAGTGAAAACAACGGGCGAAAACACGTTTGTTGCATGTATCGGGAGTAAACAAAATCTACGGAGGAATATAGAAAGGAACAACCATGTCACTGACCAGTCGAGCTCGCAAAATGCTGAATAAATGGTATCGCGGCATTCTTCACCGACAGGCGGTGCCGGGTGCGGCGAAACCCCGACCAACCGGGCAGGAAACCGCTGCCATTGAGCCGTTGGAGCCGCGTTTGCTGCTGTCAACCGCTCCCTACGTTGACACCGTCAAAATAAACGGCGAATCCGTTTCAGTCGGAAACCACAGCGCCACTGTCCAACTTGAAAATCTGAGCGACGGGTTCACGTTCGAGGTAAATGCGGGAAACCAAGGCGACAGTTCTCCTGCCTGGTACAACGGCATCACCATGTCATTTCCCGAATTCACTTCATCGGGCGATACCGGTAGAGTTTCATGTCAGTCGCGAAGCAGTGACTTGAGTTACAGGGAATATCTAGGATCTGTTCCCGGTGGGGACGGGTATGCAAATTATGTAATGGTGGAATCCTGTGATACTGACGGTTGGGACGGTGACACGTGGTACACGTGGGACGAGGAAAACTACCTGCGGGTGGAGATTCAGCCTGAACGTTACGGGACATTCGACATTTACTACCGGGTAGCCATGAGTGACCGGCAGGACTGGGATTACGGATGGAACCGCGCCCCGTCTTCGTCGGCCTATGTTGATTGCATATCATTTCCTGCTTACCGGTATCGAATCAACATAGAAAGGCCGCCGGAACCCGACATGGACGCGTACGGGGTATCGGTACGGGATAGCACGGTCGATCCGGGACAGAGCGTCACGGTCGACTGGACGGCGATCAACCGCGGCAGCGGCAGCGCCGGCAGCACGCAACAGGGCGTCATGTGGTCGACAAACAGCACGATCTCAACCGCAGACCAGTTGCTGGAGAGGGAATACCTCGGCGGTATGAATGCCGGCCAGACAGATCCCGAATCCCACACGATTACCATCCCCACCAGCGCCACGCCCGGCGACACCTACTACATCGGCATATACGCGGATTACGACAACGACGAGAATGAATCGTCCGAATCGAACAACAACAGCGAGGCGGTAGCCGTGACGATCAATGAAAGCCGGCCCGACATGGACGCGTACGGCGTATCGGTATCGGATAGCACGGTCGATCCGGGACAGAGCGTCACGGTCGACTGGACGGCGATCAACCGCGGCAGCGGCAGCGCCGGCAGCACGCAACAGGGCGTCATGTGGTCGACAAACAGCACGATCTCAACCGCAGACCAGTTGCTGGAGAGGGAATACCTCGGCGGTATGAATGCCGGCCAGACAGATCCCGAATCCCACACGATTACCATCCCCACCAGCGCCACGCCCGGCGACACCTACTACATCGGCATATACGCGGACTACGACAACAACGAGAATGAATCGTCCGAATCGAACAACAACAGCGAGGCGGTAGCCGTGACGGTCCATACGAACGTCACGCCTAATGCCCCTTCGTTCAACATGACGCCTCCCTCCGCGCTTTATCCCACCAATACATACAGCGTCACGGTCGACTACACTGACCCAGATGGTCAGGATGACCTGCAGCACGTCTATCTTCGGTTGGCCCAGGACGACAGCGAGGATAGTCAACGCCAGACCATGATGTACACGATTGCTGATAACTGGTTGGGCCAGTGGGACGGCGAGGGAGACCATATCGCTTCTCTCAGCGTTTCAAAGACCACCATCACTAACGGCTACCGTGTAACGTGGACCTTCAGCTTGGACGATACGTGGCAACCCAGCAACAACGTTGACTATTACGCCTACGGGCGTGACTTCGACGGTGCCGAGGCAAGCACACCGTACAACCGCAACGCCGTATATGACAGCGCCCTGACGGTGTATGATGCTCGCATCGACTACATCAACGACAACGATGGAGACGAGTTCTTCAGCCAACTTGAGATTGAATGGGATGCCGATACAAGCCTTTCATCCCGGCAAGTCTACGCGAAAGTCTACACGAACGACTGGTTACATTCCGAGCGCGATCTTGGCACGTCTTCGACTTATACTATTTATGGGAACAATACTGATTGGTACGAGTTCACGATTGACGTGGGACGGGTGATCGCAGTCGAACGATGCCAGTGACTCCAGCGCCGCGAACGTCTTTTCGACATCGCCGCTTTTCGATGCAAGGTGTACGGCCCCCAGCAGGAGCACATACTTATTCGCCGGCCGTTCGGACTCGCCGGCGTCATTGAGCAATACCCCGGCCAGTTCGGCTTTCCGGGCGGCCGTGACCGCCTTTTTGATCTCCGCGCCGTAGACTTCATCTATGAGTGCGCGGGATTCAGACAGGGCCTTTTTTTCGGGGATCGGCGTTTTGCCCCCCGAAGCGCCGGCTGTCGGGAAATAAAAGAAAATCGAAGATAACACGCCCAGGGTGAAAAGAATTCTGCCAACACCGGATATATTCATGTTCAACACCTTACCTCTCAACAACCAAAAAACCCTTGTGGCGATTATCAAAATACGGCGAACAAATGCAAGGCCCATCGTCAAGCACCATCCGTTCCACCGTTATTTACGCAAAACCATGCCCAATACTGCGCGCTCATGGATAATAATTCACCGTCCTCCCACCACCTAAAAACAGTTATGCGACTGAAATAATACGCAATGTTCCCCTCACCGAACTACCCTGATGTAACGACGTGCGGGTTACCCCTTTTCTCCATTCGATTGACCACACCTGCTTGCATCGTCCGCAGATGAACGGTAATATCCCAATAGTGAAATGCCATGTCATCGGTGACCCTGGACATTTCGGGCGGCGGTATCAATAAGGAGGTCCCACCCGACCCCGCGGGGGTGATCCTCGGCCGCGATTCCCAGTGCGATATCGTGCTGCCGGACCGGCAGATCTCCCGGCGCCATGCACTGATTTACCGCGATCCCCTCGGCCGGTGGCTGATCCAGGACCTCGACAGTCACAACGGTGTCTTCGTCGACAACCGCAAAATAGACACCCACCGCCTGCTTCCGGGAGAGGAAATCACGATCGGTCCTTTCATCGTGCACCTGCGCACCGATAAAACCACGATCATGGCCGGCGAGCATCCCAAAACTGAAACCACGTACCAGGAAGACAGCCTGGAGCAAACCATCTTGGCCACCGGGGACAAGATCGAGCCACTGACCGCCGATAACCTTCAATTCTTCAACAGGATCGGCGAACAACTGTCCACGGTCACTTCCTCGTCCAGGATTTACGCATGCCTGTGCAGGGAACTGGCCTCCTGCGAAGACTCCTGTGCCCTGGTGATCCGGGTTCCGGGTAATGAAGACGCGCCGGATACTGCACCCGACGTCATTGCCATGAGCGCGCATCCCGGTGACACGAAGACATCGGAAATAACCGACGAACACATCCCGCTTCACATATCAAAGCGCGTCGTCGATGCCGTCCGTGCGGGTCAGTCGGCGGTGTCGGCCACCAGTACCGGCGGTGCGGGCAGTATGCAGCTCACCGTGGCGAGTCCCGAAAAACCACGGGTTGTTCACTGCGCCGAGATAACGAAAGACGCCGGGATGCTGGATCTGCTGTACCTCGATCTACCCGTCAGTCGCGCCGAAACCTGCACCCTTGACCTGGTGAGCGCCGTTGCGCGGCAAACGCATCTCGCGGCGAAGAGCATCCTGTTAAACGAGGCCCGGTTCAAACTGGAAATCCTGGACGAGGAACTGGGCAGGGCGAAAAAGATTCAGACATCACTGACACCGGGCCATATCGAGCCTGTCGCCGGCATAGACGTCGGGCTGCACTACAGCCCGGCGGCATGGGTCGGGGGCGACTACTATGACCTGTGGAAAACTCCGGAAAACAACCTTGTTTTCGTGGTCGCCGACGTCAGCGGCCACGGGCTCGACGCCGCCCTGCTCATGGCAAACCTGCAGGCGGCGCTGCGGACCACCATGATTTATTGTGCAGATGTGGGCGATGCGCTGACGCGGCTCAACGAACACCTGCTGGAACACTCACCAACCGACATGTTTGCCACCATGGTACTCGGGGTTATCAAACCCGGGGACGGCGAACTGATCTACGCAAACGCAGGCCACGAAAAACCGTTGCTCGTATTCGGCGAAAACAAGCAGGATACACTCGCGGGCTCTCACAACCCGTTGCTGGGTGTCATGGAACATCACTTTGCCGCGGACACCTGCAGCCTGCCACCCGGGACGGGGCTCCTGATCGTTACCGACGGCATTACTGAAACGCACTCACCGTCGGGCGACATGCTGGGAACCGCCGGCCTTCGGAAAATGCTCGCCTACGACCCCACCGACACGAGCCAGCACACCGTGGACTCACTTGCACAGGCATTAAAAGAGTACCGCGGGGATCTGCCCCGGAAAGACGACGAGACGATTCTTCTCGTCAAAAAAGAGTGATAACAACCGCTCGAAAGCCGAGTATTTCTCCCAACCCCCTGCCGGTAACACGGCCGTAGTTCCTTAAAAATAATAAATGAACGACACCATCACGAGATGCTCGGTCGTGTCGTAATCGGCCTCGACCGGCAACCCGAGGTTTTCCCCGCTGACATCATCCCCGTACCGGAACTGGTAGCAGCAGTCGACACTGAAGCGGTCGGTCGACCACCCCGTTCCCACGCTGAAGCCGTAGACGTCCATGGGGCGATCGAGGGCCGGCCGGGGTTCGTAAAAGACCCCTGCCCGGAGGGGGAATATCCCCTGTTCCGTGAAGAAGAGATACTCGGTTCCCAGCCGGACCGACACGGTGTCGTCCAGCCGCCCGGGCAGTCCGCCGCCCAGCGGCGAATGCCGGACCCCCCGGCCGTCCTTCTGCTCATACTCGGACCAGTCGGTCCACTGCACGTCGCCGGAGACGCTCCACGCGTCGGAAAACCGATAGTTGGCCCCGATGCCGGCGGAGGCGGGGAAATTCATCTCCAGGTCTTCCTTGAGGTACTGGTTGAACTGCGCGCCGTTCAGGTGTGAAACGCCGTACAGCGTCCGCCGCACGTCGGCGGTATACGGGGTATGAAAGACGCCGCCGAGCGTCAGGAGCCGGCCCTCTTCCGCCCAGACATCCCACATCACGCCGAATGTCATGTTCCACGCCCGGAAGTTATCGAAGTCCTCCTCGTTGCGGTAGCTGAATGTAACCGGGTTACCCAGGATCACACCGTTGCCCCTTCCCTTGGTGGTCACCTTCCAGGCCCGGTTCTCGTACATGCCGCTGTGGTGAAGATTGAACGCCGCCCCGACGGTCAGCTCGGGCAGCAGCGCGTACGCCCCGGCGAGCGACGTGGCGGCCAGCCCGCCGCGGGAGGTGACCTCCGTGTCCACCGGCACGCGGGACCGGGGACCACGCATGGTGCGGGTGAAATCGAGGTTCAGGCCGAAATCATACTGGTGGTGATAGTTGACCGACATCACCAGGTCGCGACCGCCGATCTCGAACGGCTGGACATAACTGAGGTAATTGATGTCGGGCTGGCACCGGCTCTGCCGCCCGATGTCGAAGTCGAGAATGGACGACGAATCAAAGCCCTTCAATCCGCCGAACCATGTGCCGACCAGCGATGCCTCCGGCCGCTCGAGCTGTATGAGCCCCGCGGGATTCCAGGAGGCGGCGGTCGCGTCGTCGGCGACGCCGATAAACGCCGACTGGCCGACGGCACGCGCACCGGATCCGACCGGACGGGGAGTGACGGTCACGTCGGTCGCGGCAACCTGGCCGAACGCGGTTGAGACCGGACAGAGCACACACCACGCGGCGATCGTGATCACGTACCATCGGTTGGCATTTCTCGATACGGCCATCTAAACCTTTCACATGGAATCCGGTGTCATTCGCTACTTGGAAACGGCCATGTCACCTTTTCGCAGCACGTCGCTGCCGGCGGGCGACTGCAGCTCGACCGAACAGGCGCCGGCGTCCAGTTCGATAACGCGGGCCTCGAGGGGCGTTCCCTCGTGTTTCACCGGCTTGTGCAGAACGGTACTGCCCAGGCGTTCCTCGCGGTAAAAGCGGAACATCATGCCCCGGGTCACCCGGTGCCGCGTTCCCACGTCGAGATATGCGCGCTGTCGCCCGACATCCGCCACGTGCCCCCGGACGACGGGAAACGCGTTCTTTATCTTCGATACCAGTCCCTTACCCAGCCAGCGGAGCCCCGCCGGGTCCTTGTCTTCACCGTAGACCTCGGCAACACAGAGGACAACACCGGACGCCGTATCAACCAGTTCGACGTAGATGTTGATGTACCGCTCCCCCTCCTCGAGATCGCCGTCGATGATCCCCTCGGCCGCGATAATCCTTCCCACCCGTATGCCCTGCTCCTTGTCCGCGAGGGAAGTCAACTGATGCTCCATCATAATGCGGCTGAACACCTCCCGGCTCCGCTCCACCAAACGAAAGCGGACGGGCGTGGCGACCAGCGCCTCGGTGACCGCATCGTGCACGATATCCGTCGTCTGCCTGACGGGCCCTTCTTCGTCCAGCGGCATCAGGGCCACGGCCATCCGCGCGGCGTATTCCTCGACCTCATCCCTGAAGATCCGCAGCGTCATACTGCGCAGGTTGCCGCTGTTGTCCCGGGCGGCGACGGCAACCTCGTTCAAGCCCGGTTTCAACTCGACCCAGCGGTTGAACACAACGTACTCCGATTTGGCCCGGGCGAGCCGGACCGGCTCGCCGTTCAGCGATAGCGACGAGATCCCGCCGGGGTCGTGTACCTTTCCGTCGAGGAAGATCCGCTCCTCCATAGTTGTAATCTGCTCCAGCTCCCGTGGAAATGCCGTTTCGATAACGGGCGGCGCGGTATCCCCGTTTTGCGCCACCGCCCCGGCAAGGGCCACAAGGTTCCGTTCGGGAAGCAGGGAAAGGTGCACTATCGCCGGGACGCCCGCGGCGGGCGCCGGCCGGAATCCACCTTTCGGGACGACGCCGACCCGGCCGCCGTCCGGGGAAAGGACGGCCTCGGTCCGGTTCCCGGCCCGGTCGAAGACCGTCACGGAGACTCCTCCCGCGACCAGTTCGGTTTCAACGGCCCGCAGCCGCTTCTCCGTCGCGGCCTCGCCGGCGAACGTCTCTTTCCCGATGGTTATCTGCTCGAGCCCGATATCGTCCAGCCCCGTTATATCCACGACCGCCCGGTTACCACCGCCGGCCCGCGCCAGGGAGTGGACACAAAACGTGGGGGGAGAAAGATCAACCGTGACGGTGACGGTTTTCGCGGCCTTTTTCCCCACCAGGTCCGTCGCCGAAACGGTCACCGCGTTCCTGCCCGGCACCAGGCGAACGGCCTGGTCGACGTCGATGCGCGGCGCCGCCAGGTCGATATACAGTCTCCGCCCGCCGACGGACACCGCGCCGACGTACTGGTCGTCGGTCACCGTGCCGGTGACCGTCGCCTTCCTGCTGTTGATTACCGCCCCGTCGGCCGGCGCGGTCACGGTCACCGCGGGCCCGGCGGCATCGGCGCCGGTTTTTTTCAAGAGGGCTTCCCGCGTTCTGCCCAGGTAGAAACGGCACCGCGCGGAATCCTCGGATACCCGCGACGCCGCGAGTTTCTCCAGGGCCTCGCGCAGTTCTCCCCGTCGAAACAGGATAATGCCCAGTTCACGGTTGGGGAAGTAATCCTGGAAGTGCATGCCGTACGTCCGGGCCCACCGGGTATCCTGCGACCGCAGTCTCAGGCATGTTCGAAAATCCTCGGCCGCCGCCGCGGGGTGGCCGGTCTCCAGCAGCCACCGGCCCCGGGCATAGTAGTTCCACCACCGGCCGCGGTGCAGGTTGAAGTGGGTCCGGATGTCCTCGACACCCGTTCCGTGCCGATCGGGTTCATAGGCCCTGACCCAGTTTTCCCTGCGCATGTCGGTCTCGCCGCACCCGCCCCACACGAAGAGTGACGCAACGGTAACGATAACGATGGCAAAAGGTATGTGAGTATTGATTCTACTCTTTTTCGAAACGTACATGCATTCCTTTTCCGATAGCGATATCCTTCTGTTCGACGACCGCCGTCGCGGTTGTTTCCGCCGCCTTCTCGATCTTCAGTGTTCCCACGGCCGCTGACGGATCCTCGGGGTGCAGCACCGCGAAAACCATGCCCGCCTCCACGCCGACCGCGCGGCCGATGTTCAATGTCGCCGTGTCTCCCGTTACCGACGATACCATACCTTTGATCGGGAAACACTCCCTGAGCTTTTCCATAACATCACCGGCGAGCCTGTCCAGGGCCGCCGCGTTTGTAACATCCTCGCAGTCGCACGAAACGTATCCGAGGATCCGCGTCGTTTCGGTATCGATGATCTTCATTGATATGCTTTGCTTTTTCGCCGTCCGGCGAATCTTCGCGGCGACCATCGCTCCGGCCGTGCGGATCTTACCATATTTGAGGGCCGCGTCGGGATCCGCGAGACCCGACACCGACAACTTCAGTTCGGCCAGGACCTCATCGAGCATCTCGCGCGATACCACGTCGAAGCGGTCGTCCGCGATAAGCCGCTCCGACAGGTGCGCTACCAGGACCTCGTCCGCCCCTTCGTAGAGTGACGGCCGCCCGACGGACGCGACGTCGGTAAAACAAACCGCCAGCCGGCGGCTGGTCCAGGCATCGCCGTCCGCCGGTGCGTCCGCCTGCTTTTTGTACAGCGCAACGATGTCATCGACCAGTGCGTCGACGCGTTTGTTCCTTTGTTGCCGGTCGCCGGCGGCCATGCTCCGTTTCGCCTGGCGGGCCAGGATGGCGATGCGGGGGTCCTCCCCGTTCCGGTACGGCTCGAGGATGGCAAACGCCTTTGCATGATCTCCCTGCCGGTCAATAATAACCGCCATGCCGAGCAGCGCCCGGTTGTTTCCCGGCTCGATATCCAGGGCCTTCCGGTACCACTCAAGGGCCTCGCCGGTTTTACCCTGCGCCGAGGCGACCCGCGCGATACCCGCCGCGGCGTCCGCCCGCGAGGCCGGGGCCGCCTCTTCCATCTTCCACGCCCGGCGGTACTGCGCCGCCGCACCGTCGAGATCGCCTCCCTGCAGCAGGCCGTCGGCGTTGATGACACACGCGAGCCCGGGACCATTGTTTACGCCGGTGGTGCCGTTGTGGCCGGGCGGGTTGTTGCCGAAAAGAAAAAGGCACGCGCCGGCTATCAGGACCGCCGCGGCAATACCCGCCCCAACCAGGGACTGTTTTCGGGAAAACATTCTTCCCGCCCCCCCCGATCGGCCGATGTTCTTCAAGTCCTCCAGGACCGCGCCGAATTCCGCGTACCGGCTGCCCCTGTCGATGTCCATCATTTTTATGATGACCCGGCTCAACGCCGGCGGCATATCGGGGTTCAGGCGGTTCGGCGGCTCGGGTTTCTGTTTCTGGAAGGCGACGGCCAGCTCCGTCATGGTCCGCGCACGGTACGGCATTTTTCCCGTAAACATCCGGTACAGCGTCGTACCCAGCGAGAAAATATCGGTGCGACCGTCGATTTTCTCGCCCATATTCTGTTCCGGGGACATGAACGCCGGCGTTCCGGCGGACGTGCCTTCCGTCCGGGTCATTTCGGCAAGCTGGCCGGTGGTGTCCTGGGCGATGCCGAAGTCGGTGACCCGCACCCGCCCCGACTCACCGTCCAGCATGATGTTCGCGGGCTTGATATCCCGGTGGACGATATTCTGCTGATGGGCGTGTTCCAGGGCCTCGCTCGCCTCGACGGCAATCCGCAAACCCGTATCCAGGTCCACCCTCTTATCCCGGCCGAGGAGCTGCTTCAGCGACCGGCCTTCCACGTATTCCATGGTGAAATATTTCGGCGTTTCGCTGTCATCGACCTTGTACACGGGGACGATATTCGGGTGACGGAGATTGGCGGCGAGTACGGCCTCCCGCTTGAACCGCTTGGCCACTGATTCATTGTTCGCTATGTCCGGGGAAAGGAATTTAACGGCCACGATCCGCTTCAGCGATTTCTCCAGCGCTCGGTATACCACCCCCATACCGCCCCGGCCGACTTCGTTGAGAATTTTCAGCCCGTCGAACTCGTCGCCGACGGCAAGGAGCCTGCTGTCGTACTCTTGTGTGACACCCGTCGTCTCGTGGGTGCTGACGGTCGGCAGTTCTTCCTGGGGTCTTTCTGCGCTCATGTCAGGCCTCCCTCGCGCTCAACCGACGCCACTTTGCTGCTCCGCCGCGCCGCCGTCGAGAGATGCGACGCGATCTCGGGCGGCAGCCAGTCGTTGAGCAGCAGCATATCGAAGTATTTCGCCAGGTCCGCATACGAGTGGGTGGTTATTTTCTGATCGTGAAAGGCCAGGGCGCTCGCGATGGCGGTGTAATAGATAACGACCGCGGCGCCGTGTCCTGCGGCGTCGCCGTCGAGCGCGGCCTTTTTATAATAATCCTTGACTGCGACAAACGTATCAAGCCCCGTGTCCCCGTCGAGAAGCAGTTCGCACAGTGACCGCCCCTGGATCGACTCCAGTTCCTTTTTCAACTCGTCGATCGTTTCGATCATCGCATCCGTCTGCACCGCGCCGCCCAGGCGATCTTTGAGAATCTCGCCGCTGCGGGGGCTTTCTCGCTTTCGCTGCTGCTTATCTTCATCCATAGCCAAGCTTAACAGGCGAGCGAGGCGCGTTGAGCCAACCCCGAATGTTGTTTTATATTCCATCAAAATTTCTCCGAAAAAACGCCCATTGTGCGGGTTATCCGTCAATAAGCTACGCAATGAATCGTGTTTTCATGCGCGCCGTTCAGAAAGAATTTTCATCAATTCCGCAATTTCTCCTTCCACTTCCTCATTGCTGTCGACAAAAAGGCGGACATGCGCACGTATGGTCTTTTTGAATTTTCTTTTTACGGTCGTTATCATGTTTGACGCCCGCGCCTCATCTTTTATGCCGAACCGATCACACAGCGCCCGGAGCGACAGCGGTTTCGCGCCGCTGAGAATAGGATCCACAACCCGGCTCTTGAACAGTTTCCAGTGCAGGTTCTTGTCACTCACTTCGCAGTCGGAACGTACGTCGTTCAACGATTCATCGAGGAGAGTGGTCGCCCAGGCATAATGAAACGAATCCGCCGGGCTCGAACCGATCGCAGGCACCTGCCCGCCGGATTCCTCCAGCTCGTGCCACCGGATAACAACCCCCGCCGGCTTCCTCTTCCCGGCCGATCGTGCCCGGTACACACTAACGATGTATCGGTCGAGCGCGGTCAGGAGGTACGTCCGGAACTTGCCCTTCAGGCGGTCCGCTTTGCCCACCAGGTCGCGCCCGATGACAATTTCGTGAAAAAAACCCTGTGTCATGTCTTTGCCCGTCTCGTTGTCATACCCCTTGCGCCGCAGGTACAGGTACACGGGTTTCCAGTAGCGGGCGAGGACCTTTTCGGCGGAATCCCGGTGGGCGTCGGTGTCTTTAGAATCCGAACCGAAAAGTTCCGTCCAGTCGGTGGACTCAAAATCCCCCCGGCTGCCGCCCATTTCTGTTTCGAATAAAGGGTTCATTGATCCAGTAAAGACAATACCTTAGAAAACCTGCCTTTTCGGACTATACCGTACCAGAACAGCACCGGTCAAGCGAAAATATTGCGGCCGCGGCGCAGGAATTGCCGGAGGTGTGCGTATGTTACATTATCAGGAACGTCAGGCATTCTGTTATTTTTAGACACCGTTGAAGGCATCGGGGTTTTTTAGATGGAGCATTTTGAATCTGCAATGAACCGGGTAACGGCATTAATGAACAGAGAAACACTAGAGCTGGTTTCATAACTTGCTTTGGTAGCGAAAGCGAGGTATTTTGTCGATCTGGCAAGGAACGGAAACGACGACATATTAAGGAAATATGTCGAGTTTTCGTGACGCCGCCAGACGGCAAAAGAGCCGCTTGTAGTCCAAATTGAAGTTATGAAACCAGCTCTATGCAACCCCTCTGATACGTCAAAGCGAAAGGACACTAAATGATTACGTTTCAGTGCAAAATATGCGGCGGCACACTCACCGTGGATGATAAGCGGGCGGGTCAATCAATTTATTGTAAATTCTGCAACTGCGTCGCGCAAGTACCCGACCAGATAGCACATCACGCACCCCCGGATAACCCGGCCGCGCAGACGACCCGAGAGGAACTGCTCGCGAAGAAGAAAGAGGCGTGGCAACAGCAACTGCGAAAACAAAAAATCCGCAACCGTATTATTGCCGTCGCCGTCATTGTGCTGTTGGGCGCCGGCGGCGTAATCACCTACCTCATGTTGCCGGCTGTTGGCATTGAAAACCCGTTCAGCACTGAACGACCCCGCGAAAAGAAAGGACGGCCGGCCCATACGAATACACCGGCCGACAGGCCGACCGTCGCTGCCGCGGAACGAGAACATAAAGAAGATGCCTTTGACGAGGTATTCGGACACCCCGACGGAGACATGACAGTATCGGAAAAACCGGCACCGGGCATTCCGGAATCGGAGAGCACACCACCCGGCGGCCTCTGGGAAGATCCCACCCCGGGCTCCCGCTCGGAATATCGTATGTCGGAATACTACAACCCCAAAGCGATGAAGGAGAAGGATTTCTTCCTGGGGGAAAAGGACTCAAGCGAAACCACCGCCGAGAATACGCCGCCGGCGGATCAATCGCCGGCGGAACCCGAAAGCGAAACCGGGAACCAGGCGGTCGCGATGGCTGAAAAACCCGATTCGTCCACCGGCGGGCCCCCGCTGCGCACACCGGAAGAGGATGTCCCCGAAAAGATGCCCGTCCCCGATGAAAAGCAACTGGCCCGTGCCCGTAAACTCATCGAGGAAGTGTACGGAGAACAGTTGCGGCAGGGAAAAACGAACGAGGAAAAGATAAAGGTCGCCGCCCTTCTTATCGAAGACGCCCGGAGCACGTCCGAACCCGCGGACAAATTCGCCGTCCTCTCCGAAGCGGCCGTGTTGGCATCCCGGGGCGGCGGCATCGACAAGACGTTCGATGCCCTGGAAGAAATGCAGGTGTTCGATGACCCGTTGCTCGACCTGAAAATCAACATCATCAAGAATCTTCTCATGGAAGGCGAACCGGACAGGCAGGAATCCCTGTCCCGGCGCTGCCTGGGAATGATCAACGACGCCATCGCGGAAGACCGCTATGAACTGGCACAAACATTCGCCCGCTACGCCGTCATCAGCGCCAAAAAGGCGAGAAATACCCGCCAGGCAGGCACCGCGCTGGCCGTGGAACGTGACCTGGAAAAACTGGTCGAAGTGCGCGAAAACGTCGCGGCTGCTCTTGACACGCTCAGAAACGACCCCGACAACCCGTCCGCCAACCTCGCCACCGGAAAATTCTTCTGTTTCGTCAAGCAGGACTGGCGAAAGGGCCTGCCCCACCTCGCCAGATGCGATACGGAACCCTACCAGGCCATAGCGGAAATTGAACAGGGCACACCGGAAGATACGGATACCCGTAACAAGCTGGCCGATGCGTGGTGGGAGATGGCCGATGAGCACACGGGCATAGAAAAACAGAATATCCGGGTCCATGCCGCGTGCTGGTACAAAAAAGCGATCCCCGGCCTGTCCGGGCTGCTGAAACGAAAGGCGTTGAACCGGATGCAGGAATGCGGGCAGGACGCCGGCACCGCTGTCGAAACAAAAAACGCCGGCGAAACGCCGGTGGCGGGCGAGACCGTTTCCGCCCCGGCGGAGAAAACGGCCACCGGGCTGCCGTGGAAGATGAATGAAACGGATGAAGCCTTTGGAACATCATCAAAAGAAAATACCGGGGGATTGTCTCCGAAAACAGATGCCGCAACCGGCGCCGGCGGCACGACAGCCGAAACGCCCGCGTCTCATTCAAAGCTGCCGGCGGGATTTAAAGGGGTCGATATCGGGGACGTCGGGTGCGCCGGTTCGGACGGCTTCGAGGACGGCGTATACACGATAAAAGCGGCCGGACGCGACATCTACGGTGAGACCGATTCTTTTCGATATGTCTACACGAGCCTTTCGGGCGATGGGGGTATGGCAGCCCGCCTGACAAGCTTCGAGAATACGAACGAATGGACCAAGGTCGGCGTGATGATCCGCGAAAACCTCGACCCGAGAAGCAGTAACGTCACCGTGGGCGCTTGCCCCGGCGGAATTTCACTCTTTGGTTACCGGGTAACTACAGGGGAAGGAACGGGAGTTATAAAGTGCCTCAGTGTATCTCCCCACTGGCTCAAGGTGGAACGTAGAGGTTGCACCATTACCGGCTACATCTCCATCGATGGCAAGAAATGGAGCCCCATGGGTGCAATGGCGACCGGCATGGATAGCAATGTGTGCATCGGGATGGCGTTGACGTCCCATGACAACGCCAGGATATGCACCGCCACGTTCGACAATGTCGTATTGCTTGATGAAAAAGAGGTAAATAATAATAATGGGTGTACACTCCACCTCTCGTTCGATGATGTCTGGAAGCGATTGAAACCGAAAGATGCGCGATGGACTGAGGAAGGAAAGGACGGCGGCGGCCTGCTGCTTTCTTCTAAAGAGGGTGTGCTTTCATATCTCCCCGTGGGAAAACCCTTGCTGTTGAAAAAGCGGCCTTTTTCCGTGTCGGCATGGATCAAGACAGAAGAGACTGCCCTGCAGACCATCGTCGAGCGGGGCGCGGCAAGGTACGGATACAGCCTGTTCACAAAAGATGGAAAGGCGGGTTTCGCGTACCGGTGGGACGACGGCAACCGAATCAATGTTACCCAGACACAGAAAGTGGTAGCGGACGGCAAGTGGCACTGCCTGACGACCACGATGGGTGCCGGCGGCAGGTTCGCCGTCGTCGTCGACGGCGAGATCGTTCAGTACGGGAAGGTCTACCTGATGTCGGAAGAGCCAGGGGACCCGACCATCATCGGCGAATCAGGTTCGTGCAATATATTCGGCGAGGAAAAAAGGCTGCAATTTAACGGTATTATAGACGATGTAAGGTTTTATGACCGGTCACTGAATAAGGATGAGATCAAAAAGCTCGCCGTGCCCTGATTGACGGCAACGGGAAGGTCCGACGGGGCATCTTGAATCTCACAGTGTTATGACTGGCGGTATCTCTGCCGAGCCGGCGCGCGAGAAACTTATTCCCGTTTGCAAGTGATCGACCCGGCACCACAACAATTATCTCACATCCGCGCGCAGGATTTCTGTTTTTTTGCGTATCTATGATTACAGCAGGGTCATAGGCCGCTTGAAATTGTTCTGGAAAGTGTGATTATACATGTCACAACTTATTTGTGGAAAAAGAGTTCCGGAAAGGCCGGGAAGCCCTGGTTTGTATGTTTACGGCACACTTACGCGTATCCCGATTTTTTCATGCCAATCCACAACATATGTTGAATGGCTTTTCAAACCATGCTAACATACTTCACCAAGTGGTGGAAACAGGTATGGGATGCAGTATTAAATCAGCAGGTTTTATGAAGATACAAGGGATCATGACCGGAAGAAGATCTGGAAACCATCGTGTTGCACCCCCCTCTGCCTGCCGGCAATTCGATGTTTGCATATTTTCGGGGGGATAAATCACAATACCCCGTTTTCCGTGCAGAAGGCGAGTACAATCAATATTCACGGTCCATACCACCAGTGAGGAGTAAGGATATGTCGCAGTCATACGGCGTGATTAAGATGCTCATTAAAGGGTACCGCGCTATTCTCAAAAGGCAGAGAATCGCCGAATTGATGAGGGGGCTTCGAAGGCATCGATCCCGGTCATGCGAGGTCATGCCGCCAATAGCGGAGAATCTGGAACCAAGGCTGCTGCTTTCGGCAACGTTTGGTGACGCAGAGATTATATCATCCTCTCCCAACGGTCCGGTCTCCGTAATCACAGCAGATCTGGACGGGGATGGGGACATTGACGTTCTTTCGGCATCTATATATGCCGATACAATCGCGTGGTACGAAAACGATGGCAACGAGGCATTCACCTCTCACGAAATAACGACAGGTGCCGATTACGCCCTGTGTGTATATACAACGGATCTTGACAATGACGGCGATATGGACGTTCTATCGGCTTCCCGCGATGATGACCGGGTCGCCTGGTATGAGAACGACGGGAATGGAAATTTCACAACTCATACCATAACATCTTCCGCCGATGGCGTAGCTCATGTACGCACTGCTGATATAGATATGGATGGGGACTGTGATGTGTATTCCGCCTCACGATATGACGGCACCGTAGCATGGTACGAAAATGATGGCTCTCAGAACTTCACATCCCATACGATTACTGCTGCCGCGGGTTCGCCTGAACGTGTTTACTCAGCTGATATTGATGGTGACGCGGACGTGGATTTTATTTCCAAGTCGCAGGACAATGATACGATCTCGTGGTACGAGAATGATGGTAACCAGAGTTTCAGCACCCATGTAATTACAACTTCTGAAGATGTCAGCGGTGCATTAAAAATCGCGGATTTCGACGGAGATGGAGATGTAGACGTACTTTCCGGAACATCCAGTGACATTTCATGGTATGAAAATGATGGCTCCGGCATCTTTACTGAAGAACATTTTGTTGATACATCGACCGTCTCCAACGGCGTCTATGCATTTGACCTGGACAATGACAACGATATTGATGTCATTTCCAAGTATGGAACTATAGACACAATAACGTGGTATGAAAATAACGGGAACGGCCAATTTGGACCAGAGCAAATCATCACGACATCCGTCGATAACCCATGTGATGTATTCGCGGCCGATATCGATGACGACAACGATATAGATATTTTAACAGTGGCAGGAGCTTCTGATGACACGTTCTGGTTCCCTAATGCTATTATCGGCCCAGCAGTAACAAGTCACACGCCTGACGGCACAGTTGGCAAAGCCTCCAGCGTACAAATCAATTTCGATTCGGAGATGGACGCCGCCAGTTTTGCCGTTGCGGATGATGTCGTAAGCTTCACCGGACCCGGGGGCGTTGATCTTCTCGGCGAAATCACCGGCTTTTCCTGGCTGGATTCCAACACTCTTGAAGTGAGCTTCAGTGAACTGTCAACTGACGGCGATTACGAGATCGTCATAGGGCCGCAGATCATGGACATCTTCGGCAATCCCATGGAACAGGATGGGGACGGCCAGGGGGGTGAACCAACTCAAGACCGGTACACCGGTTCCTTCGCCATAGATTCATTGCTGGGCACAAGGGTTTTCTACGTAAACGGGGAGGACGGGTACGATCCGGATGTCTGGACAGGAGGAGCACCCTCTGTCGTGGCGGGCGAGGGGTACGAGAACTCCAACGGTCTGGCTGTCAATGACTGGCACGGGTTTCACTCAGTCCAGGAATTTGACCTTACCCAGGGTATGCGGTTTCGCTGGAAGATGAAAATAGATTATTCAATGACAGATTACGCCACTCATAATGTCAATGCCTCCATTAGCTCAGGTAGTTCTTATTTTTATAACATTGGTTTAATGTCCAGAGAAAGCAACCATAGTATATGGTTCAATATATATGACTATGAGTATAACGAGGAGAAAATTCGATACGATCGTTTGCCTTACCTGGGGGATACGTTCGTAGACACTGAAATAGTCATACACAAGGACGGTGTCTGCGCCACATGGATAAACGGAGAATTGTGGGATGTGACGGACCTTCCCCAGGATCTCTCAACAATGGGAAACAACGGTTCCGTGCCAATCAGGTTCTGGGGAGGTTATGGCGGCATACTCGATGAGATCGAGGTATACACGGACGTGAACGAACCGTCACCCGATCCGAATGTTCAGCCCCCGCCGGATGGTTCCCCACTGACGATGAAACAGGAGATAGAGGGTTCTATTGACGGGTCGCTTATTCCCGCCTTTTCTGAGAGCGGCAGATTTGCACATCCTTCTCTTGTCGACATAGACAACGACGGGGACCTGGACATGGCACTGTGTTACTCGTACGATCAGATGCGATTATTCCTTAACACGGGCACCCCGACCTCCGCCAACTGGGCACTTGGCCCTGACGACTTCTTTGCGGGCGGCCAGCCATCAATTGGATTCCATTCATCTTTCTTTGGCGATATAGACAATGACGGCGATCAGGATGCTTTTGCTATTCTCTCAGGTAATGGAGACCGCCTTCTTTTTTATCGCAATACCGGCAATCCGCAGGAATTACAACTGACACTGGAAAACGACAGTTATTTTATTATCCCCGATTACATGGGCCTGCAGGATGGGCATCTTGACGATATCAATGGCGATGGTCTGCTGGATATGTTTCTCTCGTACAACCACCACAACCACATGTCCGCCAACCCGAGAGTGGAGATATACTTCAACGAGGGTACAGCCGAAAACGCTGTTTGGCCGTCGAGCCCCAGCATGGAACTGACGTCGAGTAACTATCTCGATGACGGTGGCGCGAGCGATTGTGCAAGAATCGACGTGCTGGATATCGACGACGACGGCGACCTGGACGTGACGCTGGCTTATAACAAACAAGACCCGGCAGTCGTCAAGAACATCGGCACACCGACAAGCCCGGCATGGCAGGTACAGGAGAACCTGTTAGCCGGACCCGGTGGGAAAACGGGTTCAATGACACACGGGGATCTCGACGGCGACGGGGCCCCTGTAATCCTGCTGGGGTCAGCCGACGGGCGCATCATACCCTATGAAAAGAATGAGTCCGACGCCTGGCTGCAAAGCGGATTTTCGTTCATTAACCAGGTGATGGGTAACGACAGCTCGCCCACACTGTTTGATATTGACGGCGATCAGGACCTGGACATCCTCGTCGGCACTATTCACGGCAATATCTTCCTCCTGGAAAACAACGGCGAGCCGCATGCCGCACAATGGCTCTCTCCCGTGGATATTTCCGGGGATATCGGTCTTCCGGGCGGTTTCTATGGTCCCACCCCTGCTGCGGGTGACCTGAACGGCGACGGCGTTGCGGACCTGTTGTTCGGTGATATGCACGGGACGCTGACCATCGTCTGGAATGACGGCACTGTGACCACCCCATCGTGGGGTACGGTGGAGACAAATGTCGGGGGCCTGAGCTTCGGTACACGATCGGCTCCGGCCCTGGGCGACATCGACAACGACGGAGACCTCGACCTGTTCGTCGGCAACGGCGAGGGGCACATCGCCTGGTACGAGGATGTCTCACTCAGCGGTGATCCCGACTGGCAACTGGTCGATTCTCAGGTTGCCGGCCTCGATGTCGTAAGCCTGTCAAACCCCGACTTGGTCGATATCGACGGTGACGGCGATCTGGACATCATTGTCGGCAACATGTTCGACCGCCTCGCACTTATTCGCAACGATGGGACGGTCGACACGCCGGTATTCGTGGAGGCCGGCACCAATATCATGCCGGAGTCCTCCGCATTGCTGGCGTCGCCCGCGTTTGGCGACACCGACGACGACGGTGATCCCGACCTGTTCATGGGCGAGATGGGCGGCGGCCTGACATTCTGGCGCAACGTATCCGACAAGCTGGAACTGACGCCGAAGGTCATCACGCTGCCGGCGGGCGATGCCCGGCAGATCCGCGTCGTCAATCCTCCCGACGGGGCCGTGCTGGAATGGTCCCTGCTCCGCAACGAGAGCGGCGCCGGGCCGCTGACGGTCGTCGACGAAAACACCGTCCTCTACACGGCGGGCGCGTCCGGGGGGCCCGACGTCTACGACGTCGTCGCGGTGCGCGACACCGCCGCGGGCCTGACCGCGAAGGCACACGTCAACGTCATCGCCGCCGCAACCACCGACGAGATCGGCAAGGCGATCATCGTCGCCGGCAAGCAGTGGTATGACAGCACCTGGGACGAGACCAACCACATGGCGAACTTCGCGTACCACACCCTCCGCAGCCGGGGGTTCGTCGCGGATAATATCTGTTACCTCGGCCACGACCTTGCCCAGGACGTCGACCGCGACGGGCAGGACGACGGCGACGGGCCGGCGACCCGCGCCAATGTCCAGGACGCCTTCGAGACGTTCGCCGCCGACGCCGACACGCTGACCGTCCTCTTCGTCGACCACGCCTTCGACCAGTCCGGAAGCGCCCACTTCCGCCTGAATCCCAACGAGACCCTCGACGGCGTCACCCTCGACGGCTGGCTGGACGCCTGGCAGGCCGGGGGCACCGGCCGGCTGGCGACGGTGGTGGTCGATGCGTGTTACTCGGGCAGCTTCCTCGACGAGATCACCGCCGCCGGCGGCCAGGACCGGGTGGTCATCGCCAGCGCGGCCGACACGGAACTGAGCTTCTTTGCGGCCGGGGGCCACGTCTCCTTCACGGAATCCTTTTTCAACTCTGTCTACTCCGGCCACGACGTGCTGACCGCGTTCAACGAGGCCCGGGATATCATGACCCGATACCCCCAGCACGGCCTGCTGGACGACAACGGCGACGGGGTATTCGACGCGGCCGACGGCGCGCTGGCCGCGGGGATCCACATCGGCAAGAGTTTCGTCGGCGGCGGCGGCCGCCCGCAGATCTGCAAAATCACTCCCGCCCAGAAAATCCACCAGGGCAACCAGGCGCCGCTCTGGGTCGACAATATCACCGGCCCCTACCCGATCGAGCGGGTCTGGGGCGTGGTGATACCCCCCGGCTACCAGCCTGACCCGGATGCCGACAACCCGATCGACGATCTGCCGGAGATCGAGTTTACCCGCGAGCCCGGCGGCCGCTGGAGCTGCCAGGGACGCGGGTTCGGTCACTCCGGCGCCCACGCCGTGCTGATCTACGCCCGCGACACGGCCGGCAACGTCTCCATCCCCGAGAAGACGACGGTCTACCAGGGCGGGTATGTCGAGAAGGCGATCGTCGTCGCCGGCGGCGGGGACTTCAGCGCCACCCAGACGCAGGCGGCGACGAACACGATGGGCAACCGCGTCTACCGGACCCTGCGAGACCGCTGGTTCGAGCCGGAAGATGTGTACTACCTCAACGGCGATAACACCCGGGACGTAGACGGCGACGGGACCCTCAACGACGTCGACGGCATGCCGACACTCGCTGAACTGGAGGCCGCCGTCGAAACCTGGGCGGCCGACGCCGACGAGCTGACCCTCTACTTCGCCGGCAGGGGCGAGGCGGGCGGCTTCCGGATGAACGACGGCGAGCTGCTGGCACCGGCCGACCTTGACGGCTGGCTGGACGCGTTCCAGGCCGCCGACCAGCACGTCACGGTGATCTTCGACGCCTCGTTCTCCGGCGGTTGGATCCCGGACCTGACGCCGCCGGGCGGGTCGGACCGGGTGGTCATCACCAGCGCGCCGGCCGGCGCGCACGCCCTCTGCGAAAACACCGGCGCCGTCTCGTTCACCCAGTACTTCATGAACCACGTCTTCGCCGGCGAAAACCTCGACGACGCCGTCTCCGGCACGCGGGGCGTCGTCGGCTACCTGGTCGGGGACAGCACGTGGCTGCAGCTCGACGACAACGGCAACGGCGTCGCCAACCAGAAAAACGTCGACGGGCCGCTCGCGGCCGAGACGTACATCGGCTCGGCGTTCGTCACCGGCGCGGACATGCCGCAGATCGGCTCGGTCTGCCCGGACGCCGTGCTGACCGACACGTCGTCATACCTGCTGTGGGCCGATAATGTCACGGCCGCCGCGGGCGTCGCCCACGTATATGCCGAGATCTTCGCCCCGGATTACGACCCCGCGACGGGGACGGGCATGGAGACCGTCGAGCTGACCTGGAACGAAACGACCGAACGCTTTGAAACGACCTGGGAAGAATTCGGTTCAATCGGCGACTACGCGGTCCTCATCTACGCCGAGGATACCGACGGCAACACCTCCTACCCTAACCAGGTGGCTATCGAGCAGGCGGGGGCCGATGAATACGAAGCCGACGACGCGTACTGGAGCGCCCGGTGGATCATTCCGGAGACCGCCGCCCAGGTCCACAACTTCCACGATGCCGGGGATCACGACTGGGTGAAGTTCCACGCCCTCGACGGCCTGACCTACAACATCGAGACGAACAAACTCGGCGACAACTGCGATACCGTCATCGACATCTACGATACCGACGGGACGACGGCCCTGGTCTCCGGCTGGGACGTCTACGGCACGGGCGGAGACGAGGCGATGTCGTGGGACTGCACCGCCGACGGGGTCTACTACGTGCGCGTCCGCCACTGGGACCCCGCCGCGGCCGGCGAGGAGACGGATTACCGGCTCATGGTAACCATACCCGTCGGCGGCACCGAGAGCTTCATCCTCGCAGGGCAGGTGCGGGAGGACGCCTCCCTGGCCGGGATCCCCGGCGCGGTCGTCGGCAGCGGCACAACCCACGTGACGACCGACCGGGCCGGCACCTACATGATGGCCTTCGCCGACGGCACCTACGACGTCGCCGCCCGGCTCTCCGGCTACCAGGACTGCAGCCACCCGGTCGCCGGGTCAGGCGGCGCGGTGATCGAGCAGGACTTCGCCATGGCGCCGGACCCGGCAGCGCTGACGGTGTCCGACGACCAGGGCGCCGTATATGACCGGCGGATCGACTTCAGCGCCGTCGCTGAAGACCCCCAGGGGGTCAAGCACGGCACGGTCACCGTCACCAACGACGGGGCCGAGACGCGTGAGATCACCGGCATCAGCATCGGCGACGATGTCAATTACACGCTCACGCCCGACGGCCAACTGCCCCTGCAGCTCGCCCCCGGCGAACAGTTCGTCGTCGCTGTCGCCTACGCCCCCCCCGCCGGCGGCGTACACGACACCGTCCTGACGATAGCGACCCCCGAGGAGGACATCGACGTGACGATCTCGTCCCGGTCCGGCGTCGCGGAGATCGGCGACGGGCACGCCGCCTACGCCCTGTTCACCGATGCCGACGGCACCGACGTCACCGTCAGACTGACCGGCGGCGGGACCGCCCGCCTGTTCTTTGCGGGTGACGACCTGGCCCGCGACGACGACGGGCGGGTCGTGACCGTGACCAGCGATATCAGCGACGTCCGCCTGGCGGACATCGTGTGTTCCGGGACCACCGCCCGCAGCACCCTGACCATCGCCGCCCGCGGCGGCGACGGGAAGACTGCCGTCGACAACATAACGGTAGACGACGGCCTCACCGACGGCTCGCTGTATTCGATCTACGCCCCCACCACCGATCTTCGCGGTGACATCAGGACCGACGGCCTGCTCCGCTCGCTCTACCTCGGGGACATCGCCGACGACCACCTGATCGATATCAACGCCGGGGGTTACGCGGTCGAAAATGGCGAAAGCGTGTACCTGAATATCGGTTCCGTACAGGACACATCGCTCACGACCAACGGCCTGCCGATCAGATCTCTGGTCGTCGACGACTGGCAGGACTCCCCGGACTCCACCAGCGACGTAATCCATACCCCCTGGATCGGCTCAATCCGAACAAGAGGCCGGCGGGACGACTGGCGGACGGACGCCGACGAGACGTTGGCGGGGAATTTCAACGTCGATCTGACGCTCACCGGCGCAGACCGGGACTACGCCCTCCGCAACGCCCGGGTAAGCGGCGATATGTCCGGCACCTGGGACCTGACCGGCCCGGAAGCCGGCGATATCGGCGTCCTGG
>CAZLBC010000081.1:0-21225 GCA_964557575.1 uncultured Planctomycetaceae bacterium
ATCGCGCGTGCGGGGTCTTCCTCCGGGCACAGACCGAGACCCGCGATTACCAGGCCATCTATGACAAGGTCCTCGCCGACACGCCCGGCTACGTTATCGAGTACGACGTACTGAAGGTCTGGGAAGAGGACGGCATTACCTGGGCCCGGGTCAAGGCGCTGGTCTCCACGAAACAATTCCGGCTGGCCTGGAACCGTATCGCCCACATCGTGGAACGCGAAAACAACCCGCGGGTCATCATCGCGGTCGCCGAGTCGACCGCCTCCATGGTCAACACGCTCACCGAGGAGACCGAGGTGATCGTGCCGGCCGGCAGAAAGCAAACGACGTCGAAGGTGTGGGAAAAGGCAACCGAGGAGATCGATCGCGGCGGCACCGTCCAGACAAAACTGGAAGAGTATTTCACGAAACGGGACATCGTGCTCGTCGACCGCACGCAGGCCGACACGGTCGACAAGCGGGACCTGATACTGGCTGCCGCCGGGGGCGATCCGGACAAGATCGCCGCGCTGAAGGCCCGTTTCGATGCCGACGTGGTTCTGATAGGCGTGGCCGCGGCCGAGTACGGGGACGAACTACGCATCGCCGGGCGCACGATGCACCGGTACACCGCGAAGCTGGCGATCCGCGCGGTCAGGACCGACACCGCCCGACTCCTGGCGGCCAGGACAATCGGCCCGATCGCGGTCAATACCATGCAGAAGTCGGGCGGCGAAGACGAGGCCCTGGCCGCGCTGGCGAACAAGGCCGCCCCGGAGATCCTCACCGCGATCGTCGAGGCATGGCGGAAGCAGGTTCACGTGGCACGGGAGATCAGGCTGCTGATCGACGGCATGTCGTTTTCGGTATGGAAGGTCCTTCGCGAGGAGGCGATGACACTCAAGGGCGTCCAGGCGATGCGGCTGCGGGAAATCACCAAGTCGGTCGCCACCATCGACGTCGAGTACGACTTCGACACGCAGAACCTCGCGGAAAAGCTGACCGAGTTGAAACAGACGAAGCTCAAGATAACCGAGTTCAACCCGGACCGGCTCAAGATGACGGTCGCCAAATGAGGGGGGGACATGCTCACTATTTCGCCGGCACACCGGCTGCCGACCCGCCGCGGAGATTCGGCCCATGAGGCGGATGACGACATACACGATGGTACTGATGCTGATCGCCCTCCTGCTGGTCATTGTCACCGCGCTGGTATACCTTATCCCGGTGCCGGATGAGGGCGAAGAGCCGATTCCCGGCGTCAGGCGGCTGGCGTTCCATCCCCACACGTATCGATTCGCGATCAAACGGGGCGACGAGCGGCGGTGCGCCGTCAGTGTCGCCAACGGCGGAAAAAACGCGGCCATATTCACGGTGGTCGTGAAAATCAACAACAGCGCCGTTGTCGCCGAGTGCAGCGGTCCCGGATCGGCCGATACACCGCTCTTGCTGGCCGCCGGAAAGACGGCGGACGTGCAGATCGCGCTGTCCGCCCGGCGGGCGGCGCCGGGACGGCACCAGATCATCCTGGGGCTGCGGAAAGTCACCCCGAAAGCGACGCGGGAAGTAGACGCCTGCCCGGTCTTCGTGACCATTCCCGGCGAGCCGGCATCGCGAAAAGCCGAAACAAAACCAGCCGCACAGTAAACAACAGATGAAAAACAGGGCCGGAACTAATCCTTAAACCAGCGAATAAAGGCGCGCGAAGCGCCCGCGAATTGTTGTATGATAAGGAACACGAAGAAAATAGACCCGTATAGGGTCATTTTCTTGCGTGTGACGCAAAGGCATTTCGAGTGAAATCATTTCACTCGAAATGCCGGTCATACAGCAATTCTGCAAGCTGCAGCCGTTTTTATTCGCTGGTTTAAGGACTAATGTAACTCAATGTATAAAAAGGGAATAAAAGAGTCCTGGCCCCTTTTTGGAGACGAACAATGATCCTAAAAACGCTCGCGATTCTCGCCGCCGCTGTCCCGGCCGCCGAACCCTGGCACGAGGATATCAGCTACGGCTGCGGCGGACACTGGCCGCTCCGGGTTCCCGTAAAGGTCGCCAATAGATCCGACCGGCCCCTTGCCGCCGCGCCGGTCGCCGTCACGGTCGCCGCCGACGGACATACCGCCCCCCTGGCCGGCGAGCCGGTCCGGTCGCTCCGCGTCGTCCCCCTGTCCGGGCCGGAAGTGAAGTTCGCCGTCGTCGACGGCCGGGGCCGGCCCCGCCGATCGGGGGAGATCACCGCCGGCGACCGGATCACGATACCGGTCGACGTCCCCGCCGGGTCCGCGGCAACCTGTTACCTCTACGCGGGCAACGGACGGGCGTGGCCGCCCCCGGAACGGCTGGCGGCCGGGATCGCGAATCCCGGCTTCGAGATCGGCGGACAGCACCCCGACGGCTGGCGGGCCGGCGACACCGATGCCGCCCACCGCGTCAGCCGGCGGGAAGGCGGATTCAGCGGCGCGTTCTGCGCCCGCTGCGACGTCGACGAGGGGGCGGAACCGTCGTGGGTGAAGTACTACCAGCCCCGCATTCCCGTTTCCGGCGGCCGGCAGTACCGCTTCTCGGCCCGGGTACAGGCCGCGGGGGTGAAGGGCACCGCGGGGTGGTTCGTGCACGTCCACGGTGAAGGTAAGCTGCTCCTGAACCGCTCATGGACCCGCGGCGGCACCTACGACTGGCAGGAAGCCGTCATCGCGTTCACCGCCCCCGACGGCGCCGCGTCGGTGACGATCGGCACCATCCTCCGGGGGACGGGCACCGCCTGGTACGACTGCGCGGAACTCGCATCGGCCGGCGACCTGAAACCGGCGGTCACGGTGCTTCCCGCCGAGCGGAAACGGCTGCGCACCGCCGGAGACGGCGCGGCATGGGCCGGGGACCCGAAACGATGGCCGTTCCGCATCCCCATCCGGGTCCGCAACGTGACCGAACAGGCGGTCGACAACGCTGCGGCGGTGATCGACGCCCGGCGGATCGAAAACCACCTGGCCAAGCTCCGCGGGTTCGACGACCCGCCCGCGGTCCGCCTCGTCGACGGCGACGGCGGGCGAGACCGGACGTTCTCGTGGCTGGCGAACGCGCGGATGCACGGGCGGAAGGACCTGCCGGCCCAGGGCACCTTCAGCGCGCGCCGGAAAATGATCGTCCGCCTCGACGTGCCCGCTCGCACCGAGAAGGTCCTGTGGCTCTACGTCGATCCATCCCGTTCCGGCGGCGGGTCCGGGGCGGACCCGGCCGCCTGGTCGGCCGGCGGGTTCAATCTCCTGGAAAACGGCGACATGGAACGGGGAGACGGGGCAAAACCCGCGGCGTGGGAAGGAGGTAAGGACACCGCCGGCATGGCGCGGATCAGGGGCGGCACGGACGGCGACTGGTGCCTTCGGTTGCGCGTCCCCGCCGGCGAAAAAACCGGCTGGCGGGGATGGCGGCAGCGGGTGGCGGTCAGGCCCGCGACCCGCTACCTCCTGGCGGGGTACCTGAAGACCGACGGGGCCGGCGGCGCGCCGCGGATACACGGCCACTTCCACCGGGCCGACGGCAGCCACACCGACCGGGCCTTTTTCAGCACCGGTCCCGGGCTCGCCGGGACGCAGGACTGGACGATAACCTCCACCGAGGTCACCACCCCCCGGGACTGCGCATATATCAGCGTTCACCTGACCGCCAACCGCCCCGGGACGATCCGGTACGACTCCCTGGTCCTGGCCGAGGTCTGCCGCGCGGAGATCGGCGACCTCGCGGCGGCAGCGGGCCCGGACAGGCTGACCGCCTGGGCGGTCGACCGGTCGGTCAAGACCTTCCGCGACGACCTCCCGCCGCCGGGTGCCCGCCGAAAACTAACGGTGTACGCCTGCCGCAACGAGCGGGAGTGCTGCCAGCTCGCCCTGCGGTCGGCCGATACGACGACGGTATCCGTCTCCGCCGGCCCACTGTCGGGCCCGGGAGGCGCGTCACTGCCGAAACCGGCCATCCACCTGGCCCGGTACGTGCCGGTCGACTTTCCCGTCGGCTACGACAACAGCACGCTGGGCGCCCACGTCCGGCTTCTTCCCCGCCGCCGGGGGACCGACGGGTGGCGGGGATGGTGGCCGGACCCGCTTCTGCCGGCCGGAACGAACGTAAAACTCACCGCCGGAGAGACCGCGTCGCTCTGGCTGGACTTCACGATCCCCCGGGACGCGAAGCCGGGCGCGTATGCCGGCACCGTGGCGCTGGCGGCCGGCGGCCGCACCGTCCGGGTGCCGGTCGCGCTGACGGTCTGGGACTTTGCCCAGCCGGACGCCAAGCACCTGCCGGCCCTCTACGATCTCCGCAACGGCCCCGGCACAAAGGCCTTCGACCGCGGCAACACCGAACAGGTCAAACGGTGGTACCGCTTTCTCGCCGACTACAACGTTTCGCCGGGCTTTATCTTCCCCCGGCCGAAGTTCTCGTACCGCAATGGACAGGTCACCATGGACGCGGCGGCGTACGACGAGATGGCCTCGTTCCTCTTCGACGAGCTGCAGTGCCCGGCGGTCTACACCCCCCGGATCTTCTACGCCGCCGGCTGGGCGCGGCTGCCGAAGAGGATATTCGGCCTCGCCTACGGCACCCCCGCATATCGAACGGCCTGGTCGGCGGCCTACCGGGCGTTCATCGACCATGTCACGAAAAAGGGCTGGCGGAACCGGATCGTCTACTACCTCTCCGACGAGCCCCACGAGAGCAACCCCGCCACGATCGCGGGCCTCGCGGCGGTCGCCGACATGGCGCGGGCCATCGCCCCCGACGTGCCGATCTACTCGAGCACCTGGCGGTACATCGCGGGGCTGGAGGGCCACGTGACGCTGTGGGGTATCGGTCCCCACGGCAGCTTCGACGAGCAAAAATGGACACAGCGCCGGAAGGCCGGCGACCGGTTCTGGTACACCACCGACGGCCACATGTGCACCGACACCCCCCTGCTGGCGGTGGAAAAGCTCCTGCCCTGGCTGTGCTTCAAGTACGGCGTGGGGGCCTACGAGTTCTGGGGCGTCAGCTGGTGGACCCACGCCCCCTGGCAGCGGGGCTGGCACCGGTACATCCGGCAGAGCGCCGACGGGAAGAACTACCGCTGGGTGCGGTACCCCAACGGCGACGGTTTCCTGGCCTACCCCGGAACGCCTGAACGCGGCGAGGGCCCCTTCCCCACGATCCGCCTGCTGGCGGCCCGCGACGGCGTCGAGGACTACGAGATCTTCCTGCGGCTGCGGGAACTGGCGGATGACGGGAACGCGCAGGCGAAAGCGGCTCTGGCGGCCGTCGAGGCCGCGGTCTCCATGCAGAACCGCGGCGGGCGGTACTCCACCGTTCTCATGCCCGATCCCGCGGCGGTACGGAAGGCCCGGATCATGGCCGGGGCGGCGGTGGACGCGGCGGCGCGGTGAGGGTAGCCTGCTGGTACATACATGCTTAAATGTGCATGTAATTTAGGAAGGTCCGACGAAAGATCATGGAAATATTGATTATCAATACATCGGTGCTTATGATAAGCTGCCAGATTGCATATAGGGCTTGATATAAGGATGATATAAGCAAGGACGCATGGATGGCGCTAAAACAACTGAAAAAGAATAATACCGAACACCTGCAAATAATAAACGGGGACGAACCGCTTTCATCTGCTGTTCGCCAGAGAGTCATATCAGTACTGCAAGAAAAAAAAAGCAGCTTCAATGATCTTCTCTCAAATACACTCAATTGCGACCCGGCACTTTTATTGCGAATTATCGAATCGCTGGTGAATGAAGATCGTGTAATTTGTAAGGAAACATCAAACGGACAACCTGTTTTTGAATTGAAGACAATTCACCGAAAATCGGTTCTGACCGCAAACCAAGCCAGTGACTTTAAGCCGAAAAAAAAGGTTGCCGGCAAAGAATCGAGAGCATCAGAACTCGCCGGGGCCATACTGTCTGAATTGCCTGACGCCTCTCCTGTTTTTTCACAATGGTGGTTCACTGCGGAATGCCTTCACAAAACAACCCGCATGATACAACGATTTACAACCGCGAGAGACGAAATAGGTTTCCTTGCCTGTCCAACCCTTGGAGCACTGACCGCGGCACTGGGCATTTGCCATTCTACCATTTTGGACAGGGACCAGGCAGTGTTGAGCACACTTGAGAAGATCGTGGGTAACAGGCACGCCGATTGGACTCTCTTCGACGCGACCAAAGAACTTGCTTCAAAACTATGCGGTTCTTTTTCAGTGCTTATGGTTGACCCGCCATGGGGGCAGTCATCGCTTAAAACCTTCCTCATTCGCAGCGCTGCCTTGGTTAAGCCGGGAGGGGTTGTGTTATTCTCTCTCCCACCCGAATTCACCCGTCCGGGTATACAAAAAGAACGTGGACAACTGACGGCAATAGCTCAGGCGGCAGGACTGCAAGTAGAAAGGTTGAAAACAGGTTACACCAGCTACTCCGTACCTACCTTCGAAAAAGAAGCATATCGTACATTGGGAATTACCCTGAATACTCCCTGGAGACGGGGCGATCTTTTCGTTTTACGCAAAACGAATAACACCAGTTATCACGCTGCCTGCGCACCAGCAAAGGACAGGGGGCGGTGGGAACAATACCGTTTTGGGGAATCCCGAGTATTCCTGAAACGAGATGGTACGGAAGAAGATGGGCCACTCGAGTTGACACCGTGCGCGGACACCGGCAGTTTACATTACCCTTCCACGAGTTCGCGCTCCGCGGCATGGAAGGAAGCGTCACTGGTTACGACCCGTAACAAGATCGCACATGCATACGGGAGACGTTGGCTGGCGGATGTTTTGCGGGCGATCGATAACAAGCACATGCATACTAAAGACCTGATTAATCTAACCAAGCTTCCGCGAACAATGTTGTCTTTTTTCGATGTAATATAGTTTTCCCATATGGGGATGCACGATGGCAAATGTCGGTTTGGATGAAACAAAAAGGCTGGAAAAACTTGAAGCGGAAAATCTTGCATCATTTGCACTGAAATCCGCAGAGCGGCGGGACGAACCAGGCATCCAGTTCCGAAAACATCCAGAAAAGACTCCCTTGGAATTTCGCACAGAGTATCATCGCGACCGGGACCGTATCATCTGGTCCCGCACGTTTCGAAGATTACAGCATAAAACACAGGTTTTTCCCCATTACTCGCAGGATCACTACCGCAGGCGCCTCACGCATACAATCGAGGTGGCTCAGATCGCCACTACTCTGGCACGCGCACTTCATCTCAACGAAGTGGTAACCGAGGCCATAGCTCTCGGACACGATCTGGGACATACGCCGTTCGGACATGCCGGAGAACGGGCCCTAAATAAAATCCATCTTAACCTGAATTTTTGCAAATATAGCGAAGATCAGAGTCATCTGCCTATCCCTGTCATCGGTTTCAATCACTGCGTTCATGGAATCGAGGTGGTATCACGGATTGAACGAGACTACCATCTTAATGGCAATGATTACTATGGGCTGAACCTCACGCAGGATGTACGAGACGGTATCCTCCAGCACATGCGGGACGAAAAGAGAGGAAGTCTGGATTACCAACTGGGAATATCCGACATCTCACAATTCGATGAATTTAAAGAGTTTACGACCAACAAGGGTTCGCTCGAAGCGCAGTGCGTATATTTTGCCGACAAGGTGGCTTATCTGTTGGGTGACATCGAAGACGGAATTCGCAGGCAACTCTTCGATCCATCAAAGTTAAATAGCGATCCTTTCATAAAACATATACGACAGTCATTAGCCAAACGCCGGAAAGGGAACGGCAATAAAAAACCCCAATTGCGCAATGTTGACGACTATTTGCATTTCCGACGGGCCGCTCTTGCGGAGCTGATTCTCAATTGTATCGAGAGAGCAAAGACAAAGTCGAAGTGTGCGAATTTCCAGACCGTAAATGATGTGCTCAAATACAATGAACGTGTAGTATGGGTCGATGACAATACTCATGCAAAATGGACGCAATTCAACAAAAAATGGATGAAGGGGAAGCTCTACTGTAACGAGCACGTGATGGCGTGTGAAGTAAAGGCCAGAAAGATAGTCACCGATCTGTTCAATGCGTACTTGAACACTTTCAATTTAATCGGCAGTGAATACCGGAAGGATGCCCGAAAGACGTACACACAGATTGGGATAGAGGATAAAGAAATGATCACATGGTTAACCGTGCGCAATTATGTAGCCGGAATGACAGATGCCTTTGCCATCAACCAGCACGCCCGTCTGTTCACAGCGAGGGAACAAGTATCGTTCGTCTGACGTGTCACTCCACCGTTCTCATGCCCGATCCCGCGGCGGTACGGAAGGCCCGGATCATGGCCGGGGCGGCGGTGGACGCGGCGAAATAAAAAGGGGTCAGAACTATTTTATTTGCTTTTAATATATTGACTTAAAACAGTTCTGACCTCTTTTTGACACTGGATCCCCCTGTAAACCATCCCCGCCGGCTCCCTCCCCCCGCGGCCGCTTCACGTCCCGCCGCCGGCCCGGTTGACGCTGCCCGCGGGAACGGGGTAAACCGGCGCGCCGGTCTGTTCGTCGACCAGGTCGTAGACGCGGACGTAGTCGACCAGGCACTCGTCCGGGAGCTTGGCGTCGCGGAGATTGCCCGCCCAGCCCTTCATTTTGGCCTCGTCGCTGAGCTTGATGTAGAGCGGCACCCGGCAGACCCCGCCGGCCGCCGTGCGCCAGGTCTCCTTCCCGTCGACGAAGAAGACGTACTCCTCCGGTGTCCACTTCAATCCGAAGGTATGCCAGCCGGTCATGACGCCGGGGACCTTCGCGACACGGCCCTTGTGTTTGTGATGCTCCTTGCCGTAGCCGTCCCAGTGGAGGGTGTGCTGGACCCGCTCGTCGAGCCACGGCTTTTCCATGATGTCGATCTCCGTCCCGTCGCGGCCGCCGTCGCCGACCTTCCCGACGGAACGGTTGTACAGCCAGAAGGCGGTCCAGTGCCCGGGCTGCGACTGCAGTTTCATCCGGGCGACGTAGTAGCCGAAGGCGTGCTCGAAGCGGCCCTTTGACCGCGCACAGCCGTCGAAGTACTTTCCGCCCTCCTTGAATATCTTCAGGACCAGGTGACCCTTTCCGTCAAGCACCACCGCGCGGCGGGTCCACCAGGCATCGCGGCGCTTGTACTCGGGCACCTCCCACTTCCGCTCGTCGAGTTTCGTGCCGTCGAACTCGTCGTGCCAGAGAAGGTTCCACGCCCGGCCCTTTTCGGGCGCGGGCAGGGTATCGGGCGGGTTGAGCGTCGTCTCCCCGCCCGCCGCCGGCGGCGTTGCCCAGGTGATCAACAACAACATGCAGGTCGCGTGGTGTGCTCGCGTCATCGGCCGAACCCTTTCACCGGGTTGTTTTTCGTCTGCTCGAACGGCGCGATTGTACCGGCGGCCCAAAGCGGCGGTCAACGAAATTGCCGCCCGAAAGCGCTCGCCGCGGCCGGTAATGCGCATACAATAGAGCACGTACCGTTTCGCAGGACGAACGAGCCGCCCGATGGGCGGCATCCCTGGAGAACCCATGGCCCGGAAAGACTGGCAGGCCGAATACGACCGTATGCAGGAGCGCGGCCGGAAATCGCGGGCGATCCTCGGCATCACCGAGAAGGCCGGTGCGGCGGAGATTCGCCGCGCGTTCCGCCGGGCCAGTATCGCCTGTCACCCGGACCGCAACGAAGACGACGCGGAAGCCTCCCGGCGATTTCACCTCGTCCGCTGCGCATACAAGTTCCTGACCGAGGGCGAGGCGTGCGCGGCACTGGACGAACTTGAGTCACCCCCCGCCGCAATCGACGGCGATTACCGCCTGGACAATCCCTGGGGTTACTGGTGCTGGTGGCGGGATAAGTACTTCTGATCCGCCGGAAGGCCGCGGCCCGCTCCCAGCCGATCACCTCCCGCCGTATGCAGGTTCGGGGGCTCTTCTCCCGCTGATGTCTCTCAGGTCCCCGCGGCGCGGCGGCTGATGACGATGAATAGCAGTATCGCCGCGAAAACGAGAACCACCGTTGCCAGTGCGGCCAGCCGGCGGGTGGTCTCCGACGGGCCGATCTTCCGGCCCGGGAGCACCGTTCGCAGAAACGCCGTTACCGCCCGGTTCCAGTTCAGCCCCACGTGGAGCAGAACGCAGAACACGAACCCGGTGCCGATGAGGTGGTGAACGGTTCCCCACTCGTGCCGGGACAGACCCCACGACACCGCGCGACCACGGCCGCCGCCGGGGGGAAGGACCACCAGCAAGAGCACGCCGGTGGCGACCAGGGCAACCAGGAGCAGCGCCATCGCCATGTCCAGCAGAAACATGATGCGATTGCGTTCGGACATCCCGGGCAACCTTCACTTTCCGCCGCGGCCGCGGCCATGACCGCCCCGTCCCCGGCCGCCGCTGCGCCCGCCCCGGCCGCGACCGTCTTCTGCCGCATCGTACCGATCACCGTGACCGTGACTGCCGGGCGTCGCTCCGTTTCGTCCGCCGCGAAAACCCCGACGAGCCTTGCGGGCGCAGAGTTCCATCAGCCTGTGCCGCTGGCCGGCCGACAGGTGGGGCCGGATGGCCACCACGTACCGGGCGACCCGGCGCTCGAGCGTGTTGCCCGCCGCGATAACCCGCTCGACCTGCTCCAGGATTGCGCCGTCGCTCGTTTCGGGATCCTCGAGCGTTGCGGCGAGGGCGGCCTTTTCAGTCGCCAGACGTTCCGCCATTGCCGCCGACTCGGCGTAAAAATCCGGATCCGCCTGCTCCACGGCCGCCGCCTGCGCCTCATCGAGCCCGAGCCAGGCGGCGACGGCCCGGCGGCGGCCGTGCCGCGGCGGCTGATGCTGTCGAACGGAGGAATCGGTATCCGGCATCGCGTAAACCGTCAGCAGGAAAGAACCCGATCCACAGACCCCCAATAGGGCGGTAATAACAGAACGCTTCAATAGAATAGTCATCATTTCGCTTCCTCGTCTTGATCGGACAGTTCGAACAGCGCCCCCGCCATGCCCGGTCGTCCCGCGCCGTCCAGCACTTCCAGGAAGAGCGCCGCGGCGGCCTGCTCGGGTTCCACCCGGGCCATTTCAGTTTCGGTGCCCGGGCGTTTTTCCCGTGGAGCGGACGCCGTAAACCGTCCGGCGACGTGTCCGAGTCCCGCCGCGAGCAGGACGGCGGCGGCGACCTTCACGATAACGCCCGGTCGAAGCACGGCATGTCTCGATCGGCCGGCTGCCCCGTCCAGGATCCGGTCGGTCAGGTCCCGGTCGAGCGCTACCTCCCACGCCCCCAGCGCGTCCCAGGTCTGCGCCAGCTCGTCCCGGCGGGCCGCGCAGCGCCGGCACGCGGCGCAGTGTTCGAAGACCGCGCCGGCCCGGTCGGGTCCCAGGTGACCGCCGAGCAGTGCGATCAATTCGCTGTCCGATACGTGTTCCATATGTCTTCTTTCCTCTCTGTAAACGTTTCAGCCGCCTGTTTCCTGCGGAGTGAAATTCACTTTTCCCGCAGGTCGGCGAGCCGTTCGCGCAGCGACGCGTACGCGCGGACGAGCAGCGATTCCACCGCCGACGGACTCCAGCCGGTCACGGCGGCGATCTGCTTGTGACTCAATTCGTGGTAGCGGCAGAGTATCAGCGCGGTCCGCTGCCGTTCGGGCAGCGCCATGACCGCGCCGCGGACCCGTTCCATTGTCTCGCGCCGCTCCACGGGATCCGGCGGCGGATCGCCCGGGATATCCCGGACCAGTTCGACCGGGGCGCGGCCGGTGCGGCGGCCCTCGTCGACGCACAGGTTTACCACGATCCGGTACAGCCACGCGGTGAACTTCGCCTCCGGCCGGTACCGTCCCGCGGCGCGGTAGACCCGCAGAAAGGCTTCCTGCACCACGTCCCGGGCCGCCGCCGGATCGCCCAGCACGCGCAGGGCGAGGGCAAACGTGTCGTCCTGGTGACGGCGGACCAACTGCCCCAGGGCCCGCCGGTCGCCGCCGGCGACCGCGGCGACGAGTTCAGCGTCGGTTTTCATTTCCGTGCTCATGCCGTTTCGATCATACCCGGCCTCTGTTTCGGGGGTCGAAGGATTTTTTTTTGACAAAGACCGCAGGATATCCGGTTTCGTATCGTTATAACGACGGCGGGCGGTAAAACCCGCGTGAATAATCGTTGAAAATCGCGCCGCGCGGCGAAGAAGACACCGTGAAAGCGACCTGCAAGAAATAAGGAGATCGAATATGTCATGCACCAAGGAGTTCCGCTTTGCAATTATTGTCATACTGTCATGCTGCGTTTTTTCAGCGGTATCGTTCGGGAAAGGGCCGAAGAAATCACCGCCGGGAAAAAATTCCGCCGATCTGCAAGCGGCGAAAAAACGCATCGTTGAACTCTATCGCCGCCGGCTTGACGCGGCGACGGCGGCATTGGAAAACGCGGTGAACGCCGGCCTGCCGGTGGACGTCGCGGAGAACACCATGGTCGAGGGCTTCGACGTGGGACTCGACGCGGCCGACTTCGCCCCCCTCGGCAAACGCGCGGCCGCTTTCCATGCCGGCGGACTGAAAGGTAAGGCGCTTGCCGACGCCGTCCGGCGAGAGGTTCGGCGCAGGCATCAACTGCGCCGCCGGATGAAACAGCAGAAGCAGAAAAAGAAGGGCGGCGGTAAAGGCCAGGGTCAGGGTGGCGGCCAGGGCCAGGGTGTGGGCCAGGGCCAGGGCGGCGGTCAGGGTGTGGGCCAGGGCCAGGGCGGCGGTAAAGGCCAGGGCGGCGGTCAGGGTGTGGGCCAGGGCCAGGGCGGCGGTAAAGGCCAGGGCGGCGGGGGCGGTAAAGGAAAAGGCGGCGCCGGCGGTGGGGGCCACGGATCCGGCGGGGGCGGAAGTGGTCACGGGGGCGGCGGCAAGGACCGCGGTGGCGGTGGGGGCAGGGGCCGGCGCTGATAGTACCGACCGGCGGGCGCTTCTCCGACACCGGACAAATGTTGTCCCTTTGTCTGTAGTGTGTCGTTGGTGTGTGGAGCACGTCACGCGCCGCTGCCAACGGCTGCCACCGGGCCGGGTGCCGGCCCGCCGAGAATGGGCCCGAAAAAGTCCGGTGGATGTGGCCGCCGCCGGCTGGTTACCTATGAACACCGCGTCAAAGGACAGCCCCCACAGAGTACACCTACCAGTTCCTCTGAGCCGCGCCGACCGGCACGAGGTGAATCGCCCCGTCCCGTACACGCCAGTCGAGCTGTTCGGCCCGGCCGGTGACCTGGGTCAGGAGCATATCGAGGACTGCGGTGAGCCGTTCGTTTTGTCCCTGCAGGCATACGGGCTCTTCCATCTCCGCCCCCGCCGCCGCCAGGGCCTTCCAATCGGCCGTGATCCGGACCCCCGCCAGCTTCTGGAGTTGTTTTACGGCGGCCTTCAATGGTGCGGCTATGCGATAGCGCCCGATCGTCGTATCGCGGATGATAAGCAGGTCGGCGAGTGAACCACGATGTTCCTTTGCCGTCTTCTCTTGCGCCGCGGCGGCCCGGCGGCGCCGTTTCGCGGCCGCCGCCCGGGCCCGTAGCCGCGCTCGTTCCACCGCTTGTTTCCGCGCCGCCTCCGCGTCGTATTTCAGTTCCAGGGCGGCGAACAGCAACCGCTGATCGGCCGGCGCCAGCGGCCCCAGCGTTACCGTGTTCGCCTCCGTCACCCGCCGCGGGTCGACGGGGATGCCGATCCACCCGGCCTCCTTCGGCCCCCAGTCACGCGGAACCCGGGACCGGCGCGCCGCATCCCAGTCGAACGTCAGGGGCGCGCCGTTCAGCGACACGGTTCCCGTCCCCCGGGCCTTCTTCCGCTCGAACGCCAGCCGCAGGACCGCCGCGGACGGTGTTCCCGGCGCGTCGATATCGATCCGCAGCGACCGCCGGCAATCCAGCTTCAATTCCGTGCGATCCCCGTACCAGCACCGGAAGCGGTCCGCCGTCCGCGGCCTGACCACACCGCGCACCTGGAACGTGACGTTCTGAATACTCAGCGGCGGGGCCTCGACGGTGACCCGGCGCTCGACCGGCAGGGACCGCTCACCCGTCCGGCAGTTGGCCGACGCCTTCTCGTACGCCGCATACCGGGTCGTCACCGACCGTATCCCGTCTTCCCACCCGGCGTCGATCGTCACCGCGCGCGACGCGGTAGTGGGATTGTAGACACTGACTACAATCCGGTCGGTCGACGGCGCCGCGGCGAAGACCTTGACCGCCGCCGAACGGTTCCGGCAGACCAGCATCCGCCCCCGCGTGTTCTTCATCGCCCACAGCGGCCAGTAGTTCGCCGTCGGCGTCACCGTCGCGCCGTCGGGACTCACCGCCAGCGCCGCGAGGTCCGGATGTCCTTTCCTCCCGCCCTCAACCCCCCATGCGAAAAACTGGTTCCGCCAGTGGAACAGGTCGGGGCGTTCGAGCATCATAAACAAGTCCTCCAGGTGAAAGAGGAACTGGTCGCGGCGGGTCGTCGCGTTCACCGCCGGGATGAACTTGTTGGTTTCGGTCACGATCGCCCGCGGCCGCTGTCCGTGGCGTATCTCCGCGTAATTCTGCGTCAGCCCTATCATCGCCAGGTGCCGGGAGACCGGCGTGGAATACGCATGATAATTGTAATACGCGATCGAGGCGGGGTACTTCAGCCCGTCGATAAACCGTTTGCCCCACATCAACCAGTTGTTTTGGTTGCCTTTGTTGCCGGGGCCGTCGTAATACAGCGGCGCCATCCAGCCGGCGCAGGTACCCACCAAGGACACGTCGGGGTGCGCGCGGGCGACCACCGGCCAGGCGCCGTTGAACATCGCCGTATAGGCGTCGACGACGGCTTCCATATCGTACCCGCCATCGGGATCATGGCGGTCGTGGAGGAACTGGTGGGTGTAATCCCGGTTGTTCGGCTCGTTGCACGGCTGAAAAAAACGGAGGTCAACCGGACCGTCGTGGGCCTTGATCGCCGCGATCATGGCCGCGTAGTGCGCACCGACCGCCTGCGGGTCGCGGGCGCAGCGGCCGTCAAACAGTTCCAGGTGCGCCGCGACGATCATCGCGTAGTCCGCGCCCGCCGTCCCGTCGAAATAGCTCGCCGCCCGCGGCGGCCGGTGAAATCGCCGCATCCAGAAGGCCGCCGGATCGGTCGCCGCCATCCACCGATCCCACCACGCCAGAGACTCCTCCCAGGTAGCGAAGCGGGGGGGGGTGTCGGTCCATGCCGCGTGGGTCTCCGGCTGGCCGCCGACCCAGCCGTTGAAGATGGCCCGCCCGGCGTTGATGTCCAAGTCACGGATCAGCGTGAATGCCCGCGGCTTCGCGCCCCGCGGCAGGTTGCCGCCCCACATCAGGCCGAAGATTCGCTGGACGTTCGTATAGCCGCCGATGTCACGGCCGATGTCCGGCAGGATCTCCACCACCGCCGTCGCCTCGGCCCCTGCGGCCGATCCGCCCACAAACAGTATCCACGCCACTACCCCCGCGCTACCAAGGTTACCGCGGCGGTGACGTTTCCGGGTGTGTCTCTTCGTTGCCATCGCTCATACTCCTTTTCTTGCCGGTCGGCTCTACCTTCATCCCCGCACGAGAGACATCATTCCTCCGTCTTTTTTTAAATCCCGTTCATTCACCCGCGTCGTATTTCAGTTCCAGGGCGGCGAACAGCAACCGCTGATCGGCCGGCGCCAGCGGCCCCAGCGTTACCGTGTTCGCCTCCGTCACCCGCCGCGGGTCGACGGGGATGCCGATCCACCCGGCCTCCTTCGGCCCCCAGTCACGCGGAACCCGGGACCGGCGCGCCGCATCCCAGTCGAACGTCAGGGGCGCGCCGTTCAGCGACACGGTTCCCGTCCCCCGGGCCTTCTTCCGCTCGAACGCCAGCCGCAGGACCGCCGCGGACGGTGTTCCCGGCGCGTCGATATCGATCCGCAGCGACCGCCGGCAATCCAGCTTCAATTCCGTGCGATCCCCGTACCAGCACCGGAAGCGGTCCGCCGTCCGCGGCCTGACCACACCGCGCACCTGGAACGTGACGTTCTGAATACTCAGCGGCGGGGCCTCGACGGTGACCCGGCGCTCGACCGGCAGGGACCGCTCACCCGTCCGGCAGTTGGCCGACGCCTTCTCGTACGCCGCATACCGGGTCGTCACCGACCGTATCCCGTCTTCCCACCCGGCGTCGATCGTCACCGCGCGCGACGCGGTAGTGGGATTGTAGACACTGACTACAATCCGGTCGGTCGACGGCGCCGCGGCGAAGACCTTGACCGCCGCCGAACGGTTCCGGCAGACCAGCATCCGCCCCCGCGTGTTCTTCATCGCCCACAGCGGCCAGTAGTTCGCCGTCGGCGTCACCGTCGCGCCGTCGGGACTCACCGCCAGCGCCGCGAGGTCCGGATGTCCTTTCCTCCCGCCCTCAACCCCCCATGCGAAAAACTGGTTCCGCCAGTGGAACAGGTCGGGGCGTTCGAGCATCATAAACAAGTCCTCCAGGTGAAAGAGGAACTGGTCGCGGCGGGTCGTCGCGTTCACCGCCGGGATGAACTTGTTGGTTTCGGTCACGATCGCCCGCGGCCGCTGTCCGTGGCGTATCTCCGCGTAATTCTGCGTCAGCCCTATCATCGCCAGGTGCCGGGAGACCGGCGTGGAATACGCATGATAATTGTAATACGCGATCGAGGCGGGGTACTTCAGCCCGTCGATAAACCGTTTGCCCCACATCAACCAGTTGTTTTGGTTGCCTTTGTTGCCGGGGCCGTCGTAATACAGCGGCGCCATCCAGCCGGCGCAGGTACCCACCAAGGACACGTCGGGGTGCGCGCGGGCGACCACCGGCCAGGCGCCGTTGAACATCGCCGTATAGGCGTCGACGACGGCTTCCATATCGTACCCGCCATCGGGATCATGGCGGTCGTGGAGGAACTGGTGGGTGTAATCCCGGTTGTTCGGCTCGTTGCACGGCTGAAAAAAACGGAGGTCAACCGGACCGTCGTGGGCCTTGATCGCCGCGATCATGGCCGCGTAGTGCGCACCGACCGCCTGCGGGTCGCGGGCGCAGCGGCCGTCAAACAGTTCCAGGTGCGCCGCGACGATCATCGCGTAGTCCGCGCCCGCCGTCCCGTCGAAATAGCTCGCCGCCCGCGGCGGCCGGTGAAATCGCCGCATCCAGAAGGCCGCCGGATCGGTCGCCGCCATCCACCGATCCCACCACGCCAGAGACTCCTCCCAGGTAGCGAAGCGGGGGGGGGTGTCGGTCCATGCCGCGTGGGTCTCCGGCTGGCCGCCGACCCAGCCGTTGAAGATGGCCCGCCCGGCGTTGATGTCCAAGTCACGGATCAGCGTGAATGCCCGCGGCTTCGCGCCCCGCGGCAGGTTGCCGCCCCACGTCAGGCCGAAGATTCGCTGGACGTTCGTATAGCCGCCGATGTCACGGCCGATGTGGGGACAGACCCGGACGGTCGGCGGCGGAGAAACGGGCGGCGACGATGACAAATCGAGAAAGAACATCCCGGCGGCGAACCCGCCCGCGAGAATCGCCACCACCCCCGCCACCGGCATGACCCCGTGCCACATCGACCGCTTCATCGCGCCGCCGACCAGGCGCAGCACCCGCTCGGAGACGATCCGCTCGGCAGCAGCCGTCCCCGTGACGGCGATCGCCTTCGCCGCCCGGCAGGTAGCCGACGCTACGGGCGGCGACACCGTCGATGCCGTTACCCCGCGGTCCAGCAACGGGGCGACGGCCCCGCCCCAGGCCATCGGGACGATGCCGGCAAGCCGCTTCCGCAATTTCTTGCGGGCCCGGCTTAAGCGCGAACTGAAGGTCTTTACGTTCCACCCGAGTTCATCCGCGCCGGCCTGGTAGCTCCGGCCTTCAAAGTGGTGCAAAATCAGGGGTACGCGATAGGTTTCCGGCAACCGGGATATCTCGGCATGCAGGGCGGACCAGTCGACGGCCACCTCCGCCGCCGCGCGCTGTTCTTGTTCATTGATCATGACGGCTCGCCTTTCCCGTTTCCGCCGGCGCTGCGCCGCGGTTCGTTCGTTGCGTGCGAGACCGACCGCCACCGTATACAGCCACCCGCCGAGACTGCCGCGACGGGTCAGCGTGCGGGCCTTTCGGGCCAGCGTCAAAAAGGTTGCCTGGACGATATCCTCCGCGCGGTGCTCGTCTTCGACGATGCGGGTGGCGACACCCTTCACCATGCCGCCGTGCCGGGTCAGCAATTCGGCAAAAGCGGCTTCGTCGTTATGCCGAACGAATGCCGTTAGTAAGGTGCGGTCGCGTTTGGCGGTAGTCATCGTATAGTCATTGTAGCAGCGGCGGATACGCCGGACAAATGCACCGGCGCCCGGCATCGGGCACACCGGTGAACGCAGCGGCCGGGGCGCATACGAACATCACACGTTTTTCATTCCGCCCGTATATACTCTCCACGCCGCGGCGGCATTCCTCCGCTTTTTTTGATTTTATTTCCCGGCGACCACGTACTCGTTCGGCGGTGTGCGGGCACCGGCATGCCAACCGCGCCGGCGCGACGTATCGGGGATGATGCCATAGATTCCGATCAAACCGCAGCACCCGGCCGGCCACGGATCAGGTGGCGGCCGCGGCAAAAGCCGCAGTGGCGGCCGGAGCCGGCGCTGATTTTACCGACCGGCGGGCGCTTCCCCGACGCCGGACATGATGTTGCCTTCCTGTTTCACATCCTCGGCACGGCCGGTATCGATCGCGCCGCGCACCTCCAGCCCGCGGGCCCGGCCGGCCCGCTGACCCGGGCGGTAGAAGACGTTCTCGATCCGGTTGTTTCGGACCGTCAGGTTACGGGCGGCGAAGGCGAAGATGCCCGCACCGGGGCAGTTTTGTATCGTGTTGTCCTCGATGGTGATGTCCCGGTTGCCCGGCCAGAGCGGCTTTTCAATCTCGCGGTCGCAGCGGACGAACACGCTGATCGCCCCGGGGACATACGTCCGTGACGAGTGAAGGGCGCCGTCGCGGCCGACGTCCTCGATGCGGTTGCCCCGGACGGTGATGCCCTTGACCCACCCCGCTTCCCGCCAGAAGGCGTACTCGGCGCCGAGGGTGATCGCGCTGTGCTTCAGGCGGCGGAAGGTGTTTCCCTCGATCAGGCCGCGCGACGCCATGATCCGCAGTCCCCGCGCGCGGTGGTCGGCGAAGACGCAGTCGCGTATCACGAACCCGGGGGCGTTGTTTGCGGGGATGTCGACGTACTCGCCCGGTTCGGCTTTCAACGGTTCCCTGAGTTCGAGCCGGAAGACCGTCCCCCGGCCCTCCCTGAGTCGCGGCCAGACCCGGTGGATGGCGGCCAGGTGCGCGGCGGACGCCCGCGGGAGGGGATTGAAGCCGCTGATCGTCGCCGTACCGCGGACGGCGTAATTGCCGGTACCGAGGCGCCGTGCGACCGCGCCGGCCGGCACGACCGCCGCCAGCCGTTCCGAGGAGTAGGGCCATCCCACCAGCAGCGCCTGAGGGGATCCGCCCAGCACGGCGAACGTCGCCCCGTGCAGGTTGACCGAGTCGTCGCCCATGAAGGAGAACCGGCACCGCTCGACGGTCGGGCCCCGGGTGGCGAAGGCGATGTTCAGCCCATCGGCACAGGTCGAAACCAGCCGCGGCCGGGTCGCCCCGGGCGGCGGCGGGCCGGGACGGATGGTGTACCGGAAGTAGTTGTCGCCCCGGAGGTACCGGCCGAGGTACGCGCAGCCCGGCGCGGCCAGGAAGGTGACGTCCTCGATGCGGACGTCCGCGCAGTCGTTCATGCGTACGGCGCAGCCGGTCCGCAGCGTCAGGACGATCCGGTCGCCGACCGTGATGAGGTGGTGCATGGCGGGGGCATATCCCATGATAAACCGGCCGCGCCGTCCGTCGAGAATGCGGACCTCCCGGGCGTAGAGATCCGGCACCCAGGGTTTCCACCGGCGGCGCCCGGCCTCGAAGATATACCCCTGTCGATAGTGGGGTTTGTCCGCAGCGCTGAGCCCGGGATAGCCGTCGCAGACTGTGAAGTCGTACTGTTTGCCGTCCTTTGAACGGCCGGTGACGCGGCCCTGGACAAACGGGAGCGGGTCGTAATCGACGGTGAATCCCCGCAGGACGATGTTCCGGCAGCCGTTGATCGACCAGCCGGTCCCGCGGCGGTCGGTGAAAACGATCGTCGTGTCGGGTCCCTCGATGACCAGGTCTCCGGCGTTCTCGAGGCGAAGCTTTGTTACGGCCACCCGCCCCGCCGGCAGTGTTACCCGCTCCAGATCCTTCTCGACCGCCGCATCGAGCAACCGCTGGATAGCGGGGCCGGTTTCGCCGGCCGCGGTTAGCGATGCCGCGCACAAGAGAACAAGCAGACCGTTGTTACTGTTCCTCGCCGCCATGTTCAGGGCTCCCGACATCGTCGATCCGCGTATCCGCTGCCGTCTTCCGATTGACCGATGTCCGCGGGAAGGGGATCAACGCGTTGACCCGCGACCGGAATGCGCGGTAATCGCCCCCGAATGTTTCTTCAAGATACCGTTCCTCCCGGTGAATGGAAATCCTGAACACAATCCAGGCGACGGCCGGGACCCCGAGCATCGGCCACGATGCCGTCAGCAGGGCTCCGCCGCTGAATATCAGCAGTATCCACGCCGCGTATATCGGGTGTCTGACGACGGCGAACATCCCGGTGGTCGCCAGCCGGCCTTCCCGGTATGCGGCGTTGAACTGCCGGAATGACACCAGGTACACCGTCAGCCCCGCCGCCAGGAGAACCGCACCGGCCGCGGCCAGGAGCGGATAGGGCAGGCACCTGATGGCCAGGATGTCCGGGAAAAGAAACGTCAGCACCCCCGCCGCCGTCCCGTACAGCACGGCGGGTATGGTAAATAGCGGACCAATACCGCAGCGGGTCATTATTCATACCCTCGCCGGCACACCGATCTACGAAAGCGGGCAGGAGCCGGTGGGGCAGCTCGACGTTCCCGTGGAGTCCTTTCCTGATTTCGCGGCGAAGGTGGAAAACATCTTTTCGGTTTTACGCGATCCGCATTTTTCACAGGGGTGGGACTTCCTGCTGTCGGCCTTTTCCAGGAACGACGTGACGTGGCCGCATTTCATGCAACGGTATTCGAACAGGGGCATTGCTCATCTCCTCATCACGACGAGAAACAATCAATTTCCATACCAGAGTATAACCCCCTCTCTCGCGATGTTACAAGTGCTTTTGTTTCACGGACTTGCCAACACGCTTTTCTTGCGGGCGCCGGTGGC
>CAZLBC010000081.1:21325-23727 GCA_964557575.1 uncultured Planctomycetaceae bacterium
GGCGCCGGTGGCGGGACACGTGCCGCCGGCACCCGGGGAACACCCCCGCCTCTTTTTCCGCCGCGACCGGCTCGAGGAGTTGAAGGCCCGCGCAAAAACACCCGAAGGGCGCGCGATTCTCACCCGCCTGCGAAAGACCCTCAACGGCGGCGACGGTCAGTCGCTGCCCGCGGTCCGGAACCCGATGACCAGCGCGTACGGGAAACAGGGCGGCCCCAAACCGAGGAAGACCGAGCTGCCGGTCGGCGCCTACAGCATCTCCCACGCCGCCGGGTACGGCTTCCTCTACCAGCTCACCGCAGAGCGGAAATACGCCGCGCTGGGTCGGCAGTGCTTCGAACGGGCCTTCGCGGGCACCCGGGACCGCGACCGGGAGGCGCGGTACTCCTGGAAGCGGCCGGGCGGGGCCCTGCGGGCCGGGCCGTCGCTGGGCTGGTACGCCGCCGGGTACGACCTCTGCTGTGACGGCTGGGACGAGGAATTCCGGAAAGAGGTCGCCCGCGCCATCATGAACTACGACGAGGGGAAGCACTGCAGCCTCCCCGAGCTGGCGCGGGGAAGCCGCCACATGCCCGCCAGCAACCACTGGGGGATGCAGGTCGGCGGGGCCGGCCTGGCGCTGCTGGCGATCATGAACGATCCCGGCGTGGACATGAAGAAGATCGAGCCCCTCCTCGAACAGAACGCGAAGGCGATGGTGCTCAACATGACGAAGGGGTTCGGCGACCACGGCTGGTTTCCGGAGGGCGACGGCACGGGATCGATGTCATCCCAGATCGCGTTCATTCCGGCCCTGCAGGCTTGGCGGACCGCCGGCGGCCGGGACTTCATTTCCCCCCGACCCAACGCGCCCTGGATGACGCTGAAGTGGATCTTCCTGACCGTTCCCCGCGACGGGAAGCCGGACTTCCCCTGCCGGGGGGCCTACCCGCACAACGTCTGGGACCGCGACGGGATCAGCGGGGCCGGGTACTTCTGCGAGGGCTTCGGCGGCGTTCGGGAAATCCACACACCCGCGCTGCTGTGGTTTTATAACCGCCACTTCGCCGCGCGGGACGCCGAAAACGGCACGCCGTTCGATACCCCCAGTCCCTACCCCCATCACGCCATCCTCTCCTTCGTCAACTGGCCGTTCGGCACCGAAGAGCGCAACCCCGCCGCGTGCTTGCCGCGGACGGTCGGCGACACGACCTACGGGTTCTATATGTGCCGCAACCGCTGGAAGGACGCCGACGACATTGTCGTATCGGTCCAGACCTACAGCACGCGGGGCTGGCACCGGGCCCGGAGCACGGGGGCGGTGTTCGTCTGGGGTCTGGGGAAAAAATCGAAGTGGGGGCACCTGCGCAACGGCCTGTCGTATTTTCGCCCCGCCGCCGACGGCTCCGCGAGCATGCGGAGCGGGGACGGCACCTGCCTGGCCGTCGATTTCTCGGGGGCCTGCGGGGCGCCCGCCATGCTCGTGATGTGCGGGCGAGGCGCCCCCCGCGACGGACGGGTGACGGCCGGTGACGTCGCGTTCGCCTTTCGGTTCCTGACCCGCGGGAAACCGCCCGAACCCGCCGTCGCGGGCGACAAGATCGTCATCGATAAACAGGCCGTCCGGTTCGCCGACGGGCACATCGTCCTGGAGACGATGGCGGGGCCTGCAGGAACTGCCGCTGGTGTACCGTTTCCCCCTGCTCGATAATCTGCCCGGGACTGTTCCGGGCATCTATTCGGTTACCGGGGGGCGGCAGGTGGGCAAAACGACATTGCTGAAACAGTACATGGCGGATCTCCTGGAGTCCGGGGCCGCCCCCCGGTCAACACCCTGCTGCAACTCGGCCCCTCTCCCCTTCACCTGCGAGAATCCTGAGCGACGTCCGGGCGGGACGCGGCGACAATTATCCGGTCGGCTCCCGCTGGACACGGCGGCCGGGTTTCCGGTATGATGGGTATCGCTGTCGGGCATACGGTACGCCATATCGTTTCGCGCCTGTCTCGCACTGTCATGATATGCCAAACGGGAACAACCATTGAGACCGCCTGATACGGAGAATCCCCCATGAACACCGCACTCACGCGCAGGAAATTCATCGCCGCCGCCGGAACGGGCGCGGCGCTCTTTCACGTGGTCCCCCGCCGCGTCCTCGGGAAAGGGAAGGAACCGCCCAGCGACATGATCACCCGGGGGGTGATCGGCACCGGTGCCCGGGGGATGTCCCACGTCGCCACGTACCCCAAGACCCTGGCGGTCTGCGACGTGGACGCCCATCACCTCGAACGGGCCGTCAAGAAGGCCGGCGGCGGGTGCGAGGGCTACACGGACTTCCGCGACCTGCTGGAGCGAAAGGACATCGACACGGTCCACATCCCCACGCCGCCCCACTGGCACGCGCTGATGTCGATCATGGCCGCGC
>CAZLBC010000082.1:0-23619 GCA_964557575.1 uncultured Planctomycetaceae bacterium
GAGATGATGGATCTGCTGGAACGGATCCGGCGGCATCCCCGCAGCCGGGAGATGGCGGGCGATTAGCCCGTTGACCGGTTATATCAGGCGCCCTGCCGGATCGACTTCACCGCGTGGACGCGGAGTGTCGCGAAGACGGCCGGGAGGGCGACGGTGATAAGGTATCGTCTCGAGCCGTCTCCGTCTACTCGGCCTTCTTTTCCAGGATCCAGATGTTCCGGAAGCGCACGTCCTGGCCGTGCTCCTGGAGCTTGAGGCCCTCCGCGCCGGGGCCGACCCTGACGCCGCCGTTCGCCTTCTTTATCGGGACGTTGTCGTGTACCTTGATGCCGTTCCACCAGACGGTCGCGCGCGCCGGCTCGCGGCACTTCTTGCCGTCCCAGCGCGCGGCCGTGAATATGAAATGGAACGCGTGCCACTCGCCGTTCGGGCGCCAGGCGTTCCTGTCCGGGACGTGCTCCATGCAGAACGCGCCGATCCCGTGCGGACCGATGTTCCAGTTGTAGGGATCCTCGGTGTTCTTGCCCTTGGGCGATTCGATCTGGATCTCGTAGCGGTTCTGCAGGTAGACCCCGCTGTTGGCGTACCCCTCCGCCTTGTCGTCGCCGCGCTTGCCCATGAGGATGAATTCCACGTGGCCCTCGAAGTCGGTGTACTTCTTTTTTGTGACGAGGTCGTGCGTCCCCCATTTTTTGCCGCCGTTGGTCATCAGGACTTTTCCGTCGCCCGTGGGGTTGTCCACGATCGACCAGGTGATCTTCATGTCTTTTTTGGGCCACATCTCCCAGTTATCCTCAACCGACTTCATCGTGCCGTCGAAGGGTATGTCCGCGCCCTTCGGCGGTTTGGTGCCGACGTCCCTGGTCTTGTCGTAGCCCTTCTTTTCGGACGGATCCGGCCCCTTCTTATCCGCGGCGGACGCGGTTGAGAGGGCGAGTGCCGCCAGGGCAAGGGCCGCTGCCATTATGCTGCTTGTGTTCGCTGTCATGTTCCGGTACCTCCATCGTGGGTTATCGGTTGACCTGAGTTCTTGGTATTGCCGCCTGCCATGATACCGACCGTGGTGTCCATAGTCAAAAACGTTGTCGGGTCGATCCGACGGCAGGCCCTATGTACATAGCATGGATTACGCTCGCCTGCTGCCGGGGCCGGTTTGTCGCCATTACCCGGTATCAGCGGGGTGGTAGCGGAAACCAAGGCGGAAGAGCAGATCGAGGAATACGAGTACGTGGCGATCGATTGGTTCCTGGCGGAATTCTGAGAAAGGCTTCAGGTCTGCGGGGGGGTGTCTAACGGAGGGTTGAAAGGGGGCTGAATCGGCGGCGTGGGGGTGGCATATACCCGGAAATAGCTTGATCGGGGGTTGTCGTGGGGGGTAACATCAGAGAGAGATCGCTGGCTATTGGCCAAAACGGCCGCCATCCTGCGGCCAATACGTCCCATAGTCCTTTGTTACGCTTCAATTACCATGGCGACGGGAGATACAATTGAAACTATCAGTCCCCAACAGAAGCGTTCTTCGCGCGGTGCCTTTCATGCTGTTGATCGCGACGGCCGGCATGGCCCCGGCGGAGCAGCTTGTGCTGGTGGAGGACGGCGTCAGCCGGGCGCCGATAATCGTCTTCGAGAACGCCCCGCCCAAAACACGCGAGGCGGCTGAGGAGTTGGCCGGCTACATCGAGAAGATCAGCGGCGCCCGACCCAAACTGATCGAAGGCACACCCGCCCCCATGCCGCGGCACGCCATTTGGGTCGGTTATCAATCGGCGCTCGACGACCTGTTCCCGGACCTCACGTTCCAGTTTGAGCACCAAGAGGAGGTGCTTATCGCCTCGAACACGGACCACGTGGTGATCGCCGGCCGGGATCGTTGGGATGAGGACCACATGGTGATCGCCGGCCGGGACGAGACGATTGAGGGCTGGCAGCGCGAGTACGGCACGGCGAACGCGGTCTATACGTTTCTTCAGGATCAACTGGACGTTCGCTGGATCATGCCGGGCGAGTTCGGCCAGGACGTGATCGAGAAGGAGACGATCGCGCTGGAGCCGTTCGTCTACCGCCACCATCCGCCGTTCCTGGAACGCGCCGCCATTTTCCGTTTCTCCGCGATGGCCGATCACCGGGGGGACTCGCATGATTGGGTGCGGCGCCAGCGTATTCAACTCGACTCGATGAAAATGCCCGGGGGGCACCCGGCCTCTCACTGGTGGGAACGGTACCACGAGGAGCATTCCGAATATTTCGCGCTTCAGCCCGACGGCACCCGCAGTGGCTTCCCCTCGCCCCGCTATGCGAAGCGCTGCCTCTCGAACCCCGCCGTCTGGGCCCAATGGCTTGAGGAGGTGGAGCAGGCGCTGAAAGATAACCCGAATCAGACCGTGTTCAGTGCTTCGGAAAATGACAGCCACAGCAGCGGCATTTGCGTCTGCGAAAAATGCCGCTCGTGGGACCCGCCCATGGATGCGACGGAGGAGCGGCACCGGTACAGGTGGGATGGCACCAGCCGAAAGTACGTACCGATGTCCGACCGGTACGTGCGGTTTGCCAACGAGCTGGCCCGCAAGCTGAAGAAGCGATTCCCCGAACGCGATGACCTTTTCGTCACGGCTTCGACCTACGGCCCCGCGTCGGTCCCGCCGGTGGAGGCGGAGTTGGACGACAACGTGATTATCTCGGCGGTGGGGCACTTCCCCACCACCACGCCGGAGGCGCGACGATCGCAGAAAAACCATTGGCGGCAGTGGTCGCAGCGGGCCGAGGCCATCCGGTATCGCCCCAATCTCTGGTACTGGGGCGGCGGCCTCTGGGGTTGGCCTGAAGTCCCCCTGACTCGCACGATCGAGGATTTCCGCTTCCTTGCCGATCACGGCGCCGTCGGCATGTTCGTGGACAGCACCTGGGAGCATTGGGCAACACAGGGGCCCATGTATTACGTGATGGCCCAATTGGCGTGGAACCCCCACCAGGACGGCGACGCACTGCTCGCGGATTACTACGAGCGCGGCTTCGGTGAGGCCGCCGGGGAGATTGAAACCTACTGGAGCATGATGGAACGGGCCAACGAGACCCTGATGCGCTCGCCCGGACTGCGCACCAGATCATCCCGCCGCTACGACCTGGTCCGGATCGCCGGGCAGGTATACACGCCGCAGTTCCTGGTCCGCGCGGATGGCATCCTGCAACAGGCGGCGGCGAAGGTGACCGACGAACCGGAGCGATATCGCCGGCGCGTCGCCTTCGTCCGTGACGGCTTCGAATTCTTCCGGCGGATGATCGAGTGCATCCCGCTGATGGAGCGCGTTCGCGAAAGCGAGGGCCGGGACACCGGGGCCGTCCGGCAGGCAACCGCCAATTGGGCTCGCATGGAGGAAATCGTCGAGCGAACCAGCCCGCACGGTTTTCGCTTCACGACGATTTCATCGCGGATGCAGGGTGGCTACATGGGCGGCATGGCGAGCCACCTCGGCCCCCCATCGCAGGCATTATCGCAGGAATCGTCGCAGGAATACCGAGAGGCGGCCGGGCTCGAGTAACGCCGGATGCCATCAGCCGCACCGTACCGGCGTCCGGTTCCATGAGCCATCCGAAAGCGTCAGCTTCCGCGCGAAAAACGAATCAGAACTATTCCTTAAACCAGCGAATAAAAACGGCTGCAGCTTGCAGAATTGCTGTATGACCGGCATTTCGAGTGAAATGATTTCACTCGAAATGCCTTTGCGTCACACGCAAGAAAATGACCCTACACGGGTCTATTTTCTTCGTGTTCCTTATCATACAACAATTCGCGGGCGCTTCGCTCGCCTTTATTCGCTGGTTTAAGGACTATTGCCGATCGGAGGGCTGAAAGGGCCGGCATCGGCGGCACTGAAACGGGGTGTTGTTCCTATAGGTTTGTCCGAGGCGGGATTGAGAACGGAGAGGCAATACATTACAACTCCATACAGGAAATAGCGGTCCAACTGAACGTATGTACAGGATGCAGGAGGGTGAATGTGGTCACAGCGGCCGTCATACCGCGGCAATTACCTCTCATAGTCCGGGATAGGGTACGCGTGCTTCACCACGGCGGCGGGAGAGGTGACTGGTTTTCCTGCCGGTTTCTTGCCGTCCTGGTCCTTGGTCTCGCCGTCAGCGGGGCCCCTGCCGCGGACTGGCCCATGTATCGCGCCGATCCCGGGCATACCGGGTACACCGCCGAACCGCTCCCGTCGCGACTCCGCATACGCTGGGTCAGGAAAAACCCCCCGCCGTCTCCCGCCTGGTCCGGTCGCGACACGCGCATGCCCTATGACCACGCCTACCAGCCCGTCGCAGTTGGCGGCCTCGTGTTCTGGGGCAGTTCCACCGATTGCAGTGTCTGTGCCGTCGACGCGGCAAGCGGGGTGCGCACGTGGGTCTTCTTTACGGAAGGCCCGGTGCGATTTGCCCCCGCCGCGTGGAAGGACCGGCTCTTCGTCGTCAGCGACGACGGCTTTCTCTACTGCCTGTCCATGGCCGACGGAACGCTGCTCTGGAAAAAGCGCGGCGGCCCCGGCTCGAACATGCTGCTGGGCAATGGCCGGCTTATCTCGCGATGGCCCGCCCGGGGCGGACCGGTCGTCAGTGACGACATCGTCTATTTCGGCGCGGGGATCTGGCCGGCTGAGGGGATATACCTCTACGCTCTCGATGCGGCCACCGGCAAGGTCGTGTGGGTCAATGACTCATCCGGCGGCCTGACGCTTCAGCAGCCGCATGGCGGGAACCGCGCCGAAAGCGGCGTGTCGATACAGGGGTATCTGGCGATTGCCGGGGAGTCGCTTATCGTGCCCACCGGCCGCGCAACCCCGGCACTGTATAATCTCGCATCGGGCGCGTTCCTCCGGTTCCACCTCATGAAACAGGGTGCGGGCTGGGGAAGAAGAAAAGGCGCGGGACCCTTTATCACCGCTATCGACGAGCATTTCTTCATAGCGGAAGATGATGTCTTTCGGGCGTCGGACGGCGGTTACGTGACCCGCGGATTGCCGGTTTCCTCCACGGCGGTGACCCCCGAAGGTGTCGTGTTTTCGCGGGGCAATGAAATCAGGGGTATCGGAACGGCCTCGTTGTTCAAAACAACAAAGCACCGGGGAAAGACAACCAGGACTCTCGGCGCCGCGGAATGGCGCATCGAGTGTGCGGATCCGGTCGGTTCCACGGTTATCAGGGCCACCGCCTCCAACGAGGCGGAGGACTGGCCGAACGCCGCGCAGGCGGTTAATCCCCCGCTGGTTGTCGCCGGAAACACGATTGTTGCCGCAACGCCCGACAACAGGATCGTTATTGCGGACAGGGGGTCGAAAAAGGTCGTTAACACGATTGCGCTCGACGCGCCGGCCCGGGGGCTGGCCGTTGCCGACAAGGCCCTGTATGCCGCGACGACGAAGGGAACGATGTACTGCCTGGCCGGCACATCGGGTGGTACGATCGAACACAGAGAGCCGATAGATCCGAAGCCGTACAAAAACAGTGAGCCCTATACCAGGGCCGCGGCAAATATCCTTGAAACGGCAGGCTTCAAAGAGGGCTACTGTGTCGACCTGGCGTGCGGCGACGGGGCGCTGGCCTGTGCACTCGCGAAGTCAAGCAACCTGCATATTATCGCTGTCGAAAAGGACCCGTCCACCGCGGCCGCCGCGCGCGGGACGCTGGCCGCTGCCGGGCTGTACGGCTCCCGGGTCATCGTCCTTAATCGCGACCCGGCCGATACGGGCCTGATAGCGGGATGCGCGAATCTGGTCGTGTCCGGGCGATCGGTCACCGACGGCGCTGCCGCATTGCCTGCTGAAGAAACAGCGCGACTTCTCCATCCCTATAACGGTGTCGCGATAGCCGGCACATCCGCCGGCGTGGTCACCAGAGGAAGCACGCCCGAAGGCGCGGGCGAATGGACGCACCAGTACGCCGATGCGGCGAACACCCTGTGCAGTGCCGACGACCTGGCCAGGGCCCCGCTGCGGATGGTATGGTTCAAGGATTTCGGATTCCCGATGCCGAGCCGCCACGGACGCGGCCCTGCGCCGCTCTGCAAAGACGGCATCATGATCATCGAGGGAATCCACGGCCTGCTGGGGGTCGATGCCCGCAACGGGCGGGTGATGTGGCGTTATCCGATACAGAATATTCTCAAACCGTACGACCAGGAACAGCTTCTCGGGACTGCCGGCACGGGCAGCAACATGTGCATCGCCGGCGACAGCGTGTATGTTCGTCATGCCGGCCGGTGCCTCAGGATAGACATGGAGACCGGCACGCTGATCAGAACATACGCAATGCCGGATACGGCCGGGGTCTGGGGATACATTGCCTGCGAGGGAGGGATTCTGTACGGCACCAGCGCCGACCGGACCTACGTCGTGCGGCAACTGTTCAGAAACGTATCCGACATGAAAGACCTTCTTACCCAGTCGAAAAGCCTGTTTGCCCTTGATGTGAAGACCGGCGACACGAAATGGGTATACACGGCGCGTACTTCTATCCGCCACAACGCCATCGCCATAGGAAACGGCGGCGTCTACCTTATCGACAAGCCGAAAGAACCGGGCGACCTGCCGAAAAATGCGGCGAAGAAAAAACAGCCGTCCTCGAAACCGCCCCGGCTGCTTTGCCTCGATGCCGATACCGGCAACACCGTGTGGGAGCAGAAAAAAGATATCTTCGGCACTACGCTTGCGCTGAGCACGAAACACAGGGTACTGCTGATGTGTTACCAGTATGCCCAGCGAACCTTCCAGTTGCCCTCGGAAAAGGGCGACCGGCTGGCCGGCATTGATGCGAATGACGGAACGCGGCTCTGGGACACAAAGGGCAGATATATTTCACGCCCGATAATCAACGGAACCAGGGTCATTACACAACCGTATGCCTACGACCTGCTGACGGGAACGCGCGACACGAGTTTCAAGGTAACGGGGCGTCAACCGGGAGGGTGCGGGCCGCTGTCCGGTTCGACGCACCTGCTGCTGTACCGCTCGGGAACGCTGGGATACACCGATCTGCGAAATAACACCGGGACACGGAATTACGGACCCGTCCGCCCGGGGTGCTGGATCAACGCCATCGTCGCCGGGGGCCTGGTGCTGATGCCGGACGCCACGGACCGCTGCACGTGCAGCTACCTGATGAAAGCCTCCGTCGCCCTTGCTCCCGGCAACCAGGGCGGCGGGAAACGGGATTGAATTATCAGTCACCTGAGCCGGAAAAGCGCGAATACAGGCGGCGGCAGAGCGCGATCACGGGTAGTGCTGCTGTGCTGCAGTATCCCGGCCGGCCCCGCGCGGGCGCCCTTTGCCGGTCCTGCGCCCGCGTCGCGGACGGCGCGCCCGGAACAATGATTGTGCGTTCGGTAATCCGCGGATCAATCGACGAGAGGAACGAAGCGACGTGATGGGCCGGTGTCCGCCGGTGGTTTGATCATCGGTTACCGATCGGACCAATGGTCCGGAAGGCGGCCATAGAGTGAATGACATGAAAGCAAGGAGAGCCATGATGTCGACGGGTACCGCACGAATCTGCCTGGTGGCGCTGACGCTGTGGGGGGCCGGCGCGCGGGCCGCCGATACCGACCCGGCGTCGTGGCTTGATGCGAAGGGCAAGGACGACCGCTGGCACGATGTGACGAAGGGGGTGCGGGCGAACCTCGCGGGTCTGAAACCGACCGACGCACAGGAGAAGCGCTGGGGCCCGGTAGTGCGTGATCATTGCGCCGTGCTCCGGGACCGGGTGGACATGAAACACATCTACGCGGAACTGTATGCCGACCAGGTGGCGACGATGATCGCCGACCTGAAGGCGGGGCGCGCGCCGTTGAGCGGGTGGTCGGGGACGTGCATGCCGTTTATGTACTGGTCTGAGCATCTGCAGGCGGTGCAGGGCGTGCGGATTGTGGTTCCGGTCGAGTACGATCCGGCGAAGGAGTACCAGTTTTTCATGTATTACAAGGTGGGCGGCGGCCTGGTCTGGAAGGCGGGCAAGAAATGGGTCAACCACAAGGCGGCGGGCGCGAAGTTCCAGGACCCATATGTCCCGACGCTGAAGACCTGTACGACACTGAGCACCGACACGTTTTTCGCCTGGTCGAGCCTCAGCTCGCAGGTCAAGGGCCGCAAGGGAGCGCCCCGGGAGTTCCGCGAAGTCATTACGGCGTTGTCGCGCGATTTCTCGGTCAGCACCGACCGCGGCTTCGCGTCCGGCTATTCCGACGGCGGCTTCACGCCGCTGTTCCTGGCATCGCGGTTCCCGCATTTGTTTGCCGGTATCGCGCCGGAAGTGGCCAACTGGCAGAACATGAACATCGGCACCTACGGCTGGCTCAACGTTCCCATTTTGGTGGTGGACGGCTGGGGTGACGCCGGGTACGTGAGAGAAAACATCGCGCGGTTCCATTACCTGAGCACGATGTCGATTTCCTGTCGCTGCACGTGCTGAAGGCCGATGCCATTCGGGAAGCGACCGGCGCCGATGTCGGCCTGGTCGGCGCGCTGGTGCCGGGCCCGAACCGCTGGGGCGGCTTTCTCACGGCCGGGCCGGTCACGCTGAACGACCTGGCGACGACGCATATGTTCCCGGATTACATCATGACCTGCACGGCGACGGGCAGGCAGCTCAAGGGGATCCTGGCGAGGTCCACGGCGTCCACGGTGCTGCGCAGCAAAGCCGACCCGGCGTACACGGACGGCGCCCTTGCGCTTGCAGACATTCGGGATGACAGGGTCTACACGGTCGCGGCCGACTACGCGTCCTGCAGCGGTGTCTTGTCGTACCGCGCGGACACGAGCACGATCGAGGAGGACCGCATCGTTTTCAAGGATCCCGCCTCGTTCCATGGCCATCCGGCGTTGTCGCTGCCGTGCAGTGAACTGCGGCAAACGGACATCGAGGTGACCGAAGCGCTGGCGGCCTGCATCGAGAAGCGCGGCAGGGTCCGCGTCCGCGGCCTCACCGGCGACCTCCGCTACTACGTGACCAATCCGGCCGTGCACCACTGTGCCGCCTACGACTGGGCGCACATCACGTTCAGTGTGCCGTTGACCGATCCGACCCGGCGCATGCCGCGTCTGCGGCGGGAGACCCTCGGCATCGCGTTGGCGCGTCCGGGTTTTAACGGCGGCGCCGCCCGCGAGAACGCCACGGTCCTGCTGAAATTCACCGAGGCCGCCCCCTGCACGGCAAACCTGGCCGGTCTCGATCAGAAGCTGCCGGTAACCGTGAAGACCGGTTCAAAGCGTTTTGCCGTCGCCGGCTCCTGCAGCACGCCGGCGCATCTGAAGCTGGTCCCGCCCGGCGGGGGCACGGCGGGGGAAGCGGTCATCGTCACCGTAACGCTGATCAATCGCGGCGACGCTGATGTAACGGGTTTGGTCGTCCTTTCACCGCCGCGCAACACCCGCCTGCACGGCAGCATCTGGCCGGACAACACCGTGCTCAAGCGCAACCGGAACCTGCCGGCATTACTGGGTCTGTACAGCACGCTCGGCCACCACAAAAGACCGTACCAGCAGGGCGGCGTGTTCCTGGCGACCGCTTCGCGGCTGGACAGGCGGGCGGACATCCTGGCCGTCCCGGGAACGGGATACAACAAGGGCCTGGTGGGCCTTAAGAAACCGGTCACGGTCGGGGCCGGCCGGACCGAGACGCTGTCCCTGGTGTTCCTTGCGGCGAACGCGGACAATCCCGAGAAGCCGGCGACGTTCGACTTCGCGGCGGTGATCACGGCATTGAAGGATCAACTCGAAAGGGAGACCGGGCCTGTCAGGGCCGATCAGGGCGGGGATGATTGACGGAAGAAGACTTCTACTGGTAGTACATGCGGGCGTGTCCGCTCATATCAAGAATCGCCCTGGCAAAGGCCTCGCCGATCCGACTGTAGATCTTTCCTGAACCCATATAGTGGAAGCCCCCGTTCGAATGATTGGCTTTCAGATAGTTCAACTCTTCGGGGGTATAGGCGTGGGCATCGATGTCAGCTTTCATCTTCCGCTCCCAGGCTCTATGCGCGCGTCGGTCCTTCTTCCTGTCCGGCTCCTGTGCCATCATCGGTTTATACCACTTCAGGAACTCGGCACGCCGGTCGGCATATTTCCCGTCCGGGTCAAGTTCGGAGTAGGCGGCCCACCGCCTGTACCTCTTCTCGGGCGCTTTGAGGATTGTTTTGATATGCTGGATTTCGCCAATCTTATCATCCCAGAACCTGGCTGTCCGGACGGCCGTGACGTTACCCCTGAACGCCGGCATGTCGGCCGGTGCCGCCATGGCCTTGCGCAAGTTTGCCTGCCTGTCGTCCGTAAAGGTCCTTGCCTCCCCAGGCGGTCTTGATAAGCAGGATCGGCTGCTTCAGCTTTTCGTACATCGTCGCGCCAAAGGCGAACTCCACGCCCATTCTGCTGGGTCTGTCCTCCCTCAGCGTGCCGCCAAAGCCGAAGGTCAGGGGGCCCTGCTTGACCACCGGGTCGTCAGGCTTGCCGTTGAAGCCGACAATACTCACGTCCTTGTAGACCCGTGGCTTTCCATCCTTGTCGACCAGCTTGTCATAGAGCGGTTTCGTTTTCGGGTCTATGGCGATGCCGGCCAGCGTCTCGGGCGCTGCCTGGCCCTCCATATTGGACTGGCCTGCCAGGATGTAGATTTTGAGTGGTTTACCGGCAGCCTGGCTGGTTGCCGCGACTGCAAGGATGGCTACGGCCAATGCACAGATTCGTTTGACTATACGCATCTTCATTTCTCCATTCATTGTGAGTTTTATCACTTCGATTTTACCTTAAGGACGTCGGAAATAGCATACACGTGGTGGCGTTCCTTGGGGTTTTTCCTATCACATTTGAGCCACCGCCATTTTTGACGATCGGCAGTGGGGTCTCCGACATGAACCCTTTTCGGGTTTCCAAGACCCCAAGGCGGCACTCCGGTAAAGACAAGCCCTTCCTCGAGCACCTGCCCTGTCTCGGTCCGGTTGATGGGCGCGGGGAGGAATGGGCCCAGACCGCTGTAGTTTCCGGCGATAAGGGTCTTCCCGTCGATCAGGAAGATGGGTATATTTTCGGGATCCTTCTCGGGTTCGGTCTGGGTATGGGGTTTGGCGCCACTGAACACTTTCCAGGAGCCGCCGATCCCCGCCTTTTTGGCGAGTTCGGTGACGAATGTGTAATAGGTGGCAAGATCCTTTGACGTGGCGTTCGTCTTCTCGCTCGAGACAAAGACGAGGCGATAAGGGTCTCCTACCCGCCAGTTCATACGGGTAACAGGATTTGCGCCGTGCTGCACGTCCAGAATTCCCAGCTCACCCTTCAGGTCTTCAGGGTGTCCCATGAAGGTTGCCTCGAGGGAGTAGGTGTCCCCCTTGGGCAGGGTGAACTCCACCCGGTAGTCGACCTTACCGGGGGGCGCGTTTTTATCGACGTAGATTAACCTGGCCGGGTCGACGGTGGCAATCTCCTTGCCATCCCGGAAGACACGCCCGGACGTGGGCATGGTCCGGCCTTTCAACCAGGTCAGGTTGATGCTCCTGCCGTCGCCGGCTTTGGCCCGCAAGCCATAGGCGGTCGCCCCATGCTTGAACTGGTCAATTTCCAGATAGGGGTCGATGTTTTTAAGTTCCGTTGTCTTGCCACGTTTGGCCTCGATCTTCTGCATCGCCGTCTTCAGCATCTCTCTTTCATACCGGGGACCCTTGGCACTGTATTCCTTGTTATACTTTTCGATCTTATCCATGTAGGGTTTGAGGACATCGGGCCCGAATTGGGAAAAAATTCGGATCGCAAGGGGCCGGCGCCAGTATCGTCCGTGGGTTTCCTCGTCCAGCAGACCTTCGGCCAGTGGCATCGCCTCCTTGAAGTGAAACTTTGCCAGCACCTCGATAGCGAAAGGACGGCTCTTGCCGTTTACTGCGGGAGGAGGCGTTTTGGCAAGCCGGTAGACATCCGGCAGGAAGGCTTCCTGCTGCTCTTTATCCATCGCCATCAAGCAGTGCATGGCGTTGCCGTGGGCATCGCCAAGAGGGTTGGCAATCATCGACCGCAGGGCCCCTTCGAGAAGGCTCCTGCTCACCCGGTTGAGTTTATCCTTGCTGATCTTGCCGATAAACACTTTCGAGAATGCAACCTGTGCGATCCTTTGGTGCAGTTTGTCCAGCAGATAAGTCTCTGGCGACACGACACCCTTGGGCTTGTACCTGGCGACGATCTCGAGCATGTCCGGTCCGACCGTATTGGCCGCTATACCGAGACCATGTTCCGGTTTGGCCAGTTTGAGCTTTTGACCGCCCGGCCCCAGCGCTTTCATGGCAAAATAACGCAGGGTCAACTTTTCCTGCTCGTTGGCAAGAATGCGGACAAGGGCCTGCGCCGCTTCGTCGGATTGACGTCCGGCGCAATGAAGCCCGATGCAGGCGCCGTAGCGGGCGTAGCGGTTGGGGCTTTTCAGCATGGCAATCAGCTCTTTGACGACGTTATCGTCGCGCTCGTTCAGTACCCTGGCGGCCTGACGCCGCACCACGGGGGAAAAGCTCCCCGGCTTCGCGAGCAACTCTTTGGTAGTAAACGTGCGGGCATGCTTGAGATCCTTGTCGAACGGCACGAAACGAGCCGCGTCGATCGATTCCTTGACCTCGGCCGCGCTGAACGGCTCGATGCACGAGCCGCCCTTGCCCGTGAGATAGATGGCCTTACGCGGCTGGCAGTAGAACAGCAATTGGGCGCCGGCTGTTGAAAAGTCCTTGTATTTGCCCGGGCCGTTGAAGATGGCGTCACCGTTCGGACGCCGCTCCAGCGTGGTGTACCAGCGGGTTTTCTCGGCAAAGGCCGCCGCCGCTTTCGGGCCGCCGCGGGCGGCGCCGATGGCTCCCCAGACGCCGTTGAAGAAATGGCCGGTATGCCCCTGTACGCGGCCCATGTACGATGCCAGTGTCGTCCGCGCAAAGTATTCGGTGGCCCGCTTGTGACCCACGATATCGAAGAATACGGCCGCCTGAGAGTTCTTGCCGTTATCATCATGAAGCGGCCAAGCATCGGCGTTGCCGTAGTCGATGGAGCCCGCGTCCACGTACCAGAGAAGATACTGCGTGCCGATGGCTACCGCATCATCGATCGCTTTGTTCCTGATGCCGGCCTTCCGGGTCAGGGCGAGGCCCATGTTGGCGGTGATGCTGCACTGGTTCATGGCGCCGTAGGCCGATGCCGGGCCATACAAACCAAAATATCTGGTGTAGCTCAACCCGTGGCTGTAGGTGCCCACGCCGCTGCGCCCTTTGGCCATCACCACGGCCAGGTCCGTCAGACCGCGCAGGATTTCCTTGTCGCCCGTCGCCAGGTAGTACTCGGCCAGAAATACGTTCTGGTACGCATGATGCCAGGTGTTGAAACTTGAAGCAGTCTTCACCCTCTCTTCCACCTTTCCCTCGTGCGTCTTTGCCAGGGCGCGGGCGTATTTCTGTACTGCGGGGATGTATTGTTCTTCTCCCGTGGCCAGCAGTCCCAGGGCATCCAAACAGACAGGAAGTCGTCCGACAGGCCCTTTTCTGTCGAAAAAACCACGATCCAGAATAGCCTGCGCCAATCGGTCGATAATGACGTTTGTCTTTTCACACTCCCACGGAGCGGTTTTGCTGAAGGCACCGGCCACGGGAAGGGTCAACGCGACCCGGATCTCTTTGCCCTTGATGGGTTTCTTCAAAACCGACCAGCGTGCGATTGCCGGTTTCCCGTAACGATAACTCCGTGCTTCCTTGGGTACGGGCACCGGTTCCGTCTCCGGGCGCCAGACCGTGAGGACCAGTTTCCCGCCGTTCTCCTTCTTCCGGGCCTCCGTGATGGCGAGGCCAAGGGCGCGCAAGAGGTAGTCCCTGCGGATCGCCCCGGGCATTGCATCCAGTTCCGCCTTCCATCCGGTCATGGGGCTGAGGATTCCGAGAATGACGTCGTGCTGCTTCAGTTTCCCGTCGGCCGGCGTGTCCGGCACCACCTCGCGGATCAGAAAGCTTTTGGCGCCCGTGCTTTTACTATTGCTTTGGGCATACCCGAAGGCACCGATGGGCCCCAGGTTCCACTGGGTGCAATTCTTGCCCTTCACCCAGTCCGGGTGACGCTCTCCCTTCTTGAAGTCCCAGACTTTCTTCTTGGCGTAAGCGGCTGGGGAACACGCCAAAAGTCCGGCGATGGCCAGAACGGCGCAGGCGCAAGCCATGCGGCTCGAGCGGATCTGTAGCGTAGACTTCTTTTTCATCATGGAATTCCTTGTCACTTCAATTTCACTTTCAGAATGTCGGAAATAGCATACACGTGACGGGTTTTCTTGGGACTTATTTTATCAGCACGGATCCATGTAAGCCTCGCAGAGGAGGTGAGATCACCGGCGTCGACACGCTTCTTGTTCCCCAGGCCCCACACATTGGCCCCGGTAAACACCAATCCCTCTTTGAGCACCTGCCCCGTCTCCGTCCGGTTGATCGGGGCGTCGAGAGGACCATCCCACAGGTCGCTGTAGCTGTCGGCGACCCTGGTTTTACCATTGATCTGAAAGAGGGGCACCGCGGCCTTGAACAGATCGGGGACGGTTTGGGTGTGTTCCTGGATGTTGGAGCCTTCAGCGGAACCGATTACTTTCCAGGAACCGCCGATCCCCACCTTCCCGGCGAGTTGCGTGACAAAGTCGTCGTAGGTGGCAAGGTCCGGTGACGTGGCGTCGGTTTTTTCGCTCGAGACAAAGACCAGTCGATAGGAGTCTCCCACCCGCCAGGTCCTGCCGGTGGCCGGGTTGATGCCGTCATTATGCATCACGTCCAGGAGGCCCAACGCGCCCGTGAGGTCTTCGAGGCGCCCGGGAAACGTCGTTTCAAGAGAGCGGGTAGTGCCGTCGGGCAACGTGAACTCGACGCGATAATGCACCACACCGCGAGGAGGCCTTTTGTCAATGTAGCAGCCTTTGGCGGGGTCGGCGGTGCCGATTTTCTTGCCATTGCAAAAGACTGTGGCGGATGCGGGCATGATCCGCCCTTTCAGCCAGGTGAGCTTGACCCCCTCTTTGCCGGCATCGCCTGATTCCAGCAGGTAGACGGTCTCATCGCGAAACATCGCCCTGGCAAAGGCCTCGCCGGCGCGGCTGTAGAACGTGCCCGACCCCCAGTAGTGCAATTTCGCGTTCGATCGATTCGCCTTCAGGTAGTTCAACTCTTCGGGGGTATAGGCGTGGGCATCCTTCTCAGCTTTTAGCTTGTTGTTCCAAAGTCGCCACGCACGTCTATCCTTCTTTTTGTCCGGCGCCTTTGCCATCATCGCTTTATACCACTGCTGGTACTTGGCGTGCTGTTCAGCGTATGTGCCTTCCGGATCGCGCTCGGCGTAGGCCGCCTTGTTTCCCCGCCTGTGATCGGGGGTTTTGACAATCGATCCGATCTCAAGAATCTCGTCAATCCGGTGGTCCCAGAACGGCGCCGTCTGCACGGCCACGACGTTCGCCTTGAATGCCGGCATGTCGGCCGGTGCCGCCATGGCCTTGCGCAAGTACATCTGCTTGTCGTTCCGTGCGATGTGTTCGCCTCCCATCCCAATGACTCCGATCACGAACGGCATCTTCGGTGCCTTGAAATCTTTGCGCACGTCCCGGATGAAATGGGCAAGCAGCTCGCTGTAGAGGGCATAGCCGTCGGGCTCTGACAGGTTATAGGTGCCGCCGTCGATCATGTCGTTGAAGCCCTGGAACCAGACGAAGCCGGCGATCTCGTAACCCGCATCCGTATCGTAAGCCGGGCAGTACTTCCCGGGATCGGCGAGAACGGTGTTCACGTGTTTCACCATCGCGTTGTAGTAGGCGTGTTGAGCCTTCTCCTTCTTTGCGATAATCTCCGCCGCCGTCACGATGCCCTTTCTGGTCTTCCGGTCTTTCACTTGACCGGGGTCCGCATAGTATGGGCCGGCGCTGGGCGGGCGAAAGTCCGTATGCAGGCTCTTGCCCCCCCAGGCGGTCTTGATGATGAGGATCGGCTGCTTCAGCTTCTCATGCACCGTCACGCCAAAGGCGAACTCCACGCCCATCCTGGGCTTATCCTCCCTCAGCGCGCCGCCATAGCCGAAGGTCAGGGGACCCTGCTTGATCACCGGGTCGTCACGTTTTCCGTTGAAGCAGACAATGCTCACGTCCTTGCAGACCCGTGGTTTTCCATCCTTGTCGACCAGCTTGTCATAGAGCGGTTTCGTTTTCGGGTCCATGCCGATCCCGGCCAACGTCTCGGGCGCTGCCTGGCCTTCCATATTTGACTGGCCTGCCAGGATGTAGATTTTCAGTGGTTCCCCGGCACGGGTTGATGCCGCTGCCGCAAGAATTGTTACAACCAGTACGCAGATTCGTTTCATTGTCGTCATGGTGTTGTCACCTTTCATCTCTTTGGCTCTTGCATTCAACTCAGCCTGTCATGTCAGCGGTTATTGTCTCGGATGAATTTATTGGTACCACGGGGGCTGGCCGCCACGATGATACTGCGTCCCGATGCGGGAGCCGTAGCAACCGGTCGCCAGAACGGAGCGAGCCGCGGAGCAGACGGGCGCCATCGAAAACGCATGGTTGAAGACCACGCCATCTTTGGCAAGTTCGCCGATCTTGGGCGTGGGCGCTCCGGTCTTGAAGTACATGTCCATGTAATGAACCGAGTTGTCTTCAGACATAATTTACACGAAATTCGGGCGTTTGGCGGGCGCTTCGGCTGCGATAGCGGGTTCGTATCCACAAACGGTGAGGGTCAGGACAGCGACAACGACGATCCTGATTGTATCGATTCTTTGGTTCATAGGTATATCCTTTCTACTTCGACAATGTCGCTCTGATCGGGCTCCAGATGAGTTTCTCTCTTGGCCACCGTTGACGTTGTCATACAAAATGCCCATCGACCAGCGATGGTGGGGGCCAGCGTCACCGCCTTTATTTGACCATGTCCAGCCACACGTTCGGGCCTCGTACCCTGGCGCTGCAGCTGAGGCAGTGACGCCCGCCTCCGGCGTAGGAGCGCTGTATCAAGGAGAACTGTGCGCGAGGGTTGAATTGACAGGGGTAACCGAACATTACAAGGCCCCAAGCGGATGGTGGCGTTGATATGAAATCATTTTACCCAACGGTTGGGACAGGATGTCTTTGTTCCTGATTCTTATTTGGCCAAATCCCTCGGTTGTTCCGCGTAGATAAGCGTTCCCCATGGTAAGGAGGAGCGACCGCCGTCCTCGGGTCGGGTCTTGGAAATGGCCTTTAACGTCCAAGGGGCTTCAAGACCTCGCCGGTTATGGTAGTGGTTGTATACTCTTTCGTACATCGGGCGCAAATTCCCGCGGGCTTTTTCGGAAATGGAGGGATTGTTGTAGCGCCCCTTGTAACTTCGATAGGGTTTGTAGGGAACGTCGTGGCCCAGGTTATATTTGGCCGTGTATTCGAAACCAAGCAGCAGGCGGTTGTCGAGGGCGCCGTAAAGATCAACCCCTTGGCTCCAAGCCGTTTCACAGGCGCCGGCCAGGTATTCGAGTCCCATCTGCGTGTGCGCCTGGTCGCGCCCGCTTTCCTGACATTCACCAAATTCGTTTATATACATGCCGATGGCGCCGTTGCCCTCGCCGTTCCGATAGTATTCGACGGCGCGGTCGAACATGGTCTGCTCTTCGAGGAAGACGCCCATGGCCATCATGGTCTGGATCATGGCGGCGTCCCAGTTTCCATTCGCTGTGGGATAGAAATCCTTGATGACCGGATACCAAACCTCACTCAGCATTGAACGGAACTGTCTTTGGTTCGCCTCGGGCCAGCCGTCCCATGTGTGACGCAGAATCTCGGCGGCGTTACAGAATTGATGGCCCGTCATGCCGACAAGCAGACGGGCGTCATGATTGGCGACCACCTTCAGCTTTGCCGACCAGGCGTCGATGATCTCTCGAGCCTTACGCGCATGGGCCGCCTCTTCGGTCAGAGCCCAGCAAAGGGCATGTGTCCAGGCGGCCGAGCCATCATTCATAAAAGGAGTCGAGCCAATGTCCGGTCGATTATAGGCGCCCCTTTCGACCCGTTCCCGGGGCTTGGGCTTCCAGGAGAGTTTGGCGTAGTCCGACGCGAGCAGGGCTTCCCAGGCCGATTTCCATGGCTCTTCGTCCGATTTGATTTTTGATTTCGCAAACTCCAACTGGGCGCCGCTGACGGCTATGCCGGGATGAGAAAACTCCGCTTGGGCTTTGTCCCGGAGGACTGTGAACAAAATCAGAATGGCCCCTAAAAGAATTATCTTTCTATTCATGAGATCTGTCTCCCTGTGTTGAATTGTCGTCGCTCCGTTTACGCCGTTGACTGCGGCCTGAAATCTTCGGCTGTTTGCCCATCGAATCAAAGCCCTCTTTTCGGATTACCTGATCCTCGCTTTATGCTTATGGGTCAGGCCATCGAGCATCATGGCCAGCAGTGTGCTCGCCATGCAGTAGTCTTTTACCCCCAGCGGCTTGCCCGAGACCGAGTCGTGGTGCTCGCTGATTCCGTTTTTGATCGCGTTGGCGATGGTCTTGTCGCATATATCGGCCGCAAGATCCGACTGGGAATTTCAATCTTATCTCCCGTCACCATAGTGAGTTAAGTGTAACATAAAATAGACTATGGGACGTTCCGGTCGCGGGGTGGTGGCCGTTTTGGCCATGAAAGTCACCTGGCTTATGCATACCTGACTTGCCTCAAAAGTATATAAAAAAGACGCATAAGTGTATTGCGGTTTTCCTCACCTACGCTAATATATTTGTATATTACATGAAGTAAGTGTGCAAGTGTTTTCTAACAAGCTGGGATTAAAGGGCCGTAACATGCAGGTAACAGGCAGTCGTGAAGCTAAAAGTGTAGTCGGCATTCTTGTAGCGGTATTGCTCATGGTGCCAACCATGAGAGCGCAGGGAGCTGGCGTAGCGATACATCAAGACATAAACAAAGAAGGTCCGCTGGTTTTCATGGGGTCGGACGGCAAGCTGGTCTACAAGCCCTATACCGACAAGGGAGACAAGCTTCCTGATTGGTCTTACTGCGGCTACAAGAGTAACGAAGAGGCGATTCCGAATGTGCCGGTTGTTCTTACGCTTAAACCCCTTCCTGGCGAAGCCAAGAAGCAGGAGAATATGGCCTACGCCTTTGATCCTGACAGCTATGAGCAGATTCAAAAGGCGCTCGATACAGTCGCTGTGCGCGAGCCAGACGCAAAGGGGTCTCGCGGGGCGGTTTTGCTGGCCAAAGGCACCTACTACGTGTCAAAGACGCTGCATGTCAGGGACGGTGTAGTGCTGCGCGGCGAAGGTGACGGAGAAGACGGCACCGTTCTGATCTATGGGCCGGCTAAAATTGGCATTAGCGTTGGCGGCAAGATGGAAGTCGCTAGCGAGGCACCCGCCGCTGAAGAGAAGCCTGCCGTCGTGAGGTCCGTCATCACCGATGACTACGTTCCCACAGGCAGCATGACGGTCACCGTCCAGGATCCATCGAAGTTCAAGGTCGGTGATTTCGTCGATGTTCAGAAGACGGCCAACCAGGCCTGGATCGACGTGCTGGGGATGGGCAACATCGCGGCGACGAGAAGGAAAAAGAACCCGAAAAGCTGGAAGCCGAAGCAGTACAGGATGGTTACTTTTCGTTATATTACCGCTGTGAATGGCAACAAACTCACCCTAAACGCTCCGCTGTCCCAGACATATGCCAAGGCACACGGTGGCGGTACTGTGATCTTGAAAAGCGACAAGGGGAGAGGCTTCAATTGCGGTGTCGAGTCGCTTCGCATTATCTCGAACTACGACACCACGATTAAGGAAAGTAAGAGATCGCAGGAACCCTACTTCGCCGACCAAGTGAATACCCTTAGGTGGGGTGTCAGAGTTTTCAATTGCATTGACGGCTGGGTTCGCAACGTCACCGTACTGCATGCCAATTTTAGTGCCGTACAGTGCGGGTGGGGTGCTTACCGCACTACTGTCCGGGACAGCAAATGCCTGGCGATGGTCAGCAAGATCCGTGGTGGCAAGCGGTATCCGTTCAGCAATAGTGATGCGAGCTTGAATCTGTTTTTCAACTGCTATGCAGAGGAAGGACGTCATGATTATTCCGGTGGGTCACGGGACACGGGCCCGAATGCATATGTGATGTGCAGCGCTGAGAAATCCCACTCGGTCACAGGGCCGCACCAGCGCTGGGGAACAGGTTATCTGTTTGATAACGTCGTGATCAAAGGCGCCGCGAGTTCCGGCCTGCAGGCGATTAACCGGGGCGCCGGTGGCAGTGGCCAGGGCTGGTCAGGCGCGACCACCGTTTTCTGGAACTGCACCGCGAATAAGGTCCATACGAGGAATCCAGGGACCCCTGAGAATAATTTTGTGATTGGGTTCATGGGCGGCAGGCTACTTGAAAGCGACGGCCATATGGAATCGCTGGACAAACACGTTGAGCCGCGAAGCCTGTTCCTGCAACAGCTCAAGGAGCGTCTGGGGGGCAAGGCTGTGGCCATGTATCCGATCCCGGCCAACTTGTAGACGGGTGGGGTTCACTGGTGCAAGGCATGCTATAAAACGTTTATCATTCACACAGGGACAGGCAGGTAGCGATATAATGTAAAAGTTCCGTCGCTATCACACTATTGCCGCTTTCCCTGCTGATTGAATACAACATATAGTGGTTAACCGTGAAGTTATAGACAAGAAAAGGATCGTCAGCCCTGTTCTTGAAGCCTTATGCGGAAAACCTGGAAACCACTGGAGCGTGTCTGACAGGTAATCGATAGGTGCAGTTCCTCTACGTAAACGAGCCGCTTAATCTTGCTTTATTTCGGGCGGGTAACACTCTTCAGATCGAAAGAGAAGAGTAAACGGTGAATACAAAGAACACCTACATGTGGAGACCATAGTATGTCTACTCGACGATTGTATTATGTTTGTGTCTTGACAATTCTCTTGTCAGCGAATTGCCGGGCAGGGGAGAAGGTGATTGACCTGATAATTGTAGCGGGACAATCCAATGCGGTAGGGTTCCACACGCGTGCCAGTGAATTGCCGGAAGACCCGCGTGACCTGAAGGTTATGTTCTGGTGGAGAGGCGGGGACCCGCCAGCCGATGAACATGACTCATCGTTCAACCAGGAGTGGACAACCCTGAAACCGCAGCCCAAAGGAAATCCAAAACCTAGAAAAGCGGGCAATTTTGGCTACGATGAGGGTGGCTTTGGCCCTGAAATGGGATTTGCCCGGACATTGCTCAAGAAGCAACCCGACCGGCCTCTGGCCATTGTGAAAGTCGCGTACAACGCAACCGGTATCGGTGGTTGGCTTCCCGGAGCAAATAAATACTACACGGCTTTGAAGGCGGAAACATTACTTGCGATCGAGAAGGCAAAGGCACAGGGCATCACGTTGCGTCCCCGGGCACTGGTCTGGTGTCAGGGCGAAAGCAACAGCAATCGCAACGCCGATACTGAAAATTATCGAAATCAACTTGAGAAGATGATTTCTGCACTGCGTAAAGACCTCGATGCGCCAGAACTGATTGCGTTGCTTGGGTTCAATACGAAATTCGGAAAAAGATGGCAAAAGAGATCCTCGCCAAGGGGAGACGTGATGAAAATACGCGCAGCGCAGATCCAAGTCGGCGAGAGTTCAATCTATTCCGAATATGTCGACGATTGGGGATGCGAGGTGGTGAACGCTGCGCACTTCGGCTCCGAGGGAACGCTGGAATTGGGCCAGCGATATGCAGAAGCACTTATCCAGACAGAAGAGAAGCTGAAACGCTCAAAATAGTAATAGCGAACCAAGCGCATCGGTAATGCGAAGGTCAAAGCGATGTCGAACAAAACAAAGGAAGGAACGAAGTGTATGAAGTTGATTCAGATAGCGGCAGGCTGCCTGGTAGCTTCGCTGCTGGTGTCGTGCGCCAGCAAAGCAGAGAACCTGATGAATAAGGAAGTAAGTACAATGGATATGCCCAAGCCGGGAACCATTCTCTTTGAGGACTCAATGGAAGAGGACTGGCAGGAAAACTGGTTTCTTGACGGAAAGCGAGCGATTCTCGGGCACACAACGGAAGGACTTTGGATTTTCTGCACACCGAGCGGTGTTAACAAAAAAGTGAACCGGGCTAAGTTCGATTCACATCATGCCGTTCTCTGGACGAAGCAGGAGTTTGAAGGCGATATTCGCATCACCTACGATTTTGCCAGGAGAGGTACATCGCTTCTGTACATTCAGGCCCAGGGGATTGGAACGCCTCCTTATGAGAAGGACATCTATGAGTGGCGGAACCTGCGAGAGGTCGCTGCGATGAAAAAGTACCATGACTACATGACGCTTCGAAGCTTGAGCTTCAGGGAAAATATCCGTTTCAAGCGCTATCCATGGAGCGACCGGATCAATAAGGGCGGCCGTTACAACAATGTACTCGTCAGACCTATGATCCAGTATGATGGGGCGCACGGCAACGTGAATGTAGAGCAATTCTGTCGCGTGGTGGTGGAGAGCCGAAAAGACTCCCTGTACCTCCGTATAGAGGACGCTAACAATCCTGAGAATGTGATCGAACACACCTGGGATGCGGCGACATCAGGTGCAGATCCGAATCAGCCCGTGTTCACCCAAAAGGGACGGATTGGCCTCAGGAATATGGGGGGATGCTGGGCTAGGTACGCGAATTTCAAGGTCGAACAGCTTTAGCAGTCTTTCGAGCTGGTTTCATAACTTCAATTTGGACTACAAGCGGCTCTTTTGCCGTCTGGCGGCGTCACGAAAACTCGACATATTTCCTTAATATGTCGTCGTTTCCGTTCCTTGCCAGATCGACAAAATACCTCGCTTTCGCTACCAAAGCAAGTTATGAAACCAGCTCTCGGAATTAGAGCAGAATGGAATAACCTTGTGCCCCCGCGCTTGATCCCCGTGGATGTACACGGATAAGAAACTGTTCTGTCAACTTTTGACAGAACGATGCCAGTAATAGGCGACAAGCATGAATGGCAAAACCTCCAAACCAGGGGCACTGTGGCTTGACAACAATAACGTTCACGTCAATGCCCATGGCGGGGGCGTACTCTATCACGAGGGCGTCTATTACTGGTTTGGCGAACACAAGATCGAGGGTAAGGCAGGAAACCGCGCATACGTCGGCGTCCATGTCTACGCCTCCAAAGACCTTTACAACTGGACCGACGAAGGTATTGCGCTGGCCGTCTCTGATGACCCCATGAGCCCGATTACGAAGGGATGTGTCTTGGAACGTCCTAAAGTCATTTACTGCGCCAACACCCGAAAATTCATCATGTGGTTTCACCTCGAACGTAAGGATCAGGGCTACTCGGCCGCCTTGTGCGGCATGGCCGTCAGCGATACGCCGAACGGCCCCTATGCCTTTGTGGAGGCCTTCCGCCCCAACGCCGGCATATGGCCTGTAAACGTCACAGAAGAGGACAAGCAACCCGGAGAGAAGAACTGTCTTGTGCGTGACTTCGAGGGCGGTCAGATGTCGCGGGACATGACGCTCTTCGTGGATGATGACGGCTCCGCCTATCAACTGTTAGGAATTTCAATCCTATCTCCCGTCACCATAGTGAGTTAAGTGTAACATAAAATAGACTAT
>CAZLBC010000083.1:0-22413 GCA_964557575.1 uncultured Planctomycetaceae bacterium
GACAAAATACCTCGCTTTCGCTACCAAAGCAAGTTATGAAACCAGCTCTAATATGCAGCTGTTTCCGTTCCTTGTCGGAACAAAAAATCTCTCGTTCTCAACGACGGTCTACTTTTTCAACAGCCTGATAAACCGGACCGTTATGGCCGCGGGACGGCGGCCGTTTCGGTCGACGGCCGGCGACCTTTTTCACCCCGCCGGCAACCGTCGCCGGCCGTCACTCCGCCGACAGCTCGTCCTTCAGCCGGCGAAGCAGCGCGAGGGCCTCGATCGGCGTCATGTTGTCGAGGTCCGCGTGCCGGATGTCGCCGGCGGCCTTCTTGCAGGGATCGGCGAAGAGTTCCATCTGCGACCGGCTCTTCCGGGCCCGCTCGGTCAGTTCGGGCATGTCCAGGCCCCCGGCGAGGTGCTGCTGGAGCCGGGGCAGGATCTCCGCGGCCCGGCGTATCACCTCCCCCGGGACGCCGGCGAGCTTCGCCACGTGCACCCCGTAGCTCTGGTCGGCGCCGCCCCGCGCGATGCGGTGGAGGAACACCACCTCGCCGTTCCACTCCCTGACCGCGACGTTGAAGTTCCGGGTCCCGTCCAGGACCGTCTCCAGCTCCGTCAGCTCGTGGTAGTGGGTCGCGAAGAGCGTCCGGCACCGGACCTGCAGGGCGATGTGCTCGCAGATGGCCCACGCCAGGGCCAGGCCGTCGCAGGTGCTGGTGCCCCGGCCGACCTCGTCGAGTATCACCAGGGACCGGGCGGTCGCGTTGTTGAGGATGTTCGCCGTCTCCACCATCTCCAGCATGAACGTCGAGAGCCCCCGCGTCAGTTCGTCGGACGCCCCGACCCGCGTGAAGATGCGGTCGGCCAGGCCGATCTGCGCCGACGCGGCGGGGATGTAGGAGCCCGACTGGGCCATGAGAACCAGCAGGGCCACCTGCCGGATGTAGGTCGACTTGCCGGCCATGTTCGGGCCGGTCACGATCAGCAGCCGCTTGTCCGACCGGCCCATCTCAACGTCGTTGGGCACGAATGCCTCCCTGAGCTGCTCGGCCAGGACCGGGTGCCGGCCGCCCCGGATGGCGAGCCGGTCCTCCTGGGTCATCTCGGGGCGGACGTACCCCCGCTCGACCGCCAGCAGGGCCAGGCCGGCGAGGCAGTCGACCGCCGCCAGCGCCGCGGCCGCCTCCTGGAACGGCGCGATCCATTCGGTCAGCGCGACGCACACCTCCTCGAAGAGTTCCTGTTCGAGCGTCACCGCCTCCTCGTCGGCGGTCAGTATCTTCGTCTCGTATTCCTTCAGTTCGTCGGTGATGTACCGCTCGGCGTTTTTCAGCGTCTGCTTGCGGACATACCGGTCGGGGGCCTTTTCCCGGTGCGTGTTGGAGATCTCGATGTAGTAGCCGAAGACCTTGTTGAAGCCGACCTTTATCGGAATGCCCGTCGCCTCGGCCTCCCGCTGCTGGTACTCGGTCAGCCAGTCCCTGCCGCCGGCGCCCACCCCGCGGAGGCGGTCCAGCTCGTCGCTGTACCCGGCGGCGATCACCCGGCCGTCGGCCAGGGTGTTGGGGCACTCCGGGTCGATCGCCCGCTCGATCAGCGCCGCCGCGTCCTCCATGCCGCCGAAGCGGGGCCGCAGTTGCGCGAGCAGCGCGGCCTCCCCGCAGTCGCCCAGCACCGCCGCCAGTTCGGGCAGGATCGCCAGCGTCTGACCGAGCGCGACCAGTTCGCGGGGCCGGACGCGGCCGAGGGCGATATTCGCCGCGATCCGGTCGATCTGCGCGCAGCGGGACATCAGCTTCCGCGCCGCGTCCAGGAGGTCGCGGCGGGACCGGAAATACGCCACCGCGTCGTGCCGCTGCACGACCGGGGAATAGTCCACGAGGGGATAGGAGAGCCACTTCTCCAGGAGCCGCGCGCCGAGGCCGGTACAGGTCCGGTCGAGGCACGCCAGCAGGCTGCCCTCGCGGCGGCCGCTGCGGAGGGTCCGCTGGATCTCCAAACAGCGGAGCGTGTTCCCGTCGATGGCCATGTGGCGGTCCCGCCGGAACCGCTTCAGCGCCCGGATGTGCATCATCCGGTCCTTCTGCGTCTCCCGGAGGTACTCGACGACCGCCCCGGCGGCCGCCAGCCCGGGTTCCCATTCCGGGAAGCCGAATCCCTCCAGCGTGGCGACGCCGAAGTGGTCGCGGAGCACCTCCTCGGCGCCCGGCAGCTCGAAGGTCCAGGCCGGCCGCGGGGTCAGGGTCGCCCCGGGAACCTGCCCGAGGGACTCGTAGAATGTGGCGGCATCGCCGTCGTCGTCCGGGCACAGCAGCTCGGCGGGACGGATGCGTATCAGTTCGTCGCGGGCGTGCGCGGCCGGCACGGTGGCCGCCCGGAAATCGCCGCTGGACAGTTCGACCCAGGCGATACCCGCCTGCCGGCGGCCCTCCCGGTCCGCGGCGCCCGCGACGGCGGCGGCAAGGTAGTTGCCCTCCCGCTGTTCCAGGAGGGACTCCTCGGTGAGCGTGCCGGGGGTGACCAGGCGCACCACGTCCCGCTTGACCACGCCCTTCGCCTCGGCGGGATCCTCGACCTGCTCGCAGATCGCCACCCGGTGCCCCGCCCGGAGGAGCCGGGCGAGATAGCCGTCAAGGGCATGGTGGGGAATGCCGGCCAGGGGCATGGCCGCCGCGCCCTTCGAGCGGGTGGTCAGCGCCAGGCCGAGTTCACGCGAGGCGATGCCGGCATCCTCGTCGAAGAGTTCGTAGAAATCCCCCATCCTGAACAGCAGGAGGTACCCGGGGTACTGCTTCTTGAAGCCGGCGTACTGCCGCATCGCCGGCGTGTCGAATTTTCCTTTCGTTTTCTCGGGCATCGTCCGCGATGTTCTCCTGCCGTGGCAGGAAGAGATGATACTGCCCGCCATCCGCGGTGGCAAGGGCGCGCGGGCCGAATCGGCCGGCGGTTTTTGCCTGTTGCCGGATTCCCTATTGTGCTATAAAATAACAGGTTCCGCGTGGATACACCGAAAAGATACCAACTGGCAGCAATAGACGGAGAGGTTACGAATGGGCGGCAAAAAACAGAGACGACGCAGAAAGATCGGTTCGAAAAAGCGGCGTGAGCGCAGGAACCGGCGCAAGAGAAAATAGCGGGCACCGGCCCGATTCCATAGCCACACACTGTTTTCAATCAGGCCGGGGGGGCATCGGTTCCCGACCGGCCGCGGAGGCTGACGATGAGGCGGATGCTCCTTCTGGCGGCGGGCGTGTTCTCGGCCGCGGGCGCGGCCGGTGCGGCGGATACCCCCGAACCGGCGGGCGGCCTGGTGGTCCATCTGGGCTGCGGCGACGGCCGCGAGACCCTTTCCCTGCGAAACAATCCCTCGCGGCTGGTCTACGGACTGGACGCCGACCCGGCGAACGTGGCGGCGGCCCGGTCGCTGATCGCGGAGAAGAAACTCGGCGCGGCGGTGGCGGTCGACCGCTTCGACGGCACGCGGATACCGTTGGTCGACAACCTCGTGAACCTCCTCGTGGTCGACGCCCCCGGCGTGCCGGAGGCGGAGCTGCGGCGGGTGCTCGCGCCGCGCGGGGTCGCCCGGGCCGGCGGGAAGACGATCGTCAAGCCCCGGCCGGACGAAATCGACGAGTGGACCCACTACCTCCACGGTCCCGGCAACAACGCCGTCGCCCGCGACAAGCGAATCGGGCCGCCCCGGCACATGCAGTACCTCTCCGATCCCCTCTGGTCCCGCCACCACGACAAGCTGGCGAGCATCAGCTCGGTGGTGACCGCCCGCGGCAGGATCTTCTACATCCGGGACCGCGGCCCGGTCTACGAGCCGGCGTTCCCGGCCCGCTGGTCTCTGGTTGCCCGGGACGCGTTCAACGGCGTCTTTCTCTGGAAACGGGACATCGATTCCTGGACGAACCACCGGCGGGGATTCCGCAGCGGACCCGTCCAGATCGCCCGCCTCCTGGTGACCGACGGCGACCGGGTCTACGCGCCGCTCGGCCTCGATGAGCCCGTGTCGGTCCTCGATGCGCGGACCGGGGAGGTTTTGCGGACCCTCGAGAAGACCGCCGGCGCCGAGGAGATCATCTGCCTCGACGGCACGCTGTTCGTCCAGGTCGGCACGCGCGGCGCCGAGCACGCCCTCCTCGAACATCGGAAAAAAGGCGTCGACTACAAGACTACCAAGGCGATCGCGGCCGTGGATCCCGGCGACGGAACACTGCGGTGGCGGTATCCCGAATCGGGGGCCGCGGCAATCATGCCCCGGACGCTCGCCACGGCGAAGGAGGGCGTGTTTTTCCAGGAGAACGGCGCCGTGATCTGCCTCGATCGCGCAAACGGCGCCGCGCGGTGGCGGAAGCAGATCGCGCCCGCCGCGAAACCCGACCGGGACGAGCAGAAAAAAGGCAAACAGAACAAGCGCAAAAAAAAGTCGCGGGGCCGGTCGATGGGGTGGACCTTCGAGACGCTGGTCGTCGCCGACGGAACGGTCCTGTATGCAGACAACAGGAACCTCTACGCCCTCGACGCCGCTTCGGGCACTATACTGTGGCGGCGCCCGGCCAAAACGCCGTTCGGCAAGACCCCCTCGGTGGACGTCCTGGTCATCGACGGGACGGTCTGGCACAGCAATTCCCCCCGGGGACGGATCAGCGGCAGTTTCGGGGAGGGCGTTGATCTGCGGACCGGGAAGGTCAGCGGCACCAACAACCTCTCGAGCGAGCTGGTCACCGTCGGGCACCACCACCGCTGCTATCGGAACAAGGGCGCCGGGCGGTTCATCATCGAGGGGTGGCGGGGACTGGAGTTCCGCGACACGAAGGGAGACGACCACGTCCGCCACAACTGGATCCGCGGGATCTGCCAGTACGGCGTCATGCCGGCCAACGGCCTGGTCTACCTGCCCCCCCACAACTGCGGCTGCTACTGGGAGGCGATGCTGCACGGCTTCTGGGCCCTCGCCGCCCAGCGCAGCGGGATCGAACCCGACGTATTCAAGGCCGAGACCGCAATCGAGAAGGGGCCGGCATACGGAAAAGCCGAGGCCCGCCCCGCCGCGCGGGGAGACTGGCCGATGCACCGCCGCGACCCCCGGCGCAGCGGAGTCACGCCCGTCGCGGTACCCACCGGGGCGGCGCCCGCCTGGTCGGCGGCCCATTCAGCGCCGGTCACCGCGCCGGTGATCGCCGGCGGTACGCTGGTCACCGCCGAGCCGTCGACCCGCCGCGTCTTCGCCTACGACCCCGCTACCGGTGCAAAAAAATGGTCCTTTGTCGCGGGGGGGCGGGTCGACTCGACGCCCACGATCCACGCCGGCGGCGCGATCTTCGGTTCCGCCGACGGCTGCGTCTACCGCCTGCGGCTGTCCGACGGCCGCCTCGCCTGGCGGTTCCGGGCCGCCCCGGCCGACCTGAAGACGGTGGCCCTGCAGCAGATCGAGTCCCTCTGGCCGGTCCACGGCAGCGTCCTGGTGCAGGACGGCGTCGCCTATGTCGCCGCCGGCCGGTCCTCGTACCTCGACGGCGGGATCTTCCTCTACGGTCTCGACGCCGTCACGGGCGAGATCACCTATCGCAATCGCCTCAGCGACAAGCCGGCGGAGCGGATCACGCCCGACGGAGACACGCAGTACAAGGGCATCGGCCAGAACGCCGTGGATTACAAGACGTTTAAGGGGCTTGACCGCAGCGACGCGTTCTCCACGGCCGCCGGCAACATCACCGATATCATGGTCGGCGGCGAGGACGGCGTCTACCTGCGGCACATGAAGTTCGGCAGGAACCTCGAGCGGAAACAGGAGTGGACGTTCCACCTCTTCTCGACGTACCGTCTCATCGACCGCCACGAGGCACACCGCTCGCACTGGTTCTTCGGCAGGGGAGATTTCAGCCGCATACCGGTCGCCTACGAGTGGCTGACGCGGGGAAGCTACGGCGCCTATCAGAACCCGTTCGGCAAGCTGCTGGTCTTCGACGAGAACACGGTCTGGGGCAGCGGGCATGCCGGGCGGGGCGGCGGCTACGGGCTCTTCGCCTATGACCGATCGAAGATGAGCCCGAAAAAGGACTTCCCGTCGAAAAAGAACGGCGGGATGAAAAAGACCCCCTGGCTCGTGAGGTCGCTGGACATCCATCCCCGCGCCCTGCTGAAGGCCGGGCCGAACCTCGTGGTCGCCGGCTTTCCGAAAAAAAGCGACGTCGTCCACGAGTACGGCACGCCGATCGCCGGACCCGGCGTCCTGCTGCACGTCTCGGCCGCAGACGGGACCGTCGCCGGTCGGCGGGAACTGCCCGCCGTCCCGGTGTTCGACGGTATGTCCGCGGCGGGCGGGAAGCTGTACATCGCCGGCGAGGACGGCAGCGTCGTCTGCCTGGCGGAATGAAACGGGGCGCCCGCCGCCGCCCCCGTAACAATTTCATTAATAACCGTCTTTTCGGACAAAAAGACGAAACCCGCGCCGTAATTGCGTATAATAGCCGGCAGGTATAACACGGTACCGCCACCTCGTGGAGGATGTGATTCTTTTCCGTTCAGCACACTGAATCCCCGCGGTTTTCGACAGCAGCATGTTGTTTTCCCGCCGACGGAAACGGTACAATCGACGCGAGCGAAGGGATGAGAGCAACAACACTCGGCATCGTCGTGGTTCTCCTGATCAGCGCTATCGTCGTCACGCTGATCGCGTCGGGATACGTCGAACAGGGGCAGGTGGAGTCAACGCACAATTCCCTGAAGTCCCTCAGCGGCGGGATCATGATGTACAAGGCCCTCAACGGCGGCCCCCCGCCGGACCTGGAGTCCCTCCTCGTCGAAGACGAAACGACCGGCCTCGGCCCCTTCGTCAACTCGGAAAAGTTTTTCCGGGACGGCTGGGGCAGAAAGATCAGGTACGTAACAGACGGCAAGACCGTGAAACTGGTGTCGGCCGGAAAAGACGGCCGGTTCGACACGAAGGACGATATCGCGCAGTAGGCGGCGGGCGCGGCCGGACAACCCGCGCCGGTGACGCGGGTAAACGGACACGGCCGAAACGGCCGAAAAGAAAGTAGACGCAACGGCGCGCAGGCGTGCGGGCCGCAGAATAGAGGTTACGGTAATGGTACACGAAAACGAGCTGTTCATACTGGGCATCGGCATCATGGTGCTGGCGTTCGTGCTGTCGACCTCGCGGTTGAAGCGATTCCCCTTCCCGGACCTGTTTATCATCGCCTTCGCCGTGCTCTTCGCCGGCTGGATCCTCTCGGTGCTGGAGGGGTTCTTCATGAAAGAGACCCTCAACGCCCTCGAACACGTCTGCTACGCGGGCAGTTCGGTCCTGGTGGCGATCTGGACCTGGAAGACCGTCGGGAAGAAGGAGGGACGACGATGAACGCCGCGCATATCGCCGATCTTGTCTCCGTGGCGGCGATCGGAACCGCCGTATACTTCATGATCCGCGGCTGCCGGTTTTTGCCGGCCCGGGGTGTGCGGATCATGTTCGCCGGCTTCCTGGGGACGATCCTGTTCCGGGACCTGGTGAATCTCTCGCACCTGCTGTGGCCCGAAAAAAACGTGCTCGACGTGTACAGCCAAATACTGCAGTTGACCACGCCGATCCTCTGGTCATACTTCATCTACTCGTTCCTCCTGTGGACCGAGGGCAGCCTCCTGCTCAGCGCCGAGCGGAAACGACGGGTGTCCAAGCTCTTCTACTTCAGGATCTTCAGGAAGTTCCCGGAGGCGGTGTTCGTCCTCGACGAAACCGGCAGGATACTCTACTCAAACCGCGTCGCCTCGAACTGGCTCGGCCGGTCCCGCGACGACCTGCTCGGGATCGAGATCGCGGACGTGACCGAGCGGGGTACCGGGGGCGGAGAGCCGGTCCACGACGGCAAACCGCTCGAGCGGTCGCGCTCATTCGACACGGTGTACACGGCCGCCGACGGGAGCCGCATCCCCGCCCACGTGATTGAAATGCCGGTCCGGTTCGAGTGGCTCGACGCCCTGCTCCGCGTCTGTTCGCGGATCGACGAAAAGACCCCCGCGCGGGCGGCGGACGAAGAGACGGAGCGCTGATCCCCGGAGGTGCCCCATGACCACCCGCGGTATCATGTCAGGGCGGTTGCAACGCGCGGCGGCGGTCGCGATCGCCGTCCTCCCGGCCGCGGCGTTCTGCGCCGGCGCCGCCGACATCGAGGAGATGGTGAAGATCATCACCAAGAACGCCGGCGGCGACGTGGAGCGCGCGGCGAAACTCAACGCCGCCGCCGCGGAACTCACCGACGACCCCGCCGTCAGAACGGCATTCTACCTGCGGGCCTTCGACTGCGGCATCGCGTCCCCCGCGGGCCTGAAGGAGGCCGGAAAGGCCCTCGACGGCATCGAGAAAACGGGGGGCATGGACGCCGCGGCGCTCCAGGACAAAAAACTCCTGCTGGCGAGAAAACAGTACGCGCTGACCGCCGGGACACAACGGCGCGACGCGGCCGCATCGCTGATCGCAATCCTGGCGTCGCGGGGCGATACCGCCATGGCGGCGGACGACGACGCCGCGGCCGTGGATCTGTACACCGAGGCCCTGCGGATCGCGGGCGCCGCCGGCATGACCGAACAGGTCGCGACCCTGCGCAAAAAAATCATCGCATCCAACGCCCGGCTCTCCCGGGAAAAGAAGGTGGCCGCCCTGAAAGACAAACTCGAAAAGGATCCCGCCGACAACAGGACCCGGCGGGCCCTGATCGATATCTACCTCGTGGAGCGGGACGATCCGGCGGCGGCGATCAAGCTGTTCACCGACGAGACCGACCTGGAGCTGGTGACCTACACGAAGATGGCGACCCAAAAGGCCGCGGATATCTCGGCGGAGGAGTGCGGTGAACTGGGCGGCTGGTATAAGTCTCTGGCCGGGGAGGCCTCCTCGAAGGAGGCCCGCGGCAGGATGCTCGCCCGGGCCGCCGGGTACTACCGGGCGGCCATGGCCGGCGGCGACGGCAAGGGCATCGCGTCCCTCAAGGCCCGGCTGGAGCTGAAGAAAATCGAGGACCGGCTCGCGCAGCTCGGCGTCACGGCGCCGGCGGCGGGCGGGGTCTTCGGCCGGGAGATCGACCTGCTGCAATGGATGGAACCCGACCGCCACGGCATCCACGGCGACGAGATCACGGCCGCCCGCCCGGTGCGGGGGATCTACTGGAAAGGCGCGGCGATGCTGAAGATGACGATGGAGGTCCTCGCCCTCGACGGGATGGCGCTCGCCCGGTCCGGCCCCCACGCCGGCGGCAACCGGTGGGGCGAGTTCACCCTGGCCGTCCCCCCCGCCGCGGGCCGCCGCTTCCGCCTCAGATTCAGCAATCACGTCAGCACCTGGTACTACATACACACCGTCAAGCTCGTCCACTGACGAGACCGCACGCGTCCCGCAAACGACCCCGGGAGACGAATACCATGCCGACGCGCCGCCTGCTGCCCGCCCTCCTCTGTTTCACCTGCGCCGCCGGGGCCAGCCCGGCCGGCGGCTGCTATATCCGCTTCCGCCTGCTGGAGCCGGCGGAGGCCCGCTGGTACGTCCGGCTCGGGGGCTGCATCCACAAACCGCCCTGGCACCTGCCCACGGCGGTCCGGCCGGCCGGCGCCGATAAGAACACGGCGGCGCGGCTCGCGGCGGGGGCGTACACCCCCTGGCTCGACGTGGCCGCGTACGCCGGGAAGCGATTCCACGGCAGGATGAAGCGGGCCGGCGGCACGGCCGAGTTCCCCAACCTCACCGTCGATTTCATCACCAGCCCGCCCGCCGACAGGCGGCGGGTGGCCGCCGAGATCGCCACGGCCCCCGACCCCGGCGCGGTCGTCAAGCGCTTCGCGGAATCCTACGCCGGCTCGAAGACCAGCTTCCTCGTCTCCCCCACGCCGGAACGGGACGCCGCCGACCTCGAGACGGCCGGCGAAATGACCGCCCGCCGTCTCCGCTGGGCCCGGGAGGCGACCGGCGGGAAACGGGTCTCCCCCGCCGACCACCTCGTCCAGACCAGCTTCTGGTCGCCCCAGCGCCCGGAACTGAACCTGCGGGAGGCGGAGGTGCTGTGGCTGCTGGGATTCAACGTCGTCGGCAACCAGCGCCCGGAGGTCCGGGAGCGATTCGATTTCACGGTCCCGGGCCACACCCACCGGGTCATGCTCGGCCCCGCCGCGACCCGCCCGCGGATCCGCGCGCTGTTCGCGAAACACGCCGCGAAGATGAAACGCGGCTTCGCAAAGGGCGCCCCCTTCAACTTCGCCGACGAGGTGGTCTGCCGGCCCCGGATCGGCGACAACCCCGCCGCCCGCGCCCACTTCCACGCCTGGCTGAACGAGCGGGGCATCGACCCGGAGACCCTGGGCGTCGCCGCGATCGGGGACACGGTCCCCCTCGAGACCCCGGGCGCCTTCCGGGCACGGGCCAACGACCCGGCCGCCCGGCGGATCTTCTACTACACCTCCCGCTTCCGCCAGCACGCCCTCACCGAGCGGCTCCGGTGGCACACCGCGGCCTTCCACGAGCACTTCGGCCCCGGCCCGGCGACCTCGACGCTGGTGGCCGACCACCCCTACTTCGGCGGCACCGGCCTGGGAATGGGCATGGTCCCCAACACCACCTGGGGCGGGGCCCCCCTGGCGGCGGACTGGTTCGCCCTGGCGCGGACCCGCGCGGTCGACATGATCGGCATCGAGGACTGGATGGGCCTGCAGTACATGTACGGCCCCGATTCCACCTGGGAGGGCTTCCAACTGATGGGGTTCCAGGCGGCGATCTTCCGCAGCGGCAGCCGCGGGACGCTGCCGATCATGGCGTGGATCACCCCCTCCGACGAGACCAACCTCCGCCTGAAGACCGCCTCGGCCCTGTGCCAGGGCGCCAAGCACTTCTTCTACTGGACCTACGGCCCGACGCCGACGAGCACCGAAAACTATTGGTCGGACCTCCGCGGCGCGTACGACGGGGTCGCGGCGGTCACCCGGCAGCTCGCCGCCGCCGAGCACATCCTGGCCCCCGGCCGGCCCCGGAAGACCGGCGTCGGGCTCCTCTACAGCATATCCTCGGACCTCTGGCAGCCGTTCAATTACGTCCACATGCTCGAGCGGCGGCTGACCTGGTTTTCCCTGGTCCACGAGCAGTACCTCGTCGACCTGCTCACCGAGGAGGACGTCGCGGCCGGGCGGCTCGACGACTACCGGGTCCTCTACACCGCCGATCCCTGCATCGCGGACGCGGCCGCCGAAAAGATCCGGCGGTGGGTCAGGAAGGGCGGGCACCTCTGCGGGTCCTGCGCGGCCGGCTCGCGCAATGCGTTCGGCGAGCCGGTCCCCGGCCTCGCGGACGTCTTCGGCATCGCCCCTGACATCAGGACCGCGACACAGAAGGGGCGGTACCGCTTCCGCGGCGGGCTGAACCCGATGACGTACGCCGACCGCGTACGCTTCGACGGCGACGCCTTCGCGCCGTTCGGGGCGATCGGCACGACGGTTGCCTTCGCGCCGGCCGGCGCGGCGGTCGCCGCCCGGTTCGCCGGCGGCGGGCCGGCCGTGGCCGAGCATCGCTTCGGGGAAGGCCGTGCCCGCTACAGCGGCGCCTGCCCGGCCGTCGCCTACGCGAAGGAGGCGAAATTCGTCCCGGCCGCGCTGAAGGAGAAGTGGCCGGCGACCCTGCGGGCGTTCATCAACGACGCCGCGCGCCGCAGCGGCGCGACGAAACCGGTCGCGTTGTCCGTCCCGGTCGTGGAGGCCGGGGTCTTCGACGCCGACGCCGGCACCGCGCTGGTTTTGGCCAACTTCACCTACGAGCCGATAAAACAAATGACGGTGACGCTCTACCTGCCCCGCCCCTGCGCGTCGGTCCGGTCCGTCGAGAAGGGCACCCTGCGCTTCACGGCCGGCAAAGACACCGGGCGAACATACTGCCCCCACACCGCGACCTTCGCGCTGGACCTCGGCCTCACCGACATCGTCCTGGCCGAGCAGGGGCCGGAGAGATCAGAAGCGTATTCGGGCCGCAAAGAAGCACGAGATTGACGACCGGGTGCCGAAACGGTACCATACTGCCATGGGTATGTCGGCAGACAAAATCGTTTCCGAAGCACCGGAACGGTCCCCCCGGGCGCGGGCGTTCGTCGCCGAACGGCTCATCGAGAGTCTCGACGCGGTTGCGGGGGAGGAGATCTCTCCCGCGCGGCGTGAAGAAATCATACAGCGCTGCCGCGAAGTCGACGAGGATTCCGTCGAGCTGCGCGACGCCGCCGACGTATTCGCGCGGGCATACGCGGCGCCGGCATGAAACCGTTCCGGTACCATCCCGAAGCCGAGGCGGAAATGATCGACGCGGCGGCGTGGTACGAGGCACAGCAACCGGATCCGGGCAAGCGTTTCCCCGCGTCCGTCCATGATGCCGTCAACAGGATCGAACTCAACCCCGAACTGTACCCGATCGTCGAACGGGATGGCCGCCATGCATCTTCACCGCGATCCGGATTACGGGAAGACACGAATACACAAACCGTGATGATTCCGCCATAGACGAAACACATTCCCGGGAGACGAACATGACCACACGACGCGAATTTCTCGGCACCTGCGCGGCACTCGGCGCCGCCCCCGTGCTGTCGGCGGCACCGGCGCCGAAAAAGGACCGGCCCAACATCGTCTACATCTTCACCGACCAGCAGAGCGCGACGATGATGAGCTGCGCGGGCAACCGCCGGCTGAAGACCCCCGCCATGGACTACATCGCCGCCCGCGGCATCCGCTTCGCGCGGGCGTACACGACCAATCCCGTCTGCGTCCCGGCCCGGATCGGCATGATGACCGGCCGGTTCCCCGGCGCGTTCAGTTGCCCGCAGGGACAGGTCCGCGAAAACGGCTTCGGGATGCGGGTCCCGCGGATCTCGGAGGCTGTTGAAAAGACGACCGTCCCCGCGCTGCTGGCGAAGGCCGGCTACGACCTCGCCTACGGCGGGAAGGTCCACCTGCCCAAACCCCTGAACCCCAAGCAGTTGGGGTTCAGGATACTGACCGGCAACCAGCGGGACGGGTTGGGGAAGGCCTGCGCGGCCTACATCCGGGAGAAACACGATAAGCCCTTCTACCTGGTGGCCTCCTTCATCAACCCCCACGACATCTGCTACATGGCCCTGCGGCACATGGACTTCGACCACCGCGGCACACCCCCGAAGGGGCGGGTTCCGCCGCCCCTCCTGGAGGCCATGAAGCTGCCGGCGGGCGTGAGCGAAAAGGAATTCCTGGAAAAGCACTGCCCCCCCCTGCCCCCCAACATCGAGCCCCAGGCGGGCGAGCCGGCGGCGGTCCGCTGGCTGCTGAACCGCCGCAGCTTTCGGATCCGCGCCCGGAAGGAGTATACCGACCGTGACTGGCGCCTGCACCGCTGGGCCTACCTCCGGCTGACGGAGATGGTCGACCGGCAGATCCGGGACATCCTCGACGCCCTCGGGGACAGCGGCCTCGAGGAGAACACGGTGGTGATCTTCACCAGCGACCACGGCGACATGGACGCCGCCCACCGCATGGAGCACAAGTCGACCCTCTACGAGGAGGCGGCCAACATCCCCTTCCTGGTCATGCACCCTGCCGCGGCCCCGGCCGGGCGGGTGAACACGACCCACCTGGTCTCCAACGGCCTGGATCTCCTGCCGACACTCTGCGACTACGCGGGCGCGGCGGGCGCGGCCGACCCGCGGGGCCGGAGCCTCCGGCCGCTGATCGAGGGCAAACCGGCCCGGTGGCGCGAGACGCTGGGGGTGGAAAGCGAGATCGGCCGGATGGTGGTGGCCGCCGACGGTTGCAAGTACGCCAGGTACGACCGCGACAAGGACGAGGAGCAGCTCCTGGACCTTACAAAGGATCCCCGCGAGACCCGGCACTTCACGGCCGAGAAGAGCCACGCCGGTCGCCTGGCCGCGCTGCGGAAGGCATTCGCGCAGTGGTTCCCGGACTTCGCGTAGGGCGGGAACTGCGGGCAGGCGCGGGCGGACCGTATTATGCGACTGCGGTTATAACCGCGTACTACCCGGCAAAAGTCGCACGGGGGGATGTGGCGGCTGGTGAGGGGAGGGGTTCGGCCGGGAGTTGGGCCGGGAATGTGAAACGGGTGTAAGGCTTGTATTATTGGGTTGATAGGGCAAAACCGCGGTGGTATCATGGCGGAAAACAGGAATTTCGAGGGCGCGGCATGTCGATAACGGGAATTGCGGTTTTTTGCCGTGATGCGGTGTTGGTCGGCGCCGCCGCAGTCGTATACCCTGACCCCAAAGCGGTGGATCGAGCGGACCAATGCCGGGGGCTCGTCTCCAAAGCGGGGCGCTATGGGGGAACCGTTGCCCACCGGGATATTGCCTTCGAGTTTGCCTCCTGGATATCCGTCGAGTCCTTAAACCAGCGAATAAAGGCGAGCGAAGCGCCCGCGAATTGTTGTATGATAAGGAACACGAAGAAAATAGACCCGTGTAGGGTCATTTTCTTGCGTGTGACGCAAAGGCATTTCGAGTGAAATCATTTCACTCGAAATGCCGGTCATACAGCAATTCTGCAAGCTGCAGCCGTTTTTATTCGCTGGTTTAAGGTCGAGTTCAAACTCTACTTGATCAAGGAGTTCCAGCGCTTGCAGGAGGCCGGGCAGAATCAACTGGGCTGGGACGTGAAGCGGAATCTGGCCAAGATCAACCCCGTTAGTTCGCGCCCATGCCGGGCGTTCACAAGGAACTGAAGGCGACGCGGTAAACCGCGCGCCTTAGCTCCGACGTTCAAAATAATCATCTTGACAAGTATGTATGATTGATGCATATTGGTATGCATGAGAACAACGCTTAATATTGATGACAAGCTGGTTAAGAAAGCATCCAGACTTACCGGGATAAGTGAAAAGACTGCCTTGGTTCGTATGGGTCTAGAATCTCTTATTGCTCATGAGAGCAGTAGGCGATTAGCACAATTAGCGGGCACTGAGAAATCGCTTAGGCCGATACGTAGACGACGGAGTTAGCCGTGGTATTAGCCGATACTTCTGTGTGGATTTCTCATCTACGCAAAGGGGTTCCTGCATTGCAAACACTGTTGCTCGAAGGGGAAATTGTTTGTCACCCCTTCATAATTGGCGAGCTTGCGTGTGGAAACATCAAAAACCGAAACGAGTTTATTTCTCTTATGCAAGCCTTACCAATGCTTTCGGTTGTCACCCAGGAGGAATTCTTGCACTTTGTGGATTCCAATACGTTAATGGGCACCGGCATCGGCTTTGTCGACATACACCTTCTTGCTTCAACTCGCCTCATACAAATACCTCTCTGGACAGAAGACACAAAACTTCAAGTAGCAGCAAAAAATTTAAAGTTACTCTATGCCTGAATAAATTACAGCCGGATGTCGCAATCCCGGAAGTGCAGAAGTTGGGTCTAACAGTTATTGGTGAAATATGGATCCAGCCGACTGCCAGGCAGCAGAGGCGTCAAGCAGACCTTGCCAAAATGCATGGCTGTGACGGGTTGTTTGTCGGGGTATTGGAGAATCTCTTTGAAGCAGACGGCACGGTGACGGAGGCGGGTAGAGAAACAGGAAAAATAATTGAGGAGTGGACCAAATAAACATCAGGGTCAAGCCGGACGGCGAGTACACTTGAAGGCGGCTATATCAGAATACTGACCCGTGGAAACGGGCAGAGAGAAGGAAATAGACAGCAAGATGGCCATTAAGGGTGTTGCAAGCACATCCGGCGCAGGGCTGTGCGCCGGTTTGTTCGGCATGCAGTCGAACTCACCGCTTCGCGGCACCATCGACAGAAATCGATCGCGGAGATCAACAAGACGCCCGGGCGGAAGATCGGGTGAACATCCGGCAACGCGTGCCTCGGCGGCGCGGCAAATCGCGCGCGAGGACGCAGCGTTCGGCTACACAACTGAAAGGAACGGGAACATTATGAATCGACGTGACTTTTTGACGGCACTGGGGGCGACGCTGTGTGCGCCGTGCGCCGGAGCAGCGCCGGCGCCGCGTCCGCGGAACCCCGATCAACCCGACATCATTCTTGTGATGGCCGACGACCAGGGCTGGGGAGATACCGGGTATAACGGTCATCCGTTCGTGCAGACGCCGGCACTCGATGCCATGGCGAAGGACGGGTTCGTCTTCGACCGGTTCTATGCCGGCGCGCCGGTCTGTTCGCCGACCCGCGCCAGCGTGATGACCGGGCGCAGCCCGATACGGACGAAAGTGACCAACCACGGCCGCTACCTGCGCCCGCATGAGCAAACCATCGCCGAAACGCTGAAAGCGGCCGGATACGTTACCGGTATATTCGGCAAGGTGCACCTCGGCTCGGGTCAACCCGATTCGCCCTGCAATCCCGGCGGCATGGGGTTCGATGAATGGGTGATCGGCCTCAACTTTTTCGATAACGATCCCTACCTGAGCCGCAACGGCACGGTCGAGCATTTCACGGGCACGGGCTCGGTCATCCTGATGGATGAGGCGATCGCGTTCCTCAGGAAGCACAAGGGCGGCGGCCGTCCGCTGTTCGCGGTCATCTGGTTTCCCTCTCCGCACGACCCGCACAGGGAAGCCCCGGACGGGCCCCGTCTTTACGACGGCAGGAAGCATGCCGGATACTACCGCGAGATCACGCTGCTCGACCAGCAGGTCGGCCGCCTGCGCGGCGAGCTCAAAAGCATGGGCATCGCGGATAATACGATCCTCTGGTACTGCAGTGACAACGGGGGGCTGGTCCGGGAAACCTCCGGCGGCCGGGCAAAGAAGGGCAGCATCTATGAAGGAGGCCTGCGCGTTCCGGGGATCATCGAATGGCCGGCGCGCGCGCTCACGGGCCGCACCGCGGTCCCGGTGTCGACCTGTGATATATATCCGACCCTCATGGCCATGGCCGGCGTGAAACCGGACACGCCGCACCCGCTCGACGGCATTGATGTCAGCGACATCATCGCCGGAACGGCGGCCACGCGCGGCAAGCCGATGGGGTTCTGGCACAAGATCCAGGGCGGACAGGCAACCTGGAGCGACAGGATCCTGAAAGCGATTATGGAAAAGCAGCATGCCGGCGCGCCGGTGCCGCACAACCCCGCGCGGATGCGCAAGGACGTCGATGACTTCCCGCAGTTTCCGGAAGATACCGCCACGGGGCATGCCGCCTGGAACGATTGGCCGTGGAAGCTGCATCGTATCAACGGAACACGGTTTGAACTCTACAACCTGGCGGATGATCCGATGGAAGAAAACGATCTTGCCGGAGACGCCCGCCACCGAGAGCGGCTTCAGCGCATGAAGAAAGAACTGGATGCATGGATGCGGTCTGTTGTCCGCAGCCTCAACGGAGAAGACTACGCGAAGAAATAGCCGAACGTATGTCCATGGACGCGACTGCGCACTCCGCGGGCGGCGCGGTTCCCCCCGTGCCGGACGCATCGCGTCGGGACCGTGAAGAAGGAGCAGCCATGACCGAACGCCGGCAACCGGTGCTGTGCCTCTCAGTCCTGGTGATCGGGCTGGCCCTGCACCATCTGCATGCCGCGGATTGCGCGGCGCCCGAGGAACAGAGACCGTACGCGTCATACGTCGAACAATGCATCGATACCCTGATGGCGCACGGGACCGACAGGTACGGCGACGTTCACACGCCGCTCCTGGTGAGCATACTCGATGTAACGTCGCGCACCTGCCCGCGGCGCCCCGCGGCGCTGGACGAAGACTTCCGCGTCATTCGGCGGGACAGGCGGAGCCCCGCCGGGTCGAACCTGCTGACCGACCAGCCGGTCCTCAAAACGATGCATGCCCTCTCCGGCATCACCGGCAACGGCGACTACGCCGCATTCGCGGACCGCTACGCCGCCTATGTCATGAAGCACCTGGTCGACGAACAGGGATTCTTCTGGTGGGGGTGGCACCGTCACTACGATGTCTTCACGGACACGCGAAAAGGGCATAATCCAAACCGGGCGGCATGGGGCACGCGGGTCTTCCCGCACGAGATTCACGCGATACACGGCATTGCCTGGGACCGGCTCCGGGCGGTGAACGCGGCTGCCGTGACCGGCGAGATCGACGCCGTCTGGCGCTGGCACGTCATCGACAAGAAATCCGGGGAAATCAACCGTCACGGCGACGGCAACCGGGGCTGCGACTTCACCATGTCGGCCGGCGCGTTCATCGAGGCGTTCGCGTTCATGTATGCCGAGACGGGGCAGCGGCAGTGGCTCGACCGTGCGGGATTGATCGCGGATTACTACTGGAAACGAAGAGACCCTGAAACCGATTGCCTGCCGGAACGGCCGAACGCCGGGAAGAAGCGATTCGACGGCGGCAGCTTCGTCACCACCGTCCCCGGCCTGTACTGTCACTCTCTGCTGCGGGCCTGGGAGATGACGAAGGAGAAGCGTTTCCGCGACCACGCCGTCGCCTATTTGAAAGCGTATGCACGGCACGGGTTTGACGCGAAATCAGGGATGTTCCGCGGCGCCCTGAAACTCGACGGCACGCCGTATCCCGGCCCCAGAATCAAGAAGGGATACGCGCGATACGAACCGCGCGGACACCTGGACCTCTGGGAACCCTATGTTGCCGGGTATCAGTACGCCGTCTACACGGCACAGGCATACGTGTACGCCTGGGCGCTGACCGGGGAACCGGTCTTCCTGACAACGGCGAAGCGCTTTGCCGCGTGGATCAGGAACACGCCGCCCGGGACGCCGGAGTCCGCCAACACGTGGTATGACGATTACGCCGCGGGACCCGGTCGAAAAGGGACCTACGCGGGAAAGTACGGCCGCACGATATCCTTCTTTCTGCACCTGTATGTCGTGACGGGAGAGCGCCGCTGCCTGGACGATGCCCGCGCGCTGGCCGATACGGCAGTAGAGAAGCTCTACCACAAGGGGCTCTTCCGCGGACACCCGGCCAAGCCCTGCTACGAAGCCGTGGACGGCGTGGGCTACCTGCTGTATGCCCTGCTGGTGCTCGATCAGGTCCTGCAGGACCCGAAAGCGGTCGTCGATAGAAACGCCGTCGCGGTGGAAACCGGCACGCGCAACACGATCCTGCGCCTGGACAACTGGTAGAGAAAGGAGCGTACGCAGGGCAGCCGTTGCGGCTTGCTCACAGCACACGCGATGTGTATAATGAATACACCTTCTGGAGGTGTATTGTGAGAACAAATGTCGTCATAGATGACGAACTGATGTCGCGTGCACTGCGATCCAGTGGATGCACTACGAAACGGTCTGTCATAGAGTCGGCGTTGCGGTTACTTGTCCAGGTCAACAGTCAAAAAAAACTGCGCGAACTGAAGGGCACAATACATTGGCAAGGCAACCTCGACGACATGAGAAAAGATTGAAATGGTTATCGTTGACACGTCGGCCTGGATTGAATACCTCAAAGGAAGCCGTGCTCGTGTTGTGTCTACCGTCGACCAGTGCCTGGAGCAGGATCTTGTCGCTATCGGTGACCTTATATATTGCGAAATAATGCAGGGTATTCGCTCCCCGCGTGAACGAAGCAAGGTCTCTTCTCTTCTCCTCGCACTACCCCATTTTGACATGGTTGGATTCAGCATGGCCGAGAAGTCCGCGGCAAACTACCGACTGTTAAGATCAAAGGGTATCACCGTGCGTAAAACCATTGATGTCCTGATCGGCACGTTCTGCAGCGAGCATGGTTTTCAAATCGTGCACAACGACTCGGATTTCGACGTGATGGCAACGCACATAGGTCTGGATATCAGGTAACGCGCCGCGCCGACATGAGAAAGGTTCCCGTGAAAAGCCATAGACCATACCGGGCCGGCAATGCCGATCTTCCCTGAACCATACCCAATCCCTTGACATGACCACTTGAAATGACTATATTATGCGCTGCCGGAGGTGATACGACATGAAGACATTAGGGATCACGGATTTCAAGACGCACGCACTTAAAATAATCGGCCAGGTTGCCGAAACCAGGGAACCCGTGGTGATAACGAAACGGGGTAAACCCCTGGCAGAGGTCATTCCCTTTTCGGCAAGCAGGCCCGCCCCGGGAAAACTGTCTGAGGCACTGGTCTTTGAAAAGGACATCGTCTCCCCCCTGGGTGAAGATATGTGGAACGCGTCCGGATGAACTATGTGCTGGACACGCATGTCTGGGTGTGGTGGAACATGCATCCACAGAAATTATCGAAAAAGGTAAAATCGCTTCTTTCAATACCCGATCGATATGATGAGCTTATCCTGTCCGCCATTTCAACCTGGGAGTTCAGCAAGCTCCTGGAGAAAGAGAGGATCGGTATTTCCTGCAATCCGGAGGAATGGATTGCGGAGGCCCTGGACATGCCGAAGCTTCGCCTCGCACCGTTGACGCCGGCCATAGCGTATCGCTCAACAACCCTTCCGCAACCCTTTAACGAGGACCCGGCCGATCAGATTATCGTGGCTACCGCCAGGGAAGAGAATGCCGCGGTATTGACGAAAGACAAGGACATGCGGGAATACAAGCATGTTCGCACTCTCTGGTAACGAGGAATAACAACATGCCGTACCGGGCCGTTTCGGCGTTGATCCTTTGCTGCGCGGCGGCGACCGCCCCGGCCGCGGAGGATCCTCCCGTGCCCGTCAGGATCTATGACGGCCCCCGGTCGCAGACCAAGACCTACATGCACCGGTTTGTCGACAGCCCGGACGGGAAGAAGTACGCCTTCCGCTACTTTCCCGGAGAGGACCAGCCGACGGGACGGCGGGACAGCGCGCGCCCGTGCGAGATATGGATCTGCACCAGCGACCTGACCGGGCATCACGCGGCGTTCGTCTCCCCCACGGGCGAAAGCGGACACGGCTCCGACGTGATCGTCTGGGTAACGAACGACCTGGTGTACTACGCGGGCATCGCGTACCGGGTCGGCACGCGCGAGGTGCTCTGGCAATTCGCCGGCAGCGGCGCGACGCTGCCGCTGGCCAGGGCGGAACCCGTCGATCCGCACAAGCTGTACGTGGGGATTCGCCGGGATCCGAAAAAGAAAGGCTGGTACTGGCTGGATCCCTCGTCCCCGACCAGGCCGCCGCTGCATCGCGTGACCGACATGAAGAACCTGGTCGAGCATTACGACGGTTCGTGGGCGCATGCCGAGGCAACGTACATCTATCAGAATCCGGGCGACACGAAAGTGTACGTCGTCGTCTACGACCGACGCCGGCGGGCGGAGTATGCCTTCGTGCTCAATACCGATGGAACGGTGTACAGTTTCCTGGGGCGCAGCCGCGCCGGCTACTGCGCCAACGGCCACGTCTTGTGGTACGACGACCGGTCGCTCATGGCGGGCAACCAGAAGCCGGGGCGATTCGACCTGAGCGGCCGACTGATCGAGCGGCCGGCGCCCCGGGGAAATCACCTCTCGCTGTCGCCGGACAAGCAGTGGTGGGCTGCCGACATCCACACGGACAGGGAGGTCCGGTTGTACCGGTACGGAACGGAGACGTACACGGTTATCAATGGTGACGTCGAGTACTTCGGAGACTTTCATCCCTCTTTTTCCCGGGACGGCAGATACGTGTTCTTTGCCGGAAAAAGGCCCGCCGAACCGCACCCCGGCGTCTATCGCGTCGATGTCTCGGGCTGCAGGGGCGCGGAGAATGCAGCGGACTCTTCGGCACGATCTTCCGCCGGCGACAGCCCGAAGGCCGGGCGCGGGGAGTAGCATTCCGATAAATACACGAAAAGGATTGTCATTGTGTTGCATATGTGATACAATACTACCATGAAGAAAACAGCAACAATACACGCCAGAATTGAGCCTCGAACCAAGAAAAATGCCGAGGACATCTTAAAACGACTGGGAATAAGCCCCACAGAAGCTATTCGATTGTATTATCGACAGATCTGTCTGCGTGACGGCATCCCCTTTCCCGTGCTTCTTCCGAATGAGGTAACTGCAAGCACCCTGGATAAAAGCAAACAAGGTCACGGTGTACAGCATTTCGACTCACTGGATGATATGTTCGAGAGTTGGGATACATGAAAAAACTATCCCAGACGACTCAATTCTCGAAAGATATCAAAAGAATGAAAAAACGGGGCAAGGATCTCGACAAACTCAAGGACGTTGTCGAGAAGTTGGCAAGCGGGGTATCTCTCGAACCCCGGCATCGAGATCATCCGTTAGCCGGCACGTGGAAAAACGCGCGGGATTGTCACATCGAACCGGACTGGTTGCTTATCTACACCATGGACGAACAATCACTTCGCCTTGAACGGACAGGCACACACAGCGATCTTTTTACCCGCTGAACAAGTCGGCCGTCGGCGCGGCCGCTTATGTGCGATGTACTGTTAATCAATAATGGAGACTTGCGCGTGAAGAGGATACCGGGTAGTGCCGCACTGATCGCCCCGGTGCTCGCCGCGGGCCTGTGCCTCGCGAACGGCGGC
>CAZLBC010000084.1:0-17128 GCA_964557575.1 uncultured Planctomycetaceae bacterium
TTTGCGGTCCCGTCCGCGCGGTCAACACCGTTGAGGAACGATGCGTTTTTTTAAGATGAGGCTGCGTATGGCGAATCACTGGTGCAGATTGCCGAGCCGTTTCATGGCCATCTTTCCGAACGTGTCCTTGCGGCGCTGTTTCCGGATGGATATGAGTACAGCGCGGGACCGGTCCTTGTTTCCCGCCCGGGAGTAGGTTTCCGCCGGTTTAAACTGCTCTATCCTTTCGGCATCGGTCCGGGGCTTTTTCGGCTTTGTTTTTCCGGGCGGCCGCACGAGCGCCCGGCGCGTTGCCGGCCGGTTCGGCCGTCCTGTCCGCCGCCTGTTTTTTCTTCTCGGCGAAGTCCAGCAGAGACAAAAAACAATCTTTTCAGGAACAGCGCGCCTGACGGCCAAAACGCCCCGCGCGACCGGGCCGCCGCCGCGCCTTACCCCTCCCGCCGCAGCTCGTCGATCCGGCGCTGCAGTGCGGCGCCCGCCGCCCGCGTCTCGTCGATCGAATCCTTCCTGACCGTCTTGCCCCGCGTGTAGCCGACATACCGCAGCCAGCCCTTCGACCGCAGCCGCCGCCGCTTGTCGATCAGCGTAAAGAGCGGGTCGGCGCCGATCTTTTTGAATGCCTCCTCCAGGTCGCCGAACGCGAGCCCCCCGCCGATGCCTGCCAGGAAGACCCGGGCCATCAGCAGGTGCCCGAGCGGCGAGGGGTGGATCCCGTCGTTGCTGAACCTGAAGTCCGTGTCGGTCTTCCGCCGCTTTTCCAGGTACGCCGTCATCGGCGTGTTGACGTCGATCGTCGTTACCCCGTCGCGCTCGATGCCCATGATCCACCGCGCGTAGTCGGCCAGAACGCCGGCGTACCCGCGGTAGGGGTGCTTGTAACTGTAGTTGGTCTCCCCCTCCCCGTAGAGCTTCCGCCGCACCGGCCGCGGGTCGAACGGCGGCGGCGTCAGCAGGATCACCCGGTCCGCGCCATGCGCCCGGCACCGGTCGATCAGCTTCAGCATCCCCTCCCTGAACGCGGCCATCCGGTCGGGACCCCGGGGATGGTAGATGCCGTCGTTCATCCCGTAGCACGCCGCGACGACGTCCGGCTCGATCTTCTCGAGGGCCCGCTCGAGGCGCTCGTGCACGCAGGGCCGCGGGAAGGGGTGGTCCTTCTCCGAGAGGCCGGAGACCGTCTCGCTCGCGAGGCCGATGCTGATGATGTCGTACTCCTCGTCGGGGTGGTGTTTCTGGAGGTAGTAGTCGATGTAACTGACGTAGGTCCCGGCGTTGGTGATGCTGTCGCCGAGGATCAGGACCCGCTTGCCGGCCAGGGAAATTCCGCGGCCGCCGCCGCCGCAGGCGCAGGCGGAGAGGGTCATGATCAGCGACAGCAGGCACTTGAGAAACGTACCGGCGGGGAAGGCGGTGCGATGCATGGCTTCCAGCTCCTTTCCGGTTGTGGTGGAATGTATGTATCCCATGGATGATCAAAGCAGTTGCGAGAGAAATGTCCGAGCCGGAACGCTTACCGGATCGGTTCGGGTAAAGCAGTCTGCGCTCACGTACTTCCGGTCCATGACCACCTGGAACGCGTGCGCGCACCCCAACTGGTCGTGAAAGTATGCCAGGGACGGTGAAAGTGACGTCTCGCCGCATTTGATCTCGACGAGAAACCAGGGACGGTCGTCGCGCGTCACCAGGAAGTCGACTTCCCGTTTTTGCGTATCGCGCACGTAGCGCAGTTCAAAAACACCGAGCCCCAGGTCGTTCCACCCGTCCACGGCCTTCAGCAGGTGGCAGGCGCACAGCGTCTCGGCGCGCTTCCCGTCGTCGGTAATCTCGCTCCAGTCGCGGAGGAACCATTTCGGCGCCTTGCGGAGCGCCTTGGTGATGTTGCGAAACCACGGCGTAACGAGAAAACCGTAGTGAAACGAACACAGCGTGTTCACCCAGCTTCGAACGGTGTTTTCGCTGACGCGGATCTGCTTTGCCAGCGACGCGTATACGAGCTGATCCCCGCTTCGCTCGGCAAGCAGTTTCGCCAGAATCATGAGCTGATCCAGTTCCTGGATGCCCGTCATATCCCGGATGTCTTCCCGAAGCAACTGCTGCCGTCTCAGCCGGCGCCATTTCAGGGTAAAGCGCGACGAGCGGTGCACCAGTGGTTCCGGGTGGCCCCCGTGCTCGCACAGCGCCCGCCAGTCCTCCTCGGGCATTTCCGCAGGCGGACGGAGGGCAGACGTCGGCACATCCGTGCGGCACAATTCCGCGGCGCTCAGTGGATGCATGTGGTAGAGGAAATAGCGGCCCATCAGGCTGTCCCCGCCGCGGCGGTAGATGTCCAGGCGGGAGGAGCCGGTTACGATGACACGGGTCCGGTTCTCGTACGTATCGAAGAAGCCTTTCAGAAACTGGTTCCACCGCCGGTACTTGTGCAGTTCGTCGAAGACGATGACGACGGGCCGTTCGGACAGTCGCTCGGTTTTCGCGTATTCCGCCACCGCGGCGGGGCCGCGAAGAATAATCTCGCGGTGGTCCTCGTTGTCCCAGTCCAGGTAGCAGTCGGCCATCCCGCGGCAGGTCGTGGTCTTGCCCACCTGGCGGGGACCGCCGACGAACGCCATCTGGCGGTTGACCGCCAGATGTTCTCGCAGTACCGCTGCGTATATTCTCGGGAGCAGATCCATAGTGATAATTATTAATATCACTGCGGAATAGTCAAGATAATTCCGCAGTGTTATGCATAATAATCACATAAAGGCTGCCCGGGTTATCGGCCCGGATCGTGATGCTGCCGGTTTCGTTCCCGGCAACCCCGGCTGGAAAAATCCCTTTCCGCGTTACCTTTCGGCCGCCGGGGCATATAATCACATTACATGCTCCCTGCCGGACGACAGACAATACTGACCGCGGCACTCGCGGCGGCGATTCTGGTCGGCGGTTACCTCCCGGCGGCCGAACCGGCGCCGCCGGCCTGGCGGACCTCCGCCGCCGGCCCGGACGACACCTTCGACGGCCGGCGGTTCGACTACCGCCTGCGGCCGGCGGAAAAACAAGCCGGGCGCTACGTTGTCCACGAGGTCCGGTTCCCCTCACCGGTCGCATCCCCGTTCGCGGAAAACAACACGGTCCCCGGCTACTACTATCTCCCCGACGATATCGCCGCCGGCGCCCCGCCCCGGCCGGCGGTCGTCTGCCTCCATATCCTCGACGGCCGGGGCACGATCGCCCGGCTGATCTGCTCCCGTCTCGCCGAGGCGGGGATTCCGGCCCTGTGGTTCACCATGGCCTACTTCGGTGAGCGGCGCCCGGCGGACTGGCGGCGGCAACTGAAGGAGCGGCCGGATGCGGCGGACCTCATGGTCGACGGGCTGCACCAGTCGGCGGCGGACGCCCGGCGGGCGTTCGACCTGCTCGCCTCACGGCCGGCGGTCGACGGCGAACAGATCGGCATCGTGGGCGTCAGCTTCGGGGGGATCGTCGCGGCGACCGCCGCCGGCATCGACGGCCGGTTCAACCGCGCGGTCTTGGTCCTCGCCGGCGGCGACCTGATGAACATGATCGGCGTCTCCCGGGAGACCGCGGACATCGCCAAACAGATCGCGGCCCTCCCACCGGCAAAAAAGCGGGCTATCGTCGCCCGCATCGAGACATTCGACCCCGTCGCACACGCACCGAAACTCGCCGATTTGGCCCGCCGGGGCCGGGTCTTGATGTTCAACGCCGCCGAGGACGAGGTTATCCCGCCCGCGTGCACCCGGAAGCTCGCCGCGGCGATGGGGATGACCGGGAAGGTCGCCTGGCAGGAGGGATTCGGGCACTACACGATGATCGGGGCCCTGTCCGACATCCTCGATGCGAGCACCGACTTCTTCGCCGCCGACCTGCCCGCCGCGTACCGGGCCGCCCGCGCGGCCCCGCCGGCGGCCGTCCGGACCCCGCTGGGCGGGCTGCTTTTCGACCTCTCGCGGCTGCTGGCCGCGGCGCCCGCCGACGACAACTGCTTTTTCGCCGACCTGTCTTTCGACGCGACCGTGGGGGACGAGCATATCACCGGGAGCCTGCGACTGATCAGGGACGCCGGGAACCGGTTCCGCCTGACGGTGAAGACGAACACGGCATACTCTCTCGACGCCGGCCGCGGCGACTATCCCTGGCTCCTGGCCGGGACGGCCGGCGTCCTGTTCCGCGGCGACCGGAACGTCGCGGCCGCCCCGCCCCTCGCGGACGGCATCGCCCCCGCCACCGCGGCATACGTGCGGGGCGCGGCGGGGATCTGCAGCCTGGCCGCCGCCTTCCCGGGCATCCTCGGGCAGTGGGTGACCCTGGAGACCGCCGACGGCGGCACCGTCGTGACCGTGCGGATGAAGGAGCGGAAAGAGCGGGGGCGGATGGTCGTCCGCTTCGACGCCCAGACCCGGAAACCGCGGTCCGTGACCGTCGAGGCGAAAGACGTCCGCGCGACGGTCACGTTCCGGCACTGGGAGATGGACGCCGTGGCCACCGGCGGGATGTTCGCCCCGCCCGAGGGGAACCGGGCGGTCCGCGTTCGGTGCGCGGACCTGAACCGCATGTTCGCGGCGCTGCTGAACGCCCTGGCGGCGCGGGCGCGATGACGATGATGAGAACGAGAAAAACAGCGATGCTATTCGCCGCCCTTCTGCTGCTGCCGCGTGTGGCGGGGGCGGCGGGCGGCGAGACGATGGACATCGTCGCCCGGGACCCGGACGGCGGGGGAATGCTGTGCAGCGCCCGGGGCAAGCGGGTGCTCTTCCTGGCGGGCGGCCCCCGCCGAATGGGAACGGCCCACGGCCGGCTGCTGAAACCACAGATCCATAAGATCGTCGAGCGGGCGGTCTACGTGGTGGGCGGGGTCTACTCGTTTCAAAAGGGCACGTGGTTTTTCGACGAGATGGAGAAGGTGTGGGCTCGCACCGAGAAACACCTGCCCCGGCGCTATATCGCGGAGGTCGATGCCCTGTCGGCCGCCGCCGGGGTCTCCCGGCGCGACGGGCGGTACGCGAACCTGATCCCCGAGATGTTCCACTGCAGCGGGTTCGCGGTCAGGGGCACGGCGACCCGGGGGGGAACGGTCCTGCACGCCCGGGTCCTTGATTACATGACCGAGGTGGGCTTCCAGGAACTCGCCGTCCTGATGGTCTTCCTGCCGGCGGACCGCTTCAACTGGCTGAACGTCGGCTACGCCGGGTTCGCCGGCACGGTGACCGCGATCAACGAGAAGGGCCTGGCGATCGGGGAACTGGGCGGCCGGGGGGAGGGCGACTGGGACGGGGTGCCCATGACCTTCCTGCTCCGGGACGTCATGGAGCGGGCGGCGACCGTCCGGGAGGCGGTGGACATCATCCGCACGGGCCCGCGGACCTGCGAGTACTACTACGTGATCACCGACCGCAGCGGGGACATGGCGGGGATCCACGCGACCGCCGAGAAGATGGAAGTCCTCGCCCCGGGCCAGCAGCATCCCCGGCTGCCCGCCGTGCCGCCCGACACGATCATCTTTTCGGCCGGCGGCCGGCTCGACGTCCTCGCCAAGCGGATCAACGATGCCTACGGGTCCATCGACGTCAAAACGATGATCGAGATCATCAAGCGGCCGGTCGCGATGCGGTCCAACCTGCACAACGCCGTCTTCGCCCCGGAGACCCTCGACGTCTGGTACGCCGACGCCGAAAAGGACGGGAAGGCCTGCGACGAACCCTACGTCCACTTCAACCTCGCGAAACTCCTCGCGTTTTACCGGGAACACAAGGACGAGAGGGGGAAAAACGACGGCGGTAAGAACCCGGAATAGCCCCGCGTGCGGGAGGGGAAACGCTCGCGACAGGTGTTACAATGTTCCCTGAATCCGCCGCAATTTGTGAAAAGCGGTGGCTTTTGCTTGGCATCCGTCGTAAAATCCGTGTCGGGAATATCTTCCACTCAAGAAGGAGAACTGGTATGGATGAAAGGTTCGACAGGTCGAAGTACCGGGAGTACATGGAGGGAGAGGTCAAGACCCAGCGGATCCTGGCGTTGATCTGCGCGACGCTGGCCGCGGTGACCGCCGTGTGCCTGATAGTGAACAAGGAAAACATTGTCGGCAGTTTCGAGATGTCCAAGAATATCGCGTACACGGCCATATTCATGGTATTGTCGCTGTTCTTCCTGTACCGGTCGGGCAGGATCAACGACATGCTTGCCGAGGCCGAGGGCGAAGCGGCACCGGAACCGGCGGCGGAACCCCCGGCCCCCGCGCCGACTGCGCCGGAACCGACATCGTCGACCGTCAAACCGGAAGCCCCCGCCGCCGCGGCCGACACGCCGGCTCCCGATCCCGCCGCGGCCGCCGCCGATGCGGTGATTGAACCCGCCGCGTCGCCCCCGCCGTCCGCGGATGATAACAAGGACACGGCGATCGTGGATAGGGACGAGGACAAACCGGCGGAATAATCGCGGGGACGCCGCAGCGAACGAGTATACTGACGGGGCCGGGCGCGGATACCGCCCGGCCCCTTTCCTTTTTTGGGAGCAGCGCATGAAACGCTTTTTAACCTGGATCCTGCCCGCCGTCCTGGTAATCGCCGCCGCCTCCTGGGTCGTCTACGAGCTGACCGCCGCGGAACTGGTCAAGAGCAAAGACGGGACGGTCGTCGGCTACAAGGACACCCCGGTGTTGCCGTGGGCCGAACCCTACCGTGTCCACGACCCCGACCGGCCCTGGCCGCCGGTCGTCGCGCCGGGCGTTCGCAGCCGCGGCGCGCAGGCCGGCACCGCGCCGTCCGACGCGCTGGTCCTCTTCGACGGCGGCGACCTTTCGGCGTGGCGGGACGCGGGATGGACGGTGGAAGACGGCGTACTGGTCGCCGGAAAGGGTGACCTGGTTACGGTCGAGACGTTCGGGGACTGCCAGCTCCACCTCGAGTGGCAGGCCCCCGACCCGCCGCGGGGGAAGATGACCAACCGCGGCAACAGCGGCGTGTTCTTCATGGGCAAATACGAGATCCAGATCTTCGATTCATACACCGAAAAGATCTACCCCGACGGGATCGCCGGAGCGGTCTACGGGGAGACCCCGCCCCTGGTCCACCCGGCCCGGAAGCCGGGCCGCTGGCAGTCCTACGACATCGTGTTCACCGCGCCGGTTTTCGCGGACGGAACAGTCGTCGAGCCGGCGACGGTGACGATGCTGTTCAACGGGGTGCTGGTGCACTTCAACACCGAGATCCGCGGCCCCTGCGCCTGGCGGAAGATCGCACCCTACAAGCCCCATCCGCCGAAACTGCCGCTGAAGCTGCAGGCCCACGGCAACCCGGTGCGGTTCCGGAACATCTGGATCCGGCGGCTGGAGCTGGGGAGCGGCGATGGGGGCACGAAGGAGGGGTGAGGAACGTGTGCGGCGTGAAAGCCGAAGCAAAATCATACAGTGCAAATGACTTCACGCTCCTGGGAAGCCTCGCGCAGCCATTTCTCCATGATTCGATGATTGTACATCATGGATGACCGGCCAATGTAACATGTCATGTTACATTATCCGGCCACCAACGGCCGCCGACCCCCGCGCCGTTCCCTCACCGGGTAGCCCTTGATGCGGCCGTCGGCGAAATTCGCGCCGAACATCGTCGCGTTGCCCGCGTAGCAGGCGTCCTGCCCCCACCGGGCGGTGCCGGGGGCGGGGAAGGCGATCTCCGTCCGGTCGTCACAGCAGCGGACCTGGCCGGTGTCCACGACGGGATTGGTGAGTTTCCCGCCGGCCGCGCGAAGGCCGGCAGCGATACACAGGACACAGAAGAGTGCGGCCGGGAACCAAACGCCCCCCCGCCGTGGGGGAGTTTCTCTGCATGGTTCCATGCTCCTCTCGTTTCGGGGACCGTGCGGTCACGCCGCCTTTTGCGGTATGCTTGTGTGCGCCCGGCATCTTTGGTAACGAAAAATACCTTTTTCCGCGTTACTTTTCGGTCGTCGGTGCCGCGCTATTTAATTTGACTAAGTCATAAACTAAGTCATATAATGTCAATGAGAGGAGAGTGCACGATGCACCAGGTAACCATACACACGGCAAAGACCCACCTGTCCAGGCTGATACGAGAATCCCTGGAAGGGGACGAAATTGTCATCGCCCGGGGTAACCAACCGCTGGTGAAACTGGTACCGATCGCCCCTCCCGCAACCGATCGCAGCCCCGGCGGCTGCCCGGAGTTGGTCGTGGCCATGGCCGATGATTTCAACGCCCCGCTTGATGACTTCGAGGAGTACAGGTAACCGATGAACTGCCTCCTTGATACGCAGGTTCTTATCTGGTACATCACGGGCGATCAAAGACTCGGCGACGATACCGTCGCGGTGATCACGAACGCCGACAACACCCTCTATTTCAGCATGGCGAGTTACTGGGAGATGTGCATCAAGATCAGCATCGGAAAACTCCTGCTCGTGGAGCACTGGGACCGGGCGATCGACAGGGAAATGATCCGCAACGGCATCCGGTGGCTGCCCATACGCCGCAGACACCTGCAGGGCGTCATCGACCTGCCCTTTCACAACCGCGACCCGTTTGACCGGCTGCTGGTATCGCAGGCCGTCGAGGAGAAGCTGACGATTGTCACGACGGATGATACTATCAAACAATATGACGTACCGGTCCTCTGAACGGGGGCGGGGCGGGGACCGGGCCGATGACTGATCCCGGTCACGGGCGCGCGCTGGGGCGGATCGCGGGGCTGATCCAGGCCGGCGACCTGGAAACCGCCGAACGGGCGGTCCGCGCGGTACTGCGCGACCTGCCGGAACACCCCGACGCCCTCCACTACCTCGGGCTCATCCGCCGCCGGCGGGGATTTCTCGACGAGGGCATCGCGCTGCTCCGGCAGGCACACGCGGCCGCGCCGGACGCCGGGCCGATCGCCTTCAACCTCGGCAACGCCCTCCGCGCCGCCGGCCGCCGCGAGGAGGCCCTCGCGTGCTTCGGGCGGGCCGCCGCGATCGATCCCGCCGACGGCCGGGCCCGCAACAACATGGCCATGGTCCTGCTGGAGACCGGGCAGTTCGAAAAGGCCGAGGAAGCCGCGGCGGCCGCGGTCAAGGCCGATCCCCGGTCCCCCAAGGCGCACAACAACCTCGGCAATGCCCGCTACCACCGCGGACGGTTCGCGGCGGCCGACGCCGCCTACGCCGCGGCGCTTGAACTCAAACCGGACTACGCCAAGGCGCTCTCGAACCGGTCGCACACCCGGCGGGAGCTGAAGGACCTTGACGCCGCCGCGGAGCTGGCCCGGCGGGCGGTGCTCACCGACCCCGACTACCCCAAGGCCCACAACGCCCTGGCCTGCGTGCTCCTGGAGCGGGAGGACATCGACGGGGCGGCGGGAGCGGTGCGGAAGGCCCTCGCGCTGCAGCCGCGGTACCCGGAGGGCCTGGTGACGCTGTCGAACGTCCTGCGGCGGGACGGGCGGTTTGACGAGGCCGAGCGGGCGGCCCGGGACGCCCTGGCACTGGCCCCGGGGATGACGGACGCCCGGATCGTCCTCGGCCTGGCCCTGCGGGACACCGAGGACTTCGCCGGCGCCGCGGCGGCCTTCCGGGCGGCCCTGGCCGAGCGGCCCGATTCCCCCGACGCGAAAATCGGCCTGGCGATGACGCTGAACAACCTCGGCCGCCGCGACGAGGCCGAGCCGCTCCTGCGGGACGCGCTGGCGACCGATCCCGACCGCTGCGACGGCTGGCGGAGCCTGGTCGAGAGCATCACCATCGCGGACCCCGAGCAGCCGGAGATGCGGCGGCTCCGCGCGCTGTGGGCGTCTGAGAATCTCACCGAAACCAACCGCATCGAGCTGGCCTTCGCCCTGGGCAAGGCCTGCGAGGACCTGGCGGACTTCCCGGCGGCCCTTGTCTGGTACCGGGAGGGCAACGACCGCAAGCGGGCGACGCTGGACTACGACGTCGCCGACGACATCGCCCGGCTGGAGCGGGTGCGGGCGGCCTTCGACCGGGAGACCATGGACCGCCTCGCCGGCGGCGGCGACCCGGACCCGCTGCCGATCTTCATCCTCGGCATGCCCCGGTCCGGGACGACCCTGGCCGAGCAGATCCTCGCCGCCCACCCCGCCGTCCACGGGGGCGGCGAGCGGTCCGACCTGGGCCGCCTGGTTTCCCTGGCCCACCTGCCCGGGCTGCCGGACGCGGCGTTCCCCGACTGGGTCTCCGCCCTCCGCCCCCCTCACTGCGCGCAGATCGGCCGGGCCTACCTCGACGCCCTGCGCCCCCTGGCCCCGGCGGCCGAACGGATTACCGACAAGATGCCCGCGAACTTCGTCTTCGTCCCGCTGATCCGCCTGGTCCTGCCCGGCGCGACGATCGTTCACTGCCGCCGGGACGCCCGCGACACCTGCGTCTCCTGCTACTCGAAGCTCTTCACGCGCGGCCAGGAGTTCAGCTACGACCTGGCCGACCTGGCGGCCTACCACACCGCCTACCGGGAGATGACGGCGGCGTGGGAAGCGCTGCTGCCGGACGGCGCGGTGTTCGCCCACGACTACGAGGCGCTGGTCGCCGACCCGGAACCGGCGGTCCGGCGGCTGCTGGACCACTGCGGGCTGCCGTTCGACGAGACCTGCCTGCGGTTTTTCGAGCACGACCGCCCGGTCCACACCGCCAGCCTCCACCAGGTCCGCAAGCCCTTCTACACCACCTCGGTCGGGCGCTGGCGCCGGTTCGGCGACGGCCTCGCGCCGCTGCTGGACGGCCTGGGGACGGGGGGCTGAAACTGAAGGGGCGCTGCCCGCCCTGCACCGGGCGTGTGACGACATCACGGCGTATTTGGCGTGTACTCCAACATCTGTCCGTTTTTTTGGAGTGCAGTCCAAAAACCAAACATATCGACAGGAGATTGCAACTGTACTCAAACTGACCGATTGGAAATTGCAACTGCATATACAGTAGCAATATCATAGGTGAGGCCGAATCGGTCAGTTTGAGAACTGTAGAACAATGCGGATTCATGGCCCGGCGATCTCGAGGCGGGCCTTCGTCCCCGGGGCGAAGGGTATCGGCGATGAGTCCGCCGACGGTGCGGCACCGCCTGGACCGTCCCGCATCCCATCGGCGTCTGGGGCCTGCCGTCCCACCTCGTGCGCCTGGCCGACGGCCGGATCCTGATGACCTACGGCCACCGCCGTCGGCCCTACGGCAATAAGGCCCGCGTCAGCGCCGACGCGGGGCGCACGTGGTCGGATGCCATGATCATCTCGGGTGACGGTGCCGGCGGCGACCTGGGATACCCGTCCACCGTGCAGCTCGGCGACGGGTCGCTCCTGACCGTGTGGTACGAGCGGCTCAAGACGTCCCCGCGGGCCGTGCTGCGCCAGGCCCGCTGGCGGCTGAAGGGGTGACCGGCGCTTCGGCGATGTCCGGTTCCGCCTTGTGGATGCCGCGGCGTTCGGGTAAGATCGTCCCGTCCGACACTACACTTTTTTCGAGGTCAATCCCATGCGCAGAAGAACCTTCATGAAGTCCCTCGCCGCCGCCGGCGTCGCCGCGGTCGCCGCCCCCGCCGCCGAAACGAAATCGAAGCGGCCGAACATCCTGTTCCTGTTCTCCGACGACCACTCGCTCCAGACCTTGGGCGCCTACCGGGGGCGGATGCACGCATTCATCCGCACACACGAAATCACGCCCAACATCGACCGGCTGGCGGCCGCGGGGATGCTGTTTACCAACAGCTTCGTGTGCAACTCCATCTGCGGGCCCAGCCGGGCCGCGATCATGACCGGCAAGCACAGCCACGTCAATGGCTTCCGGCGCAACGGCCAGCGCTTCGACAACACCCAGTGGACCGTCGCCGGCGAACTCCGGAAAAGCGGCTACCAGACCGCCGTCTTCGGCAAGTGGCACCTCGGCAGCACGCCGACCGGGTTCGACGACTACATGGTCCTGCCGGGCCAGGGCACCTACTACAATCCCGACTTCAAGACGAAGGGCGCAAAGAAGCCCGTCCGCAGGCAGGGCTACTGCTCGGATATCATCGGCGACATCACGATCGACTGGCTGGAGAAGAAGTGGGACCGGTCGAAGCCGTTCTTTCTCTGCAGTTGGCACAAGGCGCCCCACCGGACCTGGCTGCCCCACCCGCGCCACTTCACCCTCATGGACGGCGAGGACGTCCCCGAGCCGGAAAACCTCTTCGACGACTACGCCGACCGGGCCTCGCCCGCCCGAAAGCAGGAGATGACGATCAGGGACCACATCAACATCGCCTACGACGCGAAGGTCACGCCGCCCGCGGCCACCAGTTCCCCGGAAGAGATCAAGAAGGCCGCGCCGAAGACCCAGTCGATGGACCGGGCGACGCTCAGGGAGTTCCAGCGGATGACGCCCGCCCAGCGGAAGGCCTGGGACGCCTGCTACGTGCCGCGGAACAGGCAATTCAGGGCCGCCGGCCTGAAAGGCAGGGACCTGGTCCGCTGGAAATACCAGGCCTACCTGAAGGACTACCTCAAGTGCATCAAGGCGATGGACGAGAACGTCGGCCGCGTCGTCGACTACCTCGAAAAACACGGTCTGGACAAGAACACCATCATCGTCTACAGCTCCGACCAGGGGTTCTACAACGGCGAGCACGGCTGGTACGACAAGCGGTGGATGTACGAGGAGTCGTTCCGCAACCCGCTGATCGTCCGGTGGCCCGGCGTCACGGCCGCCGGCAGCCGCCCGGACGCGCTGGTCCAGAACATCGACTACGCGCCGACCTTTCTGGAGGCCGCGGGCGCCGCGGTCCCCGCGGCGGTCCAGGGCCGGTCCCTGGTGCCGATACTGAAAGGGACGACGCCGGACGACTGGCGGAACACCCTCCTCTACACCTACTACGAGCGCGGCTGCCACAACGTGGCACCGCACCGCGGCGTCCGCGACGACCGCTACAAGCTGATCCACTACTACGAGCACGGCGAGTGGGAGCTGTTCGACCTCGAGAAGGACCCCCTGGAGATGCACAGCGTCTACAAGGACCCGGCCTACCGCGAGACCGTCGACCGGCTCAAGCGGGAGTTGCAGCGGCTGATGAAGGAGGCCGGCCTGCAGCCGGGGTAGGGCGGCGCCGCGTCGATTCAGTATCGCAATCACCGCCGAAACGTCATATCATGTGGCAGGGAGCACAATGCACGACAACGAGACCATCAAAGAAATACGCGATACGAGGAAAAAAATATCCGCTCGATTCGGCCATGATCCAAAACGCCTGGTCGAGTACTATAAAGAGAAACAACAGGGTAAATTGAAATCCGTCGGAGGAGAAATCGCCGCCGACTAGGGGAAAACGATGGCACTCCTTCCTTCCAGCCGTACCCCCCGCCTTGTCCTCAGCGTCCTGTGCGCAACGGTCCTGTGTTCGGTCACGGCGGCCGCCGCGGAGTCGCCCGCGGGCCGCGCGCAGTACCTGCCGGAGCGGATCTTCGGCCCGACCAGCCGCGACTTCGACGCCACCGCGGTCATCCGGGACTTCTTTTCTACACACGGGAGAAAAAGAAAGGACCCATTATGAGCATAGGCATTTTCGAATTTATATGGAACCGTTCGCAGGATCGAAAGATCCGCACACTCGAGGGGGTGACGCGGGGCGCCGATGCCTCGTCGGAAACCCTGCGGGGCATGATAAGCGACCTGGAAGAGCGGATAGAGCGGCTGTCGCTGATCTGTGAAGGGATGTGGACGCTGCTCAGAGACCGGACCGGCATCTCCGAGGAGGAGCTCAAGGAGACCGTCACCCGGCTGGACATGGAAGACGGGGTTCTCGACGGGAAGCGGGGGCCGAAGAAGACCAGGTGCCCCGACTGCGACGCCGTGATCAGCAATAAATTCAACCGGTGCCTCTACTGCGGGTACCAGATGCCCGCCGCCGACCGCGGCACGTTCGGGGGCGTGTGAGGGGGGATAGAGACACAACCGAACAGCGAGGTGCGATGATGAAACGCTTACCGAACAGACTCCTTATCTTCCTGTCCCCGGTGTTGTTTTCCGGCGGCTCTGCGGCCGCCGCGGAATCGCCCGCCGAACAAGCCGGGACGCTGCTGGAAGCGGCGCGGTTCACCGGCGGGCTGATCGTCCACGCCGGGTGCGGCGACGGCCGCCTGACGACCGCGCTGGCCGGCGACGGCCGCCTCGTCTTCGGCCTGACCGCGGACACCGCCGCCCTGCGGCGAACCCGCGAACACGCCCGGTCCCGCGGCCTCTGCGGGCGGGTCGCGCTGGCCCGGTGGGACGGGAAGCGGCTGCCCTGTATCGACAACCTCGCGGACCTCGTCGTCGCCGGGCCGGGCGCGGGCGTCGGTCGCGACGAGATCACCCGCGTCCTGGCGCCGGGCGGGACGGCCGTCTTCCCCGGCAAGGACGGGGCCGCCCCGTTCACGAAGCCGCGGCCGGACGCCGTCGACGCGTGGACCCACTACCTCCACGGGCCCGACAACAACGCCGTCGCCCGGGACACGGTCGTCGGTCCGCCGCGCCGGCTGCAGTGGGCCGCCGGGCCCCGCTGGACCCGCCACCACGACTGGCTCAACAGCGTCAGCGCGATGGTGACCGCGGGCGGGCGGCTGTTCTCCATCCTCGACGAGGCCTCCCCGGCGAACCTGAACCTGCCGGGTAAGTGGGCGCTCGTCGCCCGCGGTGCCTTTAACGGCGTCCTGCTCTGGAAGCGGCCCCTGGCCTCGTGGATACACCACCGGCAGCGGTTCCGGTCCGGTCCGCCGCAGGCGGCGCGGCTCCTGGTGGCGTCGGGTAAGCGTATCTACGTCCCGCTCGCGCTCGGCGGGCCGGTGGTCGCCTTGGACGCGGCGACCGGCGAGACGGTGCGGACGTTCGCGCAGACCGCCGGGGCCGAGGAGATCGTCCTGGCCGGCGGGACGCTGCTGGTCCTGCGGGGCCGGCCGGCGGCCGAGCAGGCCTTCACCCACCCGTCGGTGCGGAAGAAACACGAATTTCCGAATACCAAGACGCTTGTCGCCGTGGACGCCGCAAGCGGGAAGACGGCGTGGACGTGGGAACCGCAGGACGCCCCGCTGCCGCAGACGCTGGCTGCAGACGGGCAGCGCGTCTATATCCGGCTCGCTGCCGCCGTCGTGTGCCTGGACAAAGACAGCGGCCGGCCGCGCTGGCGGCACGCGTGCGGGAAACCGTCGCAGCGGAAAAAGATCACCTTCGGCAAACATACCCTCGTGGTTGCCGACGGCGTGGTGCTTACCAACCTGCCCGAGAAGCTGCTGGCACTCGCGGCCGCCGACGGGAAAAAGCTGTGGGCGTGCGCGGCCGGGTCCTCCTTCCACGCCCCGCTCGATATCTTCGCAATCGACGGGCTGGTGTGGCACAAGGTCGGCCACAAGATGGACCCCATGCGGGTCCCCCCCGACCGGCGGGAGGCCCGGGACCTCCACACCGGCGAACTGAAGGTCCGGGACGCGGTCCCCGCGAACCTGGTCAGCGTCGGCCACCACTTCCGCTGCTACCGGGCGAAGGCGACGAGCCGCTATATCATCATGAACAAGCGGGGCGCGGAGATGGTGGATCTCGCCGGCGACGACCATTCGCGGAACAACTGGGTACGCGGCACCTGCCAGTACGGGATCATGCCGGCCAACGGCCTGCTGTACACGCCCCCCAATTCATGCGGGTGCTACATGGAGGCCCTGCTCCGGGGGTTCAACGCCCTGGCCGGCGCACGGAAGACCCGCCCGGCCGCGGACGGCGATCGGCTCGCGAAGGGCCCGGCATACGGGAAGCTGCCGGATGCCGCGCCGTCCGGCGCGGACGCGTGGCCGACGTTGCGCCACGACCCCCGCCGCAGCGGCGTCGCCGGGGCCGCGGTCCCCGCGACGCTGAAACGATCCTGGGCAACGGCGATCGGCGGCCGGCCGACACAGCCGGTTGCGGCCGGAGGGCGGGTGCTGGTCGCCGACGCGGACGCGGGGATCGTCTGCTGCCTGGACGCGGCCGACGGGACGGTCCGCTGGCGCCGCGTCGCCGGGGCCCGCGTCGATTCACCGCCCACGATATACCGGGGGACGGTCCTCTTCGGGTCGGCCGACGGACTGGTGACCTGCCTGCGGCTTGAGGACGGGGCGACCGCCTGGCGATTCCGCGCCGCGCCGGTCGACACCCGCTGCGTGGCCTTCGACCGGGTCGCGTCGCCCTGGCCGGTCCACGGCAGCGTTCTTCTCCAGGGCGGGACGGCCTACGTCTGCGCCGGGCGGTCGACCTGGCTTGACGGCGGGATGTATCTCTACGGCCTCGACCCGGCCACCGGGGCGATCCGCTGCAAAAACCATGTAGCGAGCCGGCACCCGGTGTACCGGGCGCAGGACGACGTCGAGAGTACGCATATCAAGGGCCATCTCTGGACCGACTACAAGACCTTCACCCAGCCGGACCGCAGCGACACCTACTCGATCGCGGGCGGGATCACCGACGTCCCGGTCGGCGACGGGACCGGCGTCTTCATCCGGCACCTGATGTTCGATGCCGGCCTGCGGGAAAAAACGGGCCGGTCGCTCCAGCTCTTTTCCACGTCGAGCCTCCTGGACGGGGCCGAGCACCACCGGTCCGACTGGGGACTGGGCACCGGCGACCACGGCCGGATGCCCGCCGCCCGGCACAAGGGCGGCTTCTCCCGGTTCCACATCGAGGACAGTAAGCGGAAACCGCCGTACCGGACCGACCGGCCGACGGCCCTGATGATGGTGTTCGCGGACGGGGCGGTCTGGGGCGCGCGGCGGAAACACCGGCGCAGGACATTTGGTGACTACGAGCTGTTCAAGACCGTCCTGGACGGCGGCAACAAGCAGCGATCCTGGCGGGTGGACCTGCCGGTCCGGCCGCGGGCACTCCTGAAGGCCGGGGGGCACCTGGTGTTGGCGACAATGCCGAAAAACATGCCCGACGACGACCCCCACGCCGCCTACGCGGGACGGCTGGGCGGTGCGCTGCGGATACGCCGGGAGCGGGACGGCGCCGAAATCGCCGCCGTTGCCCTCGATGCCCCGGTCGTCTGGGACGGGATGGCCGCCGCCGGCGGGCACCTGTACCTGTCGACTGTCGACGGCCGGGTGACGTGTTTTACGGGAGGTGAGTAGAAGAGAAAAAGGGGTCAGAAAAAGGGGTCAGG
>CAZLBC010000084.1:17228-21584 GCA_964557575.1 uncultured Planctomycetaceae bacterium
GCAGCCGGGTAACGGTTGAGAAAAAGTACCTGACCCCTTTTTCTCTTGACCCCTTTTTCGTCTTTTTCTTTTTCAGGCGTCGTTTCCGCGGTCGCGAATCGCGCGGAGATACTTGAGGTCTTCGCGGTCCTTCTGCCTGCCGGCGGCCTCTTTCATGGCTATCAGGTCATCCAGGCTCGCGAAGAAGACCGGTGTATCACCGAAGCGATCCTCAACCTTGTTTTTCCATATCGTTTAACGATTTCAACAGGGATTCTGTGTCCATTGCGTATCAGAATCTCCTTTATCTCGTTCGATCGCCGGATCATCATCTCGAACCGTTCAGCGGTGGTGAGCGAACGAAGGTAGTCGAGCTCGAACCGCCGCTCCCGTTCCTCGTCGTCGCCGTCTGTTTTCAGTATCATGCCCATCTGCTGCTCCCGCGATGTTCAATCCGAACAATACCATTGTAACACGGTGCGGGGCGGGTCACAACCGACGCGCGACGCGACCCGTTTTTCCACCCGCCGCGCGGAAAACGGACAATCCGCCCTGCCGGTTTGCCGCGCCGGCGGGTACAATCGGCGGGCGGATCATCCCCGGTTTCGCGTCGTGGGCATACGGGCGCGAAGGTACGGCACCATGGTAATCAGGAGGTCTCCCGATGAAATACGGAACAGGCTGCGCGGTGCTCGCCGCGACGGCGGCGCGATCCGCATTCTCGTCGACGGCCGCGCCGCGACCCGGAACATCGATCGTACCAAGACCGGGGGACCGCAGAAGTGGTCCACCGTCGGCGGACCGTCCCTGCACCTGTCATCCGGGCGCCACGTGTTGCGGCTGGCGATAGTGACGGGCGGTGTCAATATCAACTGGTTTGAGCTGGTACCACGCTCCCGCGATTGCGGGGGGAGTTGACGCATACGGCACCCGCGGCGGTGGCGGGGCGAGACAACGCCCGCGGCATCGTGGAGGGCGAACCGGCGAAAGGAGAAGCACCCATGAAGCGAACACTGTTGGCGGCCCTGCCGGGCCTGTGCTGGGCGGCCGCCGCGGCCGCCGGCGCGGTCCCCGTCATCGACGGGCCGTGGTGGTCGATCGCGGGGAACCCCGACCTCGGGACATACACCTCCCCGAAGCAGCAGCCGGTGGACTTCGGCGTCTGGCGGGCCGCCGACGGGACCTGGCAGCTCTGGTCGTGCATCCGGCACACGAAGTGCGGCGGCAACACCCGGCTGTTTTACCGCTGGGAGGGCCGGCGTCCGACCGATACCGACTGGCAGCCGAAGGGCATCGCCATGGAGGCCGACACCGCCCTCGGCGAGCAACCCGGCGGCCTGCAGGCCCCCCACGTGATCACGGTCGACGGGGCGTACCTGATGTTCTACGGGGACTGGAAGCGGATCTGCCTGGCCCGGAGCCGGGACGGCAAAGACTTCAAGCGGGTGCTGAACGAAGGGGGCCAGCCGGACCTGTTCAGCGGGCCCTACCCCCAGTCACGCGACGCGATGGTCCTCCGCGCCGGCGGCCTCTACTACTGCTACTACACCGGCCACGACAAGTCGCGGACGCCGCAGTGCGCGGTCTTCTGCCGGACCTCGGCCGACCTGCGGTTCTGGAGCGAGCCGGTGATCGTCTGCGCCGGCGGGTCGCCGGCCGGCCTGGCCAACTGGTACGGCGGCAACTGCGAGTGCCCCTTCGTGGTTCGGCGGGACGACCGGTACTACCTGTTCCGCAACCAGCGGTACGGGCAGAACAACCTCAACACCCAGTACTGCTCGGCGAATCCCCTGGCCTTCGGCGTCGACGACGACCGGCTGATCGTCGCCGCGCTGCCGGTCGCCGCCCCGGAGATCGTGCGGCACGAGGGGCATGACTACATCGTGGCCCTCAAGACCGGTCTCGACGGCATCCGCGCGGCGAAACTGCGGTGGGAAGAGAAGAACGCGGGCAACGCTACCGGTTCCCGAACCGGTCCTCAATGAACGAGTGTATTTCTTTCCAGCCGACGACGGACCCCCGTTTCCTGTTCTGGTCGGCAGCGCCGCTGTACACCACGATGTTGCGGCCGCGTGTGACGCGCGACATGCCGCGCCACCACGCCGGCGTGTCGAACCAGTCCGGTGAGATCGTGCGACCTGATTTTATCTCGATGCAGTGCCGCGCGCGTCCCTCTTCCAGAAGAAGGTCGATCTCATGGCCTGCATTATCGCGCCAGAAGTACAGCGTTCGCCGGTCGCCGGCGTTGCGGATGGCCTTGAGGATTTCCGCTGCAACCCAGTTTTCAAACCACGTCCCGCGCAGGGGATGGGTTCACACCTGATCCGGCGACTGAACACCGAGCAGGCGAATCAGGAGGCCGGTGTCGTGGAAGTACAATTTGGGTGTCTTCACCACGCGCTTGTGATAATTCTCGTGGTAGGGATACAGACGAAATATGATGAAGGCGGCCTCGGTGATATCCAGCCAGGCCCGGACCGTGTTTCGCGATACGCCGCAATCGGCGCCGAGTCGGGTTGCTTTGACCAGTTGACCCACGTTGCCGGCACACAGGGCGAGGAACCGGCGAAAGGGACCCAGTTCCCGTATGTTCACGATCTGCCGCGCATCCCGCTCCACGCAGGTGGTTATATAGCTGTTGAGCCAGGCGACCGTGTCCACGTCCTGGTCGTAGAGCGGGGGATAGCCCCCCCGGAACAGGGCTTCACGGGGTGTCGCAGGCTCGACGTTTCCGCGGGTAAGCTCCCGGTAACTGAACGGCAGCAGTCCCAGCAGGCCGATTCGCCCTTTTTACAATACGTCAATTGAATTGACGATTTGTAATAAGGGTGACGGAAACAGCGCAAACGGCAGGATAGTCAGAAGGTTACCGCTCCCCGAACCGGAGGACGGTGAGCGAGTACGGCGGCAGCCGGCAATCGAGCGACGGCGGTGCGCCGGGCTTCAGCGCGGGCCGATCGTCGGCCGGGCCGAAGACCGGGCGGGTGTCCGCCGGGCCCGTCCCCGCGAACCGGTACACCCGCGGGGTCCCCGCGCCGCGGCAGTCCTTCAGTACCAGGGAGACCGCCCGATCCCCGGGGTGGTTGTTGGCCAGCCACACGGTCAGCCGCGCCGGGTCGGCCGTGTCCCGGGACGCGTAACAGCAGAGATCCTTGTGTGAGCCGGTGACCGGTACCTTCAGAAGGCTGTCGCGGACGAACGCGTTCCAGACCCTGATCGCCGTCCCGCCTGCTCAGCGCGTTGACGATCGCCGCGTAGGCCTCGGGCTTCCAGTTCGCGTCGCCGAGGTAGTTCTCGTTGCCGATCTCCAGGAAGACGGGGACGTCCGCGGCCTCCCGGGCCAGGTACGCCGCCAGGTCACCGGTCCCGGCGACGATCATCTCGCGGGCCGTTTTGCCTTCCGTCGCCCACGGGAAGTCGGTCATCGGCGTGATGACCTCCCCGACCGGATCGGTCCGGCCCGCGGTATCCGTGCCCCGGACCGCCGGCTCGGCGACCCATATCGCGTCGATGCCGACGATGATGAACAGTTCCAGCTCCAGGTCCCGGGCGATCGCGATCGCCTCGTCGAGTTCCATGACGGGGTGCTTGAGCTTGCCGTCGCGGTCCACGCGCCAATTGTAGTGGACCGTCCCCGGCGTCCGCAGATGGGTCGCGTGGACGTCGGGTTTCTCGAACGGCGGGATCGACCAGATCATCTTGTCGCCGATCTCTCCCTCGTTCCAGCGGACGGCCTTCACGCCCAGCTTTTTGAGGGATTCCCGGATCGGGTGCTTCCGCTGCGGATCGCAGTCATCGGCGTCCATCAGGTAGTTCATGCAGACCCCGTACCGCAGTGGTTCCTCCCGGCGGGCGACGACGGTGCCGCCGTCGACCGTGACCCGGATCGGCGCCGCGGGAGCGGGGGCCGCGAAATACAGGGCGGCGAAAAGGGCGCAAGCGGCGTGAAAGTATTTGATCATCACTTCTTCACCCACGGGAAATAGGTGATCCGGATCTCCGTGGCGCCGTAGGGCACGAGGACGATCTCCTCGGCCGCGCCGGCCGCCGTCACCGGGCTCGCCGGCGGCTCGACCGCCCGGGCCGGGAAGTCCTTCCGATACGTCCCCCAGCCGCCCGCGTCGGTCCTGACGGCCTTCAGTTTCAGTGTCACCGGGGCGTCCGGCGCCCGGAAGGGCTGGGCGGGCATCGTGTCGGCGACGACCGTCTCGATAGCCGGGCGCCCCGCCGCATCCAGCAGGAGGGCGTAGTTCCAGGGGCCTTTCGGCCGGATCTCGCGGGTGTGGAACCGCCCGTCGAGGTACGACCGGGTCTCCTTCCACTCTTCGGGGATCAACAGCGAAAAGACCAGCGGCCCGCGGGTGACGGCGACCGCGT
>CAZLBC010000085.1:0-3117 GCA_964557575.1 uncultured Planctomycetaceae bacterium
AACCGGGATTCGCGGTCGCGCTTTGCCTGGTACCACGGCAGCAGGATCATCGTCCGGGAAACGGTCTCCTATCTCGCCGGGCGGGGCAAGATAAAGGCCATCGACCTCGATGCCTTTCCGCGGGCGAGTGTCCGCCGCCGGCAGTTGTTCGAGAACCACCACCGCACGCGGATCAAGAAGGCGGGGATCGAGCGGAAGATCAAAAAGCTGAAACAATCCGCCGACGAGATGCGCAACGAACTGGCGGACCTCGAAAAAAAGGCCGGGAACCCCGAACAGCAGGACGGCGCGATGTCCCCGGCACTCGCGCGTCGGATCGAGGCGGTCCGCGGGAAACTCGAGTCTAAGCAGAAAGAGATGGAAAAGGCGCAAAAGAACCCCGTGTTCACGCGGTTGGAGAAACTGAAAGAAGATATGAAGGCCGCCGCCGACGCGGCAGCCGGCTGCGTGATGTGGGCCGTCGAAAGCGACTGCGACGCGGAACTGATACTGGCCTCAGGTACCCTTTTCGCGGGCGGTGACGGGAAGGTCGCGGCCGTCGACACCGCCGCGGGGAAGGTCGTGTGGACCGGGATGGTCGACGGCGCCGCCCGCGGACTGGCGGCCGCCGGCGGCCGGCTCTACGTCAGTACGGATACCGGGACGATCTGCTGCTTCGGTTCCGGGACCGCCGGGGAACCGAAAACGATCCGCCCGGCACAAACTGAACATCCCGTCAAGCCCGGCGACCGTTCCCCGCTGTTCGCGGCGGCCGCGAAGCATATTATCGATGCCACCGGCACGCGCCGGGGGTACGCGCTGGTTCTCGGCAGCGGGTCCGGGCGGCTGGCCCTCCGTCTCGCCCGCCTGACGGACCTGACGATCTGCGGCATCGAAACCGATCCCGCGAAAGCGGCCCGTTCCCGCCGGCTTCTCCGGTCCGCGGGCCTGTACGGCAGGCGGGTCCGCGTCGATGTCTGCACGCCGGGGGCGGTGCCGTACGCGAATTACTGTGCCGACCTGGTGGTTTCCGAATCCGCCCTGACCGGCGGGACGATTCGGTTCGGGGCCGCGGAGGCCTTCCGTATGCTCAAGCCCTGCGGCGGCAGGGTCTGTATCGGCCGCCCCGCGGCGCGGGCGGGACGAAAGGGCTCGCCGCGGCACTGAAACAGTGGGCCGCCGGTACGCCGCTGGCGGGCGGCACGATCAATTCCGGCGACGGAACATGGCTGACCTTTTCCCGCGGTCCGCTCCCGGAGGCCGGGCGGTGGACCCACCAGTACGCCGATGCCGGCAACACCGCCTGCAGCGACGATCGGCGCATCAGGTGTCCGCTCGGGGTCCTGTGGTTCGGCGATCCCGGTCCCGGGCAGATGCCCGAACGCCACCGCCGGGCCGCCGCGCCCCTGGCCGCCGGCGGCCGGTTGTTCATCCAGGGCGAAGGGCCGGGGGCCGCCGTCGACCCTGAAAAGGTCGTCATGTGTTACGACGCCTACAACGGCGTGAAATACTGGGAACGCCGGCTGCCGAACACGCTCCGGGACCGGGTTACCCACGACGGCGGCAACGCGGCACTGGGGAAACAGGGGTTGTTTATCGCCGCGGGCGACACGTGCCTGCGCCTTGACGCGGAGACGGGAAAGACCGCCGCCACCTACGTGCTGCCGGCGGCGAAGGACGGCAAGAAGCGTTCGTGGGGGTATCTTGCCCTGGCCGGCGGCACCCTCTACGGGTCGCGGAGCATCGGCGGCCGGAAGTCAGACGCCGTGTTCGCCGTCGACCCGGCGACCGGGGACACCCGCTGGGTATACGCGGCCGCGGGAATACCGCAGGGGGCGATCGCCGTCGGCGGCGGTACGGTGTTCCTGGCGACCGCGGATGTCACGCCGGCCGAGCGCCGGCAGGCACTGGCGGCGCGGCGCGCGGCCCTGGAAACACTCGAGGACGACGAGCGCCGTGCCGCGGAGAAGAAGCTCGAGAAGGCCGCGGTCCGCGCGGTCGTCGCCCTGGACGCGGCGACCGGGCGGCCCCGCTGGCGGCAGGCGCTGGACCTGGTGGGGGCCGCCGGCGGTTTCGCGTGGTGTTCGCTCGGCGCCATATACCGCGACGGGGTACTGGTCCTCTTCGGCGTCTATGTCGACGGTCACTTCTGGAAGGAGTTCTTCGCCGGAACATTCAATGACCGGCTGGTAACGGCCCTGTCCGCGAAAGACGGCAGCGTCCTCTGGCGCAAAAAAATCGGTTACCGCGTCCGGCCCCTGGTGATCGGCGACACACTTCACGCCGAACCGTGGGCGTTCGACCTCCGCACCGGCCGCCGGAAGACCCGGACGAACCCGATCACCGGCCTGGAGGAACCCTGGCAGTTCGCCCGCCCCGGGCATCACTGCGGTTGTCCGGCAGCCGCGCCGCACCTGATGGTGTTCCGATCGTTCACCCTGGGCTGGTACGACCTTATCCGCGATTACGGGACGAAGCATTTTCCGACGCAGCGGCCGGGGTGCTGGATAAACATGATTCCCGCCAACGGGCTGCTGATGGTCCCCGAGGCCAGTTCCGGGTGCCTGTGTCCGTTCCCCAACGCGTGCACCGTGGTATTCGAGCCCGTTGCAGCGGAGCGGGGGTGGGCCTGGTACGGCGGCGCCGGCGATCCGACTCCCGTCAAGCGGCTCGCCCTGAATCTCGGGGCGCCCGGTGACCGCGTCGACGGCGACGGGCAGCTCTGGCTCGGCTACCCGCGGCACCGGGGCAGCCTGGTCCGGCGCATCGACGCGGACGTGTCGCTCTACCCCGGCGGGCAGTATGTGATTCGCGACCCGGCGTTCCTGTCCGTGAACAATACGAGCATACCGTGGGTGTACCGCAGCGGCGCCCGCGGCCTGCGGCGGCTGTCGGTCCCGCTGGTCGGCCCCGGTGACGGCGCCGCGCGCTACACCATCCGCCTCGCCTTCGCCGAAACGGACGGCGCCGCCGCCGGCCGGCGGGTATTCGACGTATCGCTCCAGGGCCGCGCCGTCGCCGGCGGGGTGGATATCGCCCGTGAAGCCGGCGGGCCCAACCGGGCGCTGGTAAAGGAATTCAAACACGTCGACGTGGAGGACGAACTGACCGTGGCATTCACTCCCGCGGCCGGCACCA